>JBMNCR010000034.1:13771-171809 GCA_049366695.1 Eubacteriaceae bacterium
ATATAATAATGAAATTTCCTTCTTTTCTAATACAATTTTAATAAATTACATATTTTTACTGTTTTTTATATCCTTTACTTACCTATAAACACTAGATATATTTAAAGATCTAATATTTTTCTAAAAAATATTATAAGTATCCTTTTTGAAGATTATTTCATTCTTGTTTCTATTATTTTAATAAATTACATTTTTGCATTATAAAAACTTACTACAAATTTTGTGTACATTTTGAAAAACAAAAACAGTGTCTACAACGACTTAATTAGAATATTGAACATTTTAAGGAAATTATGCATATCCGAATCCATCTTCTGCTGCCGCATAAAATAAAAAAATGCATCACCACGAGGTCCAAGGAATTTATATATACTCCATTACCTTTAGATAAGAAATTTCTATTCATGGTATTCTCATACTAATTTAAAACTTTTTAAAAAAGTAGATAATATTTTTAATAAGAAAGTGCCTATATAGTTCATAGGCACTTTTAACTTTTGAATTTTTGTACTACCTCAGTGTCTATATAATATAGACATTTTTTAATAACTACTCTTTTATTTTTGCTTGTGCTGCTGCAAGTCTAGCTATTGGCACTCTAAACGGCGAACAAGAAACATAATCTAAACCGACTTTATTGAAAAATTCGATGGATTTAGGATCTCCTCCGTGTTCTCCACATACACCAATTTTTAATTTTGGTTTTATACTTCTACCTAATCCAACAGCCATATCTACTAATTTTCCAACACCTGTTTGATCTACACTTTGAAATGGATCATCAGGTAAAATATCTTTTTCTTTATATTCATTAATAAATTTACCTGCATCATCCCTAGAAAACCCATAAGTCATTTGTGTTAAATCATTTGTTCCAAAAGAAAAGAATTCTGCTTCTTTTGCAATTTCATCAGCTATTAGTGCAGCTCTTGGAATCTCTATCATTGTACCTACTAGATATTCTATAGATGAATTTTTTTCTTCTATTACTTTTTGAGCTGTGTCTACAACTATTTTCTTAACAAAATCTAATTCAGCTCTTATTCCTACAAGAGGAATCATTATTTCAGGTATAATTTTGATATTCTCTTCTTTACTTACTTCTATTGCTGCTTCCATTATTGCCCTAGTTTGCATTTGAGCAATTTCTGGATATGTAACGGCTAATCTACATCCTCTATGTCCTAGCATAGGGTTGAATTCTTGTAACGAATGTATTATCTCTTTTAGTTTTTCGACAGAAATATTAAAATCACTAGCTAACTTTACGATATCTTTTTCTTCTTGAGGTAAAAATTCATGTAATGGTGGATCTAATAATCTTACCGTTACTGGTTTGTCCATCATCACCTTATATATACCTTTAAAATCAGATTTTTGCATAGGCATAAGCAAATCTATCGCACTTTTTCTTTGTTCCGATGTTTCAGCTAATATCATTTTTCGAACAACTGGTATTCTTTCTTCATCAAAAAACATATGTTCAGTTCTACATAATCCTATTCCTTCAGCACCAAATTTTATTGCTGTCCCAGCATCTCTAGGTGTATCAGCATTTGTCCTAACTTTTAAAGTTCTTAAACTATCAGCCCATTCCATTAAAATACCAAAATCTCCTGACAATTCAGGTTCTACAGTTTTTATACTTCCTTTATAAACTTTTCCAGTGCTTCCATCTAAAGATACAAAATCTCCTTCAGTTATTTTTTCATTTCCAATTAAAAATAATTTTAATTCTTCATCAACTTTTACTGATTCACATCCAGCAACACAACATTTACCCATTCCTCTTGCAACAACTGCAGCATGAGAAGTCATTCCTCCTCTAGATGTTAATATACCTTGTGATGCATTCATACCTTCAATATCTTCTGGCGAAGTCTCTCTTCTAACTAAGATTACTTTTTCTCCATTAGCAGATGCCTTTACTGCATCTTCTGCATTAAAATATACTTTTCCTGTTGCCGCTCCCGGAGATGCAGGTAATCCTTGAGTTATCGGTGTAGCTTCTTTCATAGTATTTAAATCAAATGTAGGATGTAATAATTGATCTAATTGCTTTGGTTCAATTCTAAGTATTGCTTCTTCTTTAGATATTAAACCTTCACCAACCATTTCAACTGCTGCTCTTAGCGCAGCATTTACTGTTCTTTTTCCATTTCTAGTCTGAAGAAAATATAATTTTCCCTGCTCTATTGTAAACTCTATATCTTGCATATCTTTATAATGTTGTTCTAAAAGTTGAGAACATTCAACAAATTGCTTGAAAATCTCTGGCATAATATTGTTTAATTCATCAATTGGCTTTGGTGTCCTTATTCCAGCTACTACGTCTTCTCCTTGGGCATTAACTAAAAATTCTCCAAATAATTTTTTTTCTCCTGTTGCAGGATTTCTAGTAAAAGCTACTCCTGTTCCTGAATCATTACCCATATTTCCAAATACCATAGATTGCACATTTACTGCAGTTCCAATACTATGAGGTATATCATTTAAGTTTCTATATGCTTTTGCTCTAGCATTATTCCAAGATTTAAACACAGCATTTATTGACATAATTAATTGTTCTTGAGGATCCTGTGGAAAATTTATACCTGTTTCACTTAATGCAACGGTTTTAAATTCTTCTACAATATCCTTCAAATTAACCACAGTTAATTCGGTATCGTCTTTATACCCATTTGACTCTTTATATTTATCTAAAATGCTTTCAAATTTGAATTTAGGTATTTGCAAAACAACATCACAAAACATTTGAATAAATCTTCTATAGCTATCATATGCAAATCTCATATTGTTTGTTTTGTCCCCTACTGCAACAACTGTTTTATCATTTAATCCTAAATTTAATATTGTATCCATCATACCAGGCATTGATATAGCAGCTCCTGATCTTACTGATACAAGTAATGGATTTTCTTTATCTCCAAATTTCTTTTCTGTAGTTTCTTCTAAAATACTAAAATTTTCTTTTAATTGCTTAAGAATATCTTCCGATAATTCTTCATTGTTTTCATAAAATACTGAACATGCTTCCGTAGATACAGTTAATCCAGGCGGTACAGGCAAACCTATGTTAGTCATCTCTGATAGATTAGCACCTTTTCCTCCTAATATCGATTTCATTGAAGCACTACCTTCTTTAAAAAGATAGACATACTTTTTACTCAATTGTAATCCCCCTCACGAATTATAGATAATATAATGCTTGCTGTTTCTTCAATAGCTTTATCTGAAACATTTATTACAGGACATCTTAATTTGCTAAATATTTTCTCAGCATAGTCCATCTCTCCTAAAATTCTCTCCATGCTGGCATAATTAGCAGTATAATCTAGTCCTAAAGCTTTTAATCTTTCTCGTCTTATCGTATTTAATTTTTCTGGATCTGTTGTTAACCCAATAATTTTTGAATTATTAATATCAAACAATTCCTTTGGAACTTCTACTTCAGGTACAATAGGAATATTAGCAACTCGAATGTTTTTGTGTGCAAGATACATGCTTAAAGGTGTTTTAGATGTTCTAGATACCCCAATTAAGACAACATCAGCTTTTTTAACCCCTCTTGAATCCTTACCATCGTCATATTTTACAGCAAATTCTATTGCCTCTACTTTTTTAAAGTAGTCTGCATCAAGACGTCGATTCAATCCAGCTTCTAACAATGGATCTTTATTAGTTAGTTCTTTTAAAGATTCTATAACTGGACCTAAAACGTCTATTGCCACAATATTATATCGCTTTGCCATTTTAAGCATGTAATTCTTCATTTCTGGCACTACTAAAGTAAATATAATAATTGAATTATGATCTTTTGCTTCTTCTAATATTTCATCTATTTGTTCTGTTTCAAGCACAAAAGGATATCTCTTTATATCACTTATACTAGAATTAAATTGAATTTTCCCTGCTTTTGCAACAAGTTCCCCAGTTTCGCCAAGGGAATCAGAAATCACATATATAATACCTCTTTTTTTTCCTTCCATTGTCAAAACCCCCTACTCATTACCAATTCTAACCATTACTTTTGTTATGATGGTCTTTGATATTTTTCCAATTATTTTTATTTTTTCACTGTTATCTTCTAAAATTATCTTTTCCACCACTGGTAGTGAATCTACTTGATGGTGAATTATTTTTTCAGCAGCATCAAATACTGATTCATCTGCCTCTACATAAACTATATTAGGCATTCTAGTCATTATCATTGCTACAGGCAAAGTTTTTATATCATGATTACCTAAAGTAACTTTTATAAAATCTTTTCTGGATACAACTCCAGACAAATACCCATTATTTTGTACATAAATATTGCCTGTATCTTCAAGAAACATAGTAACAATAGAGTCGTATACAGTATTATCTTCAGATACAACGATGGGCATAGATTTTACATCCATTACGCTCATATTTTTAATAAAGCTGCCCATTACACTCATCAATGACTTGCCAGAGTAATAATAACCAACTTTTGGTCTTGCTTCTAAAATTCCCATCATAGTAAGAATAGTTAAATCAGGCCTTAATGTAGCTCTTGTCAAGTTAACTTTTTCAGCTATATGTTCACTTGTTATGGGTTGACTTGCTTTGACGATTTCGAGTATTTCAATTTGTCTCTTTGTAAGTTGTATAAAATTCACCTCCAAAACAAAATTATGTTACATTTATTATAATATCAATGAATAAAGTATAACATATTTTCTTTTTATTTTCACAATAATTTTCTTAATTATTTAATACTTCACATTTTTTAATATATATTCGCTTAAATCTGATATATTTATTCGAATTTGTTCCATAGTATCCCGTTCTCTGATGGTAACAGTATCATCTTCTAAAGTATCAAAGTCTACAGTAATGCAATATGGTGTCCCAATTTCATCTTGTCTTCTATATCTTTTCCCAATGCTTCCTGTTTCATCATAATCTACCATTATTTCTTTACTTAAAACAGAATATACTTCACTAGCTTTGTCCTTCAACTTCTTTGTTAATGGAAGTATAGCCGCCTTATATGGTGCTAAAAATGGATGAATCTTTAGTACATTCCTTGTTTCATTTTCAGCTATTTCTTCTACTTCAAAGGCGTCACATAAAAATGCTAACAGCACTCTATCTACCCCTAAAGATGGCTCAATACAATATGGCACGTATTTTTTATTAGTTACTGGATCCATATATTTTATTTCTTTTCCTGAATGTTCTTGATGTTGTTTTAGATCATAATCTGTCCTATCTGCTATACCCCATAACTCTCCCCATCCAAAAGGAAATCTAAATTCAAAATCTGTAGTAGCATTACTGTAATGTGATAGCTCTTCATCCGAATGATCACGTAATCTTATATTTTCATCTTTCATACCAAGATTTAATAACCAATCTTTACAAAAATTCTTCCAATAATTAAACCATTCTAAATCTTCTCCTGGTGCACAGAAAAACTCTAATTCCATCTGCTCAAATTCACGTGTTCTAAAAATAAAATTTCCTGGCGTAATCTCATTTCTAAATGATTTCCCTATTTGTGCTATACCAAAGGGTATTTTTTTTCTTGATGTTCTTTGAATATTATTAAAGTTTACAAATATACCTTGTGCCGTCTCTGGTCTTAAAAATATCTCATTACTTGAATCTTCTGTAACACCTTGAAAAGTCTTAAACATAAGGTTAAACTGTCTAATATCAGTATACTCTAATGCTCCACATTTTGGACATTTTATTTCTTTGTCAGTTATATAATCGAGCATTTTTTCATTACTCCAACCATCAACTATTATCTCTTGTTCTTTTTGTTGACTGTAATCTTCTATTAATTTATCTGCTCTATACCTTGTTTTACATTTTTTACAATCCATCAACGGATCATTAAAACCACCAACATGTCCCGAGGCTACCCATACATTAGGATTCATCAATATTGCTGAATCTATTCCAACATTATATGGAGATTCTTGTACAAATTTTTTCCACCAAGCTTTTTTAATATTATTTTTTAATTCCACTCCCAAGAGACCATAATCCCAACTATTAGCTAATCCTCCATAAATTTCTGAGCCTGGAAAAATAAATCCTCTCATTTTACATATACTTACTATTGTATTCATTTCTAGCTGTTTACTCAATTATATTTCCTCCTTGAATCTATTTATGTGTAAAAAAAGCCCCTTGCTTAAAGCAAGGGACGATATTAACCGCGGTTCCACCCTAATTGGCACTAAGTACCCATCTTTATTTAATACTCATATGTGCCATTCATAAGAATATCCTACGAGGCTTGCACCATTCCTCACTCGCTTTTAAACATATTACTTATTACTCTTCATAATCATCGCATTAATTATTTAATTCCTAATAATAAGTTATCAAAGCACATTGTTACTTGTCAATAGTTATTTTTTTTAGATTATGTTTATACAACTTTTTTCAAAATATATTGTATTATAATCTATGCTAATTAAACTTTATCATTATAGTTTATTCATAAATTTATTTGCATATGTTTCCATTTTATCTCCAGCTTTTTTCAACTCCTGATTAACATCTACTATGATATTTCCCTTTCTTTCTACCTCTATATAACAATCCGTTGCAACTGCTGCTATTGATCCTAACATAGAAGCAAAAGGTAATAATACTACTCCCACAGCAACAGCATTAACTGGTATATTCAACAATATTTCTTCACCTTTCTTAATCTTTATTCTAGTTACGTTTCCTTCTTTAATAAGTTTTTTTATTATTATTAATACATCTTTCCCTGTGGTAGTATATTCTTCTTTTTTACTTTTTCTTTTTTCTTGTAAAATAATAAAAGATTGATAATAATCACCATTTGTATATTCCAAAGTCTTTATTGCATCTTCGCTAGTACATCCTGTTTTTTCCATTAATTCATTCACTTTCTCGGTTATAGTATTCATTAAACCACCTCTTTTTAAATTGTTTCCATAAAATCATAAGAAATTATTTTTCTATCTATATGATAAACTATGTATTTATTCATTATTTTTATAAGATATTTTAATAAATCATCATTATAACTAATTTCGTTAATTTTCTTAATAGGATAAAACAATAGTGTTTTCATTAAATCAATACCCTGCACTGTTATAATATTTGAATATAAATCCTGACCTTTGCATTCTTTGCAAATCACACCACCGGTTTCTATTGAAAAAAAATATTCCTCATACTCTTTTAAACATTTAGAACAATGATGCAAATTTGGAGCATATCCCATCAATCCCATCATCTTTAATTGGTATGCTAATAAAATATATTTACTACTCTTTATTTTCAACCTATTTATTGTATTCAATGAATACAATACTAAATTTAGTACTCTCTCATCCTTGTCTTCTTCTTCAAAAGCCAAATTAATTATTTCAATTAAATATGTTGCCACAGAAAGTTTTTCTAAATCTTTTCTTATATTATAAAATGATTCAATTAACTCCGATTGACTAAGATAATTAAAAGATTTTCCTGTATAATATACAAAATTACTATAACTAAAAAGTTGTGTGCTTCCAATAAATTTACTTTTTACTTTCTTTGCACCCTTTGCAACAACTTGTATCTTACCCTTCTCTTTTGTGAAGATAGTTATTATTAAATCATTATCACCTAAGTTTGTTTTCTTTATCACTATTCCAGAGGCTTTCTCAAGAGCCATTATTTATCTCATCCTTTATTTTTGTAGCCTAAATCTCTTAAGTCAAATTCTTTATCTCTCCAACCAGCACGAACTTTTACCCATAATTGCAAATTAACTTTACAAGCTAATAGATTTTCAATATCTTTTCTTGCCAGTATACCAATTTGTTTTAACATTTTACCTTCTTTTCCTATTATTATTCCTTTATGGGATTTCCGTTCGCAATAAATATTAACTTCAATATCGTATAATAATTTATTTTTCCTTTGTTTCATACTCATTACTTCTACTGCTATTCCGTGGGGCACTTCATCTTCTAATAATTGTAGTGTTTTTTCTCTTACTAATTCTGCAGTCAATATTTTTTCTGGCTGTTCAGTAATCATATCTTCAGGAAAATATTGAGGTCCTTGAGGAATGCTTTGTAATATTAATTTTAATAACGCATCAATATTTTTCCCCTTCATGGCAGAAATAGGTATAATCTCATCTATTTGATCATAAGATTTTAATTCTTCTATCTTTTGTAATAATTCCTCTTGACTTAGCCTATCTATTTTATTGATAATTAATATTTTTTTAGTTTTTATATTTTTTAACTCTTCTAATATATATTTATCTCCAGGACCTGTCTTTTTTTCATCTACTAAAAACAGTACTACATCTACTTCTTTTAATGTACGTGAGGCAACCTCAACCATATAATCTCCTAATTTATTTTTAGGTTTATGAATTCCTGGTGTATCAATAAAAACCATTTGATATTCATCGGTAGTATGCACACATCTTATAGTATTTCTAGTAGTTTGAGGTTTTGATGATATTATAGCTAATTTCTCTCCTAAAATGTTATTTAAAAGCGTAGATTTCCCTACGTTTGGTCTCCCTATAATACTAATAAAACCTGATTTATATTCATTATCCATTTTTTTCCTCCATAACAAAATCTTCTTTTGTAAAAGAATTAGGAAGCAATTCTTCTATAGTACTATGTTTTACTTCACCATGTTTATTAACTAATAATACTTCACATTCACTACCAAACTCTCTAATAACCTGTCTACATATGCCACAGGGATATACAAAACTTTCTTCATCGGTAGCCACAGCTATTACTTTAATATTTTTCGAACCTTCTGAGACTCCTTTGAATATAGCAGTTCTCTCAGCACAATTTGTAGCTCCATAAGATGCATTTTCTATATTACACCCACTATACATCTTGCCATCTTCAGTTAAAACAGCAGCACCAACGTGAAAATTAGAATAAGGTGCATATGCAAAGTTTTTAGCTTCTATTGCCTCTTTAACTAAAAGTTCATATTTATTATTCACATA
The DNA here is from genome assembly GCA_049366695.1 of Eubacteriaceae bacterium. Lineage (GTDB taxonomy): Bacteria > Bacillota > Clostridia > Eubacteriales > Alkalibacteraceae > JBMNCR01. The sequence goes on from JBMNCR010000034.1 coordinate 22,770, forward strand.
AAAACTCCTTTAATTATCTTTTATGACATTTCAAAATATTTTATTATAAAATATCAATACACCTATAATAATAGATATAATAGCGCTTATTAAAACCGCACCAGCAGCTACATCTTTAGCAATCTTAGCCAATAAATTATACTCCTCAGTTATTAAATCAATGGTTTTTTCAATAGCTGTATTAATCATTTCCACTGCTATGACTACATTTATTGTTAATAAAATGATAAGTAACTCAAAATACTCCAATTTTACAACAATCCCGAGTAGTAATACTATTAGAGCAATAAAAAAATGTATACGAATATTTCTTTGAGTTATAAATGAATATTCAATTCCGTTTATTGCATGTTTAAAACTGTCTACTATTTTTTTCATACTATGTCACCATTATAAGTTGATATTTTTTATTACTTTTTTTTCTTTTTCTCTCATTAGTTTTTTTTCATCATCTTGCATATGATCATATCCCAATAAATGAAACATACCATGAATAATTAAATAACAAATCTCTCTCTCTACTGTATGTCCATATTCAGTAGCTTGTTCTGCAGCTTTTGATATAGACATTACGATATCACCTAATAAAATCTCATTTTCAATTCTAGTTTCAGATTCCTCATACATAGGAAAGGATAATACGTCTGTAGCACAATCTTTGTTTCTATAACTTTTGTTTAATTGTCGTATCTCATTATTTTCTACAAATGATAAACTAATTTCGCAATTATCATAAAATTTTTCAACCTTTATACATTCATTAATGCACTCTTTTATCTTTACAACTAAATTTTCACTTAAATCAATCTTACTTCTATTATCTATATGTAATTCCATTTTTCACTCCTCAATAAGTATAATTATTTCCTTGGTATCTTTAGTGCTTATTGTTATCATGTTTTTCATACGCTTTTATAATTCTCTGAACAAGCTGATGTCTCACTACATCAGCCTGAGTTAAATGCACAAACTCTATCCCTTCAATATCGTTTAATATTTTTGATACACTTGACAATCCAGAAATTCTACTATCTGGCAAATCTACCTGAGTTATATCACCAGTTACTACTGCTTTTGATCCAAATCCCAATCTAGTAAGAAACATTTTCATCTGTTCTGGAGTAGTATTTTGTGCTTCATCTAATATAATAAAAGAATCATCTAATGTTCTTCCTCTCATATATGCCAAAGGGGCTACCTCTATCATACCTTTTTCCCTATATCTCAAATACGCCTCAGATCCAATTAAATCGTATAGAGCATCATATAAAGGTCTTAAGTACGGATCTACTTTGTCCTGTAAATCGCCAGGTAAAAATCCTAGTTTTTCTCCCGCTTCTACAGCTGGTCTTGTTAAAATAATGCGACTAACTTCTTCTTTTTTGAAAGCTTTTATAGCCATAGCCATTGCTAGATATGTTTTGCCTGTACCAGCAGGTCCAATACCAAATACTAACTCATTTTTATTAATAGCATCTACATATTTTTTTTGTCCTAAAGTCTTACATCTAATCTGTTTCCCTCTATTTGTATAGTAGATAATACCATTTAATAAGTCATACGAATCTTCCTCACTTTTTTTTACCAATTCTATTATATATAATACTTTTTGAGTGTCTATTTGTCCGTACTCTTTAATAGTCTGAATAATTTTTTTTATAGTTTTTTCTGCTTTTATAATATTTTCTTTTTCTCCTGTAATTTTCAGTTTCCCATCTCTTGATAGTATTTTTACTTGGAATTGCTTCTCAATAAGCTGTATGTTTTCATCATATTGTCCATGTATTTTCATTAGTATTTCTTCGTTATCTTCCTGTATATTTATCACATTGTCAAATGTCAATATGTTACTCCTCCTTGTTTATGTTTTGTTCTTTGCTAATTTCTTCAAGCACACTAATATTTACTACAAACTTGTAACTATTATTATTCATAACAGATGATTTTATTTTTATTTCCTCAACTTGACCTACTTTTTTAAATTCTTGTTTCGCTTTTTCTAAAACTTCTTCCTCAAGTTGTTCAGAAGTTTTCTCAATGCAATTTTCTTTTTCATAGTATTTTATCTTATTCATTTTTATAGGTAATTCTTTTCCAAAAATGCTCAATATCTTTTCTTCACTACTGTCATAATAGTAATTTTCATCATCGTCTTTGAATAAATTAATTACAATATTTCCAATATGAAATACTCTATTAATCTTAGATTTCTCTTTATCAAGAATCTTATAAATACTTATATCATACTCTCTTGTATAATTAGTTTGTGCCATTATTGTAGCCATAGCATGTATATATACTATCTCTTTTTCTTCTTCGCTTTTTTGAATTATATACTCCCCTTTTACTAGGAGATGACCTTCTTGTACTTCTTGATCAATTTCAACATTTGCCGTACCATTAATTATTAGCATATCTTTTATTATACCGCTCTTTTTAGCAATTAAATCTACAGGTACGGATTTATCATATATTTGCTGTTTTTCTTCCCTTTCAACTATCTCTACAATTGCTTTAGTACCATTAAATATTATATTCATGTACTCGACTTCTTTGTGATCTTTTAAATATAATAAAATTACACTATCTATATCAATATTCTTTTTCCTTACCCATGTATCCAACCCTAACTCTTTTAATTCTCTTATTATTTCATTAGTATCAATTTGATCATTTCCTGATACTTCTATATTTAAAACAATAGACGATATAAAATATATTATTAAAAAAACAGTAACGCATGCACCTGCAAATATTTTTCGCGTTTTCAAACGCCATTTCCAGAGTGTCATTCCATTTTTTTTTATTATTTCAATTTTACATAATAATCTTTCCGCTATTGGATAAATTGCATCATAATCTTTTAATTCTATCTTTGCATGTAATTCATTAGGTTTTTTTTTAATTATGTCCCATACAAAAATATTATTACTATGTATAAGATTTATCAATCTTTCTAAGTGTTTACCTTCAATTTTAATAATAACATACCCTCTAACATAATGCCATAACTTAACAAATAACAACTATGTTCCCCCTCGATATCATATTGTCACATTTTCAATTATTCCTTCAACGATAATTTCTTCTTTTATTATATTTCTAATAAACAAGTCTTTCCCTTCAACTACAATTATCCCAACTTTTGAATTAATTCTTATTTTACTATTGTTATATTCAATAATTCCTTTATGATTTTCTATCCTCGCTTGGATATTTCCTATCAAAGTAATTTTAGGTAAATTTAAAGTTATTTCTTTTGGCAATTCGAAGATATCACTTATATTTTCTTTTAAAGATTCCAATTTTTTTTTACTCTTCATTTAATACCTCCATATATGATATTTTATGTTCTTGCAAATATATATATGATTTAAAAACTAGGGAATTTTACATAATAATTTCTTTATATTATAAAAAAAACCTTAGAACTTAAGTTCTAAGGTTATAATTTTATTTTAAATTTTCTTTTACAAACTTATTTATCAAACCACCATCAGCTCGACCTTTTACTTTCGGCATAATAGCGGACATTACCTTGCCCATTTCTTTAATGGAAGTAGCACCCACCTGATTGACTGTCTCTATTACAATATTTTTTATTTCTTCTTCACTTAATTGTTGAGGAAGGTATTTTGTCAATATTTCTATTTCTTGATTTGTCTGATCAATCAAATCTTGCCGACCTGCTTTTTCAAAATCTTTTAATACATCTTTTCTTTGCTTTACTTGTTTAGATATAATACCAATTATATCTTCATTTTTCAATTCTACTTTATTATCTTTTTCATGCTGCAATATAGCAGCCCTTACCATAATAATTGTAGATTTTAAAGTGCTGTTTTTTTCTTTCATCGCTTTTTTTAAATCTGCACTTAATTGCTCCTTTAGGAACATATAAACACCTCTTACTAAAACCTTTTTTTATTATTTCTCTTTCTAGCAGCTTCAGATTTTTTCTTCCTCTTTACGCTTGGCTTTTCATAATGCTCTCTTTTTCTAATTTCAGACATTACTCCTGCTCTGGCAGTTTTCCTTTTAAACCTACGCAGCGCATTTTCTAATGATTCACCATCTTTAATTTTTACTTCAGACATTTTTCTACCCCCCCCTCTACTACATAAATGTAACAGATTATATAGGTTATTGTTATTATAGTAATAGTGGGCCTTCAATAACAATTAACATTATATCTTAACTAATTCTAATGTGTCAAATAATATGTTTAGCCGGGAGGCCATTCTAGATTTCTTCCTCCTAATAAATGATAATGCAAATGCAACACTGTCTGCCCTCCATTGTCTCCACAATTATTCACTAATCTAAATCCAGTATCAGCAACACCATGTTTTAACGCTAGTCTATTTGCTACCATATGCATATGAGTAATAATATCATTTCCTGCAGGTACAGTTAAAACAGAATCATAATGTGCTTTAGGTATTATCAAGAAATGTATAGGTGCTTGAGGTTCTATATCTTTGAAAGCCATCACAAGATCATCCTCATAAACAGTTTCACTTGGAATATCTTTTTTTGCTATTTTACAAAACAAACAATCATCCATGTTAATCCCCCTTAGAAAAATATTTTATATTAAAATACCATCAATATAACTGTGATTGATTTTATTCAACTTGACAAGCAAAGTCTCATTAACGATATCTTCATCACTATTTACTTTTACTAAAATATAATTTTTTGTATGTCCTTGATAGAAATTATAACCTTCTTTACACTTTTGTTCAAATAAAACTTCCATATTTTGATTTATAAAACTACAATTATATTCTCTTTCAAGATTTTTTGATAATTCTATTAGCTTTTTACTCCTATCTTCCTTTATACTTTCAGATACTTGATTCTTCATTTTTGCTGCAGGAGTTCCAACTCTTTTCGAATACTTAAAAACATGTAGCTTGCTAAATCCTATATCTTTAATAAAATCATAACTTTCATTATAATTTTCAGTAGTTTCTCCGGGAAATCCAACCATAACATCAGTTGTAATAGCACTTTTAGGAAATATTGTTTTAATATTACTAATTATATTATTAAAAGTTTTTGCATTATACTTTCTATTCATTTTTATTAATATTTCATTTGATCCACTTTGAAGTGAAATATGAAAGTGGTCACATAATTTATCAATAGATTTTAATTGTAATATAAATTCTTCTGTTAACAACATAGGCTCCAAAGAACCTAATCTTATGCGTTCTATACCTTCAATATTATTTAATTCACATAAAACATCTATCAATTGATATTTACGTAAGTCTCTCCCATACGAAGCTACGTTAATACCAGTAATAACTACTTCTTTATATCCTTGTTTTACAAGTTCGCTTGCTTCTAATACAATATTTTCAATTTTCCTACTTCTAATAGGCCCCCTAGCGTAAGGAATGATACAGTAAGAACAAAATTGATTACAGCCTTCTTGAATTTTAATGTACGCTCTTTTACGATCTTTAACTTTTGTAATTTTCAACTCTTCATATTCTTTTTCTTTCATAATATCTTGAACGATATTAATATTGTTTCCTGAAGATTTTACTTTCTCTATTAATTCTACTATTTTATTTCTATCCTTATTTCCCACTATTAAGTCAACTTCTGATATTTGTTCTAATTCTTTAGGCGCTGTTTGAGCATAACACCCAGTCACAACAATTATAGAATTATTATTTTGTCTTTTAGCTTTCCTAATCATTTGTCTTGATTTTTTATCACCAACATTTGTTACTGTACATGTATTAATAATATATACATCAGCATAACCTTTAAAATCTATTATTTTATAGCCTGCTTTCTCAAATAACTCGATCATTGCTTCTGTATCATAGGTATTTACTTTACAACCTAATGTATAAAAAGCAGCAGTTTTCATTCTTATATAAACCTCCCTAAAAAATCTTCTCTCTACATTTCATAATGATACATTAACATAGAAACAAGACTTATACCAGCCGTTTCTGTCCTTAATATCCTCTCTCCTAACGAAATAGATATTCCACCTATTGATGTTATTAGTTCGTGTTCTTTTTCAGTTATTCCGCCCTCTGGACCTATAAGAATTCCTATTTTTTTAGGTGTTAAATTATTAGCTAGAACTTCCTTTATTTTTTGTTTCTTTTCATCTTCATATGCTATTATATTCAATTGGTTATTTTTCATCTCTATTGGCAAATCATTAATATGCATTACATTATTAACTTTTGGAATGATTCCTCTTTTTGATTGCTTGGCAGCTTCTTCAGAAATCTTTTGCCATCTTTCTATTTTTTTATTACTTTTTTTTTCAATTTCTACCACTGTTCTATGCATAATGATTGGATGTATATTTTTCACTCCTAATTCTACCGCTTTTTGAACTATTAAATCCATTTTTTGCCCTTTGGGTATACCTTGATATAAACTCACTTCAATTGTAGGTTCTGATTTATTTTGATATTGTCGTAAGATTTTAACGCCGACATTAGTTTTATTTATTTCAATAATTTCTCCAATATACTCACTACATTTACCATCGCTTAGCTCGATTTTTTCACCAGTCTTCATTCTCAATGATTTATTTATATGTTTATGATTTTCCCCATCTAAGTGAACTATACCATCACTTATTTCTTCGTCAATTACAAAAAATCTATTCATCTGTTTATTCCTTATTCTGGGCAACTATAGAAGCCCATTCACCAAATCGTTTTATCTCAACTATTTGAAATCCTTGTGAAGTAATGTGATTTGCTACCCTATCAATTTTTTCTAATATTATCCCTGAAGAAATAAAAATACCACCATCTTTTAGATACGGTTTAATTTGTGTAGTCAAATTAATAATTACTTCTGCTAAAATATTAGCAATTATCACATCAGCTTTTTCGTGAACTACATCTAATAGATCGCCTTCTCTTATTTCAATAATATTTTCCATATGATTTTTTTCCACATTTTCTTTTGCAACCTTTACGGCCATAGAATCTAGATCAACTGCAATTACTTTTTCACAATTCAGCTTCCCAGCAGTTAACGCAAGGATTCCTGAACCACACCCTATATCAATTACAATATCTCCTTTTCTTACATGCTGTTCTAAACATTCAATACATAATTGAGTAGTCTCATGAAGACCTGAACCAAAAGCCATTCCAGGATCAATTTCAATTATTATTTCGTCTGTCTTCTTAAAATAATTCTCCCATGTAGGTTTTATTACAAAGTTATTCCCAACCTTTAATGGTTTATAATACTTTTTCCACGAATTAGACCAGTCTTCTTGATTTATCTCAGCGATAGTCAGTTCACAGCTACCCGGATCTAATCCACATGAAGGAAGAGTTTTTATTCTATCTAAAATATTAAACATTACCTCTTTATTATCATCTGTTTCATTTATATAACCTTTGATTATTGATATCTCAGGATCAACCTCTAATAAGTTTTCATCATAATAGTCCCACAATATGTCCTTATCTCTCATAATCAATACATCGTTAGGAGACTCAATAACAACTCCTTCAATGCCTGATTCATAAAATATATTTGAAATCGCTTCTTCTGCTTCAGGAGTAGTTTTTATTTGTATTTCTATCCATTTCATACTAGTTACCTCCTAACTTTTAAATAATATAGTTATTATATAGAATGGCATAAAACAAAGCAAGTTTTCTTGTTCTTTTAACTTGCAACAGATTTGTATGGTATATTAAATTAGCAAAATGTACATTATTTTTCATCTTTTTTAATAAATCACATAATATAATAAGACAATAATAGTTATATGAGCAGGATAGAAGGAATAAAAAAAATACTTTGGTAATTTTATAGATAATTTATTTTCTAAATCCAACAATGGCAAAGCAAATGCACAATAGATTTGAGGATGTAGAATACTATAATAAAAAGGTATATCTAAAGGCACATATATAAATAATGCATAAATTATTGTAACAACTATAACACCTAAATTACGAAATAATTTTTTTTCTTCAAAAATATAAAAAACTAATATCATGACAATTCCATAAGTACTATAATCAAACTCTATAGGTGTAAACCAGCTTGCTACTTCAGGTAATATCATAATTATAATACTAATAATATAATTTTTTTGATTATAATAATATAAAGATAACAAAGCAAATACAAATGTAAACAAAACATTCATATAAAAATAATTTCCTACTAAAATATTAGAGAAAAATGCATACGGCACTTGGGTTACAAAAGCAAAAAATATCATCCTTAACATATATTTTTTTGTGTTAGAAGTTCTAATAAACCCTTTAGCAATATAAAAAGCAAATATTGGAAATGCTATTCTTCCTATTATCCTAAATATAATAATATTACTAAAAAACACAGCCCCAATATGATCAATTAACATGGTAATTGCTGCAATTAGCTTTAAAAAATCATTTCTAGAAATTTTTTTCATTTAATTTTTTCCTCTTTTTTAATAATAAGTATACAATATTTATTATTAAAAATCCATCTTCTAATAAAATAGTTTTTATCAATATTTATTTTTGTTATATTAATATATTTTAATTCTAATATTAATATTATTAATATTAATATTAATATATTTAATTAAACCCTTGACTTTATTATATGTGGATGCTACCATAAAAGTATAATAGCAAACAGGAGGCATTTATGAAACATTATAAAATACCTAGTGAATGTCCTATATGCAACAACCAATTAACTGTAAATGGACTGTACTGCAATCATTGTAATACAAAACTAGAAGGAAATTTTACCACTTGTAAATTTTGTCGTTTACCTCAAGAACAATTAGATTTTTTAGAAACTTTTATCAAGTGTAGAGGTAATATAAAAGACGTCGAAAAAGAATTAAATATTTCTTATCCAACTGTACGAAGTCGCTTAGACGAACTTATAGAAACTTTAGGATACAAAGTTGAACATTACGTAGACGCTAGCAAAATAGACGAACGGAGAAGCAATATATTAAACAAAGTTGAAAAGGGTGAGCTTTCTGCAACTGAGGCTACTCTTCAACTTAAAAAACTAAAATAATAAAAGGAGTGATATAATATGAGTAATGAAAAATTAAAAATTCTTGAAATGGTTCAATCTGGAAAAATATCTAATGAAGAGGCATTAAATTTATTAAATGCACTTGAAAATCCTAAAGATTTATCTAAAAAAAACAATACAAATGTAACCAACCGATTTTTAAGAGTACGTGTTAATGGTAGCACAAGTGTTAAAAAAGTAGATGTAAATATTCCGCTCAGTCTTTTACAGGTAGCATCTAGTTTTATGCATATGATTCCCAAACAAGCTCAAGATCAAATGAAAGAAAAAGGTATTGATTTGACTACAATAGATTTTGATGAATTACTTGATTTAATTGATCAAGGATTAACTGATGGTAAATTAGTTGATGTGGAAATAGATGATGAAAAAGAAGGAGAAATTCAGGTAGAGGTTTATGTGGATTAATAGAGGAAATTTTATTAAGTATAGTATGAGGAAAGGTAATTTCTCCTTTTCCTTTCCTCTGTCAATATTTGTTTTTAATGATTTAATTGATGCAATAGATGACGTAGTCATAATAATAAATTCCTTTACGCATTATGCTAGAAAAATCAATATATTTAATTCAGAAAATAATTATTTTTTATTTATACGTAATGTGATTTCTGCATTAAAAATACTTTTTATAATTTTAAAAGATCTAGAAAATTGCAAATTAGCAGAAATTGATATAGAAGATATGTACATTAGTTTAGAAGTATTTTAAGGAGCTGTTATGAAAAAAACAATTTTAAAACTATTTATTAATATTTTAGCTTTTTTTATAAGTGTTCATTTATTTGAAAGCATTTATTTGGACAATTTAAATACCTTGATTATTTCTGGTGTGGTATTATGGTTGGTAAATCTAATTATACGTCCAATTCTATTATTGATATCATTACCCATTAATTTACTTACCATGGGATTATTTAGCATAATAATCAATACGTGGATGATTCTTATAACTGATACCTTATTAAAAGGAATAAAAATTCCAAATTTTTGGATAGCATTGTTTATATCACTTTTTATTTCGGTCGGAAATATCTATATAAATAATAGTTATAAAAATAAGTAAGTAGCATTTACTTTTCACTTTTTCAGTGTTATAATGAAAAAAATTTAATAGAGCTGAATGAAGGTGACGGAAGTTATCAACCGTTATTGGACAGAACTCTGGAGAGACTTGTTTAAGCACCGAAGGGGATAGAGCCTTTTTAAAAGGATAAAACTCTCAGGTAAAAGTACAGAGATTATATATTAGAATATTATATTCTTTTATTCTCTGAGACTTTTATTGTCTCATTTTTTTATATAATTTATTATTAATATCTATTTCATAGTTTTTAGGGTACTATATAAAAGAAATACTACGAAAAAAGAAGTACTATAACAATATGGAGGTGTATATATTGAAAGGAATCGTAACAGTTGTAGGAAGAGATAAAGTAGGTATCATCTATGGTATTTCAAAAATATTAAATGAAAAAAATGTCAATATTGAAGATATAAGCCAAACTATTTTACAAGATTATTTTACAATGATGATGCTGGTTAATCTTAAAAATTTGAAATGCGATTTTAATGAACTAAAGAATACTCTTGACTCATTTGGAAAAGAAATAGAATTATCAGTAAAGATCCAAAGAGAAGAAATTTTTAATTCTATGCATAATATTTAGGAGGATTTGTATGACTCTTTATAACAATATCAATAATGTATTTGAAACAATTAGAATGATTGAAGAAGAAAAACTAGATATTCGAACTATTACTTTGGGCATATCATTAATGGATTGTATTGATTCTTCAGGACAGAATTCAAGAAAAAAAATATACGAAAAAATAACAACCTATGCCAAAAATCTTGTAAGTATTGGAGAAAGTATTGAAGATGAATTCGGTATTCCTATAATAAATAAACGAATAGCTATTACACCTATTTCTATTATTGCTTCAGCTTCACAAGATAAGAATTATGTAGAATATGCTAAATTATTAGACAAAGCAGCCAAAGAAGTTGGTGTTAACTTCATCGGAGGTTTTTCATCATTAGTCCAAAAAGGAATGTCAAAAGGAGATAAGATACTTATAGAATCAATCCCAGAAGCCTTAAGTATAACCGAAAGAGTTTGTTCCTCTGTAAATATCGCCAGTACAAAGGCAGGTATTAATATGGATGCAATTAAGCTTATGGGCAAAATAATAAAGGATACTGCTTATTTAACCAGAAATGATGCTTCAATAGGATGTGCTAAACTAGTGGTATTTGCAAATTCTGTAGATGATAACCCATTTATGGCAGGAGCTTATCATGGCATTGGAGAAGCAGAAGCTGTAATTAATGTAGGTGTTAGTGGACCTGGAGTAGTAAAGTGTGCATTAGAAAAGGTTAAGGGTGAACCTCTAGATATTGTAGCCGAAAACATCAAAAAAACTGCCTTTAAAATAACTAGAGCTGGAGAACTCGTCGGAAAAGAAGTATCAAAAAGAATAGGGGTTCCATTTGGAATATTAGATCTATCTTTGGCTCCTACCCCAGAAATAGGAGATAGTGTAGCAAGAATACTTGAAGAAATAGGTTTAGAAACCTGTGGGACTCATGGAACCACAGCAGCTCTTGCAATGTTAAATGATGCTGTTAAAAAAGGTGGTATTATGGCATCGTCATCAGTTGGAGGATTAAGCGGTGCATTTATACCTGTTAGCGAAGATGAAGGTATGATTAATGCGGTAAAAAACGGAGCACTGACCTTTGATAAATTAGAAGCTATGACTAGTGTTTGTTCAGTAGGATTAGATATGATTGCAATCCCGGGAAATACTAAAGAATCAACAATTTCTGCAATTATTGCAGATGAGGCTGCGATAGGAGTAATTAATAATAAAACAACAGCTGTTCGTGTGATTCCAGTATATGGAAAAGACGTAGGGGATACTGTAGAATTTGGTGGATTATTAGGATATGCGCCTATTATGCCAGTTAACCAATTTAGCTCTGAAAATTTTATTAATCGAGGTGGCAGGATACCTGCTCCAATTCATAGTTTTAAAAACTAAGGTGATGGTATATCTGAACGCAAAAATTCCTCATTACGTTAAATATAAAATACCCCAACAATATAATTGAGTACCGATATATTTCAGTACTCAATTTGAATTTTTATTATTCATAATCATTAAAGAAGACATTTATAATATCTACATCATATCCTTTTCTATATAAAGCTTGCATAGTTCTATGTTTTGCCTCTCTAGAAACGTAACCTTTTTTTTTATATTTTGTTAAATATGTATCTGCTATCTTTTTAAATCGTTCATTAAATTCATCCGAAAAATTTTTCTCTTCAATCAACTCTCGTATAAGAAGATTTACATGTTCATAATTATACCCTTTTCGTAAGCAACTTTCGTTTATTTTCCTAACTTTATCTCTATAAGGAAGATTCATATTTTTTTTATTCATTTTAATTATATCTTTACTAATCAGTTCTAACTCTTTCTCAAATGGATAATTTTTATGAATCATATCTAATACTCTATCATTATCAAATCCTTTATCTATTAACTTATATTGTATTCTTTTCCTACTATATCCAGCATTCATTTTGTCTTTTATATATGCATTAATATAATCATGATCATCAATATAACTATAATTTTTAAGTTTTTCTATTGTATAATCAATGGTATCATTGCTAAATTGTTTATTAGATAAATATTCCCGCACTTCACATTCAGTTCTCATTTTATAGCTTAAATATCTTAGTGAAAAATTAAAAGCTTTCTTGTATGAAGATTCCATACTTATACTCAGAAGTTGTTTATCTTCGATTTCTTTTCCTAATACAAGTTTATGGGTATATATCAATTCCTCATCCACTGAACATAAAAATTTCCCATCAATATAGATATTATAAATTTTTTTGTTCTTTTGTGGAATTATGGAAGTAATTTTCATGCTTTCACCTATCTCTTTCAATCAAATAATTATAAGTGATATTTTAACTTCTGTGGAAAATTAACTTGTCAATTAAATCATTTAATAATTTATTTAGTCGATTATTACAAAGATTTTTAAAATCAATAATCAAATACTATCAAAAAATTTTACTACCTTCTTTATTGATAATACCATAAATTAGTTTTCGTTTAATTACTGGTTTATCCGAAAATTCATAACACTTCATTAATCTCTCTTTTACTATATTTCCTGTGCTTTCATTATTAGCATAAATAGTAGCAATAACATCTCCTTTTTCTACCTTGTCCCCTATCTTTTTGTCTAAATAAATTCCAACTCCAAAATCAATAGAACTTTCTTTTGTCTCTCTTCCAGCACCTAATAATAAAGCACATACCCCTACCTCCTGAGCTTTAATTCTACTGATATACTGACCTTGCTCAGATTTTATATTAATTTCATATGGTGCAATTGGAAGCAAAGCAGTATCTTCTATTTGTTTTATATCTCCTCCCTGAGATATAACCAATTCTTTAAATTTTTCTAAAGCTCTACCTTCCATTATGCTGTTTTGTAATGTTTCCATAGCTTCATGTGGTGAATTAGTATAACCTGACATAATCAACATCTCTATTCCTAATGTTAAACACAAGTTATACAAATCTTCTGGACCTTTCCCCTGTAATGTCTCTACAGCTTCCTTGACTTCCAAGGAATTTCCTATAGCTTTTCCTAATGGTTGATCCATATCTGAAATAATAGCACTCACATTTCTTCCCATAGAAACACCTATATCTATCATTAATTGAGCAATGGCAAATGAATCAGAAATACTCTTCATAAAAGCTCCATCTCCCGTTTTTACATCTAATACTATCCCCTGAGAACCTGATGCAAGTTTTTTACTCATAATACTACTAGCAATAAGAGATAAATTATCTACAGTAGCCGTTACATCCCTTAAAGCATAAAGCTTCTTATCCGCAGGAGCTAGCTGACCTGTTTGCCCAGCAATTGCGATACCATTTTTATTTACCCTATCAATAAATCCTTCTATACTCATTGCTGTATTAAATCCATTTATAGATTCTAATTTATCAATAGTTCCTCCTGTATGTCCTAATCCCCTTCCTGACATTTTTGCAACAGGAATACCACATGCTGCTACCATAGGCCCTAAAACTAGCGTAGTTGTATCGCCTACTCCACCAGTACTATGCTTATCTACCACAACACCATTTATTGCAGATAAATCAATAGTTTCTCCTGATTGTATCATAGCTCGTGTGAGATCTACAGTTTCTCTTTTGTTCATTTGTGAATAAAATATTGCCATTAATAAAGCAGATACCTGGTAATCAGGAATTTCACCCCTAGTAAAACCTTTAATAAAAAATTGTATTTCCTTAGTGGTAAGTTCTTTTCCTTCTCTTTTATTAAGAATAATATCGTACATTCTCACTGGCAAAACACCTCCTCAACATGTATTCTACGTTACTAAGTTAAATTCCTTCTATTTAAAATCATTAAATGTAGATTCTGTTTCACCTTTAGTCCATTGCATTTGTTTTTTTCCTAACCTATAATACAAAATATTATGTTTAAAATCCATGTCCCATTTATTATCGCCATGTTCATAATACTTATAATTTATTAATTCTTCTATAATTCGACTATTTCCTTCAAAGTATTCTTTATATGTTTCATTTAATTCTAAATCTACAAATTTACTATAATCAATTGCCATTGCCATTAATACCCACTCATATTTGATATTAGCCTTTATCAACAGCCTATTAAAATAGCTTTCTTTAACGTAAATATATGCATTAAAATTTAATTTCTCCGAATCATCTAATAGTTGAAAAATATCTTGTTTGAAATTTATAAAACCGTTTTTTTCTAATATTGGATCGATTATTTCAATAAAATCATCATCACTAATCATCCTTAAGAACAAATCTATATCTTTTTCTTTTAAGTTATCTTCAGTATCTGATGCATAAATTATATCTCTAAATGTATCTCTGCAAATCCACAACCAGTTTGTTTTTTCTTTTCCATTATAGAGCATTTTATCTATATCTACATTTTGTAATAACGCTATAATATCCACCATATTAATACCCCTTATTTGTTTAATTATTATATCATTATAAAGTTTATTATATAATTATTCAAAATATATTTATTTTTTAAAAGATAATAATGTAAAAAATAGATTCTTATAATAATAATCTGAGATAAAGCAAATTTACTTTATCTCAGACAACTAATTCATATTAAATTTTGTGATAATACATCATCAATATTTAATTTTTTGATTCTATTCGAAATCACTTCATTATCAGTAGTATATAAATTTCTTCCTTTCATTCTTTCAAAATATTGTGCTCCCGCGAAAGTATATCGTTTTCTCCTACCCTCTACAGTTTGAGTCATATTATTCTCATAAGATATAATATCTCCTATAGCAGTACTTTTAGGCAATACTAGAGTAGGCATTCCTAAAAACCACCTAACGCTATTATGTCCAGCTAAAGCTCCAGTACACATAGCTTCAGTATGCCCTACAAACAACCCCGACTTCTCTCCAGCACAAAAAAGATTATCTATACCTTTTACTTTCATATCATTTGTTCTTGGAGCAACTGAAAGATAACGTATAGAATTTCCCTTTCCTCCTGCGTAAGGATCGATATATTTAACATTTTCTAGCCCATTTATTTTCCTTAATTTATCTAGAGGATAATAGGATGTCATTAATTTTGCATGCCCAGTATCCAAAAGAATGATATTCTCAGCATATTCCTTTAAAGCATATTGTTGACATACTTTTTGATTTAATTTTTCCATATTAACATCTTCTTTAGGCACTTTTAAAATAACTACACCCTT
Organism: Eubacteriaceae bacterium; assembly: GCA_049366695.1. Lineage (GTDB taxonomy): Bacteria > Bacillota > Clostridia > Eubacteriales > Alkalibacteraceae > JBMNCR01. The sequence goes on from JBMNCR010000034.1 coordinate 38,686, forward strand.
TTTGTTTAATTCTTCTACTATTTCTTCAGATAGAGTTTCTTTACATAACTTGCATGCACCACTAAATGCACCGTATACATCTTCTTCCCTTTCGCCTTGCAAATCGTCCACTCCAGCTCTAGCACTTATACTAACTCTTGGTCCAAAAGCTGGGCATCTTAAAACACACATAGAACAACCATTTCCATACCTTAAGCAATTTCCCATAGGTCCTGTTGATCCTGTAGTCTCTATAAAAACATCACCTTCAACTAATTTTCCATCATACAAAATAATGCCTGTTATTTTATCTTTCTCCATCTTCACATCTATAACACGGTGAATAAAAAAAATATCTATTCCCAGACTTTCGATGTATCGTCTTATTAATGGTTCAATTTTATTAACATCATATAAGCAAGCATGCTCATGACCTGGGAAATATACATTACTATGTTTACTTACTTGATCAGTTAAATTTATTAAATCACCCGCTCCTAATGAAATCAATTCTTCTGATGCAGTATATCTACCATTATTTCTCATTATTCCACCAATATTTCCCAATCCCAACAACATATCTGTTTTCTCATAGATTTCTACATCTGCTCCTGCTTTTTTTGCGGTAATTGCTGCAGACACTCCAGACCATCCTCCACCAATAATAACTACTTTCATATTAATCTTCTCCCTTCAAAAATATATTCAGGATCTGTTTGCAATTTGCATAATCTTTTTACCACATGCCCTTCAAATCTAGTAGTGCAAGCACCACAAATACCCTCTCCACAACACATTTTTGCATTATTACAACAAGAAGTTGAAATTCTTTTATTGACATAGCCAATAACTTCCTTAATCAATATATCAGGACCTGAACAATGTAAATGTTCAATTTGCATTATATTAATATATTTATCAATAAATTCTTTTAATTCTTGAGTTAAATTTCCTTTTATTATAGTTGTTACCTCTTCTACATTACACTTATATAAGGAAAGATAATTCTTAATAAAGATATCATTATACTTGCCTTTATCTAAAAGAACAAATATATTGTTATTATTGTGATATAATTTTTTGACTACAGGTATTATAGGTGATTGACCGATACCACGAGCAATTAACAGAACATTTTTATTAATACATTTATCAATGTGTTTTATTCCTAAAACTCCATTCCAGTAAGGTCCTTTAATGTTAATCTTGTCATTTTTTTGTAGTGAAAATAATTTCTTAGTTTTTATTCCCTCTATCTCTATAACGATTGTTAAAGTATTTTCTTCTAAATCTGATTCCATAACTGAAATTGGAACATCATAATAAGCTAAACTTTCAATGGTTCTCAAAAAAATAAAACTCCCAGGTTTAACTAGTTTTTTGCATAAACTGTGGTTAGTTTTTATTATGTATTTTATTACTCCTTTGCAAATCTCCTTCTTTTCAACAATAATTCCTTCAAAATTTTTTCTTCCTTCTTTTGCTTTATTCTTATTCCAATTAAATTCTTGATAGATACATGTGCCTTTCCAGTTTTTACAATCACAAAAGTTTTTTCCTTGTAATTGAGAACACAATAAACATTCACTTGATTCTGCTAAATGACAGGGACAATATTCTGTTCCTGCATCAATACAATCAATTATTTCATAATTCATGAATTAACCTCCTGCAATTACTATAGTATTAATATACTTTTCTAACATAAAATTTGTTACACTTGTATAAGCATAACTCTGTTATTTTTTTTATGATAATAAATCTACAACGATATCTATCAATTATATGTTATTACTTTATAAATCTTATCAATTATGTTATAATCAATTAAATAACAATTCTTGATACTTTTAATCAAACTACTATCTGTTTTTTTTTCGGCAATAAATTTTTACATACTTTAGGAGGTAATTAATGTCAATTTTTTGGAAAGATAAATTAAAAAACAATATACACTCTATTGATGCTTTAGCATCAAAAAATTATATTAATATAGATGAATCTGATGCTTTGTCTAATATAATTGAACGTCACCCTATGAATATTACTGAATATTATCTAAATTTAATAGATAATAATAATTCAAAAGATCCAATAAAGAAAATGTCAATTCCTTCTATCATGGAATTAGATAAAGATGGTGATTATGATACTAGTGGGGAAGAAAGCAACACAAAAATGCCTGGACTTCAACATAAATATAAACAAACAGCTCTAGTATTGTCTACAAATAAATGTTATATGTATTGTAGATATTGCTTTAGAAAAAGAATGGTCGGATATACAAATAATGAAATAATGAATACAATGAATAAGTCAATTGACTACATTTCTAAACATAAACAAATAAATAATGTTTTAATAACAGGTGGCGATTCTTTAACTCTTTCTAATGAAATAATTAAAAAATATTTAGATAATTTATCTTGTATAGAACATTTAGATTTTATTAGATTTGGAACTAGAATACCAGTTGTATTTCCTATGCGTATTTATGAAGATAAAGAATTACTTGAATTATTTGATTCGTATAATAAAAAGAAAAAAATTATTATCGTTACACAATTTAATCATCCAAAGGAACTAAGTAAAGAATCATTAAAAGCCATAGACGCATTGAGAAATATTAATATTGATATATTAAACCAAACCGTACTACTGAAAGATATAAATGACGATAAAAATATTTTATCATCATTAATGAGAAATTTAACAACTTCAGGTATAAATCCTTATTATGTATTTCAGTGTAGACCCGTAAAATATGTAAAAAATCATTTTCAAGTTCCACTAACAAAAGGAATCGATATTATTAATGATACTAGATCCTTGTTAAATGGAGTAAGTAAACGATTTAGATACGTATTATCTCATCCAAGAGGAAAAATAGAAATACTTGGAGTTTTTGATAACAAAATGTTATTTAAGTTTCATCAGTCAAAAAATAGTGAAGATGAAAATAAAATTTTTACCAAACCAATAAATAACAATCATTCGTGGCTAGATGAAAACTTAATACCAATTACATAAAATTACCATAATATTATTAAAATAATTGTGCATTATAAGAGTATAAAGAGATATTTTAATAGCATATAGACGATATTAAAATTATTTCTTTCTACAGGAGAGAATTGGACCTCTCCTGTTTATTTGTTACATGAAAATTTTCTTTTTACTAAAAATATTATGTTTTGAAATTCCTAACAACCTCAATAGATTATGTCCTTTTTACATATAGTTATTTAATCAATATTAAAAAAACTATGCTATTTTATCCATTGTTGCGAGTAGTCTATCTTATTATCTTTTGTTTTCTTCAAATAATGATATTTACTCCCTCTTGATATATATGTATATTCTAAATTTTCATCTCCACCTAAAATTTCAATAATTTTTGGTAAAACAAAATCTTTATCAAAAAATTTACAAGAAAATATATCAAAATACGCTTTGTTCTCACTGGCAAAATAATGTATACTTATGTGTGATTCAGCTATCATAGTTAATCCTGAATATATAGGTTTTTCAATATCACCATTTTTGATTACATATGGTCTCATTATAGGGGTCATATCAATTTGTGTGGGCATATTATCTAAAATTTCAAACAAATACCCCATATTAAATTTTTGTTTTAAAGGTTTAATTTCTAAAAAAACATGCGGACCAAAATCATTACCTTCATCTACGATAGGAAAAGTACTTTTATTATCTTCTATTCTGTTAATAAAAAAGGTATTACATAAATCAGTAGGAAAGGCTCTAGTAATTAATCTTGTTAACTTTTCTTCATCAAAAGACTTTGGTGATACAAAGTCGATAAAGTAACATTCTCTATATGAAAACGTATGAATAGTAAAATGTCCACCTTCTAAAAATATAAACGCACTTATACCGCAGTCTTCTGGTACTACTCCATTAAAATAAGGCAGAACAAATGGAGGCATCGTAGTTTTTATTCCCATTTCATATGGAATCCTTTCAAGAATTTCAAATATAAGTGCAGTGTCCTCTAATCTAGTTTTAAAACAATTATATGAATCTAACATATAATGGTACATTTAATTCACCTCAATATTTAATAAATAGTAATTTTTCGTTTAAAAATTGTCTTCAGCTTTCTTTAAGCATATCTCTTACATAAGTTGGCAAAGCAAAACATCCTTTATGAATATCAGTATTATAATACTTAGTATTTAAACCCATTTGCTCCCACTGAATAGTTTTTGCATCATTAATCGGATGATATTTTTTTGATGAGAATCCAAAAAGCCAATGACCCGATGGATACGTAGGTATATGTACTTGATATACCATACTAATAGGAAATTGTTTATGAATCTTTTTATGAGCCCTTTTCATTTCCTTCGCATATTCTGGATAATATGGACTTTCGTGCTGATTAATAAGTATTCCATCATCTGTCAATATCCTATAGCATTGCTCATAAAATTCTTTAGTAAATAAACCTTCCCCGGGACCTATAGGATCTGTAGAATCAACTAATATTAGATCATAAACTCCATTAGCCGAATTTTTTACAAATACTATTCCATCTTCAAAAAATAAATTAACTCTTTTATCATCTAACTTACATGCTGTAATAGGTAAGTATTTTTTACATGTTTTTACTACTTTTTCGTCAATTTCTACCATATCTATAGTTTCAATATCTTTATATCTAGTTAACTCTCTAACGGTTCCTCCATCTCCCCCTCCAATAACTAATACATTTTTAATATTAGTATTTACCGCCATGGGTACATGTACAATCATATCATGATAGATAAATTCATCTTTTTCAGTAACCATAACTAAATGATCTAATGTAAATAATTTTCCAAATTCGTATGTGTCATATATATCAATTTGTTGAAATTTGCTTTTTTCACTTATTAAATGCTTCTTAATTTTGATTCCAAATGATACATTGTCAGTATGTTTTTCGTTATACCATAACGACATAAAAATCAACTCCTTGCTAAGTAATATTTTATATTCATCTCATATTTCTACCATAAAATATCTCAAGCATTTCTTTTTTAATCATATTTTCTATCTTAGTTTTTTCTTTTTTTGGCAACATACTTTCCTTAATATTAAATAAATAATTATTTAAATTTAATTCTTTCAATACCATCTTTGTATGAAAAATATTTTCTTGATATACATTTACATCTACTAAAGAATAATTTCTTTTTATCTTTTCGGATATATAATTTTGGATAGAAGTAATCCCATGATCGATGAAGTGCTTTTTACCATTAATATCCCGAGTAAACCCTCTTACTTTATAATCTGCAATAATTATATCTGAATCAAAGCTATTAATTAGATATTCTAATGCTTTTAACGGAGAAATTTCTCCACATGTAGATACTTCTATATCTACCCTAAAAGTACTGATTTCTCCTCCTGGGTGACTTTCAGGATAAGAATGTACTGTCAAATGGCTCTTATCTAAATGGCCTGCAATATGAGAAGGGATATTAGTAAGGGAACCTTTATTACATGATTTATCTAATACATATAAAGGAACTTCTTCTTCCGATATTAAAAATGTTACGCTGGCACCTTGAGGTTCATAATCCTGTTTTGAAACACTCAATATACTTGCTCCTATAATATCACAAACATCACTCAGTATTCTCATTAACCTATTTGAATTGTAATGTTCATCAATATATTCGATATATGCTTTTTTTTCATCGTCATCTTTTGTATAACAAATATCATAAATATTAAAGCTTAAAGTTTTTGTAAGATTATTAAATCCAAATAATTTCAACTTTTTATTAGAGTAATTTTTTCTCAATTCATTATCACCAACACTTCAGTTTTTATTTTGTTATATTAATATAATACTATTTTTATAAAAAGTAAATAAAAAATAAAAAAAAAGATAACTTAGTTTTATTGTTATCTTTAGAAAAATATTTATTAATAAATTATATATTCACATTATAGCAATCATTCTTTAAACACCAAACTCACCTAATATACTATGTGTAATATTTTTTTCTCCCAAGTATTTTTCAATTAAATTATTGTCTCCAGACACCAGTATACATGTTGCAGGACCTGCAGATTTATTTATGTCAACATCTATTTTTTCTAAATATTTAAAAGATAAATTATTACATTTACATAACTCATTTACCTCAAAAGATATTCCTTTAGATCCCACAGGAAGAATTTCATTAATGCCATCTTTATCTTTTAAATAGTTAATTACTTGCAAGTTAGACATCATACTATCCTTTAATACTTCTTCACCTACTTTAGGTTTTCCTATTGCATATAAAGAATCATTTTTATTTGTTTTTGGTATAGTCCAAGTCCTTTTATCCACAATACCCATACATGTGATTCCTATACCTGACTGCTTAACTGGCATATTTTCTTCTGTACTACCTGTTAACATATTTTCTATATTTAATTGTATTTCCTCAGCAGCTTTTTTAATACCATCAATAACCAGTCTTCCTGATGGTTCCATTTCCATACAAATATTATTTACTATTATCGTAGGTTTCGCTCTAAAAGCTAATAACTCACATAGCACTACTGATGTAGTAAAGTAACCTAATACTTCGTAATCAGCTTTAACAACATCTAACTCTCTTAAACCTATACCTCCACAGGAATCACATGCTAATACCGTGATTATATTCTCATCAATATGCACTAGAGTTAAATCTCTAAATTTCTCTATCCTCATAATATTCACCTATACTAAAGAATCCAATCTTTTTAAAATACCAAAATCATTTTCATAGTTTATTTTTACTAATCCACCTAATGGTATATGAAAATGCCATCTTTGTTCAATATCTATACCTAAAAGATGTGTTAATATACTTTGAATTGTGCCACCATGACAAACTATTAAACATTTACCGTCATTATTTTTTATATTATCAATAAACAATTCTATTCTATGATGAAATTCAAAAAGACTATCTCCTTTAGGCAGTTTGTAATTTAGCATATCTCTTTCCCATTTATTCCAGTGTTCTTTATGTTCTTCAACCACTTCTTGAAATGTCAAGTTTTCAAAAATCCCAAAATTCATCTCTGACAGCTCTTTTACTATCTCTACTTCTCTATCCTTATATTCGCTTACTTTTTTTGCAATTTTTAATGCTCTTGAAATAGGACTAGAATAAATAATATCAAAATCATATTCTTTTAATGCTTCTGTCAATTTTAGAAACTGTTTTTCACCCTTTTGTGTATACTGGGTATCAGTTATACCTGCAAATCTATTCTCATAATTGCCTGTTGTTTCTACATGTCTTACTAGAAAAAACTCCATTATAACCCTCCTACAAATGACTGAATAATATATAAAGAAAATAAATATGCAACTTGGTTTAGTTCTATTAACATACCTATAGTATCACCTGTCATTCCTGATATTTTCTTCTTAAAATAATGAACGAAATAAAAAGTTAACAAAATACAAAACACAAATGGAAATACGTGAAAATAATCAGCAACAACTATAACTAAAATCGTAAAAATAATTGCAAATACCATATCCTTTTTCCCCATGTCTTCTACAAACCTTTTTCCTAAATCATTAGTTTCTTTTGCATATTTACTTAACGAAGCTGCTGATAATGCACAACTCCTACCAACAATTGGCATAATCAATAAAGCTACTCCATTTATATATTTAAACAACACAAAATACGACAATAGTAAAATAATGATAGCAATTGCTCCGAATGCACCTATTCGACTATCTTTCATAATTTCTAATACTCTGTTTTTATCTCTATTACTTAGTACTCCGTCAACGGTATCAATAAAGCCATCAATATGTAGTCCACCAGTCAACCAAATATACACTATTATAAGTATTAATGATACAACTTCATTATTTATTCCATTTAATAAATACCCTATACCGTATAATATTGCACCGATAAGCAATCCAATTACAGGTAGTAAATTCATTGAAGAATAGAATTCATCTTCACTTACTTCCCATTTAATTTTAACAGGTATTCTAGTAAAAAAACTAATGGCAACTAATAATCTTCTCATAATCTCACCTATTTTATTTTGTTTTCTATTCCACAAACAACTAAGTATACCTCATCTGCTCTTGATGCTACAATTTGATTAACTCTACCTGCAATATCTCTAAAATAATTACCCATTCTGTATGAAGGAACCAACCCCATACCCAACTCATTAGTAACTATAATCATATCTTTATCTTTAGCTAAATCTAGTAATTGATTAACCTCTTTAATAATTTCTATTTCCAAAGCATCTACTTCAGACATTGTACATTTATCAAAATCCAGTTTACTATAAAACATCAAATTTGTTATCATTACAGTCATACAATCTACTAATAATAATTGCGATTGTTCATATTCATCAGACTTATAAACTTCATGAAAATCTTTATATTTTTCAATAGTTTTCCAAGTTTTTGGTCTTTGTTCTCTATGTTTTTGAATACGATGTTTCATACCTTCATCAAAGGGTATTGAAGTAGCAATATAGGTTATTTGTTTCTTACTTTCTTTCGCAATTTTTTCTGCATATGTGCTTTTACCGCTCCGAGCTCCACCGGTAATCAGAGTGATTTTTCCCATTTTTTTTCACCGTCCTTATATCTTAAGAGAATATTATAGATTTAAATAGTAGATTCAATAACTTTAATTAGCCCATCAATATTAACGTTATCTTCCATTATTTTAGCTAATTCTTCGTATTGTCTTTCTTTAAACTGTTCAAAAGTTTCCTGTTTTTCTTTAACATCAATTCCTTTATTTCTTCTTATGATATCTAAAATGAATTTTCTAAATTCGTCGTTATCAAAAATACCATGCATATACGTTCCCAATACATTGCCAGAATGATTAATTACTCCATCTTTTTTATCATCATTTAATAAAGCAAAACTATGGTAGCATTCTCTTAATTCAGTAACACCCATATGAATTTCATAACCTTTTACTTTTGTATTAATGCTTTCTCCCATAAATTCTATATTAACCTTGCCCTCTACTTGCACCGTTCTTTTTTCAGGAGCTATCTTCGTAAAAGTATTTATAAGTCCAAGTCCATTTGTTTTTAATACATTTGATTCGTTATTACCTTTGTCTTCAATTTCTTCACCTAATATCTGATATCCACCACATATACCGATTATAGGTTTATTATTTTTATGATGTTCTAATATTTTTTTACTTATTCCAGTATTACTTAAATACACCATATCTTCAATTGTATTTTTACTTCCAGGTATTAGTAACAAATCTACATCTTCAAAATCATATACACTGTTAATATACTTTATATATACATCGTCTTCCATTTCAAAAGGTGTAAAATCCGTAAAATTTGAAATATGTGGCAACCGCACTACCCCAACAATTATATCTTTTTTATTTTGATGAGTAAAACGTAATGAAACGCTATCTTCATCATCAATATGCAGTCTAAAATATGGAATAACTCCTAAACACGGGATATTAATTTTGTCTTCAAGCATCTTTATTCCTGGTTCTAAGAGTTTCACATCTCCTCTAAATTTATTGATAATAAATCCTTTTATCCGAGCCTTTTCATCATCTTCTAATAACATATATGTACCATAAATAGAAGCAAAAACTCCTCCTCTATCAATATCACCAATTAATATTACTGGAGAATCCACCATTTCTGCCATTCCCATATTTACTAAATCGTTTTCTCTTAAATTTATCTCCGCTGGACTACCTGCACCTTCTATTACTATTACGTCATATGAATCGGAAAGTTTTCTGTAAGCCTTCTGAATTATTTCTTTAAAATCTGGTTTATTTATATGATATTCTGTAGCAGTCATGTTTTTATATACTTCTCCCATTACAATTACTTGAGATCCTACATCAGAGGAAGGCTTAAGTAGTATTGGATTCATTTCTACTTTTGGCTCAATCTTAGAAGTTTCAGCTTGTACAACTTGTGCTCTACCCATTTCCTTGCCATCTCTTGTAATAAAAGAATTTAATGCCATGTTCTGTGACTTAAAAGGTGCAACACTATAACCTCTATCTTTTAAAACTCTACACATACCTGCCGTTATAATACTCTTACCTACAGATGAACCTGTTCCTTGAAACATAATATTAGTTTTTTTCATATTACACCCCATCATCAATTTTACTTATAAATTCGTCATAATTATTAATATATATAAAATTTTCTTTATCTTCTAGTTTTTTTATAATATTATGTGCCATACCTTCACAATAATCTATTTCAGTACGATTTTTCAACATATAAATATCTTTATTTATATTCAATAAAACTTGTAAGTTTTTTAAATTTCCTGTCCCAAATGGAACATTGCTTATCAGAACACAATCAGCGTTATTAATAAATTGTAAATTGTCTTTTGATTCTTCTTCTGATATACCTGAAAAAGGCAATGCATCTACACATTTAATATTAAGTATTTTACATAACTCCCAATCACTATCACCTTCATTTATTACTCCAGCTGTTACTATAAAACCTAATGAATTAAGCTTCTCTATTATTTCTTCTCCTGTTCCTCCACCACATATTACATGGATTCTCAAGTTTTTCTGTATGCTTTCATTTTTTATTACTCTAAGAGGGATAATTTCTTTTTTCCCCAATATCTTATTATCGCGAACTATCATTTCCATATGATAAAGCTCTGATAAATATTCTTCTTTAATAACCTCTTGCGGAGTCCCTTCAGCAACTACATTACCATCATTCAGCAATACTAATCTATCGCTAAATCTCGCTGCCATATTAACATCGTGTAATACTGCAATAACTGTAATATTTCTCTTTTTTTTCAACATATGAATTAATTCCATTACTTCTAATTGATGATGGATATCTAAATGCGAAGTAGGTTCATCTAAAAGAATTATTTTTGATTGCTGAGCAATAGCTCTAGCAACTATAATTCTCTGACGCTCGCCACCACTGAGTTTATTAAAATAGCTATCTTTAAATACCCAAGTATTAGTAAGTATCATAGCTTCTTTAACTATTTCAAAATCATTATTTTCTGTTTTCTTTTTTTCATAACTATGAGGATTTCTACCCATCATTACAATATCAAAAGCAGTAAAATCAAAATCAATACTAAACTCTTGAGGAACAACTGCAATAAGTTTTGCTCTTTCTCTTTTTGACAATTCTTTATTATTAGTATTGTTTACTATTATCTCTCCTGAATTAATATCAATTACATCTGTTATTGCTTTTATCAATGTCGACTTACCAGTTCCATTTGGACCAATAATTCCGACAAATTCTCCTTCTTCAATGCATATATTTAGTCTTTTTAATATTATTTTTTCGCCATAACTAACGGTAATGTTTTTTGTTTCTAATACTGTTTTCGTCATCTAAGCCCCTCCGTTCTTTCTTCTTTTTAATAGATAAATAAAAAACGGACCGCCAAATATTGAAGTAATAATTCCTATAGGTACTTCTTGGCTAATCATTGACCTTGCTATAGTATCACAAACAATTAAAAATATACCTCCAATTATAAAGGAATAAGGTATCAATCTCTTATGCTTAGGACCCACCAATAATCTCACAATATGAGGAATTATTAAACCTACAAACCCTATAATTCCAGTAACACTTACAGTAGATGCAATAAGCAAAGCAGTAATTATTAGAATCTTTAACTTTAATTTCTCTGTATCTACACCGAGCTGGGCTGCTGTATCTTCTCCTAATAGCATAATATCCATTTCTCGGTTTACGGTATATAATATAATAAAACCAATCAATACATAAGGTAATACCAAGATTATGTGATTCCAACTTTTACCATTCATACTACCCATTGTCCAATATACAATCTTCTGTAAAGATGAAGAAAATACCATAAATAATGATACAAGTGAAAGTAAAAGCTGAGAAATAGCAACACCACTTAGTAGGAGTGTAGTAGTGGGAACTTTATTACCAACTTTAGAAATATTGTACACAAGAAATATAGTTAATAATGCTCCCAAAAAAGCTAGAATTGTTACCATATTTATCCCAAAAAAATTAAAACTAAAATTTAATACAATTCCAATGGTAGCACCAAGAGCTGCACCGGAAGATACCCCAATAATAAAAGGATCAGCCATTGGGTTTTTAAATATGCCTTGATAAGCAACACCACATATTGCCAATGCTCCACCTACTAAAAAGGCTAATATGACCCTTGGAAATCTTAATATCCATATGATTGCAATAGTTGAATCCTTTATTCCTTCAATGGATTTATTTCCTATAAATCTTTGAAATAAAATATTTATAGTTTGTTTAATTGATATATCTGCTACACCAATGGTTGTACAAGTAAAAACAGTAATTATACATATAATAAATATGAATAATAATAGATACTGTCGTAATATCTTCTTCATGTATTCCACCTTATATATTAATAAGGAAGAATAGATATTCTTCCTTATTAATTAATTTATATTATTATTCGAAAGCACTTGGAAAAATAGCTTTTGCATATATTTCCAAACCATCTATTACCCTTACGCTTGGTCTTTGTATCATGTCGTTCTCAGGAGTACCCCAAGGGATTATCACTACATTGTCATTTTTAAAAGCATCTATGGATTCAAATCCGTCTGTTGCTTGTAAATCTTCCAATGATGTGAAAGTGGAAATGTATATTTGTGGATTTTCATCAACAATTTTTTCTGCACTAAGTTGTGGCCACTGAGTCTCTGCATCTCCAGCAATATTAATAACATTTAGTTCTTGTAATATTGAATCGATAAATGAACCAGGACCTACAGAATACAAAGTACCTAAATCAACAAAAACTTTTTTAGATTCTTGTCCTTGTATTTTTTCAATTATTTCTTGTCGTTTTGTTTCCATGGCACTAACCACTTCTTGTGATGTATCTTGAACATCACAAATTTTTCCTACAGTATTAATATTGTTTAAAACTCCATCAATATTTGCAGGATTAAATATAACAACTTTTATCCCCGCATCCTCTAATAATAGTTTTATATCATCAGGTACAGAACTATGAGAAAATAATACATCAGGTGCTAAATCGATAATTAATTCAGTATTAGGAGCACTATAAGTTCCTACTGTATCAATACTAGCAACTTCCTCTGGATAATTACAATATTCGCTTCTCCCAACTACTTTATCCCCCAAACCTAAAGCAAATAACATCTCAGTATTGCTTGGAGCTACAGATACGATTTTTTCAGGAGCCTCATCAAATGTTACCTCATTACCTAAATCATCTGTTATTGTTAACGGATATGTAGTATCTAGAGAAGTATTTGCATCTCCTGAATTTGTTCCAGTATTACATGCTGACAATGAAAATACTAATAATAATATAGTAATAACTAAAACTGCTTTATTAATTTTTTTCATTTTGTTCCTCCTTAGTTTTTTTAAAATAAAAAATCTCAGCTAATAGCTGAGAAGGTTTACATATTAAAAATATGCTAATTATCCTCCCCTCCGTAGGCAAAACATTTATAAAGGCAGGTCTCCTGACTTATGTATCATCCTCCACTCTTCCTTCCCATCATTATGACAGTGGTTAGTTCGAGTATTGTCTACACTTACAGTAGCGGGGGCTGTAGTGGAATTTAACCACTTTCCCTTTTTAAGTATTAACACCTTATAAAACATATTCAATTTTATGTACAGTATTCTATCATATTTTTTGATATATTTCAACATAATTTAATTATTGTAACACTACAAACGCATGAACAGTTATTAAAACTAACATATCAATATAAACTTTGATCAAAACAAAACACTATATAGCATGCATAGGTGTATTATTTATACAATATCAAAAAATTAGCTTCGTTTAATTCAAAGGAAGGAAAAGAGAACCGTTAAGAATTATCGGCTGTTTCAGCACAGCGAGTTCCGATAATTTTGGTTCTCTTAGAATTCTTTCCATTAGTGTTGGCGTAAGCGTGTTGTAATTGTATTAATAATACGCCTAGATCTATTATGAAACCAAGTATTGGGTTGTTTTTTTCATGGAATCACCCTTATTATTACAAAACAGTATATACGCGATATATTTATAATAACCACCTTATCAATATTAATTAACTCTCTATTGTTTTAACTGCCGTTCCATATACTAAAACTTCTGCAGCTCCTGACATAACGGTACTTGAAGAGTATCTTATATTTATTATAGCATCAGCACCTAATTCTTCTGCTTGTTCAACCATTTTTTTTGTAGCTAAAGCTCTTGCTTCATTTATCATATCTGAATATGCTATTAATTCTCCACCTACTAACGTTTTAAACATACTACCTATATCTTTTCCTAAATGTTTTGATTGTACAGTTGAACCTTTTACCATACCTAAAATATCAATCTTTTTTTCGGGTAGATAATCAATATTTACTAAGATCATCTTCTTTCCCCTCCTTTATTTCATTTATTCTTTCGATAAACACCTTAATAAAAATTACTGTTAAAACTACCATAACCACAGTTAAAATCACTTTTGTAGGTAAATTCACAAAAGGATCTCTTTGAATTGGGATAAGTATCATTAAAAAATACAATAGTACAAATATAAATATAAAAGTTGGTGCAATCATCTTTTTAAGCTTCATTCGTCTTCACCTCAGTTTTAAAATATTCACAGTAAGAGTTAATAATGCAATTATTGCATTTAGGGTTTCTCGCTTTACATATTTCCCTTCCATGATAAATCAACCAGTGGTGCGCTTTTGACCATAATTCTTCTGGGATATTACACATTAACTGTTTCTCTGTATTAATTACATCTTTTGCTTGTGCTAAACCAATTCTATTTGAAACTCTAAAAACATGTGTATCTACGGCTATAGCATTTTTCCCAAATGCGTTACTAATCACTACATTAGCTGTTTTTCTACCTACTCCTGGTAATTTTACTAATACTTCTTTAAACTCTGGTACTTCGCCGTAATACTCATTTATCAACATTTCACATGTTGATATTATATTCTTACTCTTTGTATTAGACAAACCACAGCTTCGAATTATTTTCTTTAATCCATTTCCCCCTAATTCTATTATTTTAGCGGGAGTATTATAATCTTTAAATAATTCTGATGTCACTTTATTAACCCTTTCATCTGTACATTGCGCTGAAAGTATTGTTGCTATTAATAATTCAAAGGGAGTATTAAAGTTTAACATACTTGAAGCTTGATGATATTCCTTAGATAAAAGTTTAATAACTATTGAAATATTATCCTTTTCTAGCACTTTATCATACCCTCATCTCTTTTAGACAATTATAACACATAAAAAACTTTGTTTTTTAACTAATCGTAAATATTTCTCATATGAAATGTAAAGTTTTATGTCTAAAAATTCATTTATATGCTAAAATATAGTTTATTAAAGTAATCAATTAAGGTTTAGTAAATGCATGTAAAACTAATAATTAAGCTATTATATAGCATTATGTTAATTGGAGGTTGTAAAATGAATTACGAAGAAGCATTAGGATATATTCATGGCACTTATACTTTTGGTATAAAATTAGGTCTAGAAAATATTACAATATTATTAAATTATATGGGGAATCCTCATAAAAAACTTAAATTTATTCATTTAGCTGGCACAAATGGCAAGGGATCTACAAGTAATATGATTAGTAATGTTCTAAAGCATTCAGGTTATAAAGTTGGTTTATATATTTCGCCTTATTTAGAAGAATTTACAGAGAGAATTCAAATAAACGGCAATCAAATTTCCAAGGAATCTCTGAGCAAAATAACAGAAAAAGTAAAGAATTCAACAGATAAAATGATTTCTGCAGGTCATCCACATCCTTCAGAATTTGAAATAGTTACAGCTATCGGATTTCAGTATTTTTACGAAGAAGAAGTAGATATAGTCGTATTAGAAGTAGGTATGGGAGGAAGATTTGATGCTACTAATGTAATCGATAATTCATTACTGTCTATTATTACATCAATAGGCATGGACCATACTCAATACTTAGGTGAAACACTTGAAGAAATTGCTTTTGAAAAAGCTGGTATTATCAAAGAAAAAGGCAATGTTGTTTTATATCCCCAATCTAAAGTAGTAACTGATGAAATAATAAAAGTATGTAAAAAAAGAGATGCTACTTTATACTCTCCTAGTTTTGAAAAAATTGAAGTGCAAAAATCATCATTAACTGGACAAAAATTAAATTATCTAGGTGGAGAAATCTTTGAATCTTTTAGCTTTGATTTAAGCTTATTGGGAGAACATCAAGCAAATAATTGTTCTACCGCCCTTAAAGCTTTAGAAATACTCTTAAAATTAGGTTATAACATTTCTGTTCCAGCAATAAAAAAAGGTATGTCGACTATAAAATTTCCTGGTAGATTTGAAATACTAAATATTAATCCTACTATTATTATTGATGGTGCTCACAACGAAAATGGTATAGATTCACTAGTTAAAACGGTAAAAACATATGTTGGTAAAAAAGTTAAATTAATATTAGGCGTCTTAGGAGACAAAGATTTTGCTCCAATGATAAGAAAATTAATTCCAATTTGTGATATGATCTATACAGTTACTCCTAATAACCCTAGGGCTATGGATTCAAAAGATTTATCATTATTTATACAAACCAACCATCCAGATGTAAAAGTTAAATCTTTAGATACTATAAAAGAAGGCGCATTTATAGCTACTCAGGATATTAAGGATGAAGTATATATTTTTGTTGGTTCCTTATATATGATTGGTGATGCTAGAACTCATCTAGTAAAATATTTAGAAAATAATGAATAATGTTAAATACACAAAATAAAATAAGAAGTACGTTAAAACGCACTTCTTATTTTATTTAATTCTTTTTTAATATTTTTTCATTAAGTACACCGTTATTTCTTTTTTAATATAAATAAAGCATTTCTAATTTTAAATTATTTTAGTCTTATCCAATTCAATTTTAATTTTCAATAAATATATATTTTTTCATGCTATATCAAAACCAATACTATACTAGCATTTTAATATTGGTATAGTCATATTTATCACTAAATTCTTTTTCTTTTATTGCATAATCATCTATCAAATCCTTATCAATACCAAAAAAACGACCTGTTACACTAGATAAAGTTTTTACTAAGTAATCAATATCTATATCTATTTTCCCAGAAAAATAATTTAATAATAGTTCTCTTCTTGCACCGAATTCAGCTATCATAATACAATCTAAATCAATTTGTGTAAAATTATTATTGTTTTCTTTAGAAATCATCGAATATATTCTTTCAATACTATAACTCAATGATCTAAAATTCGATTTATTTCGCAGCACTTCATAGAAAAAGCGTTTATTATTTTCATCACTTAAGATCAATCTATAATATATAGATGTAACAACAAATAATTTATAGTAAGAATTTTTCTTAACATTTAATCTGCTATTGACAAATTCATAAATTTCTAAATAAAATTTTGAATTAATTTCTAATACAATATTGTCTTTTGTTTTGAAGTAATATGGAATTAAACCTAAAGGAATATTCGCAGTGTCAGCAATTTTTTGAACTGTAGCTTTCGTATAACCCAAATCATAAAATAATTGTTTTGATACTTTAATTATATTTTCTTTTGTTTCAAACCCTTTTTTATATCTCATGTAAATCCCTTCAATTTTTTTTATTTTTTCTTATTATAGATAATACCACTATATATAGATGATTGTAAACATATTTCATCAAATAAATTGAATTTTATATTAAAATATTTTCAACCATAAAAAAGCTCCTAAGGTAAATATACCCAAGGAGTTATATTGTAAACCTTTTTAATGAATTTTATTTAGTGATTTTTTTTCCAATAGTTTTATAAATTGTTGATGCTAAAAAAACATTAATACCAGAAACTACAGTTAATATGCCAACTAAACTAATAAACATTTCATTTACTGACGGAATTATTCCGAGTAAATTCATAGCAAATACAGAAATATAAGTAGCCACTACACCATTAAGAACAGTAGCAATAATGCTATTAAAAATAATATTAATTCTTCCATTTAAATAACCAAATATATAGCATATTATAGCCATACTAACTGCAATTACTAAGTGAACTGGCACCGTATATGGAAATCCACTTGTTAGAGCAGTAAATAAATGTCCAAGTCCTCCTACTATTGCCCCAGCAACTGGGCCTAAAAACAAAGCTGCAAAAAATGCTGGTAATGAATCAAAAGCTATACTTTGAAATATTTTGATCTGTGCACCAATAAATGATAAAGCAATTAATATTGAACAATAAACTAACATTTTTGTATTAAACATATTTTGTATTTTTACATTTGAGTCCATAATCATTATTCTCCTTATAAATAAATATACTTTTTTTATTTAAAATCAATTTTTAATAAATTATACTACCGAAATTCCTGCTTCTTCGTATGTACCCATCTCATTAAACATACTAATAGCAGACTCAATAATACTAAATGCTAATACGGCGCCACTTCCTTCACCTAATCTTAATCCCATATTTAAGTATGGTTTAAATCCAAGCATGGATGAAGCCAATGCAGCTCCTTTTTCAGCAGAAGAATGAGAACATATAAGGTAATTAAATACTTCAGGATTAAGATTTATAGCTATTGCCGCTGCTGCTGTAGATATAAAGCCATCAACCAGAACAGGTACATTTCTAGCTGCTCCTGCAAGCATCACTCCAGCCATTGCGCCAATTTCTAAACCTCCTACTTTTGCTAATACATCAATAGCATCCTCTTTATTAGGCTTATTTAATTCTATACCTTTTCTAATAACATCAACCTTCTTATTCATTTTATCTTCAGATAAATTTGCTCCTATACCTGTAACTTCTTTTGCATCAATTTCCCCAAATACCGAAAAAATTGCAGAACTTGGAGTAGTATTCCCTATACCCATTTCCCCAGTAGCAAGTAAATTATAATCTTTATCTATCAAATTATTAGCAATTTCTATACCCACTTCCACTGACTTAATTGCCTCTTCTTTTGTCATTGCGGATTCTTTAGCAAAATTATTTGTACCTTTTTTTATTTTTTTATTAATTATCACATCATAATTTAATTCTGCATTAACACCTACATCAACTACGGTCAAATCCGCACCTACATGTTTTGCTATTGCTCCAACTCCACTTTTCCCTTGGGATATAAAATTTGTCATCATAGCTGTAACTACTTGTGGTGCTGATGTAATCCCTTCTTCAAATATGCCATGATCTGCTGCACATACTACTACTGCTTTTTTAAAAGCTGGAAATTCATTTGTTTTCATAATACCACTCAATTGTACTACTATTTCTTCAAGAGTTCCTAAACTTCCTACAGGTTTTAATAAACCATCCACATATTTCTGAGTTTCTTCCATTTTTTCTTTGTCTACTCTTTTAATCTCTAAAAGAGTTTTTTGTAATAATGACATGTTTTTCCCTCCTCTTAATAAATAAAAAAAGCTTATGATCTAATTGTTTAAACAATAGACCATAAACTTTACCGTCGTTTATGAACAAAAATATCTAGGCAGGTCTCCTGACTTGGTTTCATAATAATCTACACCTTCCCGTTTTCAGTGGTATACGTAGATCACTCCATCCATACAGTGGTGGGTCCGTACAAGAATTACACTTGTTTCCCTATTCTCCTATAAAGGCACCTATGTAATATTATTCTGTTATTATTATTATAAAGAATTAATAATGAATTGTAAAGACAATCTTCTGCTTTTTCAATTGAATATTTAAAATCTTTAGTATTTATAGCATTACTCTAATTATTTTTTAATCTACAATAGAATTTGCCATATGTATGTGAAATTCTATTTGTATTATTTTGATATTATTATCTATATAGCACTATATATATTTTACTATACTTATGACTAATTTTCTCATTATAGGATTCAACAAATTTTTAAAAAACTTTGATCTAAGTAAAATACTATATAGAATATATATATTTCTGTTCTCTTTAGAAACTTACGCTATTATTGAATACCACGATAAGCACACCTATTCTTTCCATTGGTGCTGGTTGTAAGTGTGATTGTGATTGTATTAAAATCACGCATCAACTTTGTTATGTAGCAATTATATTATTATATATTTGATTCACTTTTTACTATTCCAACTTCTTCTCATTACTATTATTAAATAACGCGATAGCACAGCTGTATCAGAAATTATTTTAATAATACGACTAAATCTATTACTAAGCCAATTTTAAGGTTTTCATACATGTGACTACCCAACTAATTAAATTCATGATTTTAATAAATTCATTTATCTCATTAAAAAATTTTGCAAATACAAAATCATCTTTCCAATACATCATTTTGTATGCAAACCATTTCTTTTAGTTCATCTAAATTTTTAGGCAAAAATTCATATACAACAAATTCAGGATTGACTAATTTTATTATATCTTTCATTCTTTTATGATCAAAAGGCACATGAGTATCAATATTAACAACATGTTCTCTAGCACATCCAATTGCATCCCAAAAATTTGTACATGAATTAATTTTATCTATCTTTTCATTATGATTTTGTCTCAAATATTTCCCGGTCAATGATTTATTTAAATGAATTCCTTTAATATATTCCAATAATATATTATTATTCAATTTTTCTTCTATGTAATCACAAGCTTCATCCATTGTATTGATATTCTTGTTTGTTATCATTAGATGACCAATGTCCAACATAAAACCTTTATTTGGATAATTAATTTGTTCAAAAAAGTTTTTTGTTAATGCCATATCATTAAAATTAAGACCAGGCCACCATAAATTTTCAAAAAGTAAGGTAACTCCTTTATCTTCGTTTCCAAAAACTTCATTAACAAGTTCTATAGTTATATCAAAAATTTCTTTATCAGAATATGTAAAGTCCCAAGTAAATAAATGTTCTATATCCACATGGGATACATGAAATACCATATAGTTTGAATTTAACGCTTGAGCAACTTCAAATTCTTTTTTATATTTATTTATCATTACTTGCTTTTTCAGATCACCATAATAAGATATTATATTCTCTTCATTTATAAATTGTTTAAGAAGCTTATCTTTATTCCCTTTCCAAAAATCCAACCAGGTAGGCCAATATATTAAATGCATACCTTCAATTAAATCTTTAGGAATATCCTCTATATTATAATCATTATAAAATATTAACTCAACACCATCCAGATTATATTCTTTTAAAAATTTTTCTAGTTTTTTCCAATCATTATTAAACCAATTAAGTTTCGATTCATGATTAACCATATTCATTAAATATTTCAATAAATCACCTTATTTCAAATAGTTAACTAATCTTTTATATGCTAGTGATAAAAATAAATCAGGATCTGATATTTTTTCTTTGCTTGACATCAATTCCAAAGTTACACATGACAAATTTGAATCAAGAATTGATGGAATAATATTTTCCCAAATAACCATTCCATCCCCAGGTATCCAATGTTTATCATCTATCATATCATTATCAGAAAGATGTGTAGCAAATAATCTATGTTTCCATTTTTTTACCAAATCACCCCTGCTTTGTTCTGCAATCCAATCATGAGAGGAATCATAACATAAACCAAAATGACTGGATTCTATATTTGTTAACAGAGTATCAATTATTTCAAAATCTCTAGTATTTTCAATTGCAATTTTCACATTTTTGTTTTCTGCATATTTTACTAATTCTTTAAATGCACTTATACCAATTGTTAAGTTTTTATTCACAAAATTTTTATTCGTTGCATGCATGACCATTACAGGTATCCTATGATAGTTACATGAATCCACATATTTCAAATAAGTTTGCATAGTTTTTTCCAATTCTCGTTTATCTATGCTCCATAAATAATTTACATCACTATAAGGACAGTGAATATTATCTAGATCCAATCCTGCTTTTCTCACCATCACTGGCATATCATCTACAGGAATTGATTCTGGATAATACTCATCTTCCCACCATAAACATGTAGCATCAAAATTATTTTTTTTAATCAACGTTAATCTTTCTTGTAGTGGCATAACGAAACCAAACCATGAAAAGATACATTTTTTCATTTGTATCATCCTTTATTATATATTAAATAGATAGAATCTAACTATGTTCAATTATCTCATCTCGTGCAGATTCCAATTGTTTTTTTGTAATATTTAATGCTTTCAATCCGTTTCTTTCACCTATTTCTATTAGTGTTTTTTTCTTTATGCCTGCTTTATTTAAATATATTAATTCATCAAAAAAACCAGAACCATGATACACTCTATAAGCTCCTGAATCGCTACCTACAGCAATTCTTACGCCCATTTCATGTGCTTGATATATTTTTTCACATTGTTCTTCAAATATTTTTCTGATTATTTTATTCTGTTTAATAAATCTCTTATCATTTGCATAAATAATATTGCCTAATGGAGTTAAAGTGGGAATCCATACGATATTTCTTTCCTTTAGAGCATACAATTCTTCTTCAGTAAGATAATATCCATGTTCAATAGTATTAACTCCAACTTTAATAGCCATCTGTATAGCTTTTTTTGAATTAGCATGAACCATTATTGGCAAGTCATTATCTTTTGCATACTTAGCCATATAATCTAATTCTTCAATAGTAAAAGCAATCTCCCCTGTATCTCCATATACATCAAAGTTCATCATCCCAGTTAAGGGAATTTTAATAAAATCCGGATTATGTTTTTTCATTTTCTGCATTAGATTTTTAAAATCATTTATATTCTCTATAGGTTTCCCTATAAGACTCCCATAAAAGCCTTTTTTATATATAGCCGATATTGGTGTTTTATAGATAATACCCTCTTCTTTCGCTATTCTTCTGACTATATCATATATGTCTAAAGTATCTCCACCATCTCTAATAGCAAATATTCCTCTGCTCTTATATGCAATAATTGTCTTGCGTATCAACTCTTCAGCATTTTTGTCTCGTTCTTTCAACTGTTTTCTAAACAGAGTAGCATTTTCACCATTTAATGATATATGCATATGAGTTTCAATAAACATAATCTCACCTCTATTTCAAGAAAGCTTTCCATAAAGGAAAGCTTCATATTATCCTATACTACTTTTATATACATCTGTATCAACAAGTATATCCATAATATCCTCGTCTGTAACTTCATCTTTCACGATCTAGTTATCATATGCCTTTTCATTTATTTTCTTGAATTCAACGTCTAGTACTTCATTTGATTCTATTATTTTAAATGAAAAATCATCTATTTCTTCAATCATCGTTTGTTGCGAAATTATTAATAATACTATCTACTTATTTTGCAACATACATGCTTTAATCACGTGTTTTGCTAATACTGAAGTAGTTACTGATCCTACACCACCTGGTACTGGAGTAATTAAAGAAGCTTTATCAACGCATTTATCAAAATCTACATCTCCACATAATTTGCCATTCTCATCTACATTTATACCTACATCAACTACAACAGCACCATCATTAACAAACTCATCTGTTACCATTTTAGCTCTTCCTATACCTACTACTAATACGTCTGCTGCAGAAGTTACTTCAGGCAAATTCTTTGTTCTAGAGTGACAGATTGTTACAGTTGCATTTTCACCTAGTAAAAGCATAGAAACAGGTTTACCTACAACCATAGATCTACCTAATACTACAGTATTTGCACCATTTAAATCTACTTTATAATATTTTAATATTTCCATAACTGCAGTTGGAGTACAAGGAGCAAATCCTGATTGATCCCCTTCCATTACTTTGGCAACATTAGTAGGGCTTAAACAGTCAACATCTTTTTCTGGAGCAATAACATATTTTATCACTTCTTCATCTAATTGCTTAGGAAGAGGTCTAAATATTAAAATACCATGAGTATTTTTATCATTATTTACTTTTTGTAATTCTGTTATAAAATCATCTTGAGTAATATCTTCAGGTAATTCTTTTACCTCTGTATCAACATTGCATCCTGCCATTCTCTTAAGTGCTCCTCTTTCGTATGATAAGTCACTTGGATTGGCTCCAACTCTAATAATTGTTAATTTTGGAACGATGCCTTTGCCTCTTAATTCGTCAGCAGCTTTAATAGTAGCTTCTTTTAAACTTAGTGCGACTTCTTTTCCGCTTAATAATTCTCCCATTATATATCCTCCTAAAATTATTTTTACATTATGATAAAGAGGTATAAATACACTGATGAGTTATTCAATTCAGTATAAATAATACCTCATAAACTTCTAAGAAAGCATACTTTCAACCTTTGCATATACTTCATCAGCTATACTTGTTCCTTTTGCTACTAAGGGTTTTACTTCTTTTTCAATATTTGATACATATTCTTTATCTTTAATTGTACCAATATTAATTAAAACATTTAACCAACCACTTATTAATGCAGCCCTTAAACATTGTACTCCAACACCAACATCACTAATAGCTAACCTTGATCCTTTATCAACTAATTCTTCATGCAACACTATAGCTTCATAACATTTTTTTACGATGTCTACAGGTACACCACATGCTTGTATAGTGCATCTTTCTAAAGTTTCTTCTTTAATTTTCTTTTGTTCTTCTGTATCTTTAGGTAATCCATAAGCTTTTGATAGTGGTAGAAAATTTTCAGCGTCTTTATCTACCATTTCAAGCAATTCTTGCTGTATTGCCTCTGCTTTTTTAATTATCCCTTTATTATCATCTTCAAATTCAGCATATTTCTTTTTACCTAACGTTAAGTTTACCACCATGCTAGCTAATGCAGTCCCTATAGCACCAGTTAATGCAGCAGCTCCTCCACCACCAGGTACAGCTTTCTTTGAAGCTAATTCAGTAACAAATTCAGTACATGAACCATCTATCATTTTCATTATATAACCTCCCACACACTTTAAAAAAAGTTGGCATATGCCTTAAGGCATATACTTTAAAGTATATTTTTTAGACATAAACCAACTTTAATATTATTTCTATACTTAGTCAAATTTTAATTTAGAATAATCCTGATATTACACCATCATCATCAACATCAATTTTTTCTGCTGAAGGTACTTTTGGTAATCCAGGCATTTTCATAACATCCCCAGTTAACGCTACTAAGAAACCAGCACCAGCTGATACAGTAATATCTCTAACTGTAACAGTAAAACCAGTTGGTCTACCTAATTTTGTTTGATCATCAGTTAATGAGTATTGATTTTTTGCCATACAAATTGGCATTTTATCAAAACCTAATTTTTCGAAGTTTGCAATTTCTTTATCTGCTTTTCCAGAGAAAGCTACATCATCAGCTCCATATACTTTTTGAGCAATTGCACGGATTTTTTCTTTTATAGGCATATCGATATCATATGCAAATTCAAAATCACTTTCTGTTTCAGTTAATCGTAAAATTTCTTTTGCTAAAGCTTCTCCACCTTCTCCACCTTTAGCCCATACTTCAGATAATGCAACGTTAACGCCAAGCTCTTTACATTTGTTTTCAACAAGTTGTAACTCAGCTTCAGAATCAGTTGGGAATCTATTGATTGCAACAACTGCTGGCAATTTAAATACTTGTGTAATATTCTCAACATGTTTTAATAAGTTAGGAAGTCCTGCTTCTAAAGCTTCTAGATTTTCAGGTCCTAAATCATTTTTACCTACACCACCATTGTATTTTAATGCTTTAATAGTAGCAACGATGATAACAGCATCAGGTTTTAATTCAGCCATTCTACATTTAATGTCAATGAATTTTTCTGCTCCTAAGTCAGCACCAAATCCTGCTTCTGTTACTACATAATCTGCAAAATGCATAGCCATTTTTGTAGCGATTACAGAGTTACAACCATGAGCGATATTTGCAAAAGGTCCACCATGAATAAATGCAGGAGTTCCTTCTAATGTTTGAACAAGGTTTGGTTTTAAAGCATCTTTTAACAATGCTGCCATTGCTCCTTGTGCATTAATATCACCAGCAGTTACAGGCTCACCTTTTCTATTGTAAGCAACTACAATTTTTGAACATCTATCTTTTAAATCCATAATATCACTTGCTAAACAGAATACAGCCATTACTTCACTTGCAACTGTTATATCAAAACCATCTTCTCTTGGCATACCTTGAGCTTTTCCACCCAAACCATCTACTACGTTTCTTAATTGTCTGTCATTCATATCAACAGCTCTTCTCCATACAACTCTTCTTACGTCAATATCAAGAGAATTGCCTTGGAATATGTGATTATCTACCATTGCTGCTAACAAGTTATTAGCTGCACCAATAGCATGTAAATCTCCAGTAAAATGTAAATTAATATCTTCCATTGGAACTACTTGTGCATATCCCCCACCAGCTGCTCCACCTTTAACTCCAAATACAGGTCCTAATGATGGTTCTCTTAACGCTACTAAAACATTTTTACCTAATTTTGCTAAGCCATCAGAAACCCCAATTGTTGTAGTAGTTTTTCCTTCTCCAGCTGGAGTTGGATTAATAGCTGTAGTTAATATTAATTTTGCTTTTTTTCCATTACCTTTTTTTAATAAATTATAATCTACTTTTGCTTTATACTTACCGTATAAATCATAATCATCTTCTTTTAAACCTAGTTTTGCTGCAATTTCTGTAATGTTAGTTAATTTTGCTTCTTGTGCAATTTCAATATCACTTTTGAAACCCATGTAAAAATTCCTCCTCTAAAATTTTTATATTTTTATATATTTTAAAATTGTAAATACTATTAAAGAAAATAATGGTATTACAATAAAATTGGTTACTATCCTTGCTGGTAAAAACAATAAAAATCCTTGTCCAAATAAAATTGATAAAAACCAAGTATTCAGTATAAGGGATGTTACAAATTGGGTTGTTGTTACCATAAAGAAAATTTTGTCCAATGAATAAATACTATTTGAATAAATCTCTTTTTTGGTAAAATAAAACGGAACTATTATAAATGACAATACTATTATTATATAAAATACCATATAAAATAAAGAAATCTTATTTCCTTGATATAATAATCCACTTTCATTCAAAGATATTATTCCTTGCTTAACCATAACTATTATTACACTTACTGATAATATTAACACTGTAAATATATTCAAAATATTATAATTGATTTTTTTTTCATTGGAACTCATAATATACTTATAAACTATACCTGGTATAAATCCACATAAAGCACTTGATAATGTAAAACCTGGAAAAAAAGCACCCACAGGCTTTAATATATAACAAAATATATCTGAAAATGCTCCTACAACAAAACCAGCTAATGGTCCAAATGCTACACCGGATATCATAATAGGGATGGTAGTAAAATTAATTCTTAACGCAGGAAATCCTGCAATTGGAACCATAATTTCAAAAATTAGTTTTAATACAATACTTACTGCTATTAGTAATCCTAATTTCACAATCAACTTTGTCGTGAAAATTCTTTCTCTTTTACTATCCTTTTTTAAAGTATCATTTACATTCATAATATTCATCCTCCTTGATTATAGAGTAATCCTCCGCTTAATCAGGTTGAATAAATAGTATTTGATTAAACACAGCGGAAGCGATAAGATATCGTGGTGGTTTTTCACCTTCGTTTAAGAGCTACATCCCATCTCTTAACACTTTACGCATCTTATCTACTCTGCTTAATTATGTATTTTTTATAGATTAACCAATTGCTCCACTTCTAACTGCTTTACTAAATTTTCTACAATGTCTGTCTTTTGAAAGAAGAGCATCAGTTGCATAAATAGCACTCATTATCCCCTTGTTTAAAGGATCCATAATTGCTGAATCCATACCAGCATAAATTGATAAAGCCATAAAATTTTGATTGATTAACTTTCTAGCTGGCATACCAAAAGAAATATTACTTAAACCAGAAGTAATTTTAATAGTTGGATATATTTCTTTTATTTTTTCAATACACTCAATAAAGTTTATTAGTGATTTGTTATCTGTAGATAAAGCCATAACTAAAGGATCTATATGGATTCTGTCAGGTGTAATTCCATATTTAGCTGCTTTTTCTACGATACCTTTTGTAATTTCAACTCTTGTAGGAACGTCTTGTGGCGTACCGTGTATACTGTCACAAGTTAAAGCAATTACTTGCCACTCAGTTCCTTCGATCAATGGAAAAATAACATCACATTTATCCATGTCTGTTCCTTCGACTTTTTCTAAATTAACTGAATTAATTAAACCTGGTTTGTTAATGAATGGTAGTACTTCTTTAAGAAACTCTGGATTTGGACTGTCAATGCAAATTGGAGTATCAACTGCATCCTGCACAATATCAATCAACCATTTTAAAGTTTCCACTTCTACATCAGGGGCTGTGGAAGCACATACGTCAATATAATCTGAACCTGCCTCAGCTTGTTTTATTGCACGATTCCTTATGAATTCCACATCTTTTTCTGCAATTGCCTTTTTTACTGCTGGTATTGCTCCATTAATTTTTTCACCAATAATAATCATTTGTTATTCCCTCCTAACAAATTTGCTATCGATTTGTTATCGATTTCATAATTTAATCACAATACTTGTATATACAAGTAATTTACATAATTATCTTACCAAAGTAAAAAATATTTGTCAATATCTTGTCCGTATATTTATATATATTTTTTGTGTAATTGAAAATTTGTAGTATAATACTAATAAAACATATAGTAAAGGAGCTCGATAATAAAATGAATAAATATGTAACTGTTGAATTCCCGAGACTTAATAAAAGTATCGACATTGAGGAAAATAGTAAAATTTCAGATGCATGTGAAAAAGTAGGTCATCCTTTAAATTTAGTTTGTGGTAGTAAAGGAAAATGTAAAAAATGTGCCGTAGACATTGAGTTTGATGGCCATATTAAAACAGTTCTTGGCTGTCAAGAGACCGTATTTGATGGATTGAAAGTTTTAATCGAAGACGAAAAAGTTGAAGCACAAATATTGACAACATCTGTATTAAAAGATTTTAAACCTAACCCCTCTTTGACATCAATGTATTTAGAAAAATCACAATTAAAAACAGATCTAGCAGAAAACAATTGGGATACTGTTCTTAGTAAGTTAGGTGAAAATCTTCACACTCCATCTTTAGAAGTATTACAAAAAATCTCTAAAATTTATCACAATGATGATGGATTAACATTTATACTACATAATAATTTATTGATTGATGTCGTTGCCGGTGATACAAGTAACGAGATATACGGATTAGCTTTTGATATAGGTTCAACATCGGTTGTTGGATATTTGTATAATATGAAAACTCACGAACAAATCGGAGTTAGTTCAAGACTTAATAAACAAACCCAGATTGGTGGAGATGTTATAAGTAGAATAGATCATACTATGTCAAATCCAAATGGTTTAGAAAGACTACGATCATTAGTAATTGAGACAATAAATGAAATAACTGATAATATTTGCACTGAAAATCAGATTGATAAAGACAAAATATATCATGCTTCTTTCTGTGGAAATAGTACTATGCAACATTTATTTTTAGGTTTATATCCCGAACATTTGGGCATGTCGCCATTTACAAGTACGATTCATAAAGAAGTATCAACTAAATGTTCATATTTTGGCATAAATATAAATCCAAATGCACAAATTAGTTTTTTACCTTTATTGGGAGGATTTGTTGGCGCCGACACTTCAGCAGTTTTATTATCTTTACCAAATGATGATAAAAAACGTCTTGTAATCGATTTAGGTACTAATGGAGAAATTGCTGTAGGAAGTAATTTTTCTTATAAAGTTGCTTCAACTGCTTGTGGTCCTGCTTTAGAAGGGGCTGGACTTGAATCTGGAATGCGAGGTACTAAAGGTGCTATAGAAAAATTTGAAATTAAAGATGGTGATGTTGAATACAAAGTAATAGGTGACGTAAAACCAAGAGGAATATGCGGATCAGGTATAATTGATCTAATATCAGAACTATTGCGATGTAATGTAATAAATAAACGTGGAGCAATAGTAGACAAGTCAAAAGTAAATAATTCAAAATTAGCTGACAGAATT
Organism: Eubacteriaceae bacterium; assembly: GCA_049366695.1. Taxonomy (GTDB): domain Bacteria; phylum Bacillota; class Clostridia; order Eubacteriales; family Alkalibacteraceae; genus JBMNCR01. The sequence continues at coordinate 68,754 of JBMNCR010000034.1, forward strand.
ATAAAAAATGATAATATAAAATCGTTTATTATTTGTTATGAAAATGAAACTGAATCTGGCAAAGCAATCATTATCAGTCAAAAAGATATTCGTCAAGTACAACTAGCCAAAGCTGCGATTTTTACTGGTTGTAATATGTTAATTACAGAATGTGGTCTAACCGGAGTTGATTTAGATGAGATACTAATAGCCGGAGCTTTTGGTAATTATATAGACATTGTTAAAGCTCAATACATGGGAATGATACCATCATATGAGAACGTACCTATATATTCAATAGGCAATGCAGCTGCTACAGGTTGTCAAATGTTCCTTTTATCAAAAGATGATCAAAAAGAATGTAATACAATTGCAGAAAATGCTATACATATAGAGCTAGCAACAAACCCTTCTTTTTCAACACAATATATGGCAAATTCATATTTCCGTGATAATCACGAGGATGAAAGTTCTCTGTAAGTAGTTAGATTGTTTAGAATTCAATAACTTGAGACTATTGAAAAATTTAAATCATATGCATGCCTGTAATAAAGAAGCACAGCATTTATATTAAACTTATGTCATCACTAAAGCAAATGCAATAGTGAAAATATTTTAATTTTTTCAAAAGTCTCAATTATTTTTTGAGTATTTTATTTATCAATAAACTTATATATTCATCCACTCTTTGCAAATTGAAATCCCTTCAACTGCATTTGATGTAAAAGCATCAGCTCCTATGTGTTCGCATGCTTCTTTATTAACAGGATTTCCACCTATAATGATTTTCATGTCTTCTTTTAAACCACTTTCTTTAATGGCATCTACTGTGTTTTTCATAGAATTAAGGGCTAGTGTTAAAACACCACTCATACCTAAGATATCTGGTTTTGTTTCTTTAATAATTTCTATAAATGATTCAACAGATTGATCTATTCCAATATCATATACTTCAAAACCCTCAGCTTCTGACATTAACCTAAATATATTTTTTCCAATATCATGAAGGTCACCTTTTACCGTGCCTATAACAATTTTCCCCATAGTTTTATTACTAGTTCCACTTATTAAAGGCTTAATAATATCGATAATTTCGGTGATTAACTCACCTCCAAAAATTAAATCACCTACAAAATATTCTCCTTTTTCAAACCTATCACCTACTATAGCCATCCCTTCTTGGGCGCATTTAATCAATTGATTAGCTTCTTCTTGTGTAGGTTTATTATTCATAAAATCATTTACAATATCCAGCACTTTTTCATCGTGCAATTCTCCTATTTCTTTCGTCAGATTACTATACTTTGTCAAATTAAAACCTCCTATATATACTTGTACATATCTACGTATAATATCATTTTCTTTAAAAGCATGTCAACAAGTTTATTCATAAATACATAGAAATACAATACAGTATATTTCCTTATTTTATATATTTTTTCAGTAATATTTAATTAATTTAGAATTACTATTTAATAACCACATAATTAAGTACAATTTTTTAAGTAATTTTATCATTACTATATCTTTCTAATTAAAACTATTAGATTCTTTGAATATGTTAATATTTTTTGCTTTTCTGACTTATATAAGTTAAATCTTTATTCGTTATACTAAAATTTACTATATAAATATCACTTATTATTGGAATCATCTAAACTACTAATACATTAATATGATATAATTTATATAAATACATACAAAGAAGGTGAACTATGAAATCAAATTCTATTATTGAAAAAAGAAAAGACAAAATTCCTTTTGAGCATTACAAAAATGAATTTCAAAAATTAGATCCTTTGGATATAGCAAATAAGTCAGGAATTAAATATGATGAAGCAAATAATGTTTTTAAAGTGAATTTATTAAATGATGAATTCCTTGTAGAATATCCATCAGGCGAAATATTAAATAATGCAAATGTAAAATATCCTATAAAAACTTTAATTTTACGTTATCTTATGATAAGAAAAAACATCACTCCAGGAAATAAAATGATAAATTATCGAGAAGTACCTGATGGTAATTTATATTATTCTAATTTTTATGGTAGATGCATTATACGTTTGTGCAAGACCTTCAGTAAAAAATTCGACAGGTTACTAAAATCAATGGAATTATTAAAAGCTGAAAAAATACCAAAGGGTGACATTGGATACAAAATTGAGTTTTTGCCCAATATTTTTGTATATATCATATTATGGAATGGCGATGAAGAATTTCCGCCTTCAGCTCAAATACTGTTTAGTGATAATATCCCTTTTTATTTTACTGCTGAAGATCTAGCAGTAGTAGGTGATATAGTTAATGATAAATTAGCAAAACTTGCCTTTAGTTAAAAAGTAAATAGAAGTCAGAATTAAATTGTCTTTAATACAATAATACTCTCAATTCAAAACTGACTTCTATAAAGTAAATAACTATAAAAATTATTTGCTTTATATATAAATAATATTAAATGCAATTTTATATAATATCTATTTTATACCTTTTGCTCTATAGATGCATACCTATTCCTTTTTCTCCTCTTTGTAATCCTGTAGCACCTGATCTAATGAATTCAATAATTCCAAAAGGCTCTAACATATCCATAAAAGCTATTACCTTTTCTTCATCACCTGTTAATTGCAATATCAAACTTCCATGAGAAACATCAACTATATGTGCTCTAAAAATATTAGATATTTCTATTATATTTGATCTAGTACTATTATCAGCTTTTACTTTAACAAATACTAGTTCTCTACTAATAGAATCTTCTGAAGATAATTGAACTATTTTTATAACTTCAATCAGCTTATTTAACTGCTTTTTAATTTGTTCTAATATCTGTTCATCTCCAATGACAGTAATAGTCATTCTTGAAAGCTTTTGATCTTCTGTAGTGCCTACTGTTAAACTATCAATATTAAAGCATCTTCTTGCAAACAAACCTGCTATCCTACTTAATACTCCCGAATTGTTTTCAACTAGTAACGATAAAACATATTTTTTCATACTATATCCTCCTAAAATATCGTAAAATCTGGATCTATATCACATTGTATCAAACATGGTTGTTCATTATCAATAACCTTGTTAAAAACATCGACAAAGCTTTTTAAATCTTGAACTTTATATCCGTCAATATTATAAGCTTCGGCAATCTTTGTGAATTCAACATCACAGTTCAGATCTACACCAAATGTATTGTTTTTCCCATAACTATCTTGTTGTAATCCTCTCACCATACCAAGTTTACTATTATTAAAAATAATTAATTTTATGCCTATATTTTGTTCCCTTATAACAGCCAATTCTCCTAGACACATTTGAAAGCTACCATCTCCCATTATGCAGACTACCTGTCGAGACGGATTTGCTACTTTTACTCCAGCTGCAGCAGGCAAACTATAAGCCATTGTACCCAAACCACCAGAAGTAAAATAATTCCTCGTACCAAGTATTTCATAGTATAATGCAGCCCATATTTGATTTTGTCCTACATCTGCCACTAAACAAGCTGAGTCATTTAAAGTATCAGATATATTCTTTATTGCTTCTTTCGGATTAACATAATTACATCCTTGTTGCATTTCTATACTAACAGGATATAGCTTCTTTATAACATCAATTTCATCTAACCATTCGTTAGTATCTATAGTAAACTCTTTATCTAATAATTCTCTTAGAATAAGTTTGGAATCCCCTACAATAGGTACCGTCGTATCCACATTTTTGCCAATTTCTGCTGGATCTATATCTATATGTATATATTCCAAATCTGGATTCAAATTATTAAATCCACCTGTCGCTCTATTTGACATTCTAGCCCCTATACAAATCAGTAAATCAGTTTTTTCAATAATTTTATTTGAATACATATAACCGTGGCTTCCAATAATACCTGCATATAGTCGTGACTGGTGATTAAAACTTCCAATCCCCATCAATGAATTAATTACAGGTATATTTGCTTTTATTGCAAACTGTGTAAGTTCCTGTTTTGCCTTACCAGCAATAATCCCACCACCAGCAAATATAATTGGTCTTTTTGAAGATTTTATTTTAGAGATTGCTCGTCTTATCTGTCCTTTATGTCCTGATAAAGTAGGTTGATAACCTTTGATTTTTATTTCTTCATTTACAAAAGTTTTTATCTTCGATTGCTGAATATTCTTTGGTATATCTATAAGAACTGGGCCTTTTCTTCCACTATTAGCTAAATAAAAAGCCTCTTTAAAAACTTTTGATATCTCATTTGCATCTTTGATTAGATAATTATGTTTTGTAAATGGTTCTGTAGCACCTTTAATATCTGCTTCTTGAAATGCATCCGTTCCAATTAATTCCGTATTAACTTGACCTGTTATAATAACTATAGGTATAGAGTCCATATATGCAGTTGCAATACCAGTAATAGTATTTGTAGCTCCCGGACCGGATGTTGCAATACATACTCCCACATTCCCAGTTTCTCTTGCATAACCGCTTGCATAATGTACTAATGATTGTTCATTTCTTACTAAGATATGATCAATCTCAGATTCCCTTAGAGCTTCATATAATGGTAATACAGCACCACCAGGATATCCAAAGACGGTATTTATATTTTCCCTTTCCAAGCATTTAATAATAGCTTTTGAAGCTTTCATTTTGGAATCACCCCTTTAAAGTATTTCTATATATAATAATGTAAAGGATAAACAAAGTCAATAATATTGTTTAAATATCCGTACATTCATAAACATTTCTTTTTATAATAAATAAAAAAAAAGCCCAATTAGGACTATATATATATGCTATTTCCTTACCCATTTTTTGCATATTTTTACTCCTTCTGTAGCATTAGTAGTAAATGCATCTGCACCAATATGTTCACAAGCTTCGTGAGTTACAGGGTTTCCCCCGATTATTATTTTAAAATCATCTTTAACGCCAGCTTCTTTAAGTCCTTCAACTGTATCTTTCATAGCTCCTAGTGCAAGAGTAATAACCCCACTCAATCCAATAATATCAGGATTAACTTCTTTTACTTTATCAACAAAAGCTCTTACAGGCTGGTCAATACCTAAATCATGAACTTCAAATCCAGCTGCTTCAGACATAATTACAAAAATATTTTTGCCTATATCATGCAGATCACCATGCACAGTACCTATTACAATTTTTCCTATTTTTGCAGAACTACTTCCTACCCCAATTGCAGGTTTTAAAATATTAATAGCCCCTTTTAAAAGTTCTCCAGCAAATATTAAATCTCCTACAAAATACTCACCTTTTTCAAATAAATCTCCTACTATTTCCATACCCTCTTGGCATGCTCTTAATACCATTTCTGCATGTTCTTGAGTAGGATTAGAATTCATATATTCTGTTAAAAGATCTAACGCATCTTCTTCTTCTAATTCTCCTACTAACAGAGTTAACTCTTTTAAATCAATCATCATTATATCTCCCAAAAATCTAATAAAGTATATAAATACCTAATATAGTATTACTCATCGCAGTTTATGAATACAAACAATAATAACATTTACATTAATAATATGCAAATATTATAACTTCTTTTATGTATGTGTTGGAAAACGACTTATGTTAGTATGAGGTATAAATGAAGCCGAAATAAATTCGTCCATATAACCGGGATAAACGCTTAATTCCAAATAAGTCATATTATTTGCTATATCATCCATATAATATTTAGCATTTTTATTTATTAAACTCATATAGCTACCTGTTAAAGAACTATTACCAATAAATTGATATTTTTCAATTTCAATATCAGGAAACAATCCAATGTTTATAGCACTCTTTATATTAATATGATTTCCTATACCTCCGGCTACTTTTATTTCATCTACTTGATCAAAATCCAATCCTAAACTAGAGAGTAATACATATGTAGCTGAATACACTGCAGCTTTTGCTCTAATGAAATTATCAATATCTATTTCTGTAATATAAATATCCTCTTCTATATCATATTCATCCTTTGAAGCAATAATATAACAACCTAATCCATATGAATCAAATTTTACTCTATCGCAGATAACTTCTTTTATAAATTTTCCTTTGGCATCGATTAACGATACGCGTTTCAACTCTGAAATCAAATCAATAATTCCCGAACCACAAATTCCTAATGGTTGAATTCCATTAATAATTTCAATTTCTGGTTTATATGTATTTTTATCAATATATATGGATTCTATAGCTCCATTAGCTGCTCTCATCCCACAACTAATTTCTCCTCCTTCAAAAGCAGGACCAGCTGAACAGGCACAAGTTATTAAAAAACTATCATTCCCATATACTAATTCTCCATTAGTTCCTAAATCTATTAATATAGTATTCTTTTCTGACTCCCTCATCATAGACGCCATTACACCTGCACTAATGTCTCCTCCTACATAACTCGCAACAGAAGGACTTATATTAATCAAAGCATTTCTATTTATACTTAATCCTATATCATCAACTGTAACTTCTAAACCTTTTATATCAGTAAACACTGGAATAAAGGGTTCTTTCCTTAAATAATCAGGATATACTCCCAATAGTAAATGAGACATTGTTGTGTTTGCAGATATAGAAATTAGCAGTATATCTTCACTGCTAATTTTATTTAATTTGCATAATTCTAAAATTAACGGGTCAATACTTTCCTTCACAATGGCATCCTTCAAAAGTTGTAACCCATTAGCTTTAGTAGAATAAATAATCCTATTAATTACATCTGCTCCGTATTTTGACTGAGCATTAGCACATGATACTTCTCCCAATACATTGAGGTTATCCAAGTCAACTAGACATGCTGCTACAGAAGTAGTTCCCACATCTATTGCAATCCCATATAATTTATTTGTTTCTTTGGAACATACATCAATAATTCTTATACTATCATCAGCAATTATGCAATAGATAACTGTGATATTAAAATTATTATCTCTTAAAGTAAAGGGTATTCTTTTCAATATATTTAGGTTAATTTCTATATTTTTACATTTTAATTCTCTAATAATAAATTTTCTTAGTCTTGTAACATCAGATATATTATCATCAATTGTTGGCAAATCTAATGTTAAATCTATTTTTTTTAGATATTTTTCACTCAAATGCAATTTAGAAAATGTATCGTTTATCTTATAATACTTATCATTAATTTGATTAGCATCATTATCTACGACGTTAATTTTATTAATATTTAATATGGATTCTTTTAGAATACCAATCTCTACTGGTTCAATAACTGTACTAGCACACGCTAATAATAAACCCCTAGACTTTGCTTCTTTACTTATATTATGATTTGAGCTTTCCTTAACCTTTCCTTTTAGTAATCTTACTTTACATTTGCCACAAGTGCCATTTCCATTACATGGAGCATCTATATTTACTCCAGCATTTCTTATAACATTTAATAGATTTTCACCTTTTGTAACTTGTATAGTCTTATTATCACTATCAGGAATGTTTAATATAACCTGTATCATCGTTTCCTCCTGTTTGTCAAATTAATAAAATTAAATAATCTTTTTAAACGATAATTATACCACATTTAATATGTTTGCTTTATATCATTCTTATACTGAATAAGATTAAAATGTTACCCGGTACAATTGTACCGGGTATTTTTTTACATTATCGGATCTTTTTCAATTGCGGGATGTCCTTTTTCATTTAGAAAGGTAATTACTCCCTCAACATCCGTAGATACCGTCTCGTCACAAATCATATCTGTAAAGTTGTCTATACCATATAATCCTTTCGCTGTAGAATTTAATCTTTCAGCAATATCATCTTTTAATTCTTTTGGCATCCAAATAATCCGCTCTATTCCGCCTTCAGCTGCCAGGAATTTTTTTGAAGATATAAAGTGTCTTCCATGTCCCATAAATCCAGGAGTTTGAACTCCACCGCCAGTCATAGATGCTAATTCTCCGAAACTCATACCAACAGGAGTAATACCACTATACTCTCTATTTACTATTACTACACCATTCGCTTCAGGAACAATTCCACATATACACTCAAAACAACCACATGATGTCATTGGATCTTCTAATATACTATATAATGAAACTCTACAAACAGCACCTTGTGAAAAAGACTCTACAGCTTTACTAACTTCTGTCCAAATACCTTTTTCTTCGTCTTCTATACCCTCTTTAAGAACTGGTTGACAAGCTCCAGTAGGATTCAACTCTTTTGTTGCCTTTGCATCTAACCAACTTACAGCTCCACACAAACCCAATCTTTCAGGTGTTACTATACAAACATGGGCAGGCGCAAATGATTGACATAATGTACAAGAGTAAAAAGTATCCACACTTTCATCTGTTAGTGAAGCCAATCTCTCATCTCTTGCTCTATATTTAGGGAATGCCAGATTTTCTTCCAATTCTCTAACTTTGTCTTTATCTGTAATGATAGTAACTTGACATTTATCAACAACAGAACCAAATTCATCATGCATCATGGCATATAAAACTTCGCCAATATGTTTTAATCTGAAGCCTTTAGAATAAGCATCTTTACCAATACGAATCCATGATATATTCCTTTGTCCTATGTGCATTACACCTTCTATATAATTAATAAAATAGTGAATTCTACGCTCAAGCACAGGTTCGAAATCTTCCTGCATATTTTTGCCTGACACATCCACTATTACAGCTAATGGTAAATATACTGGAGCGTCAATAGAATCAATATCTGGTCCTATAAGTTCTATCTTATGATCATCAATTTTGCTTGAATCTTTCATTTGCACTAGTTCCCATGATTTACTCCTTTTACTTCCAAATTCAGCATATACAGAATCTTTTCTAATCCTTTCACCTTCAAAGGCAGCAGCAAAACTCACAGGTATAGGAATTTCTTTTATTTTTATTTTAATATTTCTTGCTTCTAAAGAAGTTTTAACAGTTAATTTGTGATCTTTCTGAGAAATCAAAGCTCCTTCAACTTCTGGAACATCAGTATCAGCAATTACAGGGAAACCTAATGCAATTGTTCCAGCCCCACAAGATACTACCACTTCATTTAATGGTCCAAATGTATTTATAAAAGCTGGTACTCTTTCTTTAGTATAATTTAATAATCCATTTAAATCACCGGGTTTTAAAGCTCCAAAAATTAATGCAGCTCTCACAGCAACAGATACAACATGAATAGCAGAAGTTACATCGTAACCTATTGGAATAACTCGGAATTCAAGTCCAACTTTCATTCCTGATTCAACAACTTGATCAATGGCTTTTCCTATAATAAATGTCAACAACCCTTTAGATTGATAATCTTTTATGATTTCTATTAGACTATCTTTATCAGCTGATTCACCCAAAACTACAGCAATACCAGGTATGTCTCCAGTTACTAAAGGTACTCCTAAAGATCTAATTATCGGGTCAGGTACAAAACCAATTCCTGTTTCATTTTCATAAGGTTCGTCACTTAAAGCATATTTAACTGCTTCGATAATTTCCGCAGAAACTGCAGTTGCTAGACCTGCATTTAATGATTTTCCCATATCGTCTTCTTCAACAATTAAGCTTTTTACTACACCCAGAGCTCCCTGAAGTTCTTCTAATGAAGAAATCTTCATTCCTGTAGCTGCATAAATAACAGGCAATGAATACGCCGTACTAGGGAATGAAACCTTTTGTTCTTTTCCTTTTTGCGCGATTGCATCTGAGACAGTTTTTTCTGCTAGACCTAACGCTGCATTTGAGCCAGCAAAAATAATATCAAATAAGCTCATATTCTTTATGCCCTCTTTCATAGAATATATTTATCCTTCATGGAATATTATACTACTAATTATAGTTCTAAGTAAGAGTCTGCGTATAAAGTTTTTCCTAAAATCATATCGCATGTTTTTATTGCTTCCATTAATTTAACATCACAAGGATTTGCAATAGCAGACGTTAAACCGCACTGAATAGCCATTGCTACTGTATAAGAGTCAAGAATTGGTCTTAAATGTTTTGGTGTACCATTTGATACATTACTTAAACCACCAGTAGTTTTTAAACCCATTTCACTTAGCATTTTGATTGCTTCAAAAACTTCAACTTGTTTTTCTTGCATTCCTTTAATTACTAAGAATAATGGATCAAACAATAAATCTTCTACTTCCATACCAGCTTCCATAGCTCTTTCAATCATTTCTTGACAATATACCATTCTTTCGTCGTTATCTCTTGGTATACCTTCTTTCGCACATAATGCAATACTCATAGCATCATTAGCTGCTGCTAAGTTTATATTATCAATCCTATCTCCTGCATCAGCAGAATTTACGATTGGCTTACCTTTTGATCTATTATACACTTTAATTCCAGCTTCTATAGCTTTCTTATTAGCAGTATCCAATGCAAGAGGAACATTATCAAATTCAGATTGGATAAGTTGTACTGCCCATTGCATTACTTCTACTCCATCTTTTTCTGCAGGACCAATGTTTACATCAAGATAAGTAGCTCCTGCGTCTAATTGTTCTTTTGCTCTTTTTAATATTGGACCTGAATCTCTTTCACTTATAGCTTTTCTAATAGATGGTGAAATACAATGAATTCTTTCCCCAATAACCATAAATTTGTCCATAATTAACCTTCTTTCTTATTCTTTATTTTTCTTATAAATTAAGATGGAATATATCACGTAGATATAATCCCATCATTTTATTATTCTTCTATTTTAATTCGTTAAGAAATTTAGGTAGTTGCATTGCTTCTTCTGGTCCTACGATTACTTCCCATCCAGGTAAGTCTTCTTCAATTTCACCTTTTAATACTGCAACTTTTCCAGGAATAATTAATACCTTTTTAGATAATTTTTCCTCAATGCCACTATCTTTTACCATTTGCTTTATAACACTACCACTAAATTTACCAGCAGCCCAAGATGTTAATACAGAATAACCACCAGAATCTGGTATCATCAACCAAGCAGAAGACTTGGATCTTTCAACTTCACCTGATACTACGAAATATGTCAATGCGAAATCAACAGTTACAAGAAGTGGTGAATCTTCTGTAGGATTATTGAATTCATATAATTTAGGTTCAACCCTCATTGGTTTTTGTGGATCTGTGTAAATGTTTTGTCTAAGACCATAAACTGGCAAAGCACTAGGATAAGTAATATCATCTAAAACAATAATTGAACCATATTTTAGAATGAAAGTTGAAGCTAAAGCTGTCTGTAAATATTTATTTCCTTTTGATAAATCATTTAGAAATAACATTGAAGGATATCCAAACACTCTATCTCCTCCAACTAGCGCAGTTCTACGTATTTCAACTGTATTCTCAAATGCTTTTGCAATACTCTCTGTGCCAGGATTTATTATCAAGTCTTTATATCCAGCTTTTTCAGCTTTTTCTACTACATCATGTAATTCTTCTAAAGAATCTGCTTTTATTCCTAAAACAGCTTTTGATTCTTTAGCGATTTGTACCATTTCTTCAATGTTTTCTTTAGTAGCACCCATTAAAATAGGTTTTTCATCTTTAATCTTTTCAATTGCTTCTTTAGCCACATCTGCATCTTCACAAACTAAAATAAAAACCTTATTTAATTCTTTTAAGTCATCAATCATTTTAAGATATTTTTCTTTATCACTATCGTATTTCACGGCAACACATTCAACATTCATTTGCTCGCCAATACGCTCAAAATCTACTTTTTTAATATTTGCTACCTTATTTTGAAAATCATCATCACTCATTGAATCACAAAACTGTACTGCAAATAAAGATTTGTTTACAAGAGTTTTTTCATGTCTAAATAATACTGTTTCTCCACCCATTTTTATTGAATCTTTTCCGATAGCTATTGTTTTCATTGGTGGTGCAGTAGCTTCAGAAAGTTTTTCTTTTGCCTCATCTGATACATGAGGACATTTATCTATAGGAACGGCTCCTGCCGCAACTTTCATAGAAAACGCCATACATGTAGGGAATCCACATTCCTTACAATTTGTTCTGGGGGTTAATTTAAATATTTGAATACCGTTTAAGCCCATTATCTTCTTACCTCCTTAAAAAAATGTATTTATTATCCAATCATAGTGCTAATATAAGTTTTAATAGTTTCAAGTGACTTAGGATGTCTAACAATTACAGCATCAGAACCAGAAACTAAACAAGCTGCAGCTGTAGAAATCTCCATATGGATACCTCTTTCTTCTATGCTACCCCAATTCGGTTCATCCTGTTCTGTAGCAACAGATTCCTTTACATTCCAAGTTTCAAATGAAACAGGAGTAATTATTGGCAATTGAAGTGTTTCATCATTTTGTCCTAATGCTGCCAATAAAATTCTATCCATAGTTGAAGATACATATTCGAACCCATACCCAACTGCTGCAGATCCAATATTCATTACCATATCTTCATTTTTTACACCTAATTGAGACATTAGTATGTTAAGCTGTTTAGCTAGATTAATATCCACTGATGATTCCGCAGATACTTTTTGTTTATATGCTAACGCACCTGCTGCACCAACAGTTTTATAGTTCTCTTCTTTTGCTGATAGTAATAATATGTTCTTGCCTTCAAGCGCTTCAGCTATAGCTTTAAAAACTTCGGCATCTTTTTCATCGTTTTTACATCCAGCAATAACCAATGGAGTTGTTGTGCTATCAGCTACTTTTTTTGCAATATCTACACATTCTTCTACACTTTTATCTAGGCCATTAGGATCCGCACCTTCAAATCTTAAACAAATAAAATCAGGTGCATATTTTTCTTCAACTAATTTAGCCCAAGCTGCTGTATCGTTTTTTACTTCAGCATATAAACTAACTATACCTTCATCCCAATCATTTGGCGCTACATCAATTATCTCGATTCCAACTTTTGGCGATTGTCCCATTTCCCCATCAAATGAGTGAAATGGCAATACATTTTTCCCACCTATTGATATGGCTTTATCACCGGTTCCAATAGTAATTTCTTTAATTTTTCCACTATACTTTTTTGCTGTTTTTTTGTAAGCCAATGTTCAAACCTCCTTTTAAATAAGTTGTAATTTTTTTAGAATATCTTTAATAGCCATTTTCGATAAACTTTCATCAGGCATATTTATCAATGGTTCTCCTTTTGCATCATAGTCAGAAATCGTCTGATCCAAAGGAACTACACCTATTAAATCTAATCCTTGTAATTGTATTTCTTCCTTAATAGTATCAGCTAGTTCACCATTTGGAGCTTTGTTTACAATCAAACCTAATTTCGGAATGTTCAATTTTAATTCAGCTGATAATTCTTTTATCCTACCAACTGCTTGGATACTTCTTCTAGAATAATCACTAACAAGTAGTAATAGATCAAGATCACCCACTGTTCCCCTACTAATATGTTCCATTCCTGCTTCATTATCTACTACAATATAATTGTAATTACCCGAAAGACGATCTATTTGATTTTTTAAAATACCATTAACATAACAGTAACATCCTTCACCTTGTGTTCTACCCATTACCAAGATATCATATCCATTACCTTCACTGACGACTTGATTTAATCGATACTCAAGATATTCTGTTTTAACCATTCCGCCTGGTATAGGCATTCCTTTACGTTCTGCCCAATTTACTTCCTCTCGTATATTTCCAAGAGTTTCTTCAATATCTATACCTAAAACTTCATTTAAGTTAGAATTTGCATCTGCATCAACTGCAAGTACTGGCCCTTTACCTTCTTGTACCAAATAATTTATGATAATTCCGGTTAAACTTGTTTTACCAGTTCCACCCTTACCAGCAACTGCTATTCTTTTATTCACAATAGTTTGCCTCCTTAGTAATACATATTTAGATATTTATACAATATCATTTTACTTTACAAAATTCAATTAATAACCGAAGTTATTAATTGAATTTTTTTATGATAAGTACACTAATTGACACAACTAACAAAATGGTTATTGTTACATAATAGGATCTAATGTTAAAGCTGGATGTCCTTTTGCTTCAAGGAATTCCAATAGGCCTTCTGATTCCATTGAGATTGTTTCATCGCAAATCATATCTGCAAAATTATCAATGTTATACAACTCTTTTGCTGCAGCGTTTAATCTATCTCTAACATCTTCTTTTAGTTCTTTAGGCATCCATACGATTCTTGCCAAACCGCCTTCTGCACTCATAAATTTCTTAGAACCTATGAAATGTCTACCATGACCCATAAATCCTGGAGTTTGTACTCCTCCACCAGTCATAGAAGCTAATTCACCAAAACTCATACCTACTGGTGTAACATCACCATACTCACGATTTACTATAACCACTCCATTAGCTTCTGGAACAATACCGCATATACATTCAAAACATCCACAAGAAGTCATTGGATCTTCTAAAATAGAGTATAATGATACTCTAGAAACAGCGCCTTGAGATGCAGTTTCTACAGTTTTGTTAACTTCTTCCCAAATACCTTTTTGCTCATCTTCAACACCTTCTTTTGGTACAGGTTGACATGCTCCAGTTGGGTCTAATTCTTTAGTCGCCTTAGCATCTAACCAACTTACAGCTCCACATAAACCTAATCTTTCTGGTGTTACAATACAAACATGTGCTGGTGCAAAAGATTGACATAATGTACAAGAATAAAAAGTATCTACATTTTCATCAATTAATGAAGCTAATCTTTCGTCTCTAGAAGCGTATTTTGGTAATGCTAATTCTTGTTCTAGTTTTGAAACCATATCTGCATCTGTATAAATAGTAATTTGACATTTATCAACTACCTTATCAAATTCATCTCTCATTTTTGCATATATTACTTCACCAACATGTTTTAATCTAAATCCTTTTTCATAAGATTCTTTACCTATACGAATCCATGCAATATTTCTTTGTCCGATATGCATTACACCTTCTATGTAATTCATGAAATAATGTAATCTTCTCTCCAAAACAGGTTCGAAATCTTCTTCCATGCTTTTTCCAGCAACATCTACAACAACTGCGAAAGGCATATTATATGGCACTTTATCAGCAGTATCAATATCTGGACCAATCACTTCGATCTTATGATCTTCAATATCAGATAACTCTCTCATTCTTACTAATTCCCATGCCTTAGTTTTGTTGCCACCAAACTCGGCATACATATCATTTTTACGGATTCTTTCACCTTCAAATGCAGAAGATATTCCTACTGGTGCATCTATTTTTGTAATTTTTATTTTTATATTTCTCACTTCTAATGAAGTTTCAACAACTTTATCATTATCAGGTTGATTTAATAATAAAGTAGGTACTTCGTTAATAAATGTTTCAGTTATTGCTGGGAAGCCTAATTCGATAGCAGCTGCTCCTGCAGCAATGATCTTATCATCCCAATCATTAAATACATTTACAAATGCTTTTACTCTATCTTTTGTGTATTCTTTATGTGCTTGAAAATCTCCAGGCGCAATAGCTCCAAATATTAAACTAGCCCTAATCGCTACAGAAACTACATGAATTACTGATTCAATTTCATAACCTAATGGTATTACCCTAAGGTCAATACCCATTTTTACTCCTTCAGCTAAACATTGGTCAATTACCTTTCCAACTAAGAATGTCAACATACCTTTTTCTTGATATTCTTTAACTATTTTAGCTGCTGTAGCACTGTCTTTACATTCTCCGATAATTACTGGTACTCCAGGAATATCTTGAGTTACTAATGGCACACCGAAAGCTCTAATTTGCGCATCTGTCAAATGGCCTTGTAGTGGCGCTTTATATGGCTCATCTTCTAAAGTATATTTTACTGCTTCTATTATTTCAGCAAACATAGCTGAAGCAGTACCTGCATCTAAAGCATTTTGCAACAATTTACCTTCATGCACGAATCCTTTTGCAAGCTCTAAGGCCTTTTCAAGTTCACCTACTGTTCCTATTTTTTCACCAGTAATTGCATATATTACTGGTAATGAATACGCCGTTGATGGGAACTTAACACTAGCTTCTTTACCTTTTTCAGTTATAGCTTTTTGAACCATTGTCTCTGCTAATTCAAGATATTGATTCATTCCTGAGTATATAATCTTAAACAGATTCATTCTGCTTATCCTCCTATCCATACGATTATTTTTGTAATACAACTGTATTTATTTTATCAGCAATTTCATTAATGCTGTTCTTAAAATTTTTACTGGCGAAATAAGCCGATGTATTCTCTCTGTCAGAAAGACTTATCTCTTTTTCATATTGGATAAATCCTATACTATTTTTCTCGCCTACATGATTTTTTATAAATTCAATATCCGCCTCATCAGTGATTTTATTACCGATTACAAAGACATTACTAACTCCCAAATCATTTGCTAACTTCCTTACTCTGTCATAAGTTTGAACGCTTCGTTCTCCAGGTTCTACCACTACAATAAAAGCGTCAACCGATTCAGCTGTCCCACGACCAAGGTGTTCAATTCCTGCTTCCATATCCATAATAACTGCATCTTTTTCACGAAGTATAAGATGAGATGTTAGCCTTTTAAGTAAAACATGTTCAGGACATACACATCCTGATCCTCCAATATCTACAGAACCCATAACTAAAATTTTAATTCCATCATATTCTTTACAGTATGTTTCAGGAATATCATCAACTTTTGGATTCATTTTAAATATGGTACCATACTGACCTTTTTGCGCACCTGTTCTCTCTTCTACTAAATCTCTTAATTCAGAAATCGGTTTTAACTCCAGTGCTTCCTTAGAAGGCATACCTAAAGCTAATGCTAAGTTTGCATCTGGATCAGCATCTACGGCTAATACATTATAGCCTTTTTGTGCAAAATTTCTACATAAAGCAGCGGATATGGTGGATTTACCTACGCCACCTTTACCTGTTACAGCTATTTTCATAATTAATCACCTATATTCCTAATTTATCACGTTTTTCTTCTATTCGTTCCATTATCTTTTGAGCACATACTATTGGGTCTTCTTCAAAGAAAAATTTAGCTCCAACTTTTTCTTCAATCTTATTAGTTAACATATCAGTAAATCTTGCAGATCCAGTTACTTGAGGAGTTACTCCAAGATATGTATCAATTCCTGATGATACTACATATGTACCAATGGCTACAGCTTTTTCACTCATCCACTCAGGTGCTACACCTACTACAGGAAGGTCACTGTTGTCAACTCCTCTTTCAATAGATACTCTACTTACTAAATCAAGTATTCTACTATTGTCAACGCAAGAACCCATATGAAGTACAGGAGGAATACCTACTCTTTCGCAAACTTCTTTCAGTCCCCTGCCGCATAATTCTTTAGCTTCCATTGTTAAAAGACCCTCTTTAGCAGCTGCCTGAGCCGCACATCCTGTTGCAACAACAATTATATCATTTTTTATTAGTTCTTTAATAACAGTTACATGACTATGATCATGTTTAACTTTAGGATTGTTACAACCTACTACACCAGCAGCACCACGAATAACGCCTGCCCATATAACATCAGATAATGGTTTAACGCTATTAAATTCGTCAACTTGGCTGTTTACTACTTTATCAAGGTGTTGAATAATATTTTCCACACTATATCCTACAATAGCTTTGCTTTTTTCTTGTGGAATTAATACTTTTGCTTTATCTCTATTTTTAAAGTTTAGAATTGCTTCTCTTACTATTTTTTTTGTTGTATCCAATGCATGTTCTTCGTCAAATTCTATAAATGTACTTCCTTCAATTTTAGCCTTTGGCGATGTGCTAATAAATTTAGTATGATAACAATCAGATAATCTTGCTAATGCTGGGAAAATACATTGTACATCAACCATTACTGCTTCCATTGCACCAGTTAAAACAGCCATTTCTTGTTGGTAAAAGTTTCCAGCAATTTTAATACCATGTCTCATTGTTACTTCATTTCCAGTACAACACATGCCTACAAGATTTATACCTTCAGACCCAACTTCTTTTGCAAGTTGTATTAACTCTGGATCTTCAGCAGCAAGTACAATCATTTCTGAAAAACTTGGATCATGACCATGAAGTAAAATATTTACCATATTCTCTTCTATTGCGCCTAAATTTGCTTCCGTTCCTTTTGAAGTAGGTGTTCCAAATAATATATCGCTAAATTCAGTACCAATCATAGAACCACCCCAACCATCAGCCAAAGAAGTCCTCATTGCTATTTCTAGTATACTGTCCGGATCACTAGCGCAACCAATATGTGTTGAATGCATTAATGTAGCAATTTCTCTATCAATTGCTCTCGGTTCTATTTTTAAATCTTTCCAAATTTTTTGTCTGTTTTCTGGAGCACGAGTAATAAAGTTTTGAGTTCCAAAAGGTTTTCCAAATTCATTTAGTGCTTTTTCAGCTAGTTCATGAGCAATTTCATAAATTTCTTTGTTATCTGTTTCAATTTCCCACTCTTTTGCAACTTTCATTAATTTTTGTACATCTTTTACTTTATAATTTCCATTTTGATTAGATAAATGCATTACATGCGCAATATCTCTTGCATGATCTGAATGGGCTGAGGCTCCTGCCGCCACCATTCTTGCAAAATTTCTAGCAACAATAGTATCAGCGGTGGCACCACAAATACCTCTTTGAGCACCTTTACCTTCTACCGGACTAATTCTACAAGGTCCCATAGCACAAATTCTACAACAAATCCCTTTTTCACCAAAACCACATGGTGTTTTCATTGCAGCTTTTCTATCCCACATGGTTTCCGCACCGTCTTGTTTAGCTTTTTCTATCAAACTAATATCAACTTTGCTAGTTACTAAGTCTTCATGACTCATTTTTTCAACCTCCCTTGTCATTTTTAATCAACATTACAACATACCAATGTAACTTGTATATACAACCTTCTAGTACAATTTTAAATAAGAACGAACATTTTGTCAATGAAAAAAAAAACATTTGCTTGAATTATGTTAATTTATTATCACGTTAGAATATTATACTAATCTTAAAAAACAGTAGTATAATATTAGTAGGAGGCGATATTATGGAAAAAATTTATTTTAATTATCCATTTATGATTTTTCAAAAATGCAAGTGTATGCAGCAGATTCCTATTAAAGAAATCCACCTTCAATCAGAGGATAATAACACCATATTATTAAAATATGAAGTTACATGCACATGCTGTGGAAACGTTATAAGACGAGCATATAAAGTTGCTAAAGGCAGTACTGAACTGACGTCAGATATTAATGCTTTCAAAATTATACCATCTATTAAAGATGAAATCGCTTTAGTAAAACTTGATACTATTAAAGCTAAAATAAAGAATAACGAACTATTTTTGTATGGTAATTATTCACATCTCAGATTTTTTGATAATGCAATTGAAAACGATGTCATACCAATATCATATACGAGAAATATGCAAGAACTAAATGTTTAATTGTATATATGACGTATTTTAACTACTTTATCATGCAATATTGATATAATAAAGTCAATATTGCATGATATATTTATTCTATTACGCTATACTATATTTGATTTTTTTATTATATATGCCACTCTATTTTTGGCTTGTTATTGATTTATCACTATGTAAACGTACTACAATAATTATTTTGTGTTTATTTCAGTTCATATTTTAATACTATTTTGATATTAAATATTATAAGTTAATAATTCGTAATAGATCTAAAATAATATAACAAATTATGTATTGTATCTTTGCAAATTTTTATTTTTATATAACAAATCAGAAGAATCTTTCTAACGATTTTGTCCTAAAAAAAATACACCTTCTTAAATTTATTTATTAATGAAGATATATTCAATCAAACTAATATATATTTAGAAACTAAACTATTATAATTTTTAATTTACTTCAAAATCATTTGTTACGTTATTTTCATCAGTGGATTCGTTCATTTTATCATCATCAATACTATTTTCGTCCTCATCAGATGAATCATTGTCATCATCAATACTATTTTCATCTAAATCAGTTGAATTATTTCCCTCATCATTATCCCCATCAAAGAAATCTTCAATCTTATCAATGATATGCATGCTATTACATTCTTCCTTTGGTTCATCCCCCAGTAAATAATATTTTTCTTCTCTATTGGACTCCGGACATTTACCTTCTACGAAAAGTAACCCTGTTTCTTTATCTACAGTTACTTTTACTATTGTAATATCTTCAAAATAACTTATCTGATCGCTTGGAACTATTAGACTAATCACTTGGTTTGCTTCTATGTTTTTAGAATCAAAATCATTTTGTGCTAGAGGTGATAAAACTAATATTTTTTCAGTATCATCATATGTTGTCACTTTTTCCAAGTTATCATTGGGTACTAGATTATTCTTTAAAAGCTTAGAAATATAATCACCATAAACCTGTGCAGAATATTTACTACTTCCACTTACTGATTTATTATCAACATTGCCTATCCATATTGAAGTTGAAAGTCTTCCTGTATAACCCACAAACCATAAATCCTTGTTATTTGTAGTAGTACCTGTTTTTCCACCTGTATAATAATTATTTCTTGCTGATACACCAGTTCCTCTACTAACTACATCAATTAATACGTCATTGATTTCCTTTACAGTATTTGGAGAAAGTATTTGCTTTGTATCTTCTTCATCATATTGATGCTTATACTGCACATTTTCATTACTATCTTTTATATAATCTATAAAAAAAACTTCTGTCAAAACACCTGAATTAGCGAAGACCCCGTATGCTTTAGACATCTCTAGAGGCGATATACCATAAGTCATACCTCCAAGCGCAGTTGCTAAAGAATAATCCTTTTCAGTAATAGATGTAATACCAAATTGTTTTATAAATTCCAATGATGTATTTACCCCAATTAAATTCATAATCTTAACAGCTGGAACATTTATTGAATTTACTATTGCCTCTCTAACAGTAATAAATCCGTAGTATTTATTACCTGAATTTTTCGGTTTATAACCATTAAAGTCTGTATACTCATCAAGAATAATCGTATTTACATTTAATACCCCATCTTCAATAGCTTTTGAATAAATAAAAGGTTTTATAGTAGAACCTGGTTGTCTGGGTTTCACTGCCATATCAATTTCAGTGTTTCCTCCATAATATGATAGTACACTCCCCGAATAAGAATCAATGGTTACAAATGCCCCAGTGGCCGTGCCTTGAATGCCATGACTCTTTAATCCAGATTCTAATGCACTTAGTCCATATTCTTGAATTTTACTATTTAAGGTTGTATAAATAGTAAGTCCATCATTTTGAAGACTCTCTAGAGCAAATTCTTTAGTAATTTCTTCATTATCATACTGATCTTTCAAATACTGACAATACTCATTAATTACCTGATTGATGTATGCTTCATAACCATCCTTATATCTTCCTACTATTTCTTTTGATTCCTCATCTATAATACTTATTTCTTCTAGAATAGCTGTTTCTGCTTCTTCTTGTGAAATATATCCTACATCTGCCATTCTCTCTAAAACTTTTTCTTGACGTTTTTTTGCTAAATCAAAATTCTCATTAGGTTCATATGCGCTTGGTGCTTGCGGGAGACCTGCTAACATAGCACATTCAGCCAGAGACAAATCCCAAACATCTTTCCCAAAATATTCTTTACTTGCTTCTTGCATTCCATATGTACCGGCACCTAAATATATTTCGTTTAAATACATTTCTAATATTTGATTTTTTGTATACTTTTTTTCTAACTGCATCGCAGTTAATGCCTCATTAATTTTTCTTAAAAATGTTTTTTCAGTAGTAATCTCTTTAAACAAATTTCGAACTAATTGTTGAGTAATCGTACTTGCACCTTCAGTTATTTCTCCTTTTTTCAAATTAGTAAACATTGCCCTCATTATTCCTATTGGATCGAATCCTTTATGATCATAAAACCGTGAATCCTCAACTGCAATAATTCCGTTAATTAAATTTTGTGGAATATAATCTATTGAGACATAACTTCTATTCTCATTATAGATTTCACCTATCATTTCATCATCTGTAGAATATATCACTGTTTTTTCCTTAGGCTTATATTCGTAATCATCAAGATTTACTGGAGAATATGTACAACCAAAAATCACTAAAGAAATTGCTAATATTAACATTATCGTAACAATTATCTTTTTCTTCATAATTAACCACCTTAATATTTCCATATTAGATTATTTACATAAAAATAATTTTTAATCAGTTATTCTTTTTATTAAATTGTTTATATCATTTGGTAACTCTGCAACAAATTCCATTTTTTTATGAATCCTTGAATGTCTAAAGGAGATGCTTTTAGCATGAAGCGCTTGTCTACTTATATACGGAGATAATCCATTATATAAACTATCACCTACTATAGGATGATTAATACTTTTCAAATGAACTCTAATTTGGTGAGTTCTTCCTGTTTCTAATCTTAACTCCAATAAAGTATGTTTCTCAAATCTTTCAATAACTTTATAACATGTAATTGCTCTTTTGCCTTCATCCATAATCTCTCTCATTATAGACTCTTCATTTGGTCGTCCTATTGGACTATCGATTATACCCTCGTCATTTTCAAGTGTTCCCTCAACAATTGCCAAATATATTTTCTCCACATCTCCTTTTTTCATTTCATTTTGGATATATTGGTGGGCATATTTATTCTTAGCAATTATTATTACACCAGATGTATCTCTATCTAATCTATTTACAAATCTAATTTTAGCCGATATTTCAATGTTCTGCCAATGATTAGATATAGCATTTGCTAAATTGCCACTGGGATGACTTCTAGTAGGATGAGTTACTAAACCTGGAGGTTTATTTACTATTAATATATCATCATCCTCATGCACTATGTCAAGAGGCAAATCTTCTGGAATAGAATCTAGTTTTTCATCAGCAAGTATAATTGTGAGGATGTCATCTTCTTCAATTAAATTATTTAATTTTCCTTTATTCCCATTTATCAATATTTGACCTTCTCTTTTTATCTGTCTAATCAATCTTGAAGAATATTGAAAATTAGCAGTTAAGTATTCTTTAACTGAATCAAACTTACCTTTATTTTCAACTTTATAAATATATGTAAAATAATTTTCCTTTAATTGCATGATTTCCTCCTATTTTATAAAAATTATACACAAAAAAAATATATTTGCAACATTTATAATATTTATATAAATATATCTGTGATTATTTGCATTCAATTTTTATTAATTATTATAAAACGTTTGCAATATTTGAAATTTATAAAATGAAAAATAATTTATTTAAACAAGATATCATTTATGAAAAAAGATTAATTTTGATTAATTATTAATAAAAATTCAAAATATTTCATAAGCTTTCATTATAAAGAGACATCTTTTTATTCAAGGTAATGATGCATAACTGAATTTGCCTCTTGCTGCGCCTTTTCGCATTTTAACTTGTTATCCTTCCTAAGAAGTTCTAAGGCATACCATCATCCTTATACCACATAGAATAAGAAAATGTGTCACCATGAATTCCAAAAAGTTTAGATATACAATCTCACCTTAAGTACTAAAATAAGCACCCTAGGGTGCTTATTACCAAAATGCCGTACCCTAAATTTTGACGCCTAGAAGAATTCCAGGTGGGTGCCCCGTTTCATGCTTTTGTCTTCCCTTTAAGGGCATGACATCCACACAAAAACAAAAGAGCTCCCTTTTAATCGTTGTAGGTTCAAAATATTAGAGCATATCGCACATCTCAGTGATAGATAAATAATTATTTACTATATACTTATTATAAAACAATTCATCAATTTTATAAATAGAAAAATCTGTATAAATGATTTTTTATTTGATTAAATAAACACAATTGTTTATAATTAATAAAAATTCAGTATAAAAAGGTGATTAAAATGTCAACTGAAAAAATTTTATATCAAGGCGATCCTGGTTCTTATAGCTATGAAGCTATGCTTTTATATTTTGGCGAAAATATTACTTATGAGAATAAAGATTTCTTTTCTAACGTTTTTGAAGATATATCCAATAATAAAGCAGACTTTGGTATAGTTCCCATTGAAAATTCTACAACTGGTGGAATATATGAAGTATTTGATTTATTGAATATTCATGATAACTGTTTTATAGTAGGTGAGATTTGTGTGGAAATCAATCACAATCTTATGGCTACTAAAAACACAAAAATTGAATTTATTAAAAAGGTTTATTCTCATCCACAAGCATTAGGTCAATGTGAAGATTACATAAGAAAAATGCAATTCGAAGCTATTCCAGCAAGAAATACAGCAAGTAGTGCAAAAATGATTATGGAAATGAAAGATTCAACTTGTGCTGCTATAGCAAGTAAAATAGCTGCTAAATTTTATAACTTAGAAATTTTAAATGACAATATAAATAATTTATCTAATAATATAACGAAATTCATAATAATCAGTAATAGCCGTATAGTCGACAAAAACTCAAATAAGATTAGTTTAATAATGATTACAGCTCATAAACCCGGAGCTCTTTATGAAGCATTGGGTTATTTTGCCAAAAATAATATCAATATTCTAAAATTAGAATCAAGACCCATTAAAAACACACCCTGGAACTACTCATTTTATGTAGATATTGAAGGTAATTTAAATGAAAATAAAATACAAAACGCTCTCAAAGAGCTTAATAATTCTTGCACAAAGTATAAAATACTAGGGAATTATAAATGCGATAGTACTTTATTGTAGAAATAATATATAACATTAAATACATACATTAATATAATCCATTTTTAAAATAAATATTCTACATCATACTAATCGGTTAATAAAACAGACCTTTAGCAAAACTGGCAAGTTTTTTCTAAAATAAAGTAATTGATTATAACTTATATTCCCTTTACAAAGTAATGGATAGCGAGTAATATAGAATTCAATTTAGTATCCATCGAGTCACTTCTAGAAGTTAATACTATAGGAATACTTGCTCCTAATATCAACCCTCCACTTTTGCATTTAGTAAAATAATTTAACGCCTTATATAAAATATTTCCACTTTCAATATTTGGCATAAGTAGTATATCAGACTTACCCGCATACATATCTTCTATATCTTTAATCTTTGCTGAATGTACTGAGACTGCATTATCTAATGCAAATGGACCACTTACTACACAATCTTCAATAACTTTATTTATATTCCTAATTACCAACTCTTGCGCATCTAAAGTAGCTGACATTTTTTCATTGATTTTTTCCACAGCACATACCACTGCTACTTTTGGATTGTTTATTCCTAAAGAATTACATAGCTTAACCGTATTATTAATAATCTTTTCTTTATGATCAACATTGGGAGAAATATTCATGCCTATGTCAGTAATATATAGTAGTCTATCCGTAGTGTCTAATTCAAATACTGCACAATGACTTAGTAATGATTTATTATTCTGTTTATTTTCATTCCTAATTACTCCTTTTAATAAATCTGATGTATTTAATAGTCCTTTCATTAACACATCTGCTTTTTTGTCATTAATAAGTTGTATACATTTTTCAACTGCCATAGTTTTATCTGGAATATTAAGAATAGTAAACTCTTCTTTTTTTAATTTAAGATTTTCAATTATATTTTCTATCTTTTTTTATCCCCAACTAAAATAGATTTAGCAATTTTTAATCTTTGAGCATTGTAAATTGCATGAATTGTATCTTTATCTTCTGCAACAGCAACAGCAATAATATGCATTGGATAATTTTGAACGTTTGTATATAGTTCTTTAAAATTTTGTATTATCATAAGACCTCCATGATTTCATAGTAAACGATATCTGTTTCATTAAAGTTATACCCTCTATGAATATATCCTACTCAAGATATTTTAAAAACATACTACACCTACTTTTATAAACTAAATCATTTTAGACACAATGGTCATGGTTATTTCATAAAAAGTGAAATTTAATATATATGTAAGAAAACGATTGTTCAGCCCCCAAAGGAATCCCTTTACCCTACCAAACTAACAGACAACTCAACAAAAAATCGAAAAAGTAGTTAATAACATTAAGTGTAACAAAATTAATAAAGTTAGTTTTACAAAATAAATAGGTAATCAAATCTATTATTTTTAAAATAGCATTGAAAAACTAGCTTTGAATAAGCCTTCATGGGATTATCATGTGCAATGATTATAATTAACTTGAAATATCAAGCTTAAAAGTATAAACTATCATAGTATTGATTTGAAAGAAGGGAAATATAATAAAATGAAAATTATAAATATAGCAGTTATCGCCCACGTAGATGCTGGGAAATCCACTTTAGTAGATGCTTTTTTATCACAGAGTGGAGTATTTAGAGAAAATGAAAATGTAGTAGATTGTGTTATGGATAGTAACGCTTTAGAAAGAGAACGCGGTATAACTATTTACTCAAAGAATTGTTCTATTATGTATAATGATATAAAAATTAACATAGTTGATACCCCTGGACATGCGGATTTTTCATCAGAAGTGGAAAGAATAATTAAAACCGTTGACACGGTTATATTATTAGTAGATTCAAGCGAAGGTCCTATGCCCCAAACACGATTTGTATTAAACAAATCTTTGCAATTAGGATTAAAACCAATACTACTTATCAATAAAATTGACAAAAAAGACCAACGTGCAGAAGAAGTTGTAGATATGGTATTTGATTTGTTTTCTGAATTAAATGCTAATGAAGAACAATTAGATTTTCCTATATTATATGGCATAGCAAAGGAAGGTATAATTAAAAGAGATATAGATGACGATTCTAAAGATATTATGCCTTTATTGGAAACAATAGTAGATCATGCAGATGTATTCCCTGACTACTCTGAAAAACCTCTGCAATTACAAATTTCCACTTTAGCTTATGACGACTATTTAGGCAGATTAGGAATAGGCAGAATATATAGTGGCAAGATTAAAGAAGGTCAGTCTGTTGATATTGCCAAAAGAGATGGTAGTATAGGAAAAGGTAAGACAAACCAAATATTTGTTTATAATGGTTTAAAAAGAGTTTCTATAAATGAAGCAATTTCTGGAGATATTGTAGTAGTCTCCGGAATTCCTGATATTTCTATAGGTGAAACAATAGGAGAAATAAACAATCTAACTCCAATGGAAATGATAAATATAGAAGAACCTACCTTATCTATGAATTTTTTAGTAAATACATCACCTTTTGCTGGAAAAGTTGGGAAATATGTTACTACAAGACATATCAAAGCTCGACTAGATAGAGAATTAGAAGTTAATGTAGGACTTAAAGTTGAAGAATTAGATCAAACTGATGGTTACAAAGTATCAGGGCGTGGAGAATTACATTTATCAATACTAATGGAAAATATGAGAAGAGAAAGCTTCGAATTAAGCGTTTCTAAACCTGAAGTTATTATGCATAGGGAAAATGGCAAATTAATGGAACCAATAGAGAAAGTAATAATATCAGTTCCTCAAGAATATTCTGGGGCAGTAATTTCTAAATTAAATGTTAGAAAAGGCGTTATGGAATCAATGTCAGGTGAAGGTGATTATGTAAACATAGAATATTTGGTACCAACACGAGGTTTGCTGGGTTACTCTAGCGAATTTATAAACGATACCCGAGGTGAAGGTACGTTAGTTAGGCGATTTGAATGCTTTGAAGAACACAAAGGTGAAATCCCTCAAAGAACTAACGGGGTGTTAATCTCTCAATTTGATGGTGAAGCTATGTCTTATGCACTTTCAAATCTAAGTGAAAGGGCACAATTATTCATTGAACCGGGTACTAAAGTGTATGAAGGCATGATTATTGGATTAAACTCTCGAAATGATGATATGACAGTTAATCCTTGTAAAAACAAAAAAATGACTAATGTTCGAGCTTCTGGATCAGACGATGCAATAAAGCTTCCTCCTGCAAAACTAATGAATCTTGAAGAAGCTTTAGAATTTATCAATGATGATGAACTTGTGGAAATAACCCCAATAGACATACGTATAAGAAAAAAGCTTCTTAAAGAATTGGATAGAAAAAGAAATAGACAAATATAAAAGCTCAAATAACATATGCCATATTATACAATCAAAAGGTGCTTCAATAAATAAAATGGAAGCACCTTTTGATTAGCCATATTTTAAACTCACTTTATTGGAATGGATAATATTTCATCATAATCAGTAGCGTAAGTAATTCTATCTATTTGCAAAGAATAACTTTCTCCACTACTTGGAAAATTAAGTGTCCTTGTAATCATCAAAGTACCATCTTCTAGTTTATTATGTTCATAATTTATAGTTTCTTTTAGTTCAATTTTTTTTCCATCGCACCACAGATATACCTTTGATAACATTGTTGAATCTTCAGTTGTAATCGTCACATATGTACTATCCTTATCTTGATATATTTTGTTGATTATTATTTTATTTTTCAATATATTTATTTCTTTGTTCTCAATTGAATTATCTAATAGATAGTCCTCATGTACTTCATGTTCAGCACTAATGCTATTAATCTTAATATCTAAAGATTTTAAATCTTGTGGTAGAGCATCATATTCTATTTCAAATGTAATTCCCTTTGAATCGGTACTAATACCACTTCCTAATGATTTTACTGGCACCCCATTTGCAATGAGATCCATATCAAGGATATTATTATATGTTCTTTTACTTAAAATCTCATCACTAACTAAATCAAAAATATTTCCCATACTTCCTTTTATCACGGTACTAGTAGAAGTAGCAAGTATAGACTTAATAAGAAGTGTATTATTATCTAATTTTATTTTCTTATTTACTGTTTGCTTAAGAGTATGTCCCATAGCTTTGTTTCTATCTAATTTAAACTTAATCTCCCCTTCTTCAAGAAAGGAATCACTGGAGACAGTAATATTAAAAGTAAGATTTTTCTCAAAAAATAGAGGTGTTTCAAAACTAGATACCCATTTTATTTCTGTTCCTTGTGTGTTTAATTCTCCTTGCCCATTATTCATATGGTAACTGCTAATAAGCCCTCTAAAAGAGAGGTTTATATTAAAATCAGAAGTATTTTCATTTGGATATATTATAGAATAAAAAGCTAACATTTGATTATCATCTATCATTATTCCATCTAAATTTATTATTAAACCATTTTTAAACTGATATCCTTTACCTATAATTTGTCCTTTACCCATTTCATCTAATTGTTGCAAAGTTCCATTCATTATTTGATTATATCCGATCAACCTGCCCCCATAGAAAGCCACAACATCAATATTATAAGTAAGTAATAAAATCACAATGATATATGTTGCTATCTTTAATAAATGTCTATTTTTTTTACTTTGTTTTTTATTATTTAGCGAACTAATCAATCGTTGCTCCATCTCATCAGGTATTTTCACATTATCAATTCTTTTTTTTTCTTTAGATAATATTTCATCAATATTCATTAAAGTCATCTCCAAGATTATCTCTTAATTTTTTTATACCTTTATTTATTCTTGATTTAACAGTACCTAAAGGTATTCCTAATAGCTTAGAAATTTTTTTATATTCATAATCCAAATAATACCTCATCTTAATAACTTCTCGATACTTTATATTTAACTTGTATAAACATTGTTCTATAACAATTTTTCTGTCTTTATCACTATAATTATCACTAATATGTATTTCATCTCTTATTTGAACGATATTTTTATTTTGTCTTAATATGCTCTTGCAACAATTAACTAAAATGCTACAACTCCAACTATAAAAAGATTTGTCTTTTTTTAATTGCGTAATCTTTTCAAATAATATAACAATCATATTTTCCAAAGCATCCAGCGCATCATGTTCATTTCCCATATATGTATAGGCTAACTTATAATAATCTTCTTTTTTATGCATTATCAACTTTACAAGGGCTTCTTTGTTTCCTTGTTTAGCTTCTTTAACAAATAGTTCTGTGTCTATTTCCCTCACCTTCTTACATATAAGAGTAGTGCAACATGAAAAAAGTTCATTTTTTATTTATAAATATCGGTAATAAATTATATTTGCAAATAAATAACCGCACTTTTGGCAAAAGAACGGTTATTTCATCTAAGTCCTCTTATAAAGTTGCACTGTACTAAAGTACATTATTCTAAAACAACGATTTTAACCAATCAATAATACCAGCAAAAAAAGTTTTCAAATTACTTAAAAAGTTTTGACCTTCTTCAGATGATATATACTCAGAAGCTTTTGATGATATATTTGTTATTTGATCCTTCAATTCATCCCAATCAATATCCAAATCCTTCATCTTATTAAATAAACTTACCAATGCATCAATTTGCTCCTGTGAAAGGCTAATATCAAATTTAGCAATCACATCATTTATTATTTTTTTTATGTCTTCTATTGTTTTAGGATTATTTTCTGCTATTTGTTTTTTTATTTCATTAATAAAATCTGCAGCTTCATCTTCTCCTATTTCATCAGCTAAATTTGCAGTTGTTACCATTTCTTCATTAGCAGTTTTTTTAATATCTTCGTCAATCATAACTCCAGTAGACACTTCGTACGCCTTCATTATTCCTGTTAATGCAGCAGTTCCCGAAACTTCGATAGGTGAAGAAATCTGAATCTCAGCATTTTTTACTCCTGCAGTAATCAAAGCATTTATATATGTTTGATCACTGATAAAATTAATATTACTTGTAGAAACCGTTACTCCAGAACTCTCTTCTGTAAAAGTAATCATAGCTGAAGATATTGCTCGAGTACCAATTTGCATTGAAGAAATCACTCCATCCAAATAAGTATGTTCTTCCTCATTTGAAACAGTAATTAATTGAGCATTTTCAGGTGGATTAAATATCTCTAACATATTTGCTTTCTGAGTGTCAGTTAGATCTTCTCCCAATGTCACAATAACATCTCCCACGGCAACATCAGCTAAAACTGTAGCCGGAATAGATAGTACAACTAATACCATTAAAAAGTAAAGTGTTTTCTTAAGCATAAAAACCTCCTTTTATATTATATAGCAATATACTTATCGTAATATTTCTATTTTTTGGATTTAAATGGTAAATATATTTATAATAATAAATATATATTATGTGAATCTTATTTATTTTATCATAATCTCTTTGTTGATTATGTCAATTAATGAAAAAACTAGTTTTAGGGATATAAAAATTAAAAGTAAATTAAAGTTGTTAATTGTCATAATATCACAAAATTTATTTAGAGACTTATGCGGAATTCTATAGTAGATAAGAAAACTATAGGAGAAAAGCTATGGATATTTAAGATTTTAAAGAATCATTTGAAAAAATAGAAGACTTTAGACAGGTAGAAAAAGTGCAACATAAACTAGTAAATATATTGTTTATAGGCGTAGTAGCTACAATAGCAAATACAAGCTCATTTATAGAAATAGGAGCAATTGCCCAGGTAAAAGAATAGTGGCTTAGAAAATATATAGACTTAGAGAAAACAGTGCCATCTCATGATACAATAGAAAGGGTATTTGAACACTAGGATAGTAAAGCATTTAGTAAATCATTTATGGAATGGACAAATAAAATAACCGAACACTTACAAGGTAGAGTTGTTGCCATAGATGGAAAAACACTAAGGGGTTCAATAGATAGATAAAGAAAACCAATACACTTAGTAAATTCATGGGTAGATGAAAATGATTTAATAATGGGACAAATAAATATAAGTGCTATTAGTTGGTTTAGCCAAAAAAACTATGGAAGAATTCAAAAATCTTTAGGATGGTAAAGCCTTTGTATCTAATTTAAAGCCCGTAGATACAGCTATTGATGAAATCCAAGCATTAGAAGCTCTATCAAATCTTAAAGAAAAATGGGGAGAAAAATACTATATTGCTATAAAACCTTGGAAAGATCATTGGAATGAAATAGCCGCTATGTTTATATATCCTTCTGATATAAGAAGACTAATATATTCTACAAATGCAATTGAAAGCTTTAATAGGCAACTATGAAAAGTAACTAAATCAAAGAGAATTTTTCCAACAGATGAATCACTTTTAAAAACGTTATATTTAGCTTCAGTTAAAATAACTAAAAAATGAACCCAAAGAATAAAAAATTGGTCCATGATTATTGGTCAACTAAATATACATTTTGAGGGAAGAATTTAATCCTTTCCCTCAAATAATATACAACTTGTAAATATTTTAATGTATGATTCTCAGAAAATTTACACCAACTACTTGACAGACCCGTCTACCTTGACAAAGGTCAGTTCATTATGCAATAGTAGCCTTATTATTCGTTAAAAAATTACTCAGTTTCATTATCCTCTACTTCATTATTCTGCACTTCATTACTATCTACTTGTTCATTTTCTTGTTCTTGTTCAAATATTATATCAGTAGGAATGACAAATGTATCCTTAGGTGTATTCCCAATTTTTACATTAGTTATCTCACTAGTAAACTTCCCACCTTCATCATATCCTTCTACTTTTAATATTAAGCCATTTCCTGTACCTATCCATAGTTTGCTTTCATTTGAATTAGCATCCAGCATCTTTACTACTATGCATTTTTTCCCATCAAATTCACTATTTTCTATAAATGTATAGGTAGTATCAATAAAATAATCTTCCGTTACTGCCATGCTATCATAAGCGAAATCAATAATATCATCCATCGGATATTTATAACCAATCTTTGTATCTGGATAATATACAACCATTTCATTCTCTCCATATATAGTTACAACATTACCTTTAGATGCATCAAAATCTATAGTCTTAATTAAGTTACCTTTTTGCCAATATTCTGATTGCACAACATTTTCTTCTGAAGTAAATGTTATTACATAACTTATTTCATCAATCTCTATTCCTAACATCAAGAGCTCTTCAATATTTTCTTGATTA
The DNA here is from genome assembly GCA_049366695.1 of Eubacteriaceae bacterium. Taxonomy (GTDB): domain Bacteria; phylum Bacillota; class Clostridia; order Eubacteriales; family Alkalibacteraceae; genus JBMNCR01. Next base: position 101,548 of record JBMNCR010000034.1, read on the forward strand.
ATCAAATCTTCTACATTAATTTCATCTTGCTCGTTTTCGCTTTCTTCCCCATCATTGCTTATTTGAGTCTGTTCTTCTCCATTTATTGAGGTGTTTTCATCGTCCGTTAACTCAGATTGAGATGATTTACACCCTCCTATAAATATTATTGATATAATGCATACAATTAATATTAACTTTTTCATTTTCCTTCTCCTATGTTCATTATTATTGTATATTATATATTATATCAATAAGAGAATAAACATAAATTTCTTAAGGTTTTTAATTTTGATTAAATTACTAGTAAAAAAATTGCCTTTATAGTACTCAATTAACCTATTGTAATCTTTAATGGAGTAGCATTTGCTATATTATCGCTTACTGGACATCTATCTTCAACGATATGAATCCATTTTTGCAATGTACTCTCATCAGCATCAGTATCAGGTTTTACAATCACTTTTATTTCTTTATAACCTGTTCTTTCTTCGTCAGATTGACCTGCAAATTTTGCCGGATTTAAAATACCTTCTATAATTATCTCTAAACCTCTTAACTCAAATCCTAATTCTTTGGCTACTATATGGGCTACTACATTTAAACACCCCGATAAAGCACCTAGTAAATACTCGATTGGATTAGCCCCATCATTAGTACCACCTAAATTTTCAGGTTCATCTATTGTCATAGTAAAATTTCTTGCTTTGACAATTGTCTTTGTCTTATTTTCGCTTTTTGCCGTTACTCTAAATTTTAAATCTGCCATTCTTAGCCTCCTAAGTATTATGATGTTTTCATTCTAGTATTATTTCTTAATAAAATCAATACTATGACACAATATTCTTAGCATGCTAACGATTTAGTGTTCTTTTGCTCAACTGCTCTTAATATTCACTCGACTTTTAGTACTCTGAGTCCTAATAAAAAATACAATAAGCCCATACCAATTAAAACCAACAATGAATTTACAGATGTAGAAATAGGCTGATCATGCATAATAATTCCTTCAATAGATTGAAGTGCCCATTTATGAGGCATTAAATTTGATATAAATAATAATAGTTTTGAAGATACTATCTCCAGCGGCCACATACATCCTCCTAACATGGCACTACTGGTCAATACAATAGGTGTTATAGAGGATAACTGTTCGTGGGTTTTTATTATTCCAGATAAAAACATTCCAAATGACGTCAAACAAAAAACAAATGCTCCATATATTAACAATATTATACCAACATGACCTCCCCAGTTAATATTAAGTACATATTTTCCTAGCATCACCAAAGTAAATACTTGAATAAATCCCGACATAAAAGTGACTATCATATTTGAAGCAATTATTGAAGATTTACTAAGAGGTGACACCAATAATTTTTGCAAAGTATAATCTTGTTTTTCTTTTAATATATCTGCTGCTCCAAATACTAAAACATAAGTAGAAAAAAACAATGTGAATCCTACTAAATAGTGCAATAAATCATCATATTGATTACTCTCAAGCTCACTTAATATATTTAGTTTTGTTGTAATTGGTTTTTTATAATTCCAGTATATATCAAATGTGTTTTTTACATCATATTGCATGGTCTTTAAGAGTTCTAAATCTTCAATTTCAAACATATCTTTAGTAATACTATTTAACCTCATTTTATGATCTATCAGTAACAACTTGCTTCTAAGAGTATTTTCAAATTGCAACCCTTCGATAGATTCTTTAGCAGTAAATATATCTACTGTTCCATTACCTTCAATTGCAAAATTTTCATTTATAATCAATGCAGTTATAGTATCAAACTCTTTTACTCTCTGTATAGCTTCAGAATAATTTGTAATTTCAAAATTATAATTTGGTATCGTTTGTATTTCTTCTATTAATTCTCTTGAATACTCACTATTATCATTATCTGTTATTGCTATAGTAGGATTAAAACCTGTATCAAATGAACTACCAAATATAAAAGTCAATAAAAATGCCATTCCAGTCATAATTAATAGTAAAGGGATATCATCTTTTATCCTTTTTATTCTAAGATTGAGTAAACTTAACATTTTTTTTACCCCCTTTATAATTAATAATAAATAATCCTGCTATTAAACCTGTAATTGCAATAAAAATTAATCTTATGAGTTGAAAAGTAATATTTGATAAATCTCCACCTTGAAATATTTTTAAATATGCATCTAATGCTAATCCATTAATAGTCCATTTACCAATATTTTGCATATATCCAGGTAAAACTTGCAAAGGTATATAACTACCACCAAATAGAGCCATTATTTGTATAATGACACTTTCAAAAGCACTTGCTAGCTTATAATCATTTACCTTTAATGTAATCGCACCAATTAATGTTCCTAAACCAGCAGTAGAAATTGCCAACAACAAACTAATTAAGACTATAACAGCAAGATTTGGCCATTCTACATTAAATACTAGTGTAGAGAAAAATATTATTATGCCAATCTGCATTAAACATAAAGTAACTATTACAAAAAATTTACTTACTAATACCATGGAATGATTAACTCCAGTGGCTATCATTCGATCGTATGTAATATTATGTTTTTCTATTAAAAGAGATCTAGCAACAATTCCAGCTGAAAATAAAACAAACATTGCCATCATCGCTAAAGTGTAATATGAAAAACTCGATATACTTTTTATACCTGTAATACTTATTTGATTAATATCTAAATTATTTTCTTCGCCTTCTATGTCTTCTACCAACAATTCTATATTTTTATAGTATTCATTCAATAGATCATATTGTGAAGCAACACTTAACATAACTCCCTTGTCAATTGAACTTAAAGACAATGTGTCCGTAAAAGATGTAAATATTTCATTTGCAATAGACGTACTATATGAATACTCAGGGTGTCCATTTATTTTTATTTCCACATTATTTCTCATGGGAGTAAACAAATTCAAAAATACAGAATACACAAAATCTTTTGGTAAATCTACAACAGTAGCTATTTCCTTGTTTTCCAGCGCTTCATAAGCATCCTCTTCACTCATGATTGTGTAATCGAAGATTTTTTTTATTTCTTCATTATTAAGAAAATTTTCAAATAGTATTTTATCTATATTCAAACCATCTATATTATCTGTTATCATTTGCTTGCTATTACTATCAATGAATTCATTATTTTCTAAAAAAGTAATGAATTTTATTCTTTCATTTTCCATATTATATTTTTTTACTATGCCAATTTTTATTGGTTGTGATAAACCGTCTGATGAAAAGCTACCTTGTAAAGCAAAACTAAGAATAATGATCAATATCAACGGCATAGCCACTAATATTGCTAAAGCTTTTTTATCAGATAAATATATTTTTAAGTCTTTTAAAAGCATATTAATCATCTAACAAACCACCTCCTTTTAACCTAATCTCTTAAGGCTCTTCCTGTTAAATTTAAAAATACTTGCTCTAAATCAGGTTTAGAAATATCAAAAGATGTTATTTTTGCTTTAGTACCAAATAAATAATGTAATATTTCTTGTCTAGTTTTATCGCCATTATCATTAGTAATTATTATTTGCTTGTCATATTGTTTTATTTCTGAAACAAATGAGAATTCTTTTATTTTTTTTACGATTTCTTCATGTATTTCTTCAAAGTTTATTATTATTTTTTCTGATCCGCCAGTAGACTCTATCAATTCTTCCTTAGTTCCCTTTGCAATAATCTTGCCTTTATCCATTATGCAGATTCTTGAGCAAAGATACTCTACTTCCTCCATATAATGACTAGTGTAAATGATAGTACTTCCATTATCTCTAAGAGCTTTTACTGTTTCAAGTATATATGTTCTAGATTGTGGATCTATTCCTACTGTAGGTTCATCCATAATAATTAATTCAGGATTATGCAATAAGGCCACACCTATATTAAGTCTCCTTTTCATTCCTCCTGAATATTTATCTACTCTATCTTTTAATCTTTCATTTATACCTATAATTTCAGAAACCCTATCAATACTTTCTTTTAATTCACTTCCCCTCAATCCATATGCTCTTCCCCAAAACTTAAGATTATCAATACCTTTCAAAGTAGGATATAAAGATATTTCTTGTGGAACAAAACCTAATTTTTTTTGTATTGCTTTAGGATTAGTACTGATATCTTCTCCTTTATAGGTTATTGTACCTTTGTCTGCCCGAATAAGTGTAGATATTATAGAGATAGTAGTAGATTTTCCGGCACCATTAGGACCCAACAAACCTAATATTTCTCCTTTTTTCACTTCAAAAGAAATATCATCAACAGCTTTTAGGGTTTTATACGCCTTACTAAGGTTACTCACTTTAAGAAATTCCATTATTATTCACCTCCTAGATTAGAGAAATCTAATTCCTTAACTGGAATAATTCTATCTGAATCAATATTCGGAAAATCAAAGCTTTGTTCTTTTTCTATATTCCAATTATTCATAATGATTTTAATTTGTATATCGTTAATTGGTGCGTGCTCTCCACTAAACTGCATATTTATATCTATATCATTTTGTACCATATATCCATCTATATCAATATATGCTGTTTCTATATATTCAATATTTTTAATATCATCAAATATCTTAAGCTGTTCCATATCTATTTCTATATCTTTTACATATTCTTTAATTAATTCATAATTTTCTCTAACTGCTATTATAAAGCTTTCGGTAATGAATTGTTTCATTTCTTCTGAGCTAGGAGTAATGGTGTATTTTACTATTTTTACTTGCCCATCTTCCGTATTTAAAATAGAATCTTCTCCTTTTACAACATCTTCTTGCTGTAGCATCTCAGTCCAATTTTCCGTGATTGTCTTTACAAAATCTTCTTGTTCTTCGTTTTGTTCAAAGTCGTCACTATCTACTTGATAGTAATTCTCCAGCATAGGTAGCTTTAAATATATATTATCGTCTTTGTCATATATTTCAAAATCATAACCAACATTATTGGAATTAAAATATCCATACCCTATTAAACAATTTTGTACATAATCATATTGAGATACTAAATTCAGTTCTAATTTACTATAAGATGATATTTTGAGTATTTCTTCCTTTGTTAGATTATCGGTTTTAAAATCATTTAGTACTGTAATATCTAAAGACATTTTTCCTTTTTCTATCTCTTCGGTTTTTTCTACCGATTTTTGATAATAACTCAATGGTTTCTGAGTATTGCATGCCGCTAAGAGTAGAGAAAGAAGTAGAATGAATACCGCCATGTTAATACGTTTTATCATAATATTTCACCTCATATTTTCATTTAATTTATTATATCTTTCTCGTAACCATATTTCTCGTTACTATATTCCCTAAATGATGATTTAATAATTACTTTTTGCACTTTTTTTAAAAAAAGGGAAGCTCCAGATGGATACTTCCCTTTAATCACTTATTTTTATACATGCAAATCTCGTCTTTTATATAATATATACGTAGTAGTCAAAGCTGACACGATAATTGACAATGATAAAATAATATAACTTAACTCTAATTCCTTTCCCATCATTAAATCATTAGCTTTAAAATATTTAAACGGAGTAAAATACTTAAAATTTTCGATTTTATCGTATATATCAATGGCAATTGACAGCATAAATGTACCAAGAATAATCGCTGTAGAAACCGAAGTTGCTCTCTTTACACTTTTTGTCAATGCACTTATCACCATGCCCAAGGATAAAAATATCATTTGTATTATAAAAAGTGCCATCATTATTTTTATTATTTCTACTGTTATTGAATCTCCTGTATTATACATATCTACAAAGAAAATTGAAGTAATTGCCGTAACAAGATTTAGTATGATAATATTAATAATAGCAGCAATTATTTTAGATGTTATTATTTTTTCCCGCGTCACTGGTTTTACAAATAAAAAATCAGCAGTTTTATCTCTTTCTTCTTTTGAAATTATGGTGGCACCTAACATTACAGCATGTATGCCCCCTAAAAGGACAAAATACAGAAAAAATATTGCATAAAATCCTCCAATTCTGTATATATCAAGCTCACCTATTCCAAAAGCCGCTTTCATTACTTCGGGAATGCTTTCTAACATTTCTTCAAAAGCACTTTTAGATTGTGACATGGCAGAATACTTAACCATCCCAACATATATAAGCAGGATCATACTAGTACACCATATGATAAGAGATTTTAAATTTGACCTTAATTCTCTAAGAATTATATTCATTATTGAACCTCCTTTTACTTTTTATTTAAATTTACAATTATTCTTGGAAACCTAGTTCATATTGATGGAATATCTTTTTTAGAATACACTATATATGCAACTGTAGTAAAAATGACAACTAATATTGCACACAAAATCAGATATTTTATATCATATCCACCTGAATCAATAATTTTATTTGAATCAAAATAAGCAAAGGGTGTAAAATATGACAATTTTTCATCATCTAATGATTCATTCAAAAATTGAATAATATAAAATCCAAATACACTTCCTAAAGATATTGGTACAACTGATTTAATTTTTTTAAATAATACTGATAAAAATAATCCAAATGACACAAAAAATATTTGCATAAACAACAATGTCATACTAATCATAAGAAAAACTTTATTATCGAAGTTATTTTTCTTAACTAATTCCAATATTAATTTAGCAGTAGGTATTTGGATAATATTAGTAATAATTATTAATGTTATAACGGCCAAAATCTTTGCAGTAACAATTTTATTTCTTTTTATTGGTTTTGCTAACAAAAAATCTGCTGTATTTTCCCTAATCTCTTCTGATAAAACAGAAGTACCTAAATTCATTGCTAGTATTGATCCTGCTATCAATATATAAGTAAAAATATAACTATAATAACCCATCTCTGAAGAAAAATCCATTGAGCCCATTCCAAATGCCCTTAAAAATTCTTCGGGAAAATTGCTTAACATATCCTGCATTAGCATGGCATCACTAAAAATAGTTGGAAACATTGCCATAAATAACGCAAATACACCTATTAAGGATAAATTCCATACAATTGCAGTCTTTTTATACATTTTTAATTCATGTATATAAATATTCATAATCAATCCTCCTTAACATAGTAATGCATAAATATTTCTTCTAATGTAGGCTCTTCAACAAGTAAATTTGTAATATTCTTCGATGCTAATCTTTCAATAATTTGATTAACATTTCCTTTAAATAAAAAACTAACAACATTATTTTTTACTTCAAATTTTGTTACTCCTCGTACATTAAAATAATTTTCATCTGTTATTTCTTTCATCTCTATTCTAAATTTTTTATAATTTGAATCTTTTAATACTTTAATATCTTCAACTTTTATAATACTTCCTTCTTTTATTATAGCTACCTTACTACACAATTTTTGTACTTCAGATAAAATATGTGATGAAAAAAGTACAGTAGCGCCCTTTTGATTTTCTTCTAGTATTAAATCAAAAAATTTTTGTTGCATTAATGGGTCTAATCCTCCTGTAGGTTCATCTAAAATAATTAATTTTGGCTCATGGGCTAATCCTTGAACAATTCCAACTTTTTTCTTATTACCATAGGATAAATCATTAACTTTTTTCTTCAAATCTAAATCCATAATTTCTGCCAATTCACTTATCCTTTTCGTACAATCTTTGTCATAAAAACTTGCCGAATATTTTAATATATCAATAACTTTCATATTGTCATAGTAAAAAACCTCGGATGGTAGATAACCAATATCTTTTCTTATTTCGGGTCCATGCTCTATACAATCTTTACCGAAAATCTTAGCATTACCACTTGTAGGATAAATTAATGAAAGCAAAGTTCTTATAGTAGTAGATTTACCCGCACCATTAGGCCCTATAAAGCCGAATATCTCTCCTTCATTTACATTTAAACTTACATCTACTATTCCACGTTCTTTTCCATAATACTTTGTCAATTTATTAATCTCAATAATATTCATATATACATCCCTCCCTTATAATATAACAAATAATACTGTTATTACGTAAACATTACCACATACAGTGAAATAAGTGTATATAAAATTAATGTTTATATACACTTATTTGATAGTATTTATGTAATTTTATTTTAAAATAAAATTATTATTCTTATACTTTCAGTAAATTGATCTATTTATTCTTTAATATATAAATAGCTAATTGAGTCCTATCTCTTAATTTTAGTTTATCCAATATATTTGTTATATGGTTTTTAACAGTTCCTTCGCTTAAAAAAACTATATTTGCTATTTCTTTATTATTTTTACCTTCAGCTACTAACTCACTTATTTTCATCTCTCTTTCAGTCAAAATATCTGATAAATTACTACTAACTTTACTTTCTTTATTATCTATTAACTTATTAAATTGCTCTATTACCCTCAATGCTATTTTAGGTTGTATCATTGCTCCACCATTATAAACTTGTCTTATTCCTTCAGCAATTTCCTCAGGAGTTGCATCTTTTAGTAAATATCCTGAAGCTCCATATCTTAATGAATCATAAATATATTCATCATCATTAAATGTTGTTAGAATAATTATTTTTATATGTGAAAAATCTCTTTTAATTATTTTAGTAGCTTCCACTCCGTCCAAAATAGGCATTTTCATATCCATCAAAATTACATTAGGATTGTGTTCTATACATTTTTCGTACCCTTCTCGTCCATTTTTAGCTGTATCTACTATATGTAAATCATCTTCTCTTTCTAACAGAACCTTCAAACCTTGAGACATAATATCTTGATCATCTACTATTAATACTTTTATCATATAATTTCCTCCCAGGGTATAAAAATAATTATTTCAAATCCATTGGTTTTTCTATATATTAAACTCCCATTAATACTCTCAACACGTTCTCTTATGCCAGCTATACCATTACCCTCAGTAATTTCCCAATCAAATTCCCCATTATCTGATACACTAACTTTTATTCCTTTATCATTATAGTCAATTAAAACAATTATTTTAGTACATTGGCTATGCTTTGCACAATTAGTTAAACCTTCCTGTACAAATCTAAATATAACAAACTTGACTTCAGGTCTAATCCTTCTTTTTTCTCCTTGTATAATTAGGTGCGTATTTATATTTACATTTTTATTAAACTTATCTATCAGTTGATTAATAGATATTTCTACTTCATTGTTGTTTATATCTTCCTTAAAGGCATTCACAACATGTCTCAATTCAGATAAACTTTCTCTTGCAGTTAATTTAGCATTATCTAATAGTTCCTTGCTTTTATTTATATCAATACTATGATAATACTGTGTCATCTCTAATTGAATGATGAGCCCTGTAATCTTATGTCCAATAGAATCATGTAGATCCCTAGCTACTCGAGTTCTTTCTTGCATAAGGGTAAGCTTTTCAATGTTTTTAGAATGATCGATTAATGTATCATTAGCTACTCTTAATTCTGCGTATAATTCCTCTACCTTTTTCTTTTCATTAATTGAATATTTTACAAATCCAAGCACTACATATATTAATAAGTTTATTAATGCAAAGAAAATAACTTCAGAGAAAACAGAAAAATTTGATTCTAGAGATAATTTATTAATATATTTAATTATTGATACAAATGTTAACACTAACCCCATCCATATATAATTTTTTAGAGTTAAAAATATAGCAAGATCTACTAAAAAAATTGAGTAATATACGTGAAAAGCATAATTAGTAACATATCTTGAATTATATTCTAATAAAAACACAAATAAAATTTTAAGCAAATATATTATTATATAATGCTTTTGTTCCTTGAAAAATATGTATTGAATAATATTACATATGAAAATTAGTATTATAGTTGTTATAAGTATTAGTAACCGTATATTTATTGCATTTTCATATTGTATTGCTAATAAAAAAATAATAGCAATTAAAATATTCTCCAAAACAGTCCATTTTTTTCTACTCATTATTACCTCCATAAATCATGTGTTTAAATTGTATCATAAAGGGTATATATTATAAATATTACAAAAAATTATTAATGAAAAGGTGAAAAATATGAAAAAATGGAGATGTAAGGTATGTAATTATATTCATACAGGAGAAACCCCACCGAAAGAGTGTCCAATATGTGGCGCAAGTGCAGATGAGTTTGTTCTAATAGAAGAATCAGATAATGAAAATAATAACCAAAATATTCAAAAAGTATTATTTAATATTTCATATGGTCTTTATGTAATAACTTCTCATAAAGATGATAAGATTAACGGCATGACTTCCAATAGTTTTGTGCAAATGACATCTACCCCAATGCAAGCAGTAGTAGGTATTAATAAGAATAATTTAACAAGTGAGTATATATTAGATTCAAAGGTTTTTGCAGTTAATTTTATAGGAAACAATAATGTATTTGAGGTAAAAAGATTTGGTTATAATTCTGGTAGAAACTTTAATAAATTTAAAAACATTAATTATAAATCTTCTGAAATAACCAATTGTCCTTTATTATTAAATACTATAGGATACGTAGATTGTGAAATAATAGAAGATAAATGCGTAGATTTGGGTACTCATACCCTATTTGTGGCAAAAGTTATTGGTGGAGAGATATTTAATGAAGACGTTCCAATGACTTATGCACATTATAGAACTATTAAATAATCTACATAACTGCTGTTAACTGCAAACTTAATTTCTTATAACTAAAATAAAAAAAGCTCAAAAGAGCTTTTTTTATTTTAGTCTTCCATTGTAGACAAATCTCCAGTAGGTAGATTTAACTCCCAAGCTTTTAGTACTCGTCTCATGATTTTACCACTCCTTGTTTTTGGCAATTTGTCAATAAACTCGATTTCTCTTGGTGCAGCATGAGCTGCTAAATTTTTCTTTACAAAAATCTTTATTTCTTCTTCTAATTCTTCGCTTTTTGTATAATCTTTTGATAAAGCTACAAAAGCTTTAATTATTTCACCTCTTATTGGATCAGGTTTTCCAATTACACCAGCCTCATCAACAGCTGGATGCTCTAATAGAGTACTTTCTACTTCAAATGGTCCAACTCTCTCTCCTGCTGTCATAATAACGTCATCTATTCTTCCTTGAAACCAAAAGTAACCATCCTCATCCATATATGCTGAATCACCGGATATGTACCAATCCCCGGGCATAAAGTATGATTGGTATTTTTGAGGGTTTTTCCATATTGAATTCATCATTGATGGCCATCCCTTTTTAATAGCAAGATTCCCCATCCTGTTTGGTGGCAATTCATTACCTCTATCATCAACAATAGCTGCTTTTACTCCTGGAATAGGTTTACCCATAGAGCCTGGTTTGATATCCATACAAGGATAATTACATATCAACTGTGCTCCTGTCTCCGTCATCCACCATGTATCATGAATTCTCATATTAAATACTTTCATTCCCCATTTAATTACCTCCGGGTTTAAAGGTTCTCCTACACTTAAAATATGTCTTAATGACTCTAACTTATATTTATTTACTATCTCATCACCTGCACTCATTAACATTCTAAAAGCAGTAGGCGCACTATACCATACAGTAACTGAAAAATCCTCCAATGTTTTGTACCATGTTTCAGGTTTAAATCTGCCACCTACAATTACACTGGTAGCACCACATAACCATGGAGCAAATATACCATACGAAGTCCCAGTTACCCAACCGGGATCAGCTGTGCACCAGTATACATCATCTTTTTGTAAGTCCAACACCCATTTTGCTGTTTGATAATGCTGAATCATTGCATTATGCACATGCAATACTCCCTTTGGCTTTCCCGTTGATCCAGAAGTATAATGCAATATCAAACCATCATTTCTATCCATCCATTGGATATCAAGTTCACTGCTCATTTTATCTATATGTAGATAATAATCAATAAATTTTTCTTCTTCTTTTATATTATCCCCTACTAATATAATCTGTTCTAAACTTGGCAACTCATTTAATGGTACTCTTGTTAAAAGTTCTGGAGTAGTAACCAAAACCTTAGCTTCACTGTCCTCTAATCTATCCTTTACAGCCCCTTCCATAAAGGCCTCAAAAAGAGGTCCAACAATTGCTCCAAGTTTAATAGCCCCTAATAAGATAAAATATAGTTCAGGACTACGTGGCATGAAAATAAATACCCTATCGCCTTTTTCAACATTTGTAAATTCTTTCAATAGATTTCCAGCTTTATTTGTTAACGTTTTCATTTCCTCAAAAGTATACTTTTCTTCTCTTAACTGATCACGAAATATCAAAGCAGCTTTATTTGCAAGTTCTGAATCTGCATGTTTATCTATTGCTTCATATGCCATATTTATTTTCCCCGTAGAATACCAAGAAAAGTTTTTTTCTGTCTCCGCCCATTCAAAAACATCACACTCATTCGTATAATCTTTTAAATTATAATTCCCCTTTATAACCTTAAGAATTTCAGTATTCATCACATAACCCCCTTTTATTTTTTAATGAATATATTATCACATATTCACACGTATATCAATAATTTATTTTTTTTATTATTGTTTATTTTTTAACTCTACTTTTGTGATTATTGAAGTATAATATAATTATTGGATGTGATATATAAATGATATATAATAAAAACTACAACTACACAAATATTGAAACTAAGTTGGGAACAATTATTATTGAAGGTCCTGTTACACATGAGCAACTTCTAAAATACAAATTTAGCCAACAGCTTAATTCATTTAGAAAACCTGACGAACAAGTCGAGGCTATTTTAGAAATTTCTCAGCTACCTGAAGGAAGAATTATTATAGCAAGAAACGAAGATACCATTGTGGGTTACGCAACTTTTTTACATCCTGATCCGCTTGAAAGATGGTCTCAAGAAAATATGGATAATCTGTTAGAACTAGGCGCTATCGAAATTGCTAACGCTTATCGAGGTTTTTCTATTAGCAAAAATATACTTCTTGTTTCAATGATGGATGATGCTATGGAAGATTACATTATTATCACTACTGAGTATTATTGGCACTGGGATTTAAAAGGCTTGGATATAGATATCTGGGACTACAGAAAAATAATGGAAAAAACTATGGAAGCTGGAGGACTGATTTGGTTTGCAACAGATGATGAAGAAATAACATCTCATCCAGCAAATTGTCTAATGGCACGAATAGGAAATAGAGTAGATATGAAGTCAATTGAAAAATTCGATAGACTACGATTTAAATATAGATTTATGTATTAGGAGGAAATACTATGATTGTAGAAGAAATAATGAAAAAAAAATTAATAACTCTTTTACCGGACTCAACAATATCTGAAGCAATTAATATTATGCGAAATAACAAGATACGTCATCTTCCTGTTATAGATAAAAATAATAAACTATTAGGCATAGTCTCTGATAGAGATTTAAGGGATGCTAGTCCTTCCATATTAAATACACATAACGAAATAGAATATCAAACTAAAATAGAATCAATTATGACTACAAATCTAATTACTGGAAGTCCTTTAGACTTTGTCGAAGATGTTGCCGCTATATTATATGAATTCAAAATTGGATGTATACCTATTTTGTCAATGGAAAAATTGGTTGGCATTGTAACTGAAACAGATTTATTACATACTTTTGTTAAAATTACTGGTGCTCATGAACCTAGTTCCCATATTGAACTTAAGATAATTGATAAACCTGGAATTTTATCTCAAATAACTTCAGTATTTCAAGAAAGAAATCTAAATATAATCAGTGTCTTATTGTATCCTGATAAAGATATAAAATATAAAATATTAGTAATACGAGCACAAATTATGAATCCAAATCAGATTGTTTCTGATTTAATAACGAAAGGTTATGAAGTAGTATGGCCAAAGAAAATTTAAAAACACATAATTCTATATTTACTTATTCCTCAGATTTTATGTTATATAAACTATCAGAGAATCATCCCTTTAACCCAATTAGAACAAAAATAACCTATGATTTATTAAAATCAATAAATTCTATAGATGAAACTGAAATTTTGACTCCAAGATTAGCAACCGAAAAAGAACTAGAATTAGGACATAGCAAAGAATACATAGATATTGTCAAATCAATAGAACATACTGATATTAATAAAAATACTCTAAATAATTATGGACTTGGAAATGAAGACAACCCTGTATTTAAAAATATACATAAAGCAGGATTGACAATAGTAGGTGCTACATTATCTGCAGTTGAAAACGTTTTAAATTGCAAGTATGAACATGCACTAAATTTATCTGGTGGTTTACATCATGCTTTGTATGGAAAAGCTTCAGGATTTTGTATATATAATGATATAGTAATAGCTATTAAATATATCCAAAAATACTATAATAAAAGAGTTTTATACGTAGATAGCGATGCTCATCATGGTGATGCAGTACAGTGGGCGTTTTATGATGATCCTTTAGTCTGTACTCTTTCAATCCATGAAACAGGACGGTATTTATTCCCAGGTACTGGTAATATAATTGAAAGAGGTTCTGGTAAAGGTTACGGATATACCTTTAATGTCCCATTAGATGCTTTCACTGAAGATGATTCTTGGCTAGAAGCCTATAAAACTTCATTTGAAGAAGTAGTAGAATATTTTAAACCAGATGTAATTATTACTCAAAATGGTACAGATGGGCACTGTTTTGATCCTTTAACTCACCTATCATTAACAATGAATACATACAAATATATTCCTAAGTTAGCTCACAAAATAGCACATGATTATTGTGATGGAAAGTGGATAGCTTTAGGGGGTGGAGGCTATGATATCCTGAGAGTAGTACCTCGAGCATGGTCATATATTTGGTTAGAAATGATAAACTGGAAAGATGATTTAATTGATATACCTATATCTTGGTTAAATAAATGGCAAAAATATTCTAAGGTAGAAATACCCACCACATGGGACGATCCAAAAGATATGTATGAACCTATTCCAAGAAAAAATGAAATAACTCAAAAAAACTTACTTACTTTAAAAAATACACTTTATACTATTTCAAAAAAACATATAGGCAATAAGTTTTTACAGCAACCCTAAATATGTATATATTATTATTTACATATAAACTCATAAATATAGAATTACTTATAAAAACATGTAAAAAAATTAACCGCTCAAATTAAAAGCAGTTAATTTTTTCTTATTTATCTTCTTCTTTTGAATTGTCTTATTTGATTATTAAAATTTTTTCTATTCTTGTATACTTGTCTTTTTAACTTTATTCCACCTATAAAGTCTTGATAGAAAAATAAAAAGAAGTTTAGTAGAGATACAATAGCAAATACTTTTAAAGATATATTTCCAAATATTATTGTATAAGCAAAAAAAGCCCAGTTGATATATGCTAAATATTTCATTTTAACTGGTAGTATAAAAAATATCAATACTTGAAAATCAGGGAAAAACTGTGCAAAAGCCAAAAATAAAGATAAATTAACATAAGTAGCTGTTGCATATGATCCCGTTAAAAAAGATGCTATTATAGTACCTATGATTCCTATAAAATAATACAAATTGAATTTTGTTGTACCCCATTCATTTTCCAAAGAAGTTCCAATCATATAATAAAAATATAATGCAAATAAAATAAAAATAACACCTGCAGAAGGCGGAATAAATACAAAAGTAACAATCCTCCATATTTGCCCTTGTAAAAATAAATATGGGCTAAAAACTAAATAACTCGTAAATCCCGGTAATATTAAATAGTCAATCAAAAAAACAGCAAAATTTATTGTTACTACGTACATCATTAAATTATGTATTGCAAATTTATCAAATTTTCTTTCAACCTTCCAAAGCCATTTCATTTATGTATACACCTCAATTTAGTTTAATAATACTATTTTATATATAACCATAAATAAAATCAAATTAAATAATTAATAAATGCAGAAGAAATCTAAATATCTTCTGCATTTATTAATTATCTAAAATCTTGTTTTGTTATATCACGTAATGTATTTCCTGCCTCGTTCTTCTTTCCTTTAGCATTGGATATATCCCCCAAAGAAACCATACCCACTACACTATTTCGATCGACTATAGGCACCCTTTTAATTTTTCTTTCAGACATCAAATCAGCAATTTCATCTACATCTATATCTGGATTTGCTGTAGTAACATTAGAAGTCATTACATCACCACATACTACTTGCGATGGATTTCCGTTTGTGGCTACATTTCTTAATACTATATCTCTATCAGTGATTATACCTTCAACAATACCGTTTTCTTCTACTACAACTGTACCAACACCAGCATCTTTCATTTTTTTTGCTGCCTCTGAAATTAATTCATTTTTATTAACTGTTATAACTTGCTTAGTCATTATAGTTTTAGCTCTCATTGTTTCACTCCTCTCTGAATATATTTTTTGTGTAATTTTTTTTTTAATTCAATATTAATAAAAAAATATAAAAAAAATTCTAGTATTATTACTAGAATTCTTCTATCATTTTATTATATTACTGTACAAACATCACTACTTGCTTTCTACTACACCAGTTTTAATTGCAGCTGTTTTTACTGCTTGCGAAACTTTTTCAACAACATTTTTATCGAAAACTTTAGGTATGACATATTCTGCATTTAATTCCTCTTTTGAAATAAGACTTGCTATTGCTTCTGATGCAGCAATTTTCATATGATCATTAATTTTCCTTGCTCTTATATCCAATGCTCCTCTAAATATACCAGGAAATGCTAGAACATTATTAATTTGATTATTAAAGTCAGATCTACCAGTTCCAACAACCGAAGCCCCAGCTTCTTTTGCTTCATCAGGCATAATTTCAGGTACAGGATTTGCCATTGCAAATATAATAGAATTCTTTGCCATAGTATTTACATATTCTTTTTTTAATACTCCTGCCACAGAAACACCTATAAATACATCAGCTTCTATTAGAGCATCACTCAAATCCCCACATAAACCTTTAGGATTAGTAATATTAAGAATATCTTTTTTATATGACGATAAATCATTTCTCTCCCCACATATTATCCCTTTACTATCACAAAGTATTATTTCTTTAACACCATATTTATGCAGTAGTTTTGTAATTGCAACACCTGCTGCACCAGCTCCATTTATAACTACTTTTATTGAATTGAAATTTTTACCTGTTAATTTTACTGAATTTATTAATGCAGCTAAAGTAACAACCGCTGTACCATGTTGATCATCATGAAAAACTGGAATATTCAAACTCTCAATCAATCTTTCTTCTATTTCAAAACATCTTGGTGCCGAAATATCTTCAAGATTAATCCCTCCAAAACTAGGAGCTATATTTATTACTGTACCAATTATTTCTTCCGTTATTTGCGTATTTAAACAAATAGGAAAAGAATCAACATCAGCAAATTTTTTAAAAAGAATAGCCTTCCCTTCCATTACAGGCAAAGATGCCAATCCTCCTATATTCCCTAAACCTAATACAGCAGAACCATCTGATACTACTGCAACCATATTGCCTTTTGCAGTATATAAAAAAGCATTTTCATCTTTATTTTTTATCTCAAGACAAGGTTTAGATACTCCAGGAGTATAAGCAATTGATAAATCGTGATAATTATCAACAGGAACTTTTGATTCAACTTTTATTTTTCCTTTATTTTTTTTGTGCACTTCTAAAGACTGTTCGTAATAATCCATAATTTCCTCCATATTCTTACTTCTTTTTGGTCATTTCAATTATATCATCCATCTTTTCTAAGATAATTTCATAACCTTCTCTAGTATGAGGTATTGTACAATTTTTACAATTCTTAATTCCTTTTTTTGTATATGTAAAATTGCCTCCACATTTATCTCCAAGTGTATAAAGAGGACAATAACAAAATAAACAATTAAAATCATCTAGATTTTCACAATCATGACAAGGAAAATATTCACATTCCTTATGATTAAAAAACTTAAATTTCTCTTTATCTTTCATGTATGACTCCTCGTATTCTCAATATATTTTTAATCAATAAATCTATTATATATTAAAGACAGAATATCATCTAGTATATATATTAATATTATTTGTTCTAAAATAAAAAACCGTTGATTACTCAACGGTTTTTTCATTCTTGTTATGGGGAAACATATCTTCCCTTTGCTAGGTAGCTAAAGTAATTAGTTATCTTTTGTCTAGCTCCATTATATCGAACTTCAAAATGAAGATGACTCCCACTACTATTACCTGTACTTCCCATTCCACCAATATATTGACCTCTTGTTACTCGATCCCCCACTGAAACACCGATTGAACTTAAATGTCCATATAATGTTGAGTATCCATTACCATGATCGATTATTATACAATTTCCATATCCATTACTCTTATAAGAAGCTGTAGTTACAACACCAGTATCTGACGCATATATTGCTGTACCTATTCCACTAGCAATATCAACTGCTCTTCCTCCAGCATGGCTTCCCGGTTTATTTATTGCTGTTACTCTTCCTGAAGTTGGCATCATAAACCTTCCTGTTCCTTGTGCAGGAGGCAATGGTTTAGTTCCTTTAGCAACAACTTCATCAGTAGGTTCTTTTATTATTTTTTCGCTAATAATGTCTCTGCTAACTTCTTCCCCATTATCATAAGTAATTTTTGCAGTTACCTGATTAATACCATAAATTCCTTCTGAAATCACTTTGGTTTTACCTACATATAATGAAGAATCATCTTTATAAGTTGTACCGTATTCTATTTTTTCGTCTATTTTTACTTCTTTCACTGTTTTAACAGTCAAATACGGCTTTGCAACTGTTAATTGTAAAACATCTCCATCATGTAATTTAGTAATATCTTTATCCGGATTTGCTGCTTCTAAATCGTTAATGTTAATACCTCTATTTACAGCAATATCCCATGATGTATCACCTGTTTTAACCTTATATTTTTGAATTTCATCTGTTCCTTGACTAATAAATGAAATAGCCTTATTTACTTCCTTAATACTTGCGTAATCTACTAATTTCTCTTCAATTACATACTTTTCTTCTATTACTGGCTGCTCTAACAATTTTTCTTTGCTATTTTCAGCGACAAAAGGATTAAGTACCCCTTCCATTACTTGTTCAGCCTCTTCTACACTGGATAAAACTACAACTTCTTCATTTTCAATAATAATTACTGCACCCTGTACAGACAAATCAATTTCCGTAAAGTATACAGCCTTTTTACAATCATCAACTGTTGCTAAATATTGATCCTTTTGTATGACAGTTTTTTCAAATTTTACATCCTGTTCAAATACAACATTGGTATCATACCAGCCTGACAACTCTCTATTAACTACACCTAATGCCTTATTAATCATAGATTGATCTTTTACAATACCTATTTCTTGTCCATTAAACATAACTTTATATCCAACAACATTGTTGTAAACAAATAAACCAGATATTAATAAAACAATAGCAGTTGCTCCCAAAGCAAATCGTTTTTTATAACAACATATAAAGCCAATCAATCTATAATAAATAATAGATAATTTTTCTTTATATTTTAAATACTTCAGTCTATAAAAAAGATTATACTTATGTTTTGTAGTACCAACAAATCTAATACATCTAAATTTAATTTCATTAATAGTCAGCCTTTTGTTATATGCATTTTTTAATCTTTCAAGTATTACTAAAAGTACATTCTCTTCAAACTTTAAATATTTCAATTCATAAAAAAGATTATACTTATGTTTAGTTGTCTTCAATAATCTGACGTATTTGAATTTAATTTCAGTATGAATATTTCTGATAATTGATATAGGATTTTTGAAAGTAGTGTTTATATTTTTATCAAGCGACGCCTTTGAAGTATTACGATCTTTTTGTCTTGAAAAAAGCATCTTTCCTCTTCCTAAGGCTCCTTCTTTTAATGCAATAAACCTTTCCTTGTAATCAATTAAAGATTTTTTGATATTACCTACAAACTTATTGATTTGGGGTTTGTCCTCATTATCCATTTCATTCTTCTCCAACTTACCACCTCCAGCATCACTTTACAATCAGTTACAACTGCAAATTATTTGTTACATTTTTTTTACATACCTAGTTTAACATAAAAAACATTAAATATAAACAATTATTTTTTTTTATTTTAATTTGTTTTAATTATCATAAATATCATATAATTAAAAATATAAGTTATTGCAGGAGGTAACCAATGAATAAGTTGACAATTAACGATATTTTTGAATATGAATTAATTGCCCAAGCATTATCAAACAAAACTAGATTAAAAATAATTTCTTTACTTACTCAAGGAAATTTTAATATCAATGAAATTTCAAAGACTCTAAAGATGCCAGTTCCAACTGTTACAGTTAACGTACAAAAATTAGAAGATTGTGGAATTGTAAAGTCACAATTAAAATCAGGCAAACACGGAAAACAAAAGATATGCAAATTACAATACAATGAGTTTATACTAAAACTTCATAATCAGAAAGAAGAAATATTCGAAAATAAAGAAAATGAAAAAGTCATAACAACTACAAAAATTGCATATTCAGATATTTTAGACAAAGAAATAAACATAAATATAGGTGATTTTGTAGATTTTCAAGTAAATCCTGAATGTGGTTTAGCAACATATAATAAATATATTGGCACCAAGAATAGTAGAGATGCATTTTTCTCTCCTGACAAAGTTAAATCTCAAGTAATATGGTTTAATGATGGATATTTACATTATGATATAGAAAACAGTTTAACAGAAGATAGTATTGTAGAATCTATAAATATTTCATTCGAAGCTTGTTCAGAACACTTATTTTTTAATAAAAACTGGCCTTCAGACATCACACTATGGTTAAATGATAAAGAGCTAGGTACATATACTAGTGAAGGTCATTTTAGTAGTTCAAAAGGAGAATTAACTCCTGAATGGTGGCCCACTGAAAAATCTCAATTTGGCGAATTGTTAACTTTCGAAATAAATAAAGATTCTAGTTACCTTAATGAAAATATAATCAGCTCTCTAAATATTAAAAATATATTATCTTCTCCTAAAGATCCTATATCTTTAAAATTAGGTATTAAAAATAATGCAAAAAACTCTAGAGGTATAATAATTTTTGGAGATGAATTTGGAAGTTTTCCTCAACATATCAAAATGTTAATTAAATACAGGATTCAATTGCATGACACATAATTTTAAATTATACTATAACTATTAATAAAAAGGAAAGGATAAAAATATATGAAATACATAAGTATTCTTGGTTCAACTGGATCAGTTGGAACTCAAACCTTAGAGGTAGTAAAAGACAATACTGATAAAGTAAAAGTTATTGGTTTGACAACAAATAAAAACATCGACCTACTAGAAAAACAAATTGAAATATTCAATCCAAAAGTAGTTGCAGTTATGGACAAAATAAAAGCAAATGAATTATACAACAAAATGAAGGGAAAAGTAGAAGTATTATCTGGATTAGATGGATTAATCACAGTAGCATCTCTATATGATATTGATTTGGTATTAACTGCTGTACCTGGAATGATAGGTTTAGTCCCTACACTTGAAGCAATAAATCAAAGAAAAGATATTGCACTGGCAAATAAAGAAACTTTGGTATCCGGTGGTCATATCGTCATGGAAAAAGCAAAAGAAAAAAACATAAATATATATCCTGTAGATAGTGAACACAGTGCTATTTTTCAATGTCTCATGGGTAATAAAGAAAAAGATATCAATAAAATCATTTTAACGGCGTCTGGTGGTCCTTTTAGAGGTTACTCTTCCGATGAATTAAAAAAAGTAACAGTAGAGAGAGCATTAAAACATCCAAATTGGTCTATGGGTAAAAAAGTTACAATTGATTCGGCCACACTAATGAATAAAGGTTTGGAAGTTATTGAAGCAAAGTGGCTTTTTCATTTAGATCCAGATCAAATAGAAGTAGTAGTACATCCTCAAAGTATAATTCATTCTTTAGTTGAATATGTAGACCACTCAACAATGGCACAAATGGGTTATCCTGATATGAAAATACCTATACAATTAGCCTTGTTTTATCCAAATAGATTCACAAATAAAATCAAATCATTAAATCTCGCTGAAATAGGATCATTAACATTTGAAAAACCAGATACTGGTAACTTTAAATGTTTAAATTTAGCATTTGAAGCAATAAAAAAAGGTGGAAGTATGCCTACCGTACTAAATGCTGCAAATGAAATAGTAGTTGATGAATTTTTAAATAAAAAATTAGAATTTATAAATATACCGATAGTAATAGAAAAAGTGATGGAAAAACATGATATTATTTATAATTTAGATTTAGATAAACTACTTGATATAGATTTATGGGCAAGAAAAATTGCTAAAGAATTATTACAATAATATTTTCTATTCTAGATTAAATGACAAAAACGAAGAACTTTTTTTAGTTCTTCGTTATATTATTTATTTAACCATATCACAATTAATTGTCCGTTAATATTTTCATACCATGTTACTTCAATAGTATCACTCTCTTTAATTGCATGTTCTTCAATTTTTTTTGGTGTTTCATCTAATCTTAAAGATAATATTTGAGCCCCTCTAGAAACTTCGAAACTATTATTATCAATTATACCATTAAATAAAACTTCATCTGTTATTAATAATAACTCTTCTTCTACAGAAACAATTATTTTTAAGGAATCTAGAATCCTTTGTGAACCTTTATTATCATATCCAACTCTTATAATATCACCGGTTTTCAAATTCAAATTAGAAAACTCATTATATAGTCCATTTTTATAAAACACAACAAAGCCATATTCATCATCAATTACTTTAAGAGAATTATTATCAATAAATCCAACAAATACTCCGCTGGAAATATTTTTTTCACTATCACCTTCATAAATATTTTCAACATCAACTTGTTCTTTTATTATGTGATTTTCCTCATAAATATCTTCACTATTGATATCTTTAGATATACACGACGTTAATAACAATAATGTAATCACTATTATAATAAAACAATAATAAAATCTCTTAATACCAATCACACTTTCATAAAATATATTATAGATTTTCTGCTATATCATAAATCAGTTTCTCAGTGTCTTTCCATCCTAAACATGGATCAGTTATTGACTTACCATAAATATTTTCGCCTATCCCTTGTTTTCCTTCTTCTAGATAACTCTCTATCATTAAGCCTTTTATCATCTTTTTTAATAGCGAATCATATTTTCTACTCATTAAAATTTCCATGGCAATTCTCGGTTGTTCATAGTATCTTTTCATTGAATTAGCATGATTTGTATCAACAATAATTGTAGGATTCTTTAAATTCATTTCTTCATACTTTTTACCAATATATGATAAATCTTCATAGTGATAATTTGGTATATTTCTCCCATATGAATTAACTGCTCCTCTTAATATCGCATGAGTCAGAGGATTTCCAGATGTTTGCACCTCAAATCTATTATATAAAAAAGTATGCTCAAGTTGTGCAGCTAATATGGAATTTAGCATTACAGATAAATCTCCACTAGTAGGATTTTTCATACCTACCGGCACATCTACACCACTTACAGTTAATCTATGTTGTTGATTTTCTACCGAACGAGCGCCTATTGCTATATATCCTAAAATATCTGTTAAATATATATAATTTTCAGGATATAACATCTCATCAGCTGAAGACATATATGTCTCACTTAATGCTCTTAAATGCATTTTTCTAATTGCTTTAATACCTTCTAATAAGTTTGGTTTCTTAGTTGGATCTGGCTGATGAACCATCCCTTTATAGCCTTCACCTGTTGTTCTTGGCTTATTAGTATATATCCTAGGTATTATTAATATATTATCTTGAACCTTATCCTGAACTTTTGCTAATTTTTCAATATATTCGCACACAGAATCTTCATTATCTGCAGAACAAGGTCCGATAATCAGAATGAATTTATCATTCTTATTCTCAAAAACATCTTTAATTTCTTTATCTCTTTTTTCCTTAATTTTCTTGATATGATTCGGCACCGGAATCTGTTGAATTATTTCCTCTGCTGCAGGTATTTTATTTAAAAATTTCATTCCCATTAGATTATTCTCCTTTTGTAAATTCGATTTCTTTATTATTTTTTATGTTCTTGATATTTTTTATTATAACATTATATATGAAAAACTATTATTTTAGAAGTTAAAACCCTATATATATTGTTTATTTTAAAATATGAGTTATACAATTATAATAAAATAACTATTATATGATATAATTACATTAGAATTTAATATTATATTAACATTAGAAGAGGTTAAAATGAATATATTATCACTTTTTTCTTTCGCATGTTTTATTTCCTCCATTTATTTAGGGATTTATATGTGTTTTCAAGACTACAAAAACATATTGAATCAAATGTTTTTTGTATCATGCTTGAGTTTGAGTATTTGGGCATTTTCTTATACTTTCTTTTATTCTGCTCCTAATATTGAAACTGCGTGGTTTTGGCACAAATTAAGTTCCATAGGATGGTGTAGTTTTGTTAATATAGCATTGCATTTTTTTATTATTTTAACAGGTAATAAACATATATTAAAAAAATCATATACTTATATTTTATTATATCTACCACCGCTGGTATTAATTTTGAAATGTTTTTTTTCTTCTACAACTCCAATAGCAACGGATTTGATATCTACAAAATTAGGATGGGCTTATATAAATAATGTTAAATCTCCGTGGTTATGGATTTATTTGGTTGTCATAATAATTTATTTTATATATTGTATGTTTATAATTTATAGATGGGGAGAACAAACTACAATAACTAGAGAAAAGAAACAGTCTAAATTGTTTGTAATCTTAAATTCAACTTTTCTAGTTTTAGCATTATTTTTTGATGCAGGTCTAACTTTATTAAAAATACCATTCCCCCCAATAGCAACAATTATCATTAACTTTTGGTTATTAGGTATTTACTATATCATCATTAAATACAAACTCATGCTATTAAATAATATAACAGCTTCAAACTTAATACTAAAAACAATAATAGAACCGGTTATTTTAGTAGATTTTCACGGAGAAATCGTATCAATAAATAGAGCAACTACAGAATTATTAGAATACAATAAGGAATATTTAATTGGTTTAAAGTTAAAAGACATATTTTCAAACAATAAATCTTATGATCATATATTTAATAGTGTATTATCAAATAAATCAACTAAAAATCAAGATATAATATTACAAGGAAAAAATAATAGAATACACACTTTGTGTTCGTGTTCTTTAATGGAAGACTACTTTAGAGATTTTATAGGATTAGTTTTTATATTTCATGACATATCTCAACGTATGATAGCAGAAGAAAAATTAAAACACCTTATTTATCACGACAAATTAACCAATCTTTATAACAGGGATTATTTTGAAAAAAAATTAATCGAGTTAAACAAGAAAGATAATCTTCCTTTGAGCATAATAATGACAGATATAAATGGTCTAAAACTGACTAATGATGTATTTGGTCATTATGAAGGAGATAAACTAATAAAATGCACAGCAAATATTTTAACTGAAAATTGTCGTGAAAGTGATATTATATGTAGATGGGGTGGTGATGAATTTCTTATAATCCTCCCTAATACATACGATTCAGAAACTATAAAGATATGTAACAGAATATCTACCGCATGCGAAAATACTCTTATAAATCCTATCCCTGTAAGTGTATCAATTGGATGGTCAATAAAAACAAATCCAAGTCAAGATATAAACGATATTGTTATAGAATCTGAGAACATGATGTATCAAAACAAACTAATGGAAAGCAAGCGTTATCGCAATAAAATAATCACTAGCTTGATTAAATCACTTACAGAGAAAATTATAAATTATGATCAACACGTAACTAGTTTACAAAAGTATTGTATGAAATTTGCAAATGCCTTAAATTTATCAAATGGGATGCAGGAAAGGCTCATCCTCTTATCAAATTTACATGATCTTGGTCATATTGTACTGCCAGAAAACATATTAAAAAAGACTGGCAAACTAACTGAAAAAGAATGGCAGAGTGTAAAATCTCATAGTGAAGTAGGATATAAAATAACCCAATCTGCTACAGAATTAAGTTGTATATCTGAAGAAATTTTAACACATCACGAAAAATATAATGGAACAGGATATCCAAATAGACTTATGCATGAAGAAATCCCTCTATTATCAAGAATATTCTCTATTGTAGATGCTTACGTTGTTATGACCGAAGGAACGATCTATAAAAAAGCAATATGTAAAGAAGAAGCAATAAATGAGCTTAAAAATAATGCAGGCACACAATTTGATCCATATTTAGTAGATGTATTTATAAAATTTATAAATTAATAATTTACTTTGTTATCGTACTAGGCAAGTCGAAGAACATGCCGTAATCCTGATGCCTTGAAAAATAGGAAAATGCATCACCATGGAGGTTCAAAGATTTTAGATATACACTATTACCTTAATGGTTTATTATATCTTTTATTACTTCACCAGCTATTATTAGCCCAACTACGGAAGGAACAAAAGAAACACTTCCAGGAGTTTGTTTCCTAACAGTGGGTTTATCACTGGTAATCGATGTGCATTTATAATCATCACTACAACTACCTTCTTCACTTACATTAGGAGTTATGGGCATTTCTTTAGAATAAACTACTTTTAATGAATCGATTTCTCTTTTTCGAAGTTCTTTTCTCATTACTTTTGCTAAAGGACAAATAGAAGTAGAATATATATCGGCTATTTCAAATTTAGTAGGATCTAATTTATTACCTGCACCCATTGCACTTATTATTCTAATCCCCTTTAGTTTAGCATTTACAATTAAATCAATTTTTCCAGTAACTGTATCAATAGCATCCACAATAAAATCGTAATCATCCTTTATTAAGTCATTGGCAGATCCTGGCATATAAAAGCTTTGATAGGTAACTACCCTTGCTTCGGGATTAATATCAAGTATTCTCCCTTTCATAACTTCAACCTTTGGTTTACCTATTGTTTTTCTAGTTGCATGTATTTGCCTATTTAAATTAGTCAAACAAATACAATCATCATCTACAAGAACAAAATTACCGATTCCAGATCTAACAAGACCTTCTACTACAAAAGACCCAACTCCTCCAATTCCAAATACAGCTACTTTACTAGTTTTTAATTTTCTTAAACTTTCCTTTCCTATTAAAAGTTCTGTTCTTGAAAATTCATGCACCATTTAAATCACCTATTCGTTTTTATTTATTATTACCTATGAAATAATTTGTAGTATGAATATCATTTTATACTGCATTATTATAACACTAATTTACATAGAATTGAATTTACTATTATCATACATGTATTCATATAATAAATCTAAACACTCTACAAGATACATATAATTATCTATCTTCTTAAAAAGCAATCAAATAATTAAATATATTTTAATATATGTAATATTATAAATTATTATTTTTTATATTATTGTAATTATTTACACATTTGTTAAAATAGAATAGTAACGAATATGTTTAAACAAAGGGAGGAATTAGCAATGAATTTATCAACACCTAACAGCAATGATGCCACAAGAACTTTTAATCGTTCCAAAAGCGTAGTGCCAACAAGCGGATTGTGCTCAAGATGTGTAGACGGATGTAAAGGAAATTGTGAAGTATTTAAATCTACGTTTAGGGGAAGAGAATTAATTTATCCTGGACCATTTGGAGATGTCACTTCTGGCGCTGACAAAGATTACCCTGTAGATTATTCTCACTTAAATATTCAAGGCTACGCACTTGGTGCAAAAGGTCTACCCGAAGGTATTGAACCTAATCCCGATAATGCTCGATTTCCTAATGTAAACGTAGAAACTGAATATGGATGGTCAAACAAAGTAAAAATGAGTTTACCAATTTTTACTGGAGCATTAGGTTCAACTGAAATTGCTAGAAAAAATTGGGAACACTTTGCTATAGGTGCTGCAATTTCAGGAGTTACCATAGTATGTGGTGAGAATGTATGTGGAATCGATCCAAAACTTGAATTAGATGCTAATAACAAAGTAATAAGTGCTCCAGACATGGACCGAAGAATCGAATCTTATAAAAGATATCATACTGGTATGGGTGAAATCCTTATTCAAATGAATGTTGAAGATACTCGTCTAGGTGTAGCAGAATACATAATCAATAAGCATAAAATAGAAACCATAGAGCTTAAATGGGGTCAAGGAGCAAAATGTATCGGCGGCGAGATTAAAATTAAATCACTCGATAGAGCTATACAACTCAAAAAAAGAGGCTATATTGTAACACCAGATCCGGAAGATCCTATTAATCAAGCTGCATATAATCAAGGTGCTATAAAAGAGTTTGAAAGACATAGTAGACTGGGATTTATTAGTGAAGAAAGTTTTATGTCCGAAGTTGAAAGATTAAGAAATATGGGATACAAACGTATAACTCTAAAAACTGGAGCATATGGTCTAAGAGAATTAGCCATGGCAATAAAATGGAGTTCTAAAGCTAATATCGATCTTTTAACAATAGATGGTGCTCCCGGAGGAACTGGAATGAGTCCTTGGAGAATGATGGAAGAATGGGGTATGCCTTCTCTATATCTTCATTCCGCAGCATATGAATTTGCTAAAATACTCGATGATAAAGGTGAAAAAGTTCCTGATATAGCGTTTGCAGGAGGATTTAGCTCTGAAGATGGAATTTTTAAAGCAATGGCTTTAGGAGCTCCATATGTAAAAGCAGTATGCATGGGTAGAGCTTTAATGATACCTGGTATGGTTGGTAAAAACATTGATGAATGGATAAAAAACGATAACTTACCTAAAACAGTTAGTGAATATGGAACATCTATTGAAGAAATATTTGTTTGTTATGAAAAAGTAAAAGGTTTAGTTGGCTCTAATGAAATCAAAAATATTCCTCTTGGTGCTATAGGCATCTTTACTTATGCAGATAAATTAAAAGTAGGATTACAACAATTAATGGCAGGAGCCAGATGTTTTAATACAAAATCTATTACTAGAAATGAATTAATGTCGTTAACTGATGAATGTACTAAAGTTACTAAAATACCTTATTTAATGGATTGTAATAGAAATGAAGCACTTGACATACTAAATAGCTAAATAATAAAAGCATACACTTTGAATCTTTACTAAAAAAAGTGTATGCTTTATTATTAAATTATCAGCCTTTTTCTATTTCTGAATTAATTTTATTTTGACATTTTACACATAATACTGTATAAGGAACTATTTCTAATCTTTCTACAGAGATATTAGAGCCACAATTCGTACATCTTCCATATGTCCCTGCATTTATTTCATGGAGAGCATTGTCAATTTTATTAATAATAGACAATTCGTTTCCTTTAAAAGCTGAACCTCTCTCCCTATCATTCATTTCAGAACCTAAATCTGCAGGATGATTATCATAATGTGATAGTTCTGTAGACATTTCAGAAGTGATATCAATTATATTATTTTTTTTCATATTATCAATTAAATCATTCAATCTTTTCTTTTCGTTTAATAATTTATCTTTAAAATAACTCTTCTTATCTTCTCTCATCAATTCACCTGCTATTACAATATTATTGAGTTATTTTATGTAAATATATTTTTTTTATTACAAGAGATAAAATTATAAATTAAATCTACCAATCGCAGTGGCACTAACTTTTCTACTCATAAATAAATCTTTTGGAGTATCTAAATCTTCAAAAACTGAAACTGTAATGTCTCCCGATGCTCCCCTTCTTATTGCTTCTTCTTTTGCAGAGAACTTTGCTTCTTCTTTTGCAATTTCTATAGCATCTTCTATAGTATCCACATGTCTATTATCTGTTTTACCAAAAACAACATAACCTTTACTAATATGAGGTTTAACATCAATATCACAAGTCACACTAATATTACCCACTACTGCTCCTAATGCATTAGCTACACTAGCATTATCCGGAATAATATACTTTGTATTCAAAGCCTTAGCCACGTCTGGTAAGAAAATATGTATCGGTGCACCTACTCCGACGAGGGTAGCAGGTATATTAAAATTCAACTTCAAAAATCCTCCTGATACGTCGTTATTAGAAACACTCCATCCTTCACATATCATTTTTTTCAAATCATCATCAATACCATTTTTTTTATATGCATTATATTTATCTTCTAAAAGCATTCTGACAATATTATAGTACAAAGTTTCTTTCACCTTATCATATACCATATCACATAGTTTTTCTTTTGTTACACCCATACATAAAGATACATATTCAGCTCCTAAATTTGCAGCCTCTGAGTTGAATTTATTAAAATCACCTTTAACATGCATTAAATCTGTTGGTGTTAGTCCACAACGTATGATAATACCTTCCTCTTCTAATCGATCAAAAAACATAGAATAAACGCGTTTATTAATTATATCAACGCATTCAGAATAAATAAGCGGTCCATCTTTTAATGCTTTGCAAAAATTTCTTTCTTCTACTGAGTAATTTCCATTATTTGAAATATCCTTAACTAATGAAAAAAATTCATGTGTATGTTCCTTGGATATATCACCTTTCCATACAAGTTTTTTTAATTTTTTTAACATATTAGGACATTTATCGGTAGCTATTGATAATGGTATTACTCTAGAAGTTTCTAATATTAATGAACCTTTTTTATTTGTAGAAATCCTGCTATCCCCGCCTAATCCGAAAGTATCAATATAAACTGATTTAACAAAAGTTTGCCATTTTCCTACCTTTACCCCATCTTTAGTCTTAACAGGAAGTCCTTCTTTTACAATAGCCATATCCGTTGTAGTTCCACCCATATCTATTATCATACAATTCTTTTCTTTAGTGAGTTCGACCCCTCCCATAACACTAGCAGCGGGACCACATAAAAGGGTTTCTACAGGACGTACCGTAGTAAATTTTTCTGACATTAAACTTCCATCACTTCTAACAATGACTACAGGAGCATTAATATTCCTTTTATCCAATGAAATTTTTATAGCCTTAAGAAAATCATCGATTACTGGAATAAGTCTAGCATTTAATAATGTACTTGCACCTCTTTTTACATAGTTTAAATCATTAAATAATTCATACCCGCATATGGTTTTTTTACCATATTCTTTTATAATTAATTCTTTTGCTCTTCTCTCAGTTTCAGAATTTCTAATTCCTAATTGCTGTACAACTGCAATAGCATCAGCGTCTTTCATCCAATCTTTGCAATCTAACAAAAAATCATCCCAATTAGGTTCTTTTTCAATCTCACCAGTATAATTAATTTTCCCATCAAGAAAATAAATTTCACCTAATTCCGGTAACCCATAGACTTTTCCAGTACGACTTACAACGTCTTTATCTCCACCAATGAAAATTAATTTGCCCCTCCCACCTTTTTCTTCTACACAAGCATTTGTTGCTAATGTAGTAGAAAGACAAACTATCTCTGCTTTTTGAAGCATTCCTTCTTGAAGCCTATCCAGTGCATTGCTAATGCCTATAGATAAATCATCTTTTGTAGTTAAATCTTTAGCAGAACACAATATCTTCTTTTTTTCAAAATCATAAACAACTGCATCAGTATATGTACCACCAGTATCAATTCCCACCCCGATTTTCATAATTCAACCCCTTAAATTTTATAAATAATAAACCCTAAAATTCCCTACATTTCTTGAAGAAACTCAAAATATTCATTTATGTTCATTCTTTCATTTGTAACTATGAGTCCATCTAATTATCTAATTTAAGTATACATTAAAAAATGATAATTAACAAAAATTCCTATTCAAAAATAACCGACATATTATAATAAAATTTATTATAATAATTCCATAAATCCCTTATAAAATATAAAAGCTTTGAATTATTTTTTATAAAAACAAATATAAATATTATTCTTAAAGTGAAAATTGTCTTTATCTCTTGTAATACAAAGGTTATAACTAGATTATTTATATTTTATTATTTTTAAAAAACATACAATAAAGTGTGCAAATTATCTTGTCGAAATTTGACAGTGTATTTATTTTTCTATAGAATCAAATACTAAAGATAATAAAATAAACTAATTTTTTAAAAAGAGAGGACGATTTAATGTTTAAAAACAAAGTAACACGGAACTTTATATTAGTTTTAATTATATTTGTATTAACTTTTTCTATGACAGCATGTAACACTGAGAGTGCGCAAAAAGAAACAATAATACTAGCAAATGCAGGATGGGCTAGTAATGAATTACATAACTCCATAGCTTCCTTTATTATAGAAAATGGTTATGAGTATGATACTGATGTCATTTCAGGGGGAACACCTTCTTCCTTAACTGGTATTAGGAACGGTGATATAGATGTTATGTTAGAGTTATGGACTGACAATATAATGGATGCCTATCAAGAAGCTCTTGATAACGAAGAAATTTTAAAAGCATCTACTAATTTTGATGATAATGCTCAAGGTTTATATGTACCTACTTATTTAATTGAAGGTGATGAAGAAAGAGGTATCGAGCCTTTAGCCCCAGATCTAAAATCAATCAAAGATCTTGATAAGTATTGGGAACTTTTCAAAGATCCTGAAGACCCTAGTAAAGGGCGAATGTATGGAGCAATTCCTGGATGGGCAGCAGATGAAGTAATGCAGACAAAGATAGAAAATTACGGTTTAGATGAAACTTATAATTATTTTAGCCCCGGTTCTGCCGCAGCTTTAAACACTTCATTGGTAAGTGCTTTTGAAAAAGGCGAAGCATGGTTAGGTTACAATTGGGAACCTACATGGGTTATGGGATCTTATGACATGACATTATTAGAAGATGAACCGTATGATCAAGCAAAATGGGAAGACGGATATCAATGTGAATTCCCAGCTGTAGATGTAGCAGTGGCAATTAACATTGATTTACCAAACAAAGCTCCTGAAATAGCAGAATTTTTGAACAATTATGAAACTAATAGTGCTTTAACAAGTGAAGCTTTATCATACATGCAGGATAATGAAGCTACAACTGATGAAACAGCAATATGGTTTTTAAAAGAACATGAAGAAATATGGATTAAGTGGGTACCTGAAGATATAGCAACAAAAGTTAAAGAGGCATTATAGTAATTTAACTAATACAAATAGTTAGGATGTGAAAAATGCTGCTGTTAACTCTCAGCAGCTAAATAAATGGTTGATTTTCCGGAAACTATTCATTTAGAGATAGGTAAATATATTGATTTATTCATAAAGTGGTTAATTAATAATTTTGGTGGCTTCTTTGATGCCTTAACTGCAGGGATACTAGGTTTTTTAGTTAGTATTCAATCGTTTTTATTATTCATTCCATGGTTCGTTTTTTTGATAATTATGTTCTTAATTGGATGGAAAATAAAAGGATGGAAATCTGGATTAGTATACTCCATACTAATATTTTTAGTAGGAACGCTAGGCTTATGGGAAGAAATGATACTTACTTTAGCAGTAGTACTAACATCAGTAATTATTTCTGCCATAATTGGTGTACCACTTGGAATCGTAGCTGCATACTACAAAAGGTTTGATATAATTATAAAACCTTTACTAGATGCGATGCAGACTATGCCAAGTTTTGTATATCTTATACCAGCAATGATGCTATTTGGTTTAGGGATGGTTCCTGCTGTATTTGCAACTGTAATTTATGCTACTCCTCCAGCCATACGCCTAACAAGTTTAGCTATTAAAAATGTTTCTAAAGAAATGAAAGAAGCAGCAAATTCCTTTGGGGCCTCTCCATGGCAAGTGTTAATAAAAGTTGAATTGCCACAAGCTTTTCCTACCATCATGACTGGTATAAATCAAACTACTATGATGGCTATGTCTATGGTAGTAATTTCATCTATGATTGGTGCAAAGGGATTAGGGTTAAATGTTTTAACTGCTATTAATAGGATAGATATAAAAATGGGTTTTGAAGCAGGAATAAGCATTGTTTTTCTTGCAATAATAATTGATAGAATTACACAGGGAATCGCTGACAAATATAAAATTTCAAATTAAAAAAAATATCCAGAATAGGTGTTTAATATGTCACAAAAAATAAAAGTAGAAAATTTAATAAAAATTTTTGGTAATAAACCTCAAGCTGCATTAAAACGTCTAAAAAGTGGACAAAATAAAGATCAAATTTTTAAAGAAACCGGTCAAACTGTTGGAGTAAACAATGTATCTTTTTCAGTTGAACAAGGCGAAATATTTGTCATTATGGGTCTTTCTGGAAGTGGGAAATCAAGTTTGATTAGATGTTTGAATTTGCTAAACAAGCCAACTACGGGTGATATATATGTGGATAATGAAAACATAGTTGAATTTGACAAAAAACAGATAAGAAATTTTAGACAGGAAAAAATGTCTATGGTATTTCAACATTTTGGCTTATTCACTCATAGAACAGTCTTAGAAAATGTAGCATATGGACTAGAAATAAAAAACGTTCCCAAAGAACAACGACAAAAGATAGCTATTGATATACTCTCTACTGTTGGTTTAGAGGGATGGGAAAATAAAATGATAAATGAATTAAGTGGTGGCATGCAACAGAGGGTCGGATTAGCTAGAGCCTTAGCTAATAATCCAGAAATATTGCTCATGGATGAACCATTTAGTGCATTAGATCCTCTTATAAGACGAGAAATGCAATTAGAATTGATTGAATTACAATCAAAATTACAAAAAACAATTATTTTTATTACCCATGATGTAAATGAAGCATTTAAATTAGGAGATCGGGTTGCAGTGATGAAAGATGGAAAAATCGTACAAATTGGTACTCCTGAAGAAATTTTATCAAACCCATCAAATGAGTATATCGAAGACTTTGTAAGAGATATTGATAGAACAAAAATCATACAAGCAAAAAACATTATGTTCAAACCAGAAGTAGCATCATTAAAAGATGGTCCCAAAGTAGCTGTAAAAGAAATGAAAACAAGTGGAATATCAAGTCTTTTTGTTGTAGATAAAGATCTTAAACTTCAAGGAATAGTAACCATAGACGACGCCATTGACGCAGTAAAAAACAATAAATCATTAAAAGAAATATTAAAAAATGATTTTTATAAAACAAATGCTGATACGTATATACAGGATTTAGTAGATCAAGCTGTTAATACGAAATATCCTATTGTGGTAACAGATGAAAATAACAAATTACTAGGAATTATTGTGCGTTCTTCTATATTATCTGGTTTAGTATAACAAATAAAAAGTGTCTGATATTCAGGCACTTTTTACTATTTATAAAACTTATTAATATCTCTATGTTATTATTTTTTATATTACAAAAACAAGTTATATATGAATTAGAATAAACCTAATTAATTAAACTCTGTATCTACATCATTAGTTCAGCATTATACATACTTTAATCAACTTATTTACAATGATTCTCATGTAAAGATAATATCCTAAAAATATACTACCAACGAAAAGTCCAAAAGCATTTATATTATCATTGTTATTCATTGCTCTAATTGAAATCTTAATACTTACTTCAACAAATTCTAAAAATATCAAATCTCATAATATATTCCCGATACAGATTTGGTAGGTCGCATTAGAGAACTTTCAGTTAATCTTACTCCTATTAATTCGGTTACATCCCCTATCATTTTAAATAATAATGTTTGTTCATTCATAGGCCAATCATCAAATGATCCAGGAATAGAATATGATAATTCTTTTATATCAAAGGTTTGCTTAATATGATTTGACACAAAATCAGTCCCAGCACTTAAAATAATTGCTTTAATACCATCAGCAATATATTTTTCCATAATGTTTTCAATATTTTCTGACCACTGCTCTATTTCGGTTCCACAAGTAATTACATAAGGAAAAACAACCTCTAAACCATTTGTATTTACTCGTAGATTTTCGCTATGAAAAGATGTCCCATCTACAACTATAAAATCCTCACCTCTAGAAACTACTGGCGCTTGTATGTATATAGCTTTTGGTTTTGCAATATTATTTGCTTCTTTTAATAACTTATCAATCATGTCAGTAGTCCTTTTATTACTCCTTAATTGCAACGTTTCTTTAAGTTGATCTACATTAATATTAAAACTTATTTCTTCAAATACTTCCTTATACAAATATATCCCCTCTTCCCCATAAACAATTTTAAAAAGATTGTCACAAAAACTATTATACCACTGGCAGACGGCTATATTGAAGAGTAAATACTAAATTAATTACGATAATTTATATATGTCAAAAATATTATAATTTTCTTCATATACTTACCCTAATAAGAAAAATAATTCTTTTATATTATTATTTAACGATACTAAATAAAAAATTATTTAATTACGATTACACTGTAATTGTATAAAAAAAGTGAAATTAATATATTTGAAATAAACATTGCATAACAAGGTGAAATGTATATCTAAAACTAATAGAAAACAAGTTCTGGCTAGTACAAATGAAAATATGGAAAAATAACTAAATTTATTAAAAAGTAACACCATCCTAAAAACAAACAGAAATATGATATAATTACAAAACAACTTTTTAACATTTAAATAGTTATAATTATTTTATATCATTGCATGTAGATATTATTTTATTAATTTTTTTTAGCTAATAAAAATGATATAATGAAAATATTAGTATTCTTATTTAAATAAATTTAAAAATACAATTTTTTTATATTAACTATAACTTATGCTATTATTACTTTTGGGAAAGAAGGGTACCTTTTGATAGAATCTATCGTTAGATCAGTTGAAGAGTTAAACGAGGAAAAAGTAATAAATTTATCAAAGTATCACCTAAGTATGGGAAAAGACCCAATAAATATTATTAATTCTATTCAAATAGGAATGTTCAAAATTGGAGAGTTATTTGAAACAGGAAAATTTTTTTTAGCCGATTTAATTATGGCTGGACTTATATTTAAAGAAGTTTTAGCACTTGAAGAAATGAATATATCAATAAATAATAGAATGAAATACACAACAAAGCCAACTATTGTCATTGGTACAGTAAAAGATGATTTGCATGACATCGGAAAAGAAATTTTTTCTGGCATGGCAATAGCATGTGGATATAAAGTTATAGATTTAGGTGTAGATATTCCAGCAGAAATTTTTATAGACAATTACTATAGATATAAACCTGAAATAATTGGTATAAGCGGAGTTTTAACTGACTCAATAAAAAATATGAAATCAGTTGTAGATTTATTTAAGGAAAAAGGATTAAGAGAAAACGTAAAAATTATTATCGGTGGTAATCCAATCACTAAAGAAGTCTTAAATTTTACTGGAGCCGACGCATATAGTTTAGATATTAAACATGGGATAGAAATATGTGATCAGTGGATAAAAAACATAAACGAGGGTATTTAATTGAGCAAATCATTACATGAAACCATATTTAATTCTATAAGAGATGATATTAGTAAAGAGAAGTATAAGATAGGGGAAATTTTGCCTTCTGAAAATATGTTGGCAAAATCATTCAATACTACCCGAATGACTGTTAGAAACGCTTTGATACGTCTATCAGACGAAGGTTATATATACTCTGTAGCTGGAAAAGGATATTATGTAAAAGAAAAAAAATACAATAAATACAAATTTACCTTTGACGAAACAAAGATACTCAATCAAAACATTGAAGAGGCTAAACTTATTTCTGTAGATATTATTAAACCAGATGTTGATTTATCGTATAATTTAAGGCTTCCCAGTGATAGCAGAATTGTTTCAATTAAGAGGTTATTATTTTCTAATGGTACTAAAGTTGCATATGATGAAAAATTTATACCTTATTATAGTGGAATACCAATAATCGAATCCGAAATCAATTATGCTTCATTGCCTGAAATTATTTCTAATAAAGAATCGCTATTCAATATGAAAAAAAAACTATCAATAAAAGTTATCAAAAGTACTAAAGATATTATGGAAATATTTGATTTCAGTAAAGCACAATCTGTATTTCGAATAGAACATACCATATTAGATGATGAAAGTGAACCTATTGCATGGGCAAAAATCACGTACTTAATGGATTACTTTCGTATCGATACAAAATTAATGTTAAACAAATGACTACAAATGTGAGGTATTTATGGGAGTACAAATTTATAGATCTATCGTTAAAGATATAAAATCAAAAATAAATTCTGGAGTATATCATTATGGCGAACAATTGCCTACGGAAGAAGAGTTTAAAAAAATATATAATACTAGTAAATCTACTATAAGAAAAGCTCTAAAAATACTTGCTGATGAAGGATATGTATACGCTATTCATAGAAAAGGATATTTTATTGATACCCCTAATACAAATGAGTACATCCTTTACTTTGATGAAGTTGATATTGGTCTTGGAATAGACCAGACAGACATTATTTCAATAAATCTAATTAGTAACGAGTCTAATCAAATTAAATATATCCCACATAACAAGAAGGCACTTGAAATAAAAAGTATCTTCAGATCTTCAGAGATTCCCGTAGGCTATGATACAAAATATATTGCTTACAACAAAGGTATTTCTATTCAAGCAAAGGATTCAGTACCAATCAATATTTTAGATGTTCTTTCAAAACAAATCATTTTATATCATATAGAAAAAGAGCTTACTATAAGTGGATGTAAAGCCACTAAAGAAATTGCTTCTAATTTGCATATTAATGAACATGAATACGTTATAAAAGCAGAACATCGCTATTACGATCGATATAAAAAAATAATCGCTTATTGCGTTACTTATTATAGACCTTCATTTATTAAATTATCTGCAAATTCCTTATAATTTAAAATTTTTAATCTTGACATACTGTTTTTTTTGCAATATACTTAGTCTATACTAGTATATATTAATAAAAAGGAGGAGTTAAAGTGGATTTTCAATCATTAACACAAGCAGTAGGAGAACTTGAAGAAGAAAAAGTACTTGAAATGTTAAATGATTTTATCGCTAATAATCCATCTGAAACAGACGGACAAAAAGCTGTCACAGCATGCCAAGATGGAATGGCAGTAGTAGGAGACTTATTTGAAAAAGGAGAATATTTTGTAGGCGATTTAATCTTTGCAGGTGAACTGCTAACAGAAGCAATAAATACGCTAAAGCCAGTCATAGGGTCAGAAAACAGCTCAAAAGCAGGCACTATTGTACTTGGAACAGTTCACGGTGACTTACATGATATTGGCAAGAATATTTTTAAAAGCATGAGTGAGGCAGCAGGTTTTGAAGTTCATGACATTGGTATAGACCAACCTGTAAGTACTTTTGTTGAAAAAGTAAAAGAAATAAAACCTGATATAGTAGGCATGAGTGGAGTACTTACCTTAGCTTTAGAATCAATGAAAGACACAGTTGATGGACTTCAAGAAGCAGGTCTTAGAGATAGCGTAAAGATTATCATTGGAGGAAATCCTGTAACTAAAGAAGCCTGTGAACATATAAAAGCAGATGCATTTACAACAAACGCCGCAGAAGGCGTAAAAATTTCACAAGGGTGGGTGAATTAAATGAGCGTTGATATGAAATTATTTCAAGAAAAAAAAGAAAGGGTTATAAAAACAATACAAAGAAAAGAGGTGGATAAACCTTCTTTTATGTTTGTTGGAGATGGCTATTATCCCTATTATGCCGGAGTGGAGAAATCTTCTGTAACCACATTTGAAAAAGCTGCAGAAGTCGTTGTCAAAGTGTCTGATGATTTGCAGTATGACACTTCACTTATTCCTTTTATGCCTGCGAATCTTACTGTATCACCATCGTTAGAACTTCTTGGTGGTGGATGTCATGTCGTCAAAGAGTGCTCAAAACAAATTTGTCCTGAAAAAGTAGTAATAATGGAACCTTCAGAATATCCTG
The DNA here is from genome assembly GCA_049366695.1 of Eubacteriaceae bacterium. GTDB lineage: Bacteria > Bacillota > Clostridia > Eubacteriales > Alkalibacteraceae > JBMNCR01. Next base: position 141,381 of record JBMNCR010000034.1, read on the forward strand.
AATTAATAAAAGATCCTACAAATTATTTATTAGAAACCGTATTACCTAGGAGATATTCGTTATTAGAAAGTAATAATAATGAAGAAAAATTTAATAAACTTTTGCTGGCGCTTCAAGAAGGACAAAAACTAGGTCAATATACACAAGCTTGTGAGGAACAGGGAGCACCTACTCTCATGAATCAAATATCCATCGCTCCTGTGGATTACATATTTGATTTCTTTAGGGATTTCAATGGTATTGTTCGCGATATTAAAAGAAGTCCAGATCTTGTAAGAGACGCAGGATTAGCAATACTAGAAACCTATAAGACTTTTATTAAGACTTTCAAACCCCAAGAAGATAAGGCTATCTTTGTTCCCATGCATATACCTGCCTTTCTAAAATCAAAGGATTTTGAAAAAACATATTGGCCATCTTTTAAAGAATTTGCAGAGTTTATGGCAGAATCAGGTCATAATGTAGCATACTATTTTGAGAAAAAGTATGAACATTTATTCGATTATTTACAGGAATTACCCAAGAAAGGTGTCATAGGTATATTCCAAGAAGATGATATGAAACTCACAAAACAAAAACTAGGTAATACCATGGCAATAGCTGGCGGATTATCAACAGCTATCATGCAACATGGAACGAAAGAAGAATGCATAGATCATGTTAAAGAACTTATTGATAATTTTTGCCCAGGTGGCGGATATTTTATTGCTCCAGATACTCCAATGATGTTCCCAGTTGATGCTAAACCTGAAAATTTAAAAGTAATTGCAGACTATATAAGAGATTACAGATTTTAAATAGATAGAGAGGTGAATGAAATGAGTGAAAAGGGTTCAAACAGACAAGTACTAGAGAATATTGCTAAGAAAATATTGCAATTAAAAACACAAGAAGAGATAGATGCTTTTGTAAATATGTATGTTTATTCTGTATTGGTAGCTTAAATTAAAATAAATTAGGATGGAGAATACTTATAATATGAATAAAAAAATAATGCTTATAAATGGTTTAATAGGTGGAATAATGGGACTTATAATGAGTTTTCTAATAAACTATTTTATCGTTCCCATGCCAACGGGTGTTTTTGCTAATGCCTTTGGAAATGGAATAAGCGGTCTAATCAGTGGTTTTATGGGTGGATTTATGGGATTATTTATGTACTTTAAACAAACAAAAGCGAGTGAAAATTCAAATAAATAACTCCAATCAACATTATACATATACAAGATTTTATACTAGTAGGTTGTCTAAATGTGATTATTTCATGGCTAGACAGCCTATTTTATGGATTGAAACCCTTGGTGTAGAAAAAATGAATAATAACACTCTTTACATTCTATTGTAGTGTATTTATTAAAGGGTAATATCATAAAAAAAAGCAGCCCAATATTGGGTTGCATAATTGATTTAGGCGTATCTATTAAAAGGGTTGTATTAGAGGGTTGTACGTTTCAATTCCTCATAGGTATAATAAAATCACTGTTATACGACTATTTGCGTATAACTACAAATTGGTTTCAATTCCTCATAGGTATTATAAAATCATCCTTGTAGTTACTGTTTTTAAATCCTACTGACTTGTTTCAATTCCTCATAGGTATTATAAAATCTAGTGTAGATAATATACCATCTGCAGCAGAATTAAAATTTCAATTCCTCATAGGTATTATAAAATCCCAAAAGTCAGGAATAAAACAATCAATTTCTCCAAGTTTCAATTCCTCATAGGTATTATAAAATCTGGCAAGGGATTAGTCGTTGCACTATTGAAGATATTTGTTTCAATTCCTCATAGGTATTATAAAATCCTATGTTCTTTGTCTATTGTTACGCAGTCGTAATAAGTTTCAATTCCTCATAGGTATTATAAAATCTGTATCTAGTTGTTTCATCCAGGATGATCTAATTCATGTTTCAATTCCTCATAGGTATTATAAAATCTGGCTTTTAGTACCTGGAGACGATTATTGGTTAAAGTTTCAATTCCTCATAGGTATTATAAAATCATGGATTGTTTGATTGCGTTCCATTTGCTTGGAATGGTTTCAATTCCTCATAGGTATTATAAAATCGGAGCAACCGCCATAGCTAATATAATTTGTTTTTTTAGTTTCAATTCCTCATAGGTATTATAAAATCGACCTATATAGTGATTTATCTTCGTTTACATATAGGTTTCAATTCCTCATAGGTATTATAAAATCGATGAAGTTAACACCAAAATTACCAAGTATATAGAGTTTCAATTCCTCATAGGTATTATAAAATCTATTCAAGGGACAAACGGAAGGTTAAAAATAGCTGAGTTTCAATTCCTCATAGGTATTATAAAATCCAGTAGCCTACTACACAGACGCCACCGCAGCTCTAGAGTTTCAATTCCTCATAGGTATTATAAAATCTAACACCAAAATTACCAAGTATATGATAAAGGAGAATGTTTCAATTCCTCATAGGTATTATAAAATCTATAGTGATACCTTTGAGATGGATAAAATTAGTAGAAGTTTCAATTCCTCATAGGTATTATAAAATCTATTTATCAAAGACATTCATGGAAATGTCAAAATAAGTTTCAATTCCTCATAGGTATTATAAAATCATATTTTTACATATAAAAACAGTTGGATTAAAAAGAGTTTCAATTCCTCATAGGTATTATAAAATCGGAATTAAAAGGAAGTTACGATAATCGTATCATGTGTTTCAATTCCTCATAGGTATTATAAAATCCTTGTGAAAAAATTGCGAAAGAATCAAATGATCTAGGGTTTCAATTCCTCATAGGTATTATAAAATCCAAGTATTAGCATTCTATCACAAGTTGTAAATGATGAGTTTCAATTCCTCATAGGTATTATAAAATCTAGATATGTGTACATATAACAATTATTATGCTTATGAGTTTCAATTCCTCATAGGTATTATAAAATCCCAATTTTTTGTATATAAATATACAAGTTATTGCTTATATTTACACACTTCACATATTTATATAACATATATACTATTATATCATATATTTAATGATCTAAATCATTAAATTTTCATGTCGATGTCCACAGATTTTTACATTATTAGATATCGACGATCCAAAAATAATATTAATTGTATATTTATTCAATTGTTTACGGGAAATATAATTTATATTATATTTCTCGTAAACAATTTTTATATTTCTTTCAATACTCTTTAAAATATAAACCTCAAAATTTAAATTTAATTATAACATAACATTTGAACCTCCTTTTTCTAATCCAAAAATTTCTCTATAAGAATAGTTTAAACTTCTAAATGAGTACATTATAACTGAATCTTCATCTGTATGTATAATTTTATTTAACTCAATTTTTAATTTTTTCAAATTTGATACTGATATATTTCCTTCAAAAACTGAATTTTGAACCCAATGTAAATATTTACGACAAGTTTTTAATACTTTTGCCACTCGTTTTGTATTTATGTCATATACTAAAATAATAAACATCCACATTACCATTTACTTATATAAGGTTCATACTCTTTTTCTTCCATCAAATGTTTCTCTAATTTATATAATTCTAATCGTATCAACCTTCTGTAAGATACCTTTCTCCCTAAATTTTTAATATAAATAGTCTGACTAAGCCGTTTATCAAATTCACTAATAAATTTCTTTTTCCCTTTCTCTTTTAACATGATACCTTGTGATTCTTTTTGAAAATCATCTTTTTTAATCATCCCTTTAGCTACTAATGTAAAGATAATTCTATCAATAATTATTGGTTTAAAGATTTCCGCTACATCAAGATTTAAAGAAAAACTTCTAAAATTAGTAGAATGCAAAAATCCTATTCTAGGATCTAAATGCGTATGATATATTTCACTAAGAACTAATGTGTATAGCATAGAATTTCCAAAACTAATTAAAGTATTTAAGTAGTTTTTTGGTGGACGTCTAGTGCGTTTTTCAAATTTAAAATCTTCTTTTTCTAATATTATGTCAAAGCATCTATAATAGGCTTCTCTAGCATGCCCTTCTACAGCCATTAATTTATCTATAGCAGTCTGATTATTTATTTTAATTATATCTTCCTCTATAATGAGCAAAATTTCTTTCAAGTCCTTTTCCCTATTTTGATAATATCTTAATACCTGTCTAATATTTTGAATGGAACCTTTTACAAATTTTTTTGCGATAATAATCCTATTCTCTTCTACATTATAATAAGTGGCTTGTTTTAATATCATATATCCAGAATTATAATGCTCCCGAGGATAAAATGTTCCCATATAATAACCATAATAATTAAAATAATGAAGGAGAATTTCTTTCTTCGTAAATAACTCCAATAATTTTTTCGTAATACTAATTTCTCCAAAAGCAAATATATCTGATATATCTTCTACAGGTAGATATTTATTTTGCTCTTCACAATATAATCGTACAGTATTATCTTTTCGTTTTAATTCCCCGTCTGAAAATATATAAATTGTTTTTTTCATTATTCAACTCCAGCATAATTCTTGATAAGCACACTTGCCACAATACTTAATTTTCTTAGGTGACAAGGGCTTATCCATAGAGATTATTTTTAATATTTCTGTACATGCTTCTTCGACTTTCTTTTTATTTTCCTTGTTTAATTCAATAGCAATTATTTTTTTCTCCTCTGGTATGCGTATTTCCCCTTTTGCCTCTATTCCATCTTTCTCAAGATCATACAAATAATATAACAGTTGCATTTTGGCACTTTCTAAAAATCTACTACTTTTTTTTATTTCCGATACTACAAATTGTCCATTTCTTTTACGAATAAAATCTATGTTTCCAGCTCCAATTTTTATTTCTTTCTTATCCCTACTATAGCTAGTTTCATGGATAAAGCGACCGATATCCATGTTTTCATCTTGCTGATTAGCTTGAATTTGATGAGATAGTAACCATACTTCCCGTTTACAGATAGTATAATACCATAAGTAAGTACCGGTAATGTTTATCTCATTTTTTATTTTATCAAAATATTCTTTATAACACATTTAAAGTTTCACCTCTTTTATAAAACACTTAATATAGAAGTGCTTCTCCATTTTCATCAATAAATCCTGTATCAAGATTATAATACTCATTTAGCTGATTCTGTGGTACCCAATACATACTCATTTTACATCCACTCCTAATCGAAAATTCAATTGGTCTATTTTTTAGTAACCGTGATATTCTTACCTGTACAATATACTGCGACAACTTACCTTCCAATAATTTTAAAATTGCTTTCTTTTCATAAATTCCAAGCACTTGTTTGTTTTTATGTTTATAATGATCACCAAATATTTCACTTAAGATAGAATAATCAAATTCAGTTCTAAAACTGTAAAGAAATACTTCTCCATAAATATCTGCTATCTTGCTTGCTTCTTCATCTAATTCTATAAACACATCATATACTTCTCCAATATTTTTAATCAATCTAAATTCTTCAATAGTATCAAATTTTAATTTAATAATTGCCTCCCATATTCTCTTTGATTCATGAGATATTCCTTCATTCAAAGCGAGTTGATAATATTCTTCTGCTAATTGAATATATTCATATTCAAATATTTCTTTTCTTTCAATTAATAATCTCTCAGTTTTTATTCTATAACTTAATCCATATACAAAATTATTGTCATCACCCAATTTCACAATATATATAGGTAAGAAATCTCCTTTTTTCCCCGATCTATTAATACGTCCGGCTGTTTGAATTAACGAGTCTATTGGAGCAAAATCTCTAAATCCCATATCAAAATCAAGATCTACACCTGCTTCAATTGTTTGTGTAGAAACCAGTAAGACAGGCTTATTATCATTTAGAATTTGCCCTACTCTTTTAATAATTATTTGCCTTTGTTTAGGTACGATATTTGTAGAAAGATAATATATTGGAATACTGATTTTTCTTTTGGCTAATTCTTCTTGAATTTTTTGGTATATATCAATACTTCTTTTTATTGTATTAACAACGATTAATGATGAAATATTTGGCGACCATTTTTGAAAGAAAAACTCTAGAAATTCTTCAGTTGCTAATTTTTTTGATAATAATGGTATAAATTTTGTTCTATTTAAGTTATTAAAATAGGATTTATATCTAGGAAGCAAATTTTTAATGTTTATATTAGCTCTTATGTTATAATCATCAAGAAGTTTATCAGCAAAATTTAATATTTTAGGTTGTGTAGCAGTCATTAATACAAATCTTGTTCCGTAATATTTTGCCATCATTTTTAATACTGCTCCTATAAGAGGCATATATTCTTGAGGAATTGATTGGACTTCATCTAAAATAACTATACTACCTGCTATCTTATTAATTTTTTTAAGAAGTTTATTTTTCCCAGTAAAAATAGAATGAAATAATTGTACAAAAGTAGTTAATATGACATCTCCTTCCCATGATTCGATTTGCAAAAGAGTTTTATCTAAAGGTATCCCTTCATCAGATGTACTTGATACAGAGAAATCAGCTAAACGATGATGTACAACCATATTTATATTTTCTCCGAATACATCTTCGTATACCTTTTTGTATTGATCAATAATATTGATAAAAGGTATAGCAACAATAATTTTAGGGCTATATTTTTCTATTTCTCGGATTTTCCCCTGTAAATATAGTACACTTTGTAAAGAAGAGAGTGTTTTACCTATACCAGTTGGTGCAGTTAATGTAAAAAAATATGTATCTCTAATTTCTGCTTCACTCATTCCTCCTAAAACGCTGAGTATATTTTCTCGTGCTTCTTGTCTCTTCCTGATTAATACTGTATTATTTTGACTGCACATATTATTAATATAGTATGTGACACTATTATGGGAAATATGGTTTATTCTAGACATATTTATTGATGCTGAATTTAATTTATCTCTATCTATTAAAAGTGAAAACATATAAATAAATAAAAAGTACCATTTAGGATTACTTATTCTTCCATTCATAAAACGAATTGGGATATATTTCAATTTACTCATTTGTATAGTTTCCACGCAAAAGCAATTCCCGAATTCTTCTTCTGTAATCTCTTTAATATGTAAATCACCTATAATAGAGTTTGATATACTTTTCAACTCTATTTCTTGCTTTTTTAATGTGTTCCATATATGGTCACAAGGTGAAAACATCTCTACATTTAACGAAGTATGATGTAATTTAACACACAAGTAAATTAGAAAGTAAAATATTGTTGTGTCTTCCTTATCCGTTTTTTTTATATGAGAGTTTAAATAATTGTAAACAAAGCATGCAGAAATTGGTGCATGAATTTTTAACTCATTGTTTATATTATTTTTGAGATAATCCTGAAAAGCACTAATGTATTTCCCAATATCATGTAAATAGCCCATATAATAACAACACTGCCTAATCTCTTCAAAACATATGTTATCAAAATTGATATTTGAAAGTATCCCTGTACTTATTTCTTTTCCAACAGTCTCAAGATGCTCTTTTAGTAATTGTTTATATTCTGTTTCCTTATCATAATGGGCTAAATATTCCAATTTATATCCTCCTAATTATGCTATACTCGATACTTTTTTTACCCTAACCATAGTATATTCTGACCATTTTCCAACTTAATAAATGAATCCACTTCACCATATATTCCTCTTCCACTAATGTTTATAATGATGTCCTTTAGTCCTCTACTAGTAATTTGACGATTGTTATTGAATTCTAAAGGCAATTCTTCTTTTATAATTTTATAATCCAATCCTTTACTTTCTAAATTAATTCTTTTTATCTTATCTAGAGGAATAGCAGATGATATTAAATTTTCTGATTTTTTTTCGATTGTTTCACCTTCAAGTATCTCCATACTATCGATCCAACCTAAATTAAACGCACTTCCTAATGACATGCATGCTCCCATACTTTTGTAAAATTCACCTTCATTTGAAAAGATATTAATTAATTGTTCCGTTATATCTTGATTTTCATGAGAAATGAATATCTTATAATCAATAAAATTCAAATTAATATCTTGTGGAATTATTAGTTCTGTAGGTGTCTGACTATGATGTTCTTGTGACCCATTTAAATCTCTAGGGGACTTAATCATTAGATAATTTAATGTTTGAATTGTTTTTTTTAAAGGTTTTTCTGAATTCATTGCAACATGAAAATGATTTATAGAAAAAACTTCGTAATACTTATCTCTTCCAAGCCCTAAAAGCCCCGCCACAATTCCACAAATTGTTGTCCTAGGGGGAACAAAATATGAAAGTGCTGATGAATTAGAATAGAATTTTCTAAAATGAGCCATTTTTCCTCTTAAATGAAATGAAATAATTTTCATTTTTCTCCTCCACTTCTAAAAATGATCCTTTTTATTATTTGGCTCAATAGGTTCCCACAAATCAATATTTTCATAAGCAGGCATATTTTTTAAGCATTCTTTTTGAACAAAAGGATGTTTCCATCCAATTACTTTTTCTATATATCCTTTTTCCTTCATTTGAAAAATAACATCATTTAAACGTTTAAAATCAATACTAATATCCTCAATATTTCTTATTACTTTTGTTGAAGTATGTTTAGAGTCTATGAACCTTCTAAGATCGCCCAAATAACCATCAAAATCCTTTTTATAGATAATCTCAAAATATAATACAGGCTCTTGCCCTTGCTTGCTATCAGTCTTATTATTCATCAAAGATTGAACAATTGCTTTTCGAAAGATTTCCCGATCTTTTTCCGTCATTACTGTCAATTTTGCATTATATTTATTAATTGTTCCATAATGAGCCATCATTGCATAGTAGAGTTTATATTTTTTACCAAATGTTGAACTATCATCATTCATTATAGATGTAATTGTATTAGATTTTACTATCTCAACGGGATGAAGAGAATATCCCCAGTTTATCTGTATCGGTCCGGTATAAGTTTTTGTTATACCTCCAACAGCCATAGCGCTACCAAATAAACGAATATCAATTAATTCCCTTTTAATAATTTCAGTCAAAAAAATATTATTAAAACTAATTAATTCTTTCTCAATCTTTTTTATTTCTTTATCATTTTTCTTAGCATTTTTAATCTTTGTTTGCAGTGAATCATATTCTTTTTTATATTCCTGCGAAGTACTAATTATTTTCCATTTTTCATTTAATAATGTATTTTCTGTTAAAAGCTTGTCCATTCTCTCATTGTCTTCAAGCCAGTTATCACGAATATGGTAAAACATTTTATCCATAGGTACCTTCTGTTCTGCCAAGGTATCTACAAAAATCTTATACCCTTTCTTTTTTAAAAAATCTCTTATATCTCTTTTTCTCCTATTGTCACTTACCAGAGCTATAGATGTTTCGTAATCCATTCTTGGTTTATTTTCTTGATCAGGATCACCATTCATATTTGATAATGTAGCTTGATATAAATATATAAAATCGCTATTTTGTTTTATTGACATTTTTTCTACATCCTCTCTAAATTATTGTTTAGTTTGTATTATCTTTGATTTTTTCTTAAATAGTATTATTTTCATCATCTGTAGTATACAGTATTTTTTTTCCCACTAAATACGAATATCCTGCCATAATATAAAATACATTTTCACGATCTGTAAAAACTTTTAGCACATTTTTATAATCATAGTACTCATGAAACCGATTCAGAATAGCTTCGGTGAATATAGTCATTTTATTATATTGAATCAATTTTTCGAGTACATCATTATATAAATTCAGAACTTCTTTGCTATTTATACCATTAAATTGTATCCTATTTAAAATTGGTTTCTTTTTATGATTTTTTTGGACTTGTGCAAAAGCCACTCTATTAATTAACATACCTAAATAAAATAATGCTTTAGCATTTTGTGCAAATCCTCTATTATCTAAAAATTTTTCTATTTCTCGAATAAAAGTATTAATTTCTTCTACAGGTGTTTCTATATTGTTCATATTTTCATCTATCCTTTCCTCAAATTTAAAAATATTTTCTTCGAGCAAACCTAAATCCTGACATGATTTCATTAAAGTAATATAAGAAAAAACCTGATTTTTTATAAAAAAATCTTCCTTGCCACCTATATAATCTGATAATCCCATATTATAAAAATTATCAATTCTAGTTTTACTCAATTGCTTACACCCTTTTTCAAGAGCTTCACACGCATAGTCAAATAAAATATCGCTTTTAATTTTTTCTTTCATAAGTAAAGCTTTATAAAAAGAAAGAACTCTTCCAATATCCAGTTGTTCCTTCTTCTTATTAGTTTTAACAGGAATCATTTTGTAAATTAAACCTAACGTTAAAACAGTTGAATATAGCTCATTATTTAAACTATTATTACGAAAAGTATTCATAATTTTAATTAATCTAATCATAGTTACTTCTTCAATTGTTTTGATTATTGATATGGAGTTACCATCTGTTTTATAAAAAATATAATTAACGCTATATTGTTTAAGATTACTGATATTTGATTCGTCTTCAATTTCATTTATCCATTTATTTAAATCTTCTCTATTGAATGCTAAGTCAACAGTTTCTTTAAGTGATGACAAATATTTATAATCAAATGACTCCATTAACCCCTCAGGAATTATAAATACATTTTCTCCAGCAATTGTCCCCCTAAATTGATTACTAACAACTTTCTCTCCAGATTTAAGTTTTTGATAACATTGTTTACACACAGAAAAGTTATTATCATAGTTTCCAAAATTGGATGCATAATTTTTTGTTGTAGTGACAAATATCTTATTAATTCCAGATGTAGATAAATTTTTCGAATATTTACTACTAACATCAGGTTTTTTTTGTTTACAGATATAACATGTCTTTTCTGAATTATTCTTTTCTACTTCTGATTGATCAAATTCATTTACTATTTTAACCAATTTCAAATAGTCTACATGCTTTGATAAAATTATCTCTTCATCATCTTGAATTATTTTGGGCACGATAAGTGTATATTTATTGTTTTTATTTGCATCTTGAATAAATAATCTTATAAATTGATCATAGTTATATTTTTCCTCATTAATAATAATATTTTTATTTTTACATCTTATTTTGTTATTTGGATTTTCTGATAAAATGGAGAATTTGTTTAGATTTATTTGCCCTTGTCCCTGCTTATCTGATAAATAGACCATTCCTTTTTTATTTAACAATCCTATAAGTGAGGCCAATTCTTGTTTATCCATTTCATTATTTTTTAGTAAACTATAAAGATCACTAAATGCACTTTGTAATAAATAATTTAGACTTCCAATTTCTCTCGTTAAATAAAATTGAGGACCATTTCCACGTTTATTTCCAAAGTAAAAGTATTCATAAACAGACTTATCATTCATTTTTTTATCGAGTTCAAAATATATTTCTTCTTTTTTTAAATCAAAAACTAGAAATACAATAAAATTCTCTTTTTTATCATTTAAAGTAACATTTTTAATTATTGCGTCCATTGGATTACTCACAATATAGTTTCCTATCATTGATGTAAGTTTTGGCAAACTCATTTATACACCTCCATACTATTATCTTAATTTTTTGTTGTATTTTTTGTCATAAATATACCTATAAGTATTACCACATCACCTCCACACATCCATACCCCTGTGCATTTTTACTACCAAATCCGGCATCCACTCCCATTTGTAGTAGATCTACAGGTCCTGTTACTTTTATCCTTCCCTCATACCCCCTTATTTCAATACCCTTGTAGAAACTTTTTCTCATTCTCATATTTCCTAAAGGTTTTATTTGAACCATTCTCTCAGGAGGTTGTAATTGATAAAATGCTTCATATTTTTTCTTTAGATTATTTGTAATGATTTCATCATAATCAGCATCTCCAGGTTGATAATAGCAAGTACGCTTTTTACCGTCCGCCTTGTATAATGTGCTATAAGCAACAATAGGGGAAAGTGTTTTAAGCTTTATTATTTCATTTTTAACTTTGATATCCTTTATGTTTATTTCTTTTATTTCAATTTCTTGATTTCCTAAATATAATTCTTTTGACTTTACAATAAGTTGACCAATTTCATTGTAAAATTCATTAATAGGACTACTTATTACTATCTCAGCATCAGGAGAAAAAATAATCGTTTTATTAGTTTTTATAAACTCATAGGATCCCTTTAGTTTAGAAAAGGCAAATAACTTGTAGGTACGACTATTAATTGGAAAACCTTCTGTATGTAAAAATTCTGCAAGTTTTAGATTAATATTATTATAGATAAAAGCTTGTAATAAATTGTTATAATTAACTGGTAAAATCAGTTCATCATTATTCTTATTCGTTATTTTTAATCTCAATTGCATTGGATATCTCTCCTTTTAGGTATCATATTCATAATCTACTCTGTTTTACATATCCATTCTACCCCCTTACATGGACGTCTCCTGTCCTGTTTGCAAATTTTTATTGTTTTCTACATCGTATTTTCTTAACATACTTTCAATAACCTCCTTAATCTCCTCCCTCAAACTCTCTGGCTCAAGTACCGTAACACAATCTCGCATGCTAAGTATCCAATTGATAATTTCAGTTTTTCCTTTCATAGTTGCTTCGTAAATAATACTATCGTCATCTAATTGTGTAATTTTTTGATTGGGGCTGTATATTTTTTCTGAAACAATTTGAGAAAATGGTTTTGTTATCTTTAGCTTTAAATTCAGCTCATAATCTTTAAATATTCCGAAACAGTCTTTAAGATAGGTTTGAAATTTGAAGTCATTGTCTAAGATGAAATTTTCTTCTACTATTTCATATTCTAAAATTCTATTGAGTTTAAAATCTAATATCTTATTTCTATTTTCACAATATGCCACAAAATACGTATCACCTCCATATTGAAAAATACCATAAGGATGTATAATTCTTTCTTTTAGTCCAGAGGATAGGGAAACATATTTCATATTTATTTTTTGTTTTAATAGAATAGCTGCTTGAATATCAATTATCTTTTCTCTTACATCATCAGTCTTATAAGATGCTGCCGGTTGCTTTACTAAAAATGAATTGTTGATATTTGAATGTGGTCCTTCTTTTCTAGTAGCCATAATTTTATCAATCATTAGAGAATAATCTTTTAAAAAGGGATACCCTTCTGCATCTAATCTTTTCTTTATCAGTTCTAAAATTGTTATTTCTTCTTCTGTAACACCTACTTGCCATAGAAAGTGATCATCATTAATAAAATATCCTCCATATCTTCCGGCTTCACATTCAATAAATATACCAGCTTGATCCAATTTTTCTCTATATCGTTGTATTTGTCTTTCAGAAATCTCTAATATATTCGACAATTCCTTCTTTGTTTTCTTTCCTCTGCTTTTTAAAATAATCAACATTTTTAATGCATTACCAATTTCACTCATAATTCAACACCCATCACAAAATTATATCCAATGAGTGTATTCGACATTTTTAAATAATATCCTTCCTTTTATATATAAATATTTTATTTTTTGGCATTTTTCTGTATAATAACAGTAATTACATTAACAGGCATTATAATTGCTAAAATCATTTTAATGAAAGGATAACTAAATATTTGATTAATAAGATTTTACTTAAAAAGACTTTGGCCATTATTTTATATATAGCAGGATTATTATTTTCTTTATATATAGCCAACTTGATGCTCAACCCATATACATGTTTTGATATTGAAGGATTACTTGTGAGTACGCTTTTCTTTTGTGTTCCAACAGGATTTGCTACATTTTTATTGATTTCAATCACACAAGATGAACAGAAGAAATATAAATTGATAAAAATATTAATATATATGCTATTTTTCTTCTATATCTTATTACTATTATCAATTTTGTTTTTTAGAGGTATGAGAGTATATAATTTTAGTAATAGAAATAGTTTTAACCTACATATACAACTTAATGCAAATTTTGTTCCTTTTAAAACCATTTTCAACTATATATACTATTTTTTAAACGATACCATAAATAAAAATATTATTATTGAAAACCTTTTAGGAAACCTTCTATTATTTGCGCCTATGGGAATTTTTTTACCATGTTTATTTAGTAGATTAAAATCGTATAAAAAATTTATTATAACCTTGTTAATTATTTTAGTTGGAGTAGAAACAGCACAATTGATAACGTATTCCGGTAGTTTTGATATAGATGATATTATACTTAATTTAACAGGAGCAGTTTGTTTTTTGAAATTTTGGAATTTAAAATTTGTTCAACAATTTCTTGTAAAAATATACGTTATTAAATAAACCTTTATAAAGCATATATACTATCTTTAATCAATAAACCTCATCAACTCATCCTTTGTAAAGGTATATTCTGGAGTTTTTAGTTCTTCTCCAAAATTAATCGAATACCATGGACTTAGAGATTTGTTTTCTAGATTTTTAAGAATATGCATATCCTGTGCAGGAGTTGATCCTTGAGCTAATAGAAAGATTTTGTCTCCTGTTCTTGCGTTTATTGCCATATCTACGATTATTTCTATATGTCCTGGAGTTCCACCTCTCATAAAAACATCTCCTATATTCATTTGTTGAAGGAAAATAGATTGCATCTCTTTGGATAATGAAAGTGTTCCTGCATACATATAAATCATTTCTAAGTAAGATTCAAATATATCTGTTGTATTTGCTGGATTAGATGTCTTTATCCATTGAGTTTCATTTCCCGTTACATTTATACGGTATCCTTCTATCCATTTAGAATAATCAACTCTAAAACCATTAGTAATATTATAGTGTATCCTATCATACTCGCCTCGATTGTATAGATAATCAGCACGTAGATGCATGACTACATCTGCACATTGTTCTATATCTTTATCATCAACTATTTCCATATCTACTATAGATATATGACTGGAATTTAACTTTTGTTTGCCGTTATAATATCTTACTGGAGTATCATATGATCTTACAGGTAAACTCCTCAAATAAGAAGCAAAAGAGCCTTCTTCTACCGATATCCTTTCATATCCTTCTGGTAGGATAAACCTTTCTTCAATAGTCATGCCCTCTTCATTGATATATTTATTATTTATAAAAAGATTTTGTTGAATGAATTGTAAAATAAAATGCCATTGAGACAGGATAAGGACAATAATAATCATAATAATAAAGGTAATAGTTTTCTTTCTCATGATTTTCACCTCAATTTCTGAAATCATTTAACATTATACTGCTAAAATGTCTGAAATTAAAGTTTTTCCTTTTCATAGTATTTTTAGAAGTACATAATCGATTCTAAGCAAAATTAGAATACTTAGCTTTACTGTAATACTCAATTTATTTATCTAGTTTCATTATTATGAAAAATAGCCTATTATAAAATTTGTAATATAAAATAGGCTGTCTAGTCGGATTAATTCTTATTTGCTAGACAGCCTATTAATATCTATAGTATAAATCTTCACAGTATCTCTTAGTCCTACTTCTTCTGTAGGTTTTCAAATAAAAGTCATTGAAGCATAGCTAAAACTTTATCTTCTTCTAGTTCTCCTACGATTTCAACTACACTTTCAATTCAATCATAGTTTTATCAACTCTTTTGCCATATTAAAAATTTTATATTTGGTAAGTATTCTGCATTATTTATTGGTATCCATTACTTTGTTTGATTGCCTAAAATACATAAATAGACCCATAAATCCGCCCATAAATCCACTCAGCAATCCACTAATGCCGTTACCTACCGCATTTGCCATTACGCTATTTGGCATAGGTATTATAAAATAGTTAATCAAAAAACTCATAATCAACCCCATTATTCCTCCCATTAATCCACTAATTAATAAGGCTTTTATATTCATATAATATTCCCCTTTTTATTTTTACTTAATTTCCTATTTTTCTTAGATACCAACTAAAATATAATAAAATTGTGTGCTCATTTAATATCAGACAAATATTGTATAATATTATTCATCCATTTTAGTTATAGGTATATTTACGAAGCAAGAGATATAAATTTAATAAATGTCATAAATCCTTCACGAACATTCTCATCATTAGGTAAAAAATCCAACTCATTTTCCTTTATTTCTTCAAATACTTCCAATAATGTCTTATTATCTTCCATGATTTAACCCCCTATTTATAAATTCCATACTCATGAACATAATTATTTACTGCAATAAGATTTTCTACATTTAAATCATCTTTAGATAACAATGCTCTGCTTGAAGTAAAGATATATCCACCACCAGGAGCACATTCATCCACAAGTCTTTTTGCATAATCAATACATTTTTCTTTATTATCATACTTCAACATATTTAATGGCATACCACCTGCTAGTGTAATATTGTCACCTATTTTTTTCTTTGCATTAAATACGTTATCTTCTTCAAGAATACCTATTGCAAAGTTTTTCGGCATACTATTTAAAAACTCGTATTTAGATTCCCAATTTCCTTCCAAAAACATAACTAGCTTGCCTCCTAATTGATGAATGCGATTAAACATTCTTTCATAAGTAGGCCAGAAATATTTTTCAAATTGTTTTGGATTAATAAATGTTGGTACGTGCATCATTGTAGCATAGAATGGAAATTCTGGAACAGACTCAGCATCTGGTGCAATCCCCATAATTTGATTTGCAAATTCTTCTAAAGCATTAATCCCTGCAAGTAAATCATCAGGATTTCTTCTTAAATCCATAGATATACCCTTAAATCCCCTTAAATAATCAAAAATAATATCCATTGGAGGATATGCTATATTAGAGCTTAAAACTGGCATATTGTATTTATTTTTTAATACTTCTAATAACTTTCCTTGAGCAGCACTTTTAAATTTCCAATGATTAACTAAATCTTTTATTGCATTATAATTTTCTGGATAGCCTTTTGATAATTTTTCTGCTTTCCTTGGCACCATAGTATTAAACATATATCCCATAGGATCTTTTACTAATTCAGAATATTCTTCAGCTCTCATCGGAGATATTTCTGTGTGTTGGACTGTTTGACCATCTTCTGATATGAAATGTCCTTTACAACCTATAAGCCTAGCACTTTTCGCGTCAAAAGCCAATCCACTAACAAAAGCAGCATCTGAATAAACATCTCCATGGGGTTTACTGTATATTTCTATTTCTTTTTCAGGATTATCTTCCATTTCTTTTATAGTACTGTTTGCATACGAAACACTCCAAGTTTCAAACATGGACAAAATAGGTACTTTGTCAGGTTCTTGATGACTTACTGTAGTTAAAATACGTTCTACTTTTTCTTGATATGTATCTCCCATAGCTTATCACTCCTCAATTAAAATTTTATAAACATAATTCATAGATATTCATTCATTAATTGAGCAACTAAATTCAATTGCATAATTAACAATAATTTTAGATATTGTGCACCATATCTAAATACGCATACTATTCCTACCGTGGTAGCTACCATGGTAGGAATAGTATATCAAATTATATTTTGCTTTGTCAATACAATATTGTACATTAAACTATATTTATTTTTATTATTATTTATTTCAAATTAAATCTAATCTTAATTTTTGTATGTTATACTATATATTGATTGATACAATTATGAATATTTTGAATGGTGGCATCTATGGAAAAAAAATCAAATACCAAAGAAGTAATAATTGAAAATGCAATAAAACTTTTTTATGAATTAGGATATGAAGAAACTACATTGAGAAAAATCGCTGCAGAGAGCGGATTTTCGCACGTCGCTCTTTTTAGCTATTTTAAAACCAAAGGCGAATTAGCAGCAATATTAATAGATCGTTATTTAAAAAGTCTAGTGCAAATAACAAGAGATTTTATTCTAAATAATAAACTTTATTCAGATAATTATATTTATCATTACTTATTCTACTGGGGTATTCATTATAAAATATTGGTAGCTGATAAAAAACTTTCTAAATTTTATTTTGAATTTTATAAAAATGCAAATATCGAATTTGTCGGAGCAACTTCAAATTATGGAAAATTTGTTTTTATTGAACTTTTCAACTTTAAATACCAAAAAACTGAAATAGATATGTTTCTAGATTTTACTACAATTTCAAATATTGATGTTACTTTAGCTCATCTGTGTTTTGATAATAAAATTACTATAAGCAAGGCAGTAAAATATTTATTAAATTTCTTAAATGTCATGGAATATTTTTATGAGAATATATCAAATGAAGAAATTGATGATTTTATTAATACCAATATTGAAACACTAAATTTAGATCAATTCGATATTTATCAGGACTTTTTACAGTAATTACAATTAGTTAATATACCTAAAATTGGTTATTTTTTTATTTGATTCTTTACATTAGTGTAGGCATGAGCAGATTTATTGCGAACTCCTTTTTTTACTGTATATTAATTCATTATTTTCATCTAATAACCGTATGGTACCTTGTTCTTAAATATCATTTTATAATATAATTATAAATAGAGGTGAAAACATGAAATATAAAATAAGTGAATTCGCAAGTATCCTAGGTGTTACTCCTGATACTTTAAGATTATATGAAAAATATGGTATTATTAAACCCATTATAAGCGATGAAAACAACTACAGATATTTTGACGATTTAGATGCGCGTAATATATTAAGAAGTAGATGGTATCGCAGTTTTAACATTCCGTTATCAGAATCAACTCTTCTTACTAACCAGGCTGATTTAGACTCAATTATTGGAAAATTTGAGAATCGCGAAAAAGAATTAAAAGAAGAAATAAAAAAAACAAAAATGCTTCTAGATAATCTACACGAAACAATAGATACTTGTAAAAAAATGAAATTTTCGCTAGGTAAATGTTTTGTACAAGATTTTCCTAGTATTTATAGAATCATACAAACTGATCATTATAATCTTATATCAGTTTCTGATACATCTCTACACGAGATTGTAAAACAATGGATGGATTTACTCCCGTATACTTTTTATTCTTTTAGAATTGATCAGAATTTTTTATTAGAAGATAATTTAAATTCAAATTTAAATAATAGTTATAATTTTGGCTTGACAATTACTGAAAAAGACGCGATTCTTTTAAATATTGATATTAATGAATATGTAGAATATTATCCATCTCAAAACTGCATTATGTCCATTATAAAAATACCTGAAGGAAGTCATATCTCAACTAAGAATATTGGACATATGTTATCATATGCTAAAGCAAATAATTATACTATTTGTGGTGATATATTTGGACGAGTTATTCTAGCTGAAAAAAGTGAAGATAATCTTTACAACTATTTATCTGTACATATTCCTATAGAATAGTATTTTATTTATTGAATTAACTATATAAATGGAGTGTTAATAAACACAATATATTTCATTCTACTTTTTTGGTGTATCTTAAACTTAATATAATAAAGTTTGTAAGTAATCCCCTTATAAATATATTCAATTTTACATAAAGTATTTATATCTATAATGATTTAATATACATACTGAATTATCATGCAAATCATCATCTACAGGAATTCCATATGTTCCTGTTTCAGGATCTAGAAATAATGGTAAATAACAAGGGTAATATGTAAAAGTTGAAAATGCAACAATTAATATCATCAGCACCCCGATGGATATTTTTTTTATACACATTGGTTTTGGCATTGAAATCAATAACATATAACTTATAAAGTAACTACTTATTATTGCAATAAAAAATATAGAAATATCTACAATATTAATATTGTAACCAATAATACCAGTATAGGTATAAAACAAAATTAATATCATACTCGGTATAGTTAATAACATAAAAGCTTTTGCTACTATATAGTTTTTTGAGCATTTTCTAATAAAAAAGTACTCAATTATTGAAAAGAATAAGGCAGGCCAAAAAGCAATTTTACAGTGTTCCCAGACACTCTCGTTCACAGCAAATAATACAGCCGAAAATTTGCACTTATCAAACCATGAATAAGCAAAATGGAAAATAAAACCTAAAATAATTGTCACAAAAATACCTAGTATCTCCCAGCGGAAAATCTTCTTTTTCATAGATACACCTCTATGCATTTATATGTGTTCACTATATTACTTTTATGCATTATAAAAAAGGTTATGCTAAATTTGTAATATATTTTTATTTAGGCTTTGTTTTCATTAGAAAAAATAGTTATTTCTGAAGTAAAAATATCTTCATTAATGACAGACGCGATACTTTCATATATTTGCGATAATATTTCTCCACCAAAAATTAAATCTCCAACTTGATATTTTCTTTCTTCAAATAGATTTTTTACAATTTCTAACCCTTCTCTTGATGCCTTAATTAATTCATTAATCTGTTCAATACTGGGACTATCCTTCATAAAATTATTAACGAACTCCAAGGCTTCTTCTTCTTTAAGTTTTGCAATTGTATTTTTTAAATAAGTATAATCTTTCAAAAAAATCCTCCTAATGTTTTTTTGAGATTATTCCTAAATATTAACGTATTTATACATATATTAAATATTAATTTATATTGACACTAATTTTTAATAGTTTTTGTTTATTTCACAGTAAAAAAATATTATCATTTTTTATTGAATCAAAGTCATTATTATTGAGAAAATATTATTAATCATAAGTAATTTATTTATACAACAACTTTTATAAATGAATATACATTTATTTTCCATTATGATAAAATCATAAGATAATATTTTAATACAAGGAGTGATTATGTGAGTAGTGATAGTGCTACATCAAATTTTATTTACAACGCCA
This sequence comes from Eubacteriaceae bacterium, assembly GCA_049366695.1. GTDB lineage: Bacteria > Bacillota > Clostridia > Eubacteriales > Alkalibacteraceae > JBMNCR01. Next base: position 162,070 of record JBMNCR010000034.1, read on the forward strand.
TCGATGAAGATATAGAAAACAATATTTATACTGAAAATAGGGTACAGACACGTTTTCCTCCTGAACCTAATGGTTACTTGCATATAGGACATGCGAAATCTATTTTGCTTAATTATAATACTGCTGTTAAATATAATGGAAAATTTAATCTGCGTTTCGATGATACAAACCCAGTTAAAGAAGATATTGAATTTGTTAATTCCATAAAACAGGATATAAAATGGCTAGGAGCTGATTGGGAAGATCGTTTATTTTATGCTTCAAACTATTTTGATCAAATGTATAACTACGCTTTAGAGTTAATAGAAAAAGGGCTTGCTTACGTAGATGATTTATCTCCGGAAGAAATAAAAAAATATAGAGGCACATTAACTTCCCCTGGAAAAGAAAGTCCATACCGTAATAGGACTGTTGAAGAAAACATTGAAATATTTGATAAAATGAAAAATGGTGAATTCTCAGATGGATCAAAAGTACTCAGAGCTAAAGTTGATATGTCAAGTCCCAATATTAATATGAGAGATCCAATTATTTATAGGATATTACATGCTACACACCATAATACTGGTGACAAATGGTGTATTTACCCTATGTACGACTACGCACATCCAATTGAAGACGGTATAGAAAATATCACTCATTCTATATGTACTCTGGAATTTGAAGATCATCGACCATTTTATAATTGGGTTTTAGAGAATCTAGATGATTATAAGATTGAGAGACCTAAACAAATAGAATTTGCAAAACTCCAACTTAGCAATACAATAATCGGCAAAAGGTTTATTAAAGGATTGATTGATAATAACATTGTTGACGGTTGGGATGATCCTAGATTGATGACTATCTCTGGAATGAGAAGAAGAGGCATTACTTCTGAAGCTATACAAAATTTTTGTGAAGAAATAGGTATAGCAAAATCAAATAGTACTGTAGATATAGCTATGTTCGAGCATTTTGTAAGGGATGATTTGAAAACAAAAACTCCACGACAAATGGCTATTCTTAAACCTCTTAAAGTTATAATTACAAATTATCCAGAAGATAAAATAGAATGGCTTGAAATATCAAAAAATAACGATAATGAAAGTTTTGGAAAAAGAAAAGTACCTTTTAGTCGTGAAATTTTCGTTGAACAAGATGATTTTTTGGAAATCCCTCCAAAGAAATTTTTTAGATTATTTCCTGGTAATGAAGTAAGATTAATGGGAGCATACTTTATAAAATGCAATGAGGTTATTAAGGATAACCAAGGAAATATTACAGAACTTAGATGCACTTATGATCCTGAAACCAAATCTGGTAGTGGTTTTACTGGCAGAAAAGTAAAAGGCACTTTGCATTGGGTAAACGCATCTACTTGCATAAATGCAGAAGTAAGGCTTTATGATTATTTGATAAAAGAGGATAAAGAAACTTCTGAAGATACCTCAAATGATATGAACAATATAAATCTAAATGCTTTAACTGTAGTTACGGCTTGTTTAGAACCTGAATTTAGCAAAGCTAAAATCGGCGATAGATTCCAATTTGTTAGAAATGGGTACTTTGCAGTAGATAGCAAAGATACAACAGAGGATAAATTAGTATTTAATTTAATAGTTAATCTAAAAAGCTCTTGGAAACCATCTCGTAATAAATGAGTTAGATAGGGCTTGAGGTGTTGATTAGAAATTGAGGTGTTTGATATTTTGTCTATCCAATTAATAAAGAAATCGAACTTATTATTCTTTCTTTATTAATTGGCTGAATTATTTAAGCACATGACACAGTCTCTGAGAGAGTATAAGAGAGCTCTAAATTAAGCTTTTTCATATCTTTCATAATAACCGACTACATTACCCTCTTTATCTCTTACAACTCTCATAAATACATTTTTACCTTCTTTATTTTGTGTCAAAAATCTTTCATCTTCTCCTTTTATAAAACTATCATATATTTCTAGGATAATTTTATTAGATTTTTCATTATGACAGTCAAATATTGATTTACCTACTAATTCACTTCCTCCTCTTTTAGCATATTTTAAAAACGCAGCTTTGTTCATATACTTTATTTTATGGTTAGTATCTACAAATACAATAGGATCTGGTATACTTTCAAGAATGTATTCATAAGTTTTGCTATTTATCATTTATTAGTACTCCTTCTCATTTTTTTCGATACGTTTCACTTTTATATATACTACATTTCATTTTTGACTCCAGTTATTATATAGGATAATCCTAATCCGATAAATCCACCAACTGTTCCTAACATAAAATTCTCTGTAGCAAATCCAATAGCTATTCCTATTATAAATCCTCCAATTACAAGTGACTCCCCGTATTCTTCATTTTCATCAGTATTACAATCTTCTTCATTTTCATCAGTATTAAATTTTTTTTCATTTTTATCTTTTACTAAGTCATCTAGAGATATTTTAAATAAGTCACTCAACACTATCAGTTTATCTATTTCTGGGTAAGAATATCCTGATTCCCATTTTGATACTGCTTGACGAGATACCTTTAATTCCTCTGCAAGTTTCTCTTGTGATAATCCTTCTCGTTTTCTTAATATTTTAAGTTTTTGTGAAAAACTCAAATTAATCACCTCACTTAAATTGTAATCAAATATTTCCTAATACACTACCACTTATTATTTGCTTTTTTGACAACTTAAGGTTGCAATCACTTTTATTCTGCTCATTATTCCTAATTAACGATTGAATAAATATAAAATATATCCCAATAAAATAATTATAAAAATAATAATCATAACTCTATTATTTATTTTGGAATCGTCTCTAAAATAATTAATCAATTTTTGATATAATTGACTAGAATATATAGCTGTTATATATGGCATATTATACATAATTCTCTTTATTATTTTTTCATCTAAAAAAAGAAAACCTATATTAGGTATATCAATTAATAGTGTATTCGTTTCATTTTCACTTATTATCGACTCTAATACAAGACTATTTATGCTTTGATAATTACTGCCCTCTTCTATATTATTTATCCTTCTATTTAGCATTATATCAAGAATATTATGTGCTTTATTAATTGGCTTACCATTATACAATAAATTAGAATCAAATGAATTTATTACTTTTACATTTAATTCTTTATTTGAATTATTTATCTTATTTTCTTTAATCATTGTTAATGCTTTATTTAATAATGTTTGATTAAATTCAATGTTTTGTTCTTCGTTAGAAGGAAACTTTAGATTGTATACTATTGGAGTATCTTCTTGAATTTTAAGTAAATTACATATCAATGTTTTTATATTATTAGTCTTTTCATCATTGTTAGGATTGTTATTATTTAATAACAAGTTTTTATATATACTCATGATATTATTCTCTGATTCTTCATTGTTTGAACCACTAGATATTTTAATATCTATAATATGCGGGATTGGGTTATCCTCATTAATATTTATTATCTTTTGCTCGAGTAATGGTTTTATATTTGTTAAGTCGGTTAATCCTTTTATATCTTTAATAGTTAAAATACTATCATCACTTAATAATAATTCAATATTATTATTTTCAAAAATACTTATTAACTTAGGATACAATATCTTTCTTTCCTGGGCAATAATTTCTACTAATTTAATCAATGAATTATTACTAACATCTTGTATTTGTTCAATTGGTATTATACTGATTATTTTACCTTTAAACGTATTAATTTGCACTTGTTCTACAGATAAAGAACTTTTATTTTTTATGACAGGGGTTATATCATTTTCTGCATCTTCAAACGGAACAACGTCTTTTTGATTCTTATTAGATATGTTTTCTTTATAATGAGTATATATTTTATCTATCCGCATAAAAAAAACCCTCACATTTTACGTAACTCTTCATAAATATAATCGGTTAAATTCTGGATTATTTAATAGAAAAAAGTCTGTTCGAAAAGCTGTGGTTCACAACTATATAGGATTCTACAAATCTTTAAAACATTGATCAAAATAATTGCCTATATAATATACATAGCGTTTTTTATTACAGTAGTAAAATATTAGCTTCGCTCAGTTCAAAAGAACAAAAAAAGAATCGTTAAGAATTATCGGCTATTTAAGCATTGCGTGTTCCGATAATTTAGGGTCTTTTTTCCTTCTTTCCATTTGTTTTGCGTAAGCGTATTTGCTATTGTATTAAAAATCCGCATCATCTTTGTTATGTAATCCATTTATCCAATCTATTGTATTGTCTTCTTATTATTGGAATTACCATACATAAGATAACCTTCTTATTCCTTGTCTCAAGGACACACTTGCTCTCAACTAAATGTTTATCACTATTAGCCACAAAAGAGAATTTCACCCACAAGAATGTGTCAGTGCTAGTTTCACATAAAAAAGCACCATATCCATTGGATATGGTGCTAAAGTAATTATTCTGATAATTTTTTATATTTATTGTATCTTTCTTTTGCTTCTTTTTCAGCTTTTGCAAATAACTTATCAGCTATTTCTGGGAAAGATCTCTTTAATGAAGTATATCTAACTTCACTCATAATAAAGTCTTGGAAATTTTTAGTTGGTTCCTTTGAGTCAAGAATAAATGGATTTTTTTCTTGTTTTTCAAGTTCAGGATTAAATCTGTATAAATGCCAATATCCAGACTCAACTGCAAATTTTTCTTGAGCTTGACTTCTACCCATTCCTTCTTTCATACCATGGTTAATACATGGAGCATAAGCGATTATCAATGATGGTCCATCATATTTTTCAGCTTCTATTATTGCTTTCATAAATTGATTTTTATCCGCTCCCATAGATACTTGTGCTACATAAATGTATCCATAAGTCATTGAAATCATTCCAAGATCTTTTTTCTTTATTTTTGATCCTGAAGCAGCAAATTTAGCTACAGCAGCTGTAGGTGTAGCTTTTGACGCTTGACCGCCTGTATTAGAATAAACTTCTGTATCAAATACTAATACATTTACGTTTTCTCCCGATGCTAATACATGATCTAATCCACCATAACCGATATCGTACGCCCAGCCATCTCCACCAAAGACCCAAACCGATTTTTTAATCATATAATCTTTATTATCTAATACAAATTTAACTAATTTATCTGTTTCTTCAGATGTCCCTTTGTAATTATTTAATGCATTCACCAATTTAACTGATGCCGTTTTTGAAGCTTCAGCATCTTCCATAGAATCCATCCATTCAGTAGCTGCAGTTTTCAATTCATCTGCTACACCACTTGCAATTACTTTCTCTAAATAGTCTTTCATAGTACTTCTTACTTTGTTTACTGCAAGTTTCATTCCAAATCCGTATTCAGCATTATCTTCAAATAATGAATTAGCCCAAGCTGGACCTTTACCTTCTGCATTTGTACAATAAGGAGTAGCTGGTGCTGATCCGCCCCATATTGAAGAACAACCTGTAGCATTAGCAATAATCATTCTATCACCAAATAGCTGAGTTACAACTTTTGCATATGCTGTTTCTCCACATCCTGCACAAGCTCCATGGAACTCTAATAATGGTTGTGCAAATTGGCTTCCCTTTACAGTATTTTTAGAAATTAAATTATCTTTATATGTTATTGTTTTAGCAAAATCCCAATTTTCTATTTCTTTTTCTTGAGTACCTAATGGTTTCATCACTAATGCTTTTTCTTTTGAAGGACAAATATCAGCACAGTTTCCACATCCAGTACAATCTAATGGTGAAACTTGAATTCTATATTGTAATCCATCTAATCCTTTTCCAATAGCTTTCTTTGTTTTATATCCTTCAGGGGCATTATTAATTTCTTCTTCAGTCAGTAAGAAAGGTCTTATTACTGCGTGAGGACAAACAAATGAACATTGATTACACTGAATACAGTTATCAATTTGCCATTCTGGAACTTGTAAAGCTATACCTCTCTTTTCATATGCAGCAGTTCCTTGTGGGAAAGTTCCATCTTCACTACCTTTAAATGAAGATACTGGAAGTGAATCTCCTTCTTGTCTATTCATAGGAATCAATACGTTTTCTATGAATTCAGGCACTTCTTTTTTGTTTTCATTTTCATCTTGTGCATTTTCCCATGATGCTGGTATGTCTATTCTGTTGAGAGCATTAATTCCTCTATCAACTGCTTCATTGTTCATATCAACAATTGTTTGACCTTTACTACCATATGATTTTACTATAGCATCTTTTAAATATTTTACAGCTTCCTCAATTTCTATTACATTAGCTAATTTGAAGAATGCCGCTTGCATTATCATATTTGTTCTTCTTCCTAATCCAATATCTTCTGCTATTTTTGAAGCATTTATTGTATAAAAACTAATATTATTTTTAGCAATATATCTTTTCATTTTAGCAGGTAAATGGTTTTCTAATTCTTCTGGTGACCAAATAGTATTTAATAAGAAAGTACCCTCTTTTTTCAAACCTTTTAATAAATCATATTGATAAATATAAGCTTGAGTAGAACAAGAAGTAAAATCTGATTCATCTATTAAATAAGTAGATTTTATTGCTTTTTTACCAAATCTAAGATGTGATATTGTTACTCCACCTGATTTTTTACTATCATATGAGAAATACCCTTGTGCATACATATCAGTGTTATCTCCAATAATTTTGATAGCACTTTTGTTTGCTCCAACTGTTCCATCTGAACCTAATCCCCAGAATTTGCATCTTATAGTACCTTCAGGAGCTGTATTTATTATTTCTTTTTCTTCTAATGATGTAAAGGTAACATCGTCAACTATTCCGATTGTAAATCCATTTTTAGGTTCTTCTGTTTTTAGATTTTCATATACTGCAAGTATTTGAGAAGGTGTTGTATCTTTTGAACCTAGTCCATATCTTCCACCTACAACTACTGGAGCGTTTTCTCTATTATAAAATAATGTTCTTACATCTTCATATAATGGCTCACCTAATGAACCAGCCTCTTTTGTTCTATCAAGTATAGCAATTTTCTTAACAGTACTTGGAAAAACATTAAAGAAATATTTTTCTGAAAAAGGTCTATACAATCTAACTTTTATTAATCCTACTTTTTCGCCTTTTTTAACTAAATAATCAATAGTTTCTTCTATGGTTTCTACTACTGAACCCATAGCTATAATTAAATATTCTGCATCTTCTGCACCATAATAATCAAAAGGTTTATACTCTCTTCCAGTTATTTTTGAAATTTCTTGCATGTAATTTGAAACTACATCAGGAACTTCTTTGTGAAATATATTTGAAGATTCTCTTGCTTGAAAATATATATCAGGATTTTGAGCTGTTCCTCTTGTAACAGGGCGTTCAGGATTTAATGATCTGTCTCTAAATGCCTGTAATGCTTCATAATCAACTAATTTTGCAAATTCATCATATTCTATTTGTTCAATTTTTTGTACTTCATGAGATGTTCTAAAACCATCAAAGAAATGTACAAATGGAACTCTAGTTTTTATAGCAGTCAAATGTGCTATTCCACCTAAATCCATTACTTCTTGTACACTACCAGATGCTAATAATGCATACCCAGTTTGTCTAGTAGCCATAACATCTTGGTGATCTCCGAAGATAGATAGAGCGTGACTTGCAATAGCTCTAGCACTTACATGAAATACTCCTGGCAATAATTCCCCTGCGATTTTATACATGTTAGGAATCATCAATAATAATCCTTGTGATGCTGTAAAAGTTGTTGTTAATGCTCCAGCAGCTAAAGATCCGTGAACAGCACCAGCTGCTCCTGATTCAGATTGAAGTTCTGCAACATCCACTGTTTGACCGAAAATATTTTTTTGACCATGTGCAGACCAGTCATCAACTAATTCAGCCATGGTTGACGACGGTGTTATTGGGTAAATTGCAGCTACATCAGTAAAAGCATATGCTACATATGCAGCTGCCGTATTACCATCCATTGTTTTCATTTTTTTTGCCATTATGAACCTCCTTGAATTTATAGGTATATTATTGTTTTTAATTGGAATAAAGTCCTATTTTAGGCTTTAAATTTTTATTATTATATCATATACATTGTACAATGTATATAGAATTATACTATAATTTCAAACTAAATATGATATACTATTTAATCATTTCTAACACACTATTTGGCTATTTAAATTGTTTATATCATACTATTGATTACATGCATATAGTTTATTATCCAATAAACATAACTTAAATTAACAGATATACATATTTGAAAACTATTATGTTATGTAACGCTTTGTTATGTTAATTTTTAAAACACTCTATACATTCTTGTTTGCCTTGTATTATAGAAACAATAGCTATTCGCTTACTAAGAAATCATTTAAATTAAACATTTTAACTAATGCCTTCTTCACTCCTTCATCGTCATTACATAGAGTTATGTGATTGGCAATTTGTTTTATTTCTTCAGTTGCATTATCCATTGCAACTGATAATCCCGCATACTCAAACATTGACAAATCATTATTACCATCGCCAAATACCATAATTTCATCATTTTTAATATCTAATTTTTTCGCAACATCTTGTAAACTTTTACCTTTACTAGCTGTCTGATGGTTCAAATCAGTGTAGTTTTCTTTAAAATCCACTACATTTAATCCACTATATTTTTGTATATCATATAATACATTTTTATAGATATTCATATTTTCTCCCATTGGATGAAAAAATATTTGATAAATTTCTTCGTTGAATTTTTCTATTTCCTCTTTTTTTTCAATTATCTTAAAATTAAACGTTTCTTCAGGGAAATCCTTTAGATAATTATTAATATAATTTTTTTCGAATGGAGTTATATTGTTTGAATAATAAGTCGAGATACTATCCCATTGTATTTTTAGATCAGTAGAATAATTGTAAAGTATGTCTAATACTTCTTTAGCTAATTCCTTATTTAATGGTAATTTATTTGATATAGTTTTATTGTTTCTATCGTATGTAAATGCGCCATTACAAGCAATTATATAATCAGCTTGTATTAATTTTCCATAATATATACATGCATTAAAGCTTCTACCTGTGGCTATAACAATACACACTCCCATAGATTTAAGCATTTTTATTATTTCTAAAGTATTCTTACTTATTCGATGTTGTGAATTAAGAAGTGTTCCGTCTAGATCAAATGCAACCAATTTATAATTCATAATTTTCACCACCTATATGTAAAGATTAGCAAAGACATTTTTCTGGGAAACCAAATGCTTTCTCTATACCATAAAAAATATTCATTTGTTAATTGTTTCTTATATACAGTAAAAATAATATTTTTCTTAAAACTATTATTTTTACTGACAATTATAATCCGAATATTAAAAAAAAACCAAAGTCATCAACTCTGGAGTTCTTATTATTTGGTGCCGGAGATCGGAATCGAACCGATACGATCGTTTATGATCGCAGGATTTTAAGTCCTGTGCGTCTGCCAGTTCCGCCACTCCGGCATATTATGGAGGCGGCACCCAGATTTGAACTGGGGATAGAGGTGTTGCAGACCTTTGCCTTACCACTTGGCTATGCCGCCATATTGGAGCGAAAGACGGGATTTGAACCCGCGACCCTCGCCTTGGCAAGGCGATGCTCTACCACTGAGCCACTTTCGCATATTATATGTTATTTTTTTTGATGTCCTATAAGTATTGCACTATATAATATTCTGCCCAACTAAGCGATTCACGAAAAATCAAAGATTTTGGTTCTCTGCTTATACCACTGAGCCACTTTCGCATATTATATGTTATTTTTTTTGATGTCCTATAAGT
>JBMNCR010000034.1:171909-211412 GCA_049366695.1 Eubacteriaceae bacterium
ATTGCACTATATAATATTCTGCCCAACTAAGCGATTCACGAAAAATCATTTCTCTTTTACCCAATAGGAATGCTTAAATTCTCACTTCCCACTTCCCGCATCTCGCATCTCAATTGTATGGTGCCCAGAGGCGGAATCGAACCACCGACACGAGGATTTTCAGTCCTCTGCTCTACCGACTGAGCTATCTGGGCATGTTAAGATATATGTACTGCTTTTACGAGCCTCGTATGTTTGTATTCATTATGAGTCTACGTTCTTTCGTAAATCTCAGGATAACACGAAAAGATTCTATCGCTCGTTCAGAGATTTTTCGTTATTCAATGTTCTCACATTGAATTGCTTCGCACCTCTCAAAACCGCCTCGCGCTTCGAGCCCTCTGTGCGTGCTCATACTTATTTTATACTTACATTCTTTTTTATCTTGTTGTAATAATGGCGACCTGGAACGGGCGTATCCACTCCGTGTCTACCCTCCTCACTTGCTATCGCTCGTTCGGAGATTTTTCGTTATTCAATGTTCTCACATTGAATTGCTTCGCACCTCTCAAAACCGCCTCGCGCTTCGAGCCCTCTGTGCGTGCTCATACTTATTTTATACTTACATTCTTTTTTATCTTGTTGTAATAATGGCGACCTGGAACGGGCTCGAACCGTCGACCTCCAGCGTGACAGGCTGGCATTCTAACCAACTGAACTACCAGGCCGCATATTTATTGAAAAATGGTGGTCGCAATAGGGCTCGAACCTATGACCCCCTGCTTGTAAGGCAGGTGCTCTCCCAGCTGAGCTATGCGACCAACGTCTCAAAATTGAGACAATTAATAGTATATATTATCGCATTAATAAAGTCAATACCTTTTTTAACTCATTTTTTCAATCATTTTTTCTAAGTCTTCTCTTTTAAATAAATACTCTTTTTTACAAAAATGACACTTTACTTCTGCCTTTTCATCTTTATATAATATATCTTCTATTTCTTGTTTGCCTAATGAAATTAATCCTCTCTCAAATCTGTTTCTATTACAGTCACAATAATACTCAACAACTTTTTCTGATGTAAAATCTACTTTATACTCATTAAATATTTTTTTAATAATATCCTCTGGTGTGTTACCATCATTTAACATAGAAGTCATACTTGGTATATTTTTTATTTTATTTTCAATATATTCTACTAATTCCTCACTATGATTAGGTAATAACTGAATAATATACCCACCTGCTTTTTTAATGCTTCCATCTGGGTTAACTAAAACACCTAACGAAACAACTGACGGAATTTGCTCTGAAACTGCGAAATAATAAGTAAAATCTTGCGCTATTTCACCACTTACTATCTCAACTGTTCCAATATACGGTTTTTTCAAGCCCATATCTCTAATAACAGTTAATATTCCTTTTCCTATAGCTGCTGATACATCTAATTTTCCTTTATTATTCAGTGGTATTGATACTTCAGAATTATATATATCTGCTTTAATTTCACCTTTTTCATTTCCTACAACAATTATATTTTTTATAGGACCATCACATTTTATCTGTACACTTATCTTGTCCTTTTTATTTTTCAACAGTGATGTTAGCATCGCTACAGTGCTCATTACCCTACCCAATGCAGCAGAAGCAGTATGAGATGTTCCATGTATCTTACAAGATTCAGTAACTAATTTTGTACTATCTATTGCCATTATCCTTATTGGTTCATTTTTTACAGTAGCACTTATTATATAGTCCATAAATAGCCCTCCATTTGTTTCTTAATGTCTTACGTCTTATAATATAAAAACCCTGTGAAAACACAGGATTTTATCTTTAGCATAATGTTATTAACTTTATTTCTCATTCTATATATTTTTATAATAATTCCTAAAGTTAATCAATGTTAACATTAGCAGCTTGAGGCCCTTTTTCTCCATCAACAATTTCAAAGACTACACTTTGACCTTCTTTTAATGTTTTATAACCATCCATTTGTAATGCAGAAAAATGAACAAATACGTCTCCATCAGTTTCAGTAGATAGAAAGCCATATCCTTTCTCAGCATTAAACCATTTTACAATACCTTTAGCCATTAAAAAAATTCCTCCTATAAAAAATAAATTGAGTAAATTACCCAGAATAATTTTAACACCCAAAACACTCTTTGTCAAAGAATATTAAAATTTCTGCATAATATATAATATTTTTCTTTACTTAAGCGCACAATATTGTATTCTTTCATCGGCTTCTATAGGTTTATTTAATGTATTAAAACTATAGACATCTACTTTTTTAAAACCTGCCTTATATAATAACTCTAGAATATTTTTCTTTGTATACGCTCTTTGATAGTGTATCTCTTCTAATCGAGTATAATAATTATTTTCTTCATTTTTGATGAAAAATATTAAAAAGTATTCATTTGTTTTTGTTTCTTCACAATAATTATTTTCCCAAATATAATTAATATTATTTGAAGTGTATGTAAAAACATTATTTCCATATACTTTACTTATCCTATAATACGAATTCAAGTCAAACAAAAAAACTCCATTTGTATTAATAGCATTAAATATATTCTTAAATACTTTATACAAATCTTCTATATTCACAATATAATTTAAGGTATCACAACATGATATAATTGCATCATATTTTTGATTAATATTATATTTTGTTATATCACCTTTAAGCCATCTTATCTTTAATTTTTTTTGAAAGGATTTTTTATCAGCTAGCGAAAGCATTTCATCTGATAAATCAATACCAGACATATTGAAACCTGCTTCACTCAACGGTATAGTAATATTCCCAGTCCCACAACCAATATCAAGAACGTTCTTTATTTTTCTGTTATATTTTAATAGTATCTTTTGAATGTATCGTGTCCATTCTAAGTAATCAACATCTTGTTCCATTAAACAATCATATACTTGTGACATATTTTCATACATATTTATACTACCTCAATTTTTCTAGTTTTTCTGTCTAGAAGAAATATTTATTTTTTCTCCTCTTCCTTATAATATATAATATTATAGTGATAAAAAGTATTATTATTATTGCTCCTATATAAAAAGCTTTTGAATACTCCCCTTGCATAAATTTTTTAAAATATTTTTCTACAGAACTAAGCTCTTTTCTAGATTCTTTAATTTCTATCATTACATCTTCTGGTATAGTTTTTTCCTGCTTTTCAAACCATCCAATAATGTAGCTATTTAAATTCCCATAATTTATTTCATACTGAATCAGATCATACATATCCTCGTATTGTTCTAATCCTTTGTAGCATATAACTTTATTATATGAAAATTTCTCCTCTATCTTTTCTCCAATATCTCCAAAATCGCTGGTCCCCGTTTCAATCAAATCATAAATTAACAGAGCTTCCTCATATTTTTTTAATGCAATATACGAATCTACCATTAGAATATATACTTTATTCTGATACTTACTACTATTATCACTAGAAATATATTTTTTCCCAATAGAAATAACTTTATCATATTCTTTTTTATTATAATTTTTGATCATTGAATCAACTTGACTACTATTAATTTTTTCCAATTGATTTAATATTTCTCCATCAACAAAATAATAATTAAAATTTATTTCTTTTGCTTTTGTATAATCTGAAAGATTCCAAATATATGTGTACTCAGTGGTCATCTCTTGAGGTTCTATATTAAAATTATTATCAAAATTGTAAAGTTTCACTGTTCTAGGGTTAAAATTAATTTTAATAGTTATTTCTTCCTTCAAGCTACCCCAAACAGCTAAATGATCTAAATCTAAATTAAATACTGCTTTACCTGAATATTCTTGATAGTTTTCTATTGAATAATTTATCTCAGCAGTTTTAGTTTCTCCTACTTTTAATGCTAAAGGAATACTATATGTTCTCCAATTAGCAAAATCTACATCTAAATCTTGAATCATTGAATTTATTTTATCACCACTTGATATTACTGATTTATATAAATATGGAGTAAATTTACTCTTAAAATTCGTCATCTTCAAGTTTGTCATAGGAGTTCCTAAGTATACATACTGGAGTTCTTCTCCAACATTTGTTATTTCATATGACGCTGATACAGTACTAGTACTAGCATTTTCCACGGATATATTTATATCAACTTTATTAAGTTGAATATTTTCTCCATTTATCAAATATAAACCTTTAAAAACATAGTTGTCCTCACTTGCACTAACTGATGAAGATAAAACTATTAACATTATGGGTATCATTATTAAAATTACTAGTAGTCTTTTCACTATTTATTTACCTCACTTTTTTTACAGTGTTTCTGCCAATTTTGCATAGATCTCCATTACATTTAATAAAATTTTCTCATCAAAGTTAAATTTACAATGATGCAACTCATAAACATAATCTTTTATAATATTTTTTGAACCTATATAGAAAAATAACCCTGGTATTTCTTTTTGGTAATATGAAAAATCTTCTGCTATCATCATAGGTAATATTTCTTTGTATTTAAATTGTGATGTCATATTTTTAAATTGTTCATATAAATCATTATTATTAATAACTGGAGGATACATATCAATTACTTCACAATCTATTTTACAATCAAAACTCTCCTCGTAGCCACTTGTAATACTTTTGAATCTATTTTTAATTTTATTATATATACTTTCATTAAATGCTCTCATTGTTCCACTAATTTCTACTTCTTCTGCTATAACATTTACTCGTTGTCCCCCACTAATAGTACCAATTGAAACTAACGTAGTATCCATGGGATCCATATTTCTGCTTACTATAGTCTGTAACGAATTAATTAAATTTGCAGTCACAATTATTGCATCAACACCCTTATGAGGAACCGCTGCATGAGCACTCTTTCCTTTTACCTTTATGTAGAATTCTCCTGTTTGTGCCATCATTGGTCCCGGTTTGCATCCAATATATCCTTCTTCTAGCGAAGGCATTATATGACAACCATAAATTTTTTTAACAGAATATTTTTTCAATATTCCTTCCTTAATAATAATATCTGCTCCTCCCGGCCCTTCTTCTGCCGGCTGAAATATTAATAGAATATTATTCTTTGGTATTATTTTATTATCAATAATATACTTTGCAAAAACAAGCAACGAAGTCATATGCCCATCATGACCACATGCATGCATCATACCTACATGCACTGAAGAATATGTAATATTATTTTTTTCTTTTATCGATAATCCATCCATATCTGCTCTATATGCAATGGTATCAAGAGTGTTTTTACCTTGTATTAATGCAACTATCCCAGTGTTTGCCACCCTTTCGACAAGCTCTACTCCTATGTTTACTAAGTAATTATAAATATAATTTGATGTTTTAAACTCCTTAAAACCTTCTTCAGGAATTGTATGCAGTTCTCTTCTCACATGTTTAATTTCTTCTTCTAAATCTCTTATTGTTTGTCTTATAATCATATTTGATCCTCCGGTATAAATATAAAGTAACTTATATAAATATTTATAATAATATATTATAATAAAAAATTTTGACTTTTTTTCTTTATTATATTATTATAACTTAAAGTAAAATTAAAAATATAGGGATTTTCATTTATTTTTAATGTAATTATTGTTATAATACATAATGATATATTGAAAGATAGAGGTGCATTTTTTATTAGTACTATTAATGATGATTTCAGGATCATTAGATTTAATAGGAAAGGAGAAATTGCCGAAGTAATTTTTTACCTGTATGAAAAATTACTGGTTTTATTGTTAATAGCAGTAAGATTGTCATCAATTAGATGGAGAGCTATCTGTAATGTTATAATTTGTTTTTTTACAAACATATATTTAAACATTCAGCTAGTTATTAATAACTAGCTTTTTTATTAATAAATATGGAGGCGAAAAGAATGAAAAAGTACAAAGTTGCCGTTGTAGGTGCAACAGGCATGGTAGGCAGAAAAATGATGGAAGTATTAGAAGAAAGAAATTTTCCCATTGAAAATTTTTATCCTATGGCTTCTGCTAGATCAAAAGGTGAAAAGATAATTTTCATGGGCAATGAATATACTATAGAAGAACTAACTGAAAATTCATTCGATAAAGATATTGATATAGCACTTTTTTCAGCTGGAGGAACTACAAGTGAAAAATTTTCTCCTATTGCAGCAAAAAACGGCGTAATAGCAATAGATAATAGCAATGCTTTTCGAATGGATAAAGATGTACCTTTAGTAGTACCTGAAGTTAATTGGGAGGATTTAAAAAATCATAAAAATATTATTGCAAATCCCAATTGTTCAACTATCCAAGCAGTTGTTGCTTTAAAACCTCTACATGACAAATACAAAATAAAAAGAATAGTATACTCTACTTATCAAGCAGTATCAGGTTCTGGTGTTAAGGGATACAAAGATTTAGAAGAAGGTAGTCAAGGAAAAGAACATAGTTTTTATCCACATCCTATTGCATACAATTGTTTGCCTCATATCGATGTATTTATGGATAATGGTTACACTAAAGAAGAAATGAAAATGATTATGGAAACAAAAAAAATTCTTCATGATGAAAATTTGAAAATTACAGCAACCACTGTTAGAGTTCCTGTTTACTATAGTCATAGTGAAAGTGTAAATATTGAATTTGAAAATGATTATGACATAAATGATCTTATTCAATTATTAAAGAACTCACCTGGAATTATAATCCAAGATGATATTAAAAATGATGTATACCCTACAGCAGTTGATGTAGCAGGTAAAAATGAAGTGTATGTTGGCAGAATACGCCGAGATGAAAGTGTCGATAGTGGCGTGAATCTATGGATAGTAGCCGATAACATCCGTAAAGGTGCTGCAACAAATGCAGTGCAAATCGCTGAAATATTATCAAATAAAAATCTTTTAAAAGGGGTGTAACACATGACCTTGTTTCAAGGATCAGGGGTAGCGATCGTTACTCCATTTAATGAAAATGGCATTAACTATAGTATACTGGAAAAACTGTTAAATTGGCACGTAAAGGAAGGTACTGATTCTATAGTAGTATGTGGTACTACAGGTGAAACTCCAACATTAACTGAAGATGAACAAAAGGAAGTAATAAAATTTACTGTAGATGTAATCAATAAAAGAATACCTGTTATTGCGGGTACCGGAAGTAATAGTACAGCTCATGTTATTGAAATGAGTAAATACGCTGAAAATGTAGGTGTGGACGGATTACTGATAATGAACCCATATTATAATAAAAGTACACAAAGGGGTATAATCGCTCACTTTGAAGCAGTAGCAGAAACTGTGGATACACCAATAATCATTTATAATGTACCAAGTAGGACTGGAATAAATATAGCACCTGATACAATTAAACAACTTTCAATTATTGAAAATATTGTAGCTATCAAAGAAGCAAGCAGTGATATAGTTCAAATAGCTGAGATAGCTAGATTGTGCGGCGAAGATTTCACCATATATTCTGGAAATGATAATCAAGTAGTACCTATATTATCATTAGGTGGAAAAGGAGTAATCAGCGTGTCTGCAAATATTGTACCTAAAGATATGCACCAAATGGTTCAGTTGTATTTAGATGGAAAAGTAAAAGAAAGTTTAAAATTACAATTAAAAATGAATAGTTTAAATAATGCACTATTTATTGAGTCAAATCCTGTTCCAGTTAAAACAGCTATGAATATTTTAGATATGAATGCAGGTAGTTTAAGAATGCCTCTTATCCAAATGGAAGAAGCTAATGTGGAAATATTAAAAAAAGAAATGAAAAAGTATGGTTTAATATAAGGAGGTTAATATGATTAATATACTTTTATCTGGTTGCAATGGAGCAATGGGTAAAACTTTGCAAGAAGTAATTAAAAATGAAGAAAATATGCAAGTTGTGGCAGGATATGATAATGAAAATAAAAATAATACTTCATTTGAATTATATACAGATTTAAATGACTGTAATGATAACATAGACTTAATAATAGATTTTTCACACTTCAGTGTATTTGATAAAATATTAGAATTTGCTTTATCAAAGAAAATTCCACTTGTAATGGCGACTACTGGACTTACAATGGAAAATGAAAAATCAATACAAGAAGCTTCAATAACCATTCCTATTTTTAGAACTGCAAATATGTCTATCGGAGTTAATGTTATGTTAGGTTTAATTGCAGATGCTACAAAACAACTTGATGGGTTTGATATTGAAATCATCGAAAAACATCACAATAAAAAAGTTGATTCACCAAGTGGAACAGCATTAATGCTTGCTAATGAAATTAATACTACTCTTAATAATAGCATGGATTTTGTCTATGGACGAGAAGGAAAATCCACAAAAAGACAAACAAATGAAATAGGAATACATGCTTTTAGGGGAGGCACTATTTCTGGAGAACACAGTGTTATATATGCAGGTGATGATGAAATAATTGAAATCAAACATACAGCATTGTCAAAAAAAGTATTTGCTAAAGGCGCTGTTCGTGCTGCAAAGTTTATTTACCAAAAAGAAAATGGTCTATATGATATGAGAAAAATACTTAAAAGTTAAAATATATATAAAGTTAGGAGATTATTATGACAACTAATGAAGAATTAAAAAAACAATTTGATTTAACAAATCCATATGAAATAGCAAAGTATATTAAAGCTGTTAAGAAAACAACTCCTTTAAAATCCTATGTTAAAGGTAATATTAATAAAGACGATTTAGATGGCTTAGAATACTATGGAGACCCGCAATCTTGCATTATCTTCGCTGAGAAAGATACGATTGAAACTTTCATAGCAAACAATAGAAATAAAATCCAAAGTTATAGATTAGAATACGACAGAAGGAACTCCGCAATCCCTTTACTAGATATTACTGAAATAAACTCTAGGATTGAACCTGGAGCATATATAAGAGAAGGTGCACATATTGGCGAAAACTGCATAATTATGATGGGCGCAGTGATAAATATAGGAGCTAGTATTGGCGATGGTACTATGATAGATATGAATGCTGTAGTAGGTGCTAGAGGTCAAATAGGTCAAAACGTACACTTAGGCGCTGGATCTGTCGTTGCAGGAGTATTAGAGCCTCCAAGCAAAACACCTGTTATTATTGAAGATGATGTTGTGATTGGAGCAAATGCTGTAATATTAGAAGGAGTTAAAGTGGCTAAAGGAGCAGTAGTAGCAGCTGGTGCAATAGTTACTAAAGACGTTCCTGCTGGAACTGTTGTAGCAGGGTCTCCTGCAAAAGTTATTAAAAACAAAGACGAAAAGACTGAATCAAAAACCGAATTATTACAAGATCTAAGAGGATAAAGAGGAGCATTATAATGAATATAGTAGTTCAAAAATATGGTGGAACTTCAGTTGGAAATATTGAAAAAATTAGAAATGTAGCAAAGAGAATTATCAAAAAGAGAGAACAAGGCTACAAAATGGTAGTAGTAGTTTCTGCTATGGGAGATAACACTAATAAATTATTAGAAATGGCCTATGAAATATCAGAAAATCCACCAAAACGAGAAGTAGATATGCTTATTTCTACAGGAGAACAAGTGTCCATATCATTGTTATCTATGGCTCTAAATTCCTTAGGATATGATGCCATTTCATTAACAGGTGCTCAAGTTGGAATAAAAACAATAGGCAATCATATGAAATCTAGAATTAGTGATATATATGATTCTACAATAATAAAATACTTAAAACAAGATAAAATAATTATAGTTGCTGGTTTTCAAGGAGTTAATGATAATCAAGATATAACTACTCTTGGCAGAGGAGGATCTGATACAAGTGCAGTAGCAATAGCTAGCAAACTACAATGTCCCTGCGAAATATATACTGATGTTGATGGCATATACTCTTTAGATCCAAGAAAATACCCTAAAGCAAAAAAACTTACCCAAATAAGCTATGAAGAAATGTTAGAAATGGCAAGCTTAGGGGCTGGGGTTATGCATGCAAGAGCAATTGAAATAGGTCAAAAATATAAAATACCTATTTATGTAGCATCTAGCATGGAAGATAAACCCGGAACTATAATTAAGGAGAGTGATGAAACTATGGAAAGGACAGTTATAACTGGTCTTGCAATAGATAGTAATGATGCAATGATTACATTAAACTATGTACCTTATAGTATTCAAGTAACAGCAGAAGTATTTGATAG
The DNA here is from genome assembly GCA_049366695.1 of Eubacteriaceae bacterium. Taxonomy (GTDB): domain Bacteria; phylum Bacillota; class Clostridia; order Eubacteriales; family Alkalibacteraceae; genus JBMNCR01. The sequence goes on from JBMNCR010000034.1 coordinate 182,057, forward strand.
AATGGCAAAAAAAGATATAAACATTGATATGATAAGTCAAACCTCTCCCAAGGACAATACGGTAAGCATATCCTTTACTGTACCAAAAGACGAATTGAAAGATGCAATTGAAATTTTAGGTATTTTAAAAACTAAATACCCACAAATTTCAAAAGAAATAAACGAAAATATTACTAAATTATCAGTTGTTGGGATAGGAATGAAAAGTCAGTCCGGCGTAGCTGCTAGAATTTTTGTTTTATTATCCAAAGTAAATATACAAGTTGAAATGGTCACGACTTCAGAAATCAAAATATCTTATGTAATAAAAACTTCTGACCAAAATACTGCAGTTACTGCAATTGCTGAAGAATTTGATTTATAATAAATATTTTGCCCAACTATTAACTAATAGTTGGGTTAAGTTTATTGACATACTCAACAATCTAATATTTATAAATAATTATTAGTTCAAACTTTTTTAGTAGTATAATCCTGTGCATTAAGTATTAGTTGGATTTTTACAATCCTTTTCTTCTTTAATCAGTTTAGAAATTGATACTTCATATGCTACTTTATTTTCTACTTCTCCACCTTCTAATTTTTTTTCATAGTCCCTACTTTGAATTCTTCCCCAAATGTTTATTCTGTCGCCTATTTCAAGATTTTTTGCATAACGAGCATTTCGTCCCCAAGCAATACATGGTATGTAATCTGATTTGTTATATCTTCTATTTACAGCCAATAAAACATCACAAATTTCTCTTCCAAAAGGTGTTTCTCTATATACAGTAGGTTTGCAAATAAAACCATCAAGATATATGTAATTCGGGTTTTGTCTTTCACCACTTTCTTTTTCTATTATTTGTATGTCTTTTGCAAACACCACTAAAACAAGTCTACTCTTCTCCTCTATTTTTTTATTATATGACCTAAATTGCCCTTTTAAGGATATAATATTGTCAATCTCAATAATATTATCATTAAATAATCTTTCCGATATTATTATGGGTATTAAGTCTATATTGTTGCTAAGTCGTGGTACTTCAAGTAATACTTTGTAAAATACTTCTCCAAATATAGTATGACTATACTCGAAATTACTAGCTATTTTACCTATTAACGTAACTTTATTAGTTTCTATTATGTTCTCTGACATTATTGTTTTCTCCCTTCAGTAATAATGATATCTAAAATATTAATATTCATTTAAATAAAAAATATGAGAAACTTTTACTATTTCTCATAAGTTTGTTTAATATTTTTTTGTATTATTTTACTTCTTGATCCCATCCATACAAGTAAATCATCTTTAGAAAATTTCGAATTCAATTTGTTGAAATAATCTGTACACTCAAGAAAATATTCAAATTTAATTCTGTTGCTAATTAATCCTCTAAATAGTTTCTTTTTATTTTTTTTATTTAAATTAATATCATCAATATTTCCAATAATACAAATATTACTGCCTTGAATCAAAATAAAATCATTGACAAATTCATCAATAGAATTATTACTATCATTAAGGATAGTTTTAAAATTATTAAGAAAAATTGCTATATACAATTTTTTATAACTCATATACTGTAATGTATCAAATAATATTTTGATAGAATAATTATCTTTTGCGGCATCAATTAAAATCTCAATATTGTTATTTGATACGATTTCTAATCTATTAGGTATTGGTTTAATATTTTTTAATGATTCTAACATCTTTTTTATATCTAAATCAAATAATAATCCGGCAGTTATAGCAGATAAAGTGTTATAAATATTTTGATAACCAATCATATTTGTTTCTACAGGAATTTCTTGAACAATTATATCCTGTCCATTTATAGAATTTATTCCACGTTGTAAGCAATAGTTAAATTTTGTATTTTGTTGAACAATAGATACACTTGATGCTGTAACTGTACTTTTATTTTTTAATCCATAAGTAATAGTATACAGTTCTTTTATTCCACTACATAATTTTAGACTTTCTTCATTATCTGCATTTACTATTATTCGCTTACAATAATTCAAAGATTGTCTATAAAATGAATAGCTTGCGTGTTGTGAATCATCCGTATAAAATCCACAAAATATAATGCAATCAAAAGATATTTTATCTAAAGTATCCTTGTCATGTATTTCTATTATTAGATAGCTTATATTGTTTTCTTCCATTTCGCATATTATATCTTCATAGTTGTGTGTCTTACAAGATACTTTGTTTTTATTAATCCTTATCCCAAGATCACTAATAGTACCAACATTTTTACCATTTTCCCTGAATAAATGCTCAAGTATATACACAGTTGATGTTTTTCCATGAGTTCCTATTATTCCGATAACCTTCATTTATTGCTCCTTATATTAGTAATAATTATTAGTTTTACCATATCATTTTATTATATTACATTTGCTATCAACTATTCTTTTGAAAATTGCCTACCTGTATGATCAATTGAATAATTTTCTTTATAAATCAACTCCGAAATTGGTATGATTTTGTACCCCTGTTCTTTTATTTCTTTGATTACTATTGGCAAAGCCTGTGTAACATATTCAGCATTATTGTGAAATAATACTATTGAACCTGGTCTAATATTAGATACTACTCTATTTATTATTTGCTCACTACCCTCATTTTTCCAATCCAAGCTGTCTATGTCCCACTGTATAGTATAACAACCCATGTCTTCAGCTTTTTTAATTACTCTATCATTATATGCGCCAAATGGAGCCCTAAATAAAATAGTATCTTCTTTAGTAAATTCATATATTTTATCATTAGTTTCTTTTATTTCTTGTTCAATTTTATTATCATCAATTTTTGTCATATCGGGATGACTAGTTGAGTGATTACCTATTTCATGTCCAGCTTCTACAATTGCGCTGACTTGCTCTGGATATTTGTCTATCCATAAACCAACTAAAAAAAAAGTTGTCTTGATATCTTCTTTTGCTAAGATATCAAGTATTTCCTGTGTAAACTCATCACCCCACGCAGCATCAAAAGAAATAGCAACAACTTTCTCATTTGTTTCTACGCTGTATATTGGTAGTAAATCACTTTTTGATAAAAATACAGCAGATAGCGCATCCCCTTTGCCTGAACAAATGGCAAATGCTAAAATAAGTACCAATATCACAGTAACTATTATGTATATTATTTTTTTTGATAGGAAAAATACTTTCAAAATATCCCCCTCCTATTTTAGGTTTATATCTAATAGTATTTAAGTTTTGTCAACCTTATTCATTATTAGATAAAAAAAATAAAACCTTTACGGTTTTATTTTTAAAATATTAAAATAATACAATTTTCATTAGACTAAAAATAATATAATTCTATGTTATTTTTCAATATACATGTTTATCAAAGAAGTATCTGTTTTACTAATTAATTCTTGATAGAATACTGTTTCTGCAGCACTAAGATATGGAATAACATAAAATAAAGCAATTCCAAAGGTTACTAATGATAATAAATACCAGCCGATAAAACTTATTATTAAGTTTATATATCGCGTTTTATGTCCCTTCATCATCTCAGAACTTAGGGAGATAGCATTTATAGCACTTAAATCTTCGTAGTCTACCATTAAATAGTAAGCCATAGAATATCTTATAGCTGCAATAATTCCTGGAATTATTAAAAGCAATGTCCATAGGCTTGTAAATAAAGTAATCAATAAACCTAAAATCAAACTACTTCCTAATCTATCAAAACCCTTAAATACATCTTTTACCTTTCCATCATTATTTCTTATAATATTTAAATAAAAAAATGTTCTTCCATAAATAATAGGCCCAGCGATCAATGCCTGTATTACACCAATAAAATTAAGTTTTTGATTATAATAATTGAAATTGCCTATAACAACATTGTACGAAGTAATATGAGAATTTATCTGACTTACTGATTGTGTTATAATCCAAGTTATTATTAATATTGCTAATGCCTTTCCCCAATTGTTGTTTAAACTATCCAAAGCTTTTCTTTTAATTTGATCATTACTTAAGTAATCCACTGTTAAACTCCCCTTTTATTTTTATTGACTACAAAAAAAATCAACAAATTCTTCTTTATTCATTTGAGAAAAATAATTTGATATATCAATATCTCCTAATATACTAATAATAGATTCTTTTCTGTACTGGCTTCCTTTTAATATATTTTCTAGTATTCCAATCTCTTTCTTAACAAAAAAATCCCCATATATTTTAATATCAGTAATTTTTCCGTTTTTCACATTCATTCTTATATCTATAATACCACATTTAAATTTATCTATCTTCTGTATGTCATAAGTAGGGGATTCTCCCCAATTCCATTCCCAAGTACTAAATTTTGTATCAACTAATTTTTGTATTTCATTGATGTCCTTGTCAGTAATATTATATCTCTGTACATCATCCCCTTCAGCGATAAAATCAAGCAAATACTTCTTAAATTCTAATATGGATATATCTTCCTTTATATAATTTTTGATATTTGTTACTCTACTTCTAACAGACTTTATTCCTTTAGATTTGATTTTTAGTTCTTTAACATTAAGAGCATTTCCCAAATTACTCATTTGAGAGTCAAATAATAAGGTTCCATGGTGAAGCAATGTTTTTTTTCTAAAAAATTGAGCATTTCCAGAGATTTTTTTACCATCAATAGTAATATCATTTCTTCCAGTTAGTTCTGATTTTATGCCCATTTTTTCTAATGCTTTTATAACAGGCAAAGTAAATTTTTTAAAATTGTTTACATCTTTTTCTTCGGCTTTTACAATAAAAGAAAAATTCAAATTGCCATCATCATGATACACTGCACCACCACCTGATAATCTCCTAGCAACGTAAATATTATTTTCTTCAACATATTCCTTATTGATTTCTTCAATAGTATTTTGATGTTTACCAACTATAATTGACGGTTTATGTATATAAAAGAAAAAATAATCATCTTCAGGTAAATTATTTATAACATATTCTTCAAAAGCCATATTATAATAGGGGATATTCCAATTAGTTTCTATATATTTCATATTTTTCTCCTTCATTATTTAAATAATTATAACTTTTCTAACATTTATTTTCCAATAGGGCATGAACTTATACAAATACCACAAACTGATCCTCTTCCAATATGTTGGAAATTATTCTTCATATATTGACTGCAAGAATGTGCATTAACTAACATACTTCTTTCCATCCCTTGTGTCCAATTATTTCCTTCTATTGCCATTGCTGGACATGATATAACACATTTATTACAATTAGCACATTTTCCCTCTTTAATGGGCATACCATAAGATAGCTTCATATCTGTTAATACAGTGCCTAATCTTACTCTAGGACCATATTTATGATGAATAAATAAACCACTTTTTCCTATCCAACCCAAACCAGATAGAGTAGCTGCCGTTTTATGTTGAAAAATACCGCTATATGGTTTTTTATCTAGAGATTGAGAAGCAGGTATTGGTACAGCTTTATATCCTCCATCTTGTAGATACATCATTATCCTCAGTGTAACTTCATTGATATAGTAATTAACACTCCTGTAATGAGCAAAATATGTTTCTGAAGGTTTATCAACAATATCGTCAATTATTTGATCCGATAGCCTAACAACTACAGTAATTGCTGAGTTCAAATGCTTCCAATTATCATTGAGCTCACTGTGAATATTGCTAAATCCAATATCCTTTACTCCCAAATTTATTATATACTTTTTTATTTCATTTTCATTCATAAAAAATACCATCCATTTATTAAATCTTATTATTAATTATTGTTTTTCTGTTATAATATTAATGAAAGTTGGTGTATTAAATGTTATTTGACTCTGAAAACATACTGGAGAACAAACTAATTATATTATATGCTTTAAATCATTTCAAGACTCCATTAACAAAAGAACAAATTACACAAATTGTATTAGAAAATATACAAATGAGTTATTTTGATATTCAATTTTTAATTGAAAATCTCAAAGATGATGATTTCGTATTAGAACTTTTCGACAATAAAATCCCATATTATACTATCTCTGAGAAAGGTAAATCCACTCTAAATCTCTTCAAAAATCGAATTCCATCATATATAAAAGAGATTATTAATATGTACATTGCAGAAAATAAAGATAAAGTTTTAAAACAAGTAAAAAATTATTCCTCATATAAAAAACTAGGTGATGAAGATTTTATCGTTAACTTAAAGCTATTTGAAAATGATATAATCCTTATTGATTTGAATATAAATGTAGCTTCAAAGAAACAAGCAATGTTTATATGTAATAATTGGGATGACAATGGAGATAAACTATATACTGAAATTATCAATACATTGATTGATTAGCGTAATTATTCATATACCTTAAGTTAAAGTCCGTTATTCACGGACTTTAGACTGTTCTGTAATATTCAATAATAATTTCAATATCTCAACAATAATTAAAGGTAATATAGAAAATCCTATAACAATCATCCATTGATTTAAATTTAAAGACACCACATTGAAAATTTCTTGTAGAAATGGTACGGTTAATACTAAGAGCTGTAAAGTTGCAGCAAAAATATTAGCTAATATTAAAAATTTATTCGTAAAAATGCCTTTTTTAAAAACAGATTTATTTTCACTTCTTACATTAAATGAATGTGAAATTTGTGATAAACCTAAAACAGAAAAAGCAACAGTTTGAGCCGTTTTTATATCCCCATAATTATTTAAAGTTAACCAAAACGCAATCAAAGTTAGTGCACCTATTATTGCTCCTTGGTAAATAATCCTAAAGCCTAACCCCCCCGAAAAAATACTAGCCTTTGGATCTCTAGGTTTTTCATTCATTATTTCTTTTTCTCTTGTATCTACCCCTAATGCAATTGCAGGCAAACTATCTGTTATTAAATTAACCCATAAGATATGAATTGGTAATAATGGATGCGCCCAATTAAGTAGCGTTGCTAGAAACAAAGTCAATATTTCGCCGATATTACTTGATAATAAAAAATGAATACACTTCCTTATATTAGTATAAATACCTCGACCTTCTTCTACTGCACTTACAATAGTTGCGAAGTTATCATCTGTCAAGATCATATCAGAAGCTTCTTTAGATACATCCGTTCCTGTTATACCCATTGCACAACCTATATCTGCTTTTTTTAGCGCTGGTGCATCATTTACTCCATCACCAGTCATAGCTACAACATTACCTCTCTTCTTCCAGGCACTCACTATCCTAACTTTATGTTCAGGAGATACCCTTGCATAAACAGAATAATTATCTATACTCTTTGCAAATTCATCATCTGATATTTTATCTAATTCTATACCTGATATTGCTTCGGAAGAATCATCAATAATTTTCAATTCTCTTGCTATAGCTATTGCTGTATTTTTATGATCTCCTGTAATCATTATTGGTTTAATCCCTGCTGATAAACATTTATTTATTGACTCCTTTACTTCTTCTCTTGGAGGATCTATCATTCCAGTCAAACCAATAAATATTAAATCATTTTCAATTTCCTCACTTTGCAAATCATCTGACAATTCATCAATTTCCTTATAAGCATATCCCAATACTCTATATGCTTTATTTGACATAGAATTATTTGCTTCTTCAATTGATTTAATTATTTCATTAGTAATAAAAACTACTTTATTATTCATCATAATCTTACTACATCTATTAAATATTATATCAGGGGCACCTTTTGTAAATACTAAATATTTATCCCCATTTTTATGCACTGTAGACATTAATTTTCTTTCAGAATCAAATGGAATTTCAGCAACTCTATTTAGTCTTTTTTCTTCTTCTTCTTTATATAAAGAAAATTTGTTTGCAAATGTAATAAGTGCTGTTTCAGTGGGATCTCCAATTTCTTTAGTCTCTCCGTTTTCATTATCTACATGCGCGTCATTACATAAAAGTGTTACTTCTAATAATCTTTTCATTTCTGCTGATATTTCGTTATTAGTTAGTTCTTCTAAATCATCATATTTATTTTCATTTATAAAAATATTTTTAACAGTCATTTTATTCTGTGTTAAAGTTCCAGTTTTATCTGAACAAATAACAGATGCTGATCCTAATGTTTCAACAGCAGGTAGTTTTCGTACTATAGCATTTTTTCGCACTAATTTTTGAACACCAAGAGCCAAAACTACAGTTACTATTGCTGGTAATCCTTCTGGTATTGCAGCCACAGCTAAACTAACAGCAGTCATAAACATAGGTAAAGCTTCTCTACCTTGAAATATGCCAATAACAAACATAAGTGAACAAAGTACCAGTGCAACTATACTAAGTACTTTCCCCAATTCAGCTAATCTTTTTTGCAGTGGGGTTTGATCTTTTCCAGTATCTTGTATCATTTCCGCTATTTTTCCTATTTCAGTATTCATACCAGTACTAGTAACAATATACTTACCCCTACCATAAACAACTACACTAGACATAAACACTAGATTAATCTGATCGCCTAAAGGCACTTCATTATCATCAATTGTATTATTGTTTTTTTCTACCGGTAATGATTCACCAGTAAGTGCAGACTCTTCTATTCTCAATGATGATGATTCTACTATTCTGCCATCTGCAGGAATATAATCTCCAGCATCTAGTATCACAATATCTCCGGGTACTAATTCTCGTGCCGGAATTTTTTGTTTTTTACCTCCTCTTAAGACTTTTGCCTCAGGAGTAGTAAGCTTTTTTAATGCCTGCATAGACTTTTCTGCTTTGTTTTCTTGAACTATCCCAAAGATTGCATTAAGTATTATTATAGTAAGTATTAATATAGAATCCTTTACCTCTCCAACTAATCCAGAAATTAAAGCTGCAAAAATTAAGACAATAATTAGAAAATTTTTAAACTGATCTAAGAATAATAGTAATAAAGACTTACTATCTTTTTCATTTAATTCATTGTATCCATATTTAGTATTACTTGACTGTACTTGGCTTAAATCCAAACCCTTTTCTATATCAGTACTAAAAAATTCTTTAACTTCATCTATACTTTTACTATATAGATTATCTATCATTGAATTTTCCTCCTTTAGTTACATATCAGAAAAACCTTTATTCCACACTATGAAATAAAGGCCCCATCAATAATTTAATAGCAATTACAAAAATATTCTAACATTTTATACTTTTCATGTAAAGAAATTTATCTACTTATTAATAAGTATAATATCACTAGGTTCTTTTCCCACAGAGATCTTATGTTCTATTCTTCTATCATTAATATTTATTATATCTACAACATTATCTCTTAAACTAGTAACATATAGATGTTTTTTTTCTTTATCTATTACAATTCCCTTAGGCATTCGACTACATTTAATAGTTTCATAATCAATAAAGTTATCTGCATTGATAATAGACACATAATCACTTCCAAAATTAGTTACATATAGCGTATTACCATCCTCTGATAATAGCATTTTATGAGGGATTATCCCCACTTCTATTTTTTTTACTACTTTATTGCTCTCTATATCAATTTTTGAAATATAACCATTCTTATTTATTTCCATGCACGCAGTACAAATAAATAAATATTTTTCATCATTAGATAATAATATATCTAACGGGCTGTAATTTACTTTTATCCAATGGATAATAATAGTTTTTTTACAATTAATAATAGATACTTTTTTTTCTTGCACGCTTGCAATATATAACTCTTCACAATTTTCTTTAAATATTATTCCCATTGGCATTAGACCAGAATATAATTGCAGCAATAATTCGCCGGTATTAATATCGATAATTGAAATATTATTAGAGTCACAATTAGTTATATATGCTAAATTTTTAATCCAATCTACAACCATCCCATTTGGAAAACTACCAACACAAAACTTATTTAACAAAATTCTATTTTTATAATCAATTAAATATATTGTGTTATTATAACAATTTACAGAATAAATTAAATTTGATATTGGATGTAGTATAAGTTTATATGGTCCAATAGGATAGTCATATTTACTACTTATATTGTTAGTCTTTAATTTTCTAAATATTAATTTATCTACTTTATAATTATTCTCACAATCAACAATAGATATACTATCTTCAGCTAAATTAGAAGTAATAGCAAATATTTTTTTCACCTCCATATAGAATAATTAAAAAATAAATAAATCAACTAACATACTTCTGTTATTTATTAGCACAAACAAATCTCATAATATGTTTTATGATAGATTCCCAATTTAAAAATTACAATTAAATACTAAAAGAAATAAACGATTTTATTATAAAAGTATTTTATTATACCAAAGCCACTTAACACGCTCTATTTATATTATGAAATAATATTTTATTAAGTTACAAAATATATGATACTACTTTGTGTATATACTTAACAACAAACAAATGAGACTGCCCTAAGCAGTCTCATTTGCATCAACCATACAGATATAAATTAACTCGTCCAATTCCTCACTAAGCTCGATTATCCTAGGATTACTCAAATCACCCTTATTAGAAATTATCAAGTGATCCAATTCATCTCTCAATTGATTTACATATTCGTAAATATTATTCATTGCTGTGTTACCCCTTTTATCAGTACATCTTGATTTAACATATTCAATTTTATGCTATATATGGTATACTTTCAACAAAATTCGTAATACAAAAAACGACACGCTTCTTTTATATACAATTTAGTTTAATATTTATTAAACCATTAAATCAAAATGTACTATTATAACAAATCAAATATTTACTCGCATTTCTTTAGCATCTCCATTACATTTTTTAGCATCAAGTCGTATTTTTCTTTTTTATTATATTCTTGTTCAATAATATTTTTAGGAGCTTTATTAACAAATCCTTCGTTTGATAACTTGTTTTGGACTCTTTCTAGTTCTTTTTTAAGATTTGTCTTTTCTTTATTCAATCTTTCAATTTCTTTATCTTTATCAATTAAATCTGCAAGAGAAATAAATATTTCAGCACCGTTTATTACTCCGCTTACTACGTTTTCTGGTATATGGTTCTTTTCAATTAATTCTACATCTAAAGCATTTGCTAAACTCATTATATAATTCTTTCCATTACTTATTATTTCTTGTGTTAATGAATCTTTAGCTACAATAAGTATCTTTGCTTTCTTTGAGGGTACTACATTCATTTCAGCTCTAATATTTCTTATAGTTTTTATAGCACTCATTATTAATTCCATCTCTATTTCTTCTTGTTCAAAAATTAAATTTTTTGTACATATTGGCCAAGATGCAGTTGTAATGGTTTCTTCTTCTATTACAAGGTTTTTATATATTTCCTCTGTGATAAATGGCATAAACGGATGTAAAAGCTTCATTGTATTTTTTAGTACATATGACAAGGTATATTGTGCTGATAATTTATTTTCACGCTCACTATATAAACGAGATTTTACTAGTTCAATATACCAATCACAAAATTCATTCCAAATAAAATCATATAATTTTTGAGCAGCTAACCCTAATTCATATTTTTTCATATTTTCAGTTACATCATTAATAAGTTTATTTAATTTACTTATTATCCATTTATCAGCTAAAAGTAGATCATTTACTGAATTTTCAATAGATAAAGTCTCTTTTTGGATGTTCATCATAACAAATCGTGACGCATTCCATATTTTATTAGCGAAATTCCTATTTGCAATAACTTTTTCATCCTGCCACCTAATATCATTACCTGCAGCATTTCCCGTTACTATTGTAAATCTTAATGCATCTGCTCCAAATTTTTCAATTATCTCTAATGGATCTACTCCATTACCTAATGATTTACTCATTTTTCTACCTTGAGAATCTCTTATTAAACCATGTATATAAACGTCCTTAAAAGGAGTTTCTTCCATTTGCTCTATACCTGAGAATATCATTCTTGCAACCCAAAAGAAAATAATGTCATATGCTGTAACAAGTACATCTGTTGGATAGTGTTTTTTTAAATCTTCACTACTCTCAGGCCATCCGAGAGTTGAAAATGGCCATAATGCAGACGAAAACCATGTATCTAATACATCTTCATCTTGGTGAATATTACCTGAAGAACATTTTGGACATTCTTGTGGTTTTTCTTTTGAAACTATAAGTTCATTACATTCTCTACAATAATATGCTGGAATCCTATGACCCCACCATAATTGTCTAGAAATACACCAATCTCTAATATTCTCCATCCAATTAAAATAAATCTTACTAAATCTATCAGGAATAAACGTAGTTTTCTCATCTCTAACTGCTTGTATCGCTGGCTCTGCTAATGGTTGCATTTTAACAAACCATTGTCTTGAAATTATTGGTTCTACAGTCGTGTCACATCTATAACATGCGCCTACATTATGAACATGGTCTTCAATTTCAACTAAATATCCTAGTGTCTTTAAATCATCTACAATTATTTTTCTGGCTTCATATCTATCTAATCCCTCATATTTACCCGCCTTTTTATTCATTGTGGCATCATCATTCATTACTCGTATTTGTTCTAAATTATGGCGTACTCCAACTTCAAAGTCATTAGGATCATGTGCTGGTGTCATTTTAACCACACCTGTTCCAAAATCCATATCTACATATTCATCTGCGACTATTGGTAGTTCTCTATCAAGTAATGGCAAAATTGCTATTTTACCTATTAGATGTTTATATCTTTTATCCTCTGGGTTAACCGCGATTCCCGAATCACCTAACATAGTTTCTGGTCTTGTAGTTGCAACTATTACATACTCATCACTATCTTTAATGGTATATTTTATATGCCATAAATGTCCTTGCTTTTCATCATACTCAACTTCTGCATCTGATAAAGCTGTTTTACAATCGGGGCACCAATTGATGATCCTATTTCCTCTATATATTAAACCTTTCTCATATAATCTAATAAAAGATTCCTTAACCGCTTCACTACATCCATCATCCATGGTAAATCTTTCTCTTGACCAATCACATGAAGCTCCAAGCTTTTTAAACTGATCTGTTATTCTCTTTTTATAAGCGCTTGCCCAATCCCAAGCCCTATCCAAAAATTCTTCTCTTCCTAATTCCTCTTTTGAAATTCCTTCTTCAGCTCTTATTTTATCAACTACTTTGACTTCTGTAGCTATACTTGCATGGTCAGTCCCTGGCAACCATAATGCTGCATATCCTTGCATACGTTTCCACCTAATAAGTATATCTTGTAAAGTTCCATCAAATGCGTGTCCCAAGTGTAGCTGTCCTGTTATATTGGGAGGTGGCATAATAATAGTATATGGTAATCCTTTTGGATTTACCTCAGGTTTAAAATAACCTTTGTTTTCCCATTCTTCATACAGTTTGCTTTCAAAATCTTTTGGATTATAGACAGTTGACATATTTATTTCCATATTTATCACCCCTAATATTAAATCAATGAATTAAATTTTTTCAATAAAAAAATCCCCCCTATAAAATAGGGACGAAATATTATCGCGGTACCACCCAAGTTGGTTTTAAAACCCTCTTATTTTAATATAACGCCTTTAGCGATTTTGCTTACTATCTTTTCAGCAAAATAGTTTAGAAGCTACTTTCAAAAAAGTCTTGTATAAGAAATTTTCCAGCCTATGAATTTCTCTCTCTTAAAAAAGCCCTTTTTCTACTCCTCTTCATCATTACTTTTATATAATTTAATTATAACTAATGCTTCTATTATAACTATTTATTTTTTTTTTGCAATACTCTTATTGAAAATTGTTATAAAAGTCTTTTCTCTTATTTGTGTATCTAAATATTTGAAATTTTACAAATATTTAATGCATCTCGAAATTATAAGCTTTTATCTGTTACATATTTTTGTTATAATATATATTTAGGTACATACCCTATTCATTATTTTTTGATTAAATAAACATTTGCCTATTGTTTTTATTAGACATATAATGATTAAGGTATAATTTTTTTTATAGGAGGCGAAATTATGGATGATATACCCCTTAGTCCCAATTACATAAAACGTTTGAAATACTCTATCCATATTTTTTGTCTAACGGATGGGGTCAAAAAAAAATTAAATATTAAGAGGTGATCCCATTGGAAAGAATTTTATTACTTATTGACGAAAAAAAATTTAATGAACTTAGAAATTATTTAAAGACATTACATCCCCTTGATATCGCTGAATCAATGGAGGAATTACACAATAAATATAGTCTTCTTATTTTTAGATTACTACCTAAAGATTTAGCAGTAGAAGTTTTCTCTCATATGGACACTTCATATCAAGCAAAATTTTCAGAATTAATAAAAGAAGATGAACTTAGAGAATTAGTTAACGAACTAAACTTTGATGATAAGATAGATTACCTTGAAGAAATTCCAGCAGTGTTAGTTAAAAAGATACTCAAAAATACACCTGAAGGCGAAAGAAAACTTATAAATCAATTTTTTAATTACCCCGAATACTCAGCAGGAAGCTTAATGACTATTGAGTTTATAGATTTTAAAAAACAAATATCTGTAAAGAATTCAATAGATAGAATAAGAAAAATTGGCTATGACAAAGAAACTATTTATACATGTTATGTTACAAATAATTCTCGAAAACTAGAAGGAATTATTTCACTTAAAGAACTGATATTAGCTGATGAAAGTACAGTGATAGAAGATATAATGCATAGTGACTTTATTTCAGTTACTACAACTACTGATCAAGAATATGTTGTAGAAATGTTTCAAAAATATGACCTATTAGCTATGCCAGTAGTAGATTTAGAAAACAGGCTAGTCGGAATAATCACAGTAGATGATATTATTGACGTTATTGAAGAAGAAGTAACAGAAGATTTTCACTTAATGGCAGGTATGCAAGCTACTGAAGATAATTATCTTAATTCATCAGTTATTAGTTTAGTAAAGAAGAGATTCCCTTGGTTAGCTATCCTAATGGTTTCCGCTGCTCTAACTAGATCTATTATGGAAAGTTATCAATCATTAATTGCAAGTGTTGCTTTATTAAGTGCAAGTATTCCAATGCTAATGGGTACTAGTGGTAATGCCGGTTCTCAAGTTTCTACTTTAATGGTACGTTCTATAGCATTAGGTGATGTAGAATTCCGTGATATTTTTAAAGTATTGTGGAAAGAATTACGAGTTAGTTTAATTATAGGTTTTGGATTAGCAATATTAAATTTTATTAGTATGTATTATATCTCAAGTTATGAATTAGAACTTTCGTTAATTGTAAGTGCAACTCTAGTTACTACTATTACTTTAGCAAAATTGGTTGGATCTTCCCTACCAATTCTAGCTAAAAAATTAGGTTTAGATCCTGCTATAATGGCAAATCCTATGATTAGCACTATTTTAGATGCTCTTGTATTAATAACATATTTTAATATTTGTTTAATTGCTCTATCTAAATAGTCTCTAGAAAAATTTAGAGACTATTTTTTATATTTAACTTCATAAGCTTACTTCCTAAATTTATAATTCTTTCGATTGACTGTTCCTTTGCTACTTCTGACATATTTTTAGCCATATTATCTAGGATATCTTTGTTTCTAACTAAATAATCTACTACATTACTAAGTTCATTTATTTTATCAACTTTAATTGCCATACCTGTTTCTACTAGAAAATCTGTGTTTTCTTCTTCTTGTCCAGGTATATAATACGGAATTACCATAGGAATATTTTTTATTATTGATTCTGTCGTAGTTAATCCTCCTGGCTTTGTAATGATAACATCTGCTTTATCCATTAATTCTGGTATATTTTCAACGAATCCATATACTTCAATCTTTTTTGTTGTATTCTTTTCTGCAATAATCTTTTCTAACTTTCTTTTCATTTTACAATTATTTCCACAAACAACAATAAGTTTTAAGTCATAGACTGAATCAATAAGATTTAATAGTGCTTTTTCAAGTTGTGATGTACCCATGGATCCTGCCATCAGAAGAATAGACAGATCCACATCATAATCCCTATTTTCTGACCCATGATAATCAATAAATGATTTTCTAACTGGAATCCCATAGGGATATATCTTGTGATCTTCTACTCCTTTTTCTATCATATTCTTTTTAGTATAATCACTTCCAACTATGTATGCACTTATTTGAGGATTTATATATGCTCTATGAATCATATAATCCGTTACTATAGATATAATCGGGATAACAAATTCCCCTTCCCCACGCAAAGTTCCTAAAACGTTAGTTACAAGCGGATGTGTTACTACTATTAAATCAGGTTTTTCCTTATGAATTATTTCTAATAAGTTTTTTTCAATTACATCTGTAATTATTGCAATGATATAATGACTAAGTGTTTCGTTATTAGCCGCTTTATAAAGTCTTCCGTATGTTCTAGGAATAATACTAACCATTCTTTCATAACCTTTTGCTATAACTCTATCCAAAAGAATATTTGTATCTTTAAATGCATCGTATATAACTGCTTCATATGAAGCACTATTAAAATGTTCTTTAATTGAATTTGCAGCAATATTATGTCCTCCACCTGTAGAGGCAGAGAATATTAATACCTTATCCATTTAATCAACTCCAAATATAATTTTACACTATCTTTCATATTTTAACTTATTATTATTAAAAATCAATTAAAAGTATTAAAAAAAATATCGTCTGTACAAATATCTTTAATTATATATATTTTATACTATTTCCATAATAAAGTATAAAAAATGCTTAATAATGATTTTTATATATCATCAATTTTTTTGAGAATTTACTTATAAATTATACTAATATAATAATTTCATAACACATAAGTTGAAAACTTCAAATATATTCGTATTAAAATATAAATAAAAAAGCTAAAGTGTTCTATACTATCTTTCAATCTTTTTTGAACACTGTTGACATAGATTATTTTTTTCAGAACATTGTTTGCATATAATATAACTTGGCCTATGAGGACAAATTATTATTTGTTTACATATTATACAAAGGCTTTCGCTCAACGCTTGAATATATACCTTTTTTTTACATTCTTTGCATATCATTTTATCACCTATTTTTCTTTATTTCATTTATATGCATTCATATTGTTTTTACTATATATATTTAAATTAGTTTACTAATCATTTTAGGTGAATTAATAAATTTTTGAAAAGATAATTCCAAATAGTTTACTTGATTATTAAAAAACATATTATATCTATTGGATTCTTTTTTCATATTTTCTAACGATTTTTCTTCGTGTCCATTAATCACTGTAATATCAAAAGATTTCTCTTTATATAATTCTGCTCTTTTTATTATAAATTTAATATATAAATCAGCGTCAGGTAAAGAATATCCGCAAAAAACTATTTTATTGTTTTCATATAAATATTTATTCATATGATGATATACATTGTTCAAATATGGATTCGAAATATCTTTAAAGAATGTAGGAGGAACAATTATTGATTTGAATTTATTATTACACCTACTACATCGAATATCTCCATTTATAATATCTCTTAAAGCTCCATCTTTAAATGGTACTATTTTAAACTCATCACATACATCACAAAATATCCAATTAATTGCGCCATATATTTTTAATAATGGTAAATTAAACATATCGTTGTAATTCTTTATTATTTTTATTCCATAATCAATATTTACATTATTTAAAATTAATGCATTGTCTATTAATATATCGTAATTTGTAGTAATAATCACAACATTTTTTAGTTTATTTATTTTTTTTAAATTTTCAATAAATTTATAATGATATCCATGTAAATTTATTATTTTTTTATCTAAAATTTCTGCCATTGAATATACTATCGCTTTTTTTACTTCTTCTACATTAAAATAGAATGATACTTGTCTTTTTTCTGCAATATATAATAGTCCAAGAATTTCTTCAAAAGTTGGATATAATTTAGTAGTTGTTACATCTATTTTATAAGTTCTACTAAAAAAATCTTTAAGTAAAACATAATAATGATCTTTTCTATTAGCAAACTCTTTAAAATATTCATAAAACAACTCACTTTGTAATGGCGCACCTTCTGATTTTGAAGCTCCAGCTCCTAAAAAAAATATAGTTTTCATAAATCCACCAATCTAATCTTTTTTACATTATTATTTTATTTTATATAAAAATTATTCATTTAAAACTTCTATGTACGACTGTTTAGTTATATATTTTTTCATTCACCAATAAAATTTTTGAGAATATAATATAAATGATAGTTAAAATAAAGGAGGTAATTCTTTTGAAAAAAGTTTACATTATTGTCTCTATTCTCATTATTGTTTCCCTTCTACTCTTTAGTTTTACTGGATGTCAAAAAGATGAATTAACAGTAATACAGCTAAATGAGGTTACACACTCTATATTTTATGCACCTCAATATGCAGCAATAAGTCAAGGCTTCTTTCTTGAAGAAGGTTTAGAAATTGAATTAACAAATGGTCAAGGTGCAGACAAAGTACTTACATCAATAATATCTGGGAGTTCCGATATCGGTTTTTGTGGACCAGAAGCGACGGTATACATATATAATCAAAATAAAGATGACTACGCAGTTTCTTTTGCTCAACTTACTCAACGAGACGGTTCATTCTTGTTAGCAAGAGAGCCTGATGATAATTTTACTTTTGATAAATTAATCGGAAAACAAATTATTGGAGGTAGAAAAGGTGGCATGCCTGAAATGACTCTAGAATGGGTTTTAAAGCAAAATAACGTTATCCCTGGTGAAGATGTCGCTATTGATACTAGTGTTCAATTTGCAGCAATGGCCGGGGCATTTAAAAGCGGTATTGGAGATTATGTGGCACTATTTGAACCTACTGCTCTAGCACTAGAACAAGATGGAGCTGGATATGTTGTAGCATCAATAGGTGTAGAAAGTGGAAGCATTCCCTATACATGTTACAATGCTAAAAAAAGTTATATAGAAGAAAATCCAGAAATAATACAAAGTTTTACTAATGCAATATATAAAGGAGAAACATGGGTTCAAGAACATACTCCTGAAGAAATAGCAGCGGCAATTGTTGATTTCTTTCCTGATACAAATATAGATGATCTAACTGCCGTTGTAAAAAGATATAAAGACCAAGGTACTTGGTGTAAAACACCATTATTAACTGAAGAATCTTTTGAACATATGCAAGACATCATACAAGAAGCAGGCGAACTAGATAGTCGAGCACCTTATGCCGACTTAGTTAATACTAGCTTTGCACAAGAAGCAATAAATAATACTAAATAGTACAAAAAGGAGGATAATGGTGACTACTCCAATAGTTAAAATAAAAGATTTGTCAAAAATATATCATAGCCTAAACGGAGAAACTCTAGCAATTAGTAACTTTTCATTAGATGTTTATGAGGGTGAATTTATAGTAATAGTAGGTCCTAGTGGATGTGGAAAAACGACTTTACTATCAATATTAGCAGGTTTAATTCTCCCTTCAACAGGTGAAATTAAATACTCTAAAAACAAAAACACCTTAGGGTATATGCTTCAAGAGGATCACCTTTTTCCATGGCGAACAATTCTAAACAACGTATTCTTAGGTTTAGAAATACAAAATAGAGATTCTATCGAAAACAAGCAGAAAGCAGAACAGTTACTGAAAACATACGGCTTATCAAAATTTAAAAACCATTATCCAAATCAATTATCTGGAGGCATGAGACAAAGAGTAGCGTTAATACGTACTTTAGCAATAAAACCTAGTATATTACTTCTAGATGAACCTTTTTCTGCATTAGATTCCCAAACAAGACTTGCAGTTTCAGATGATATTGGTTCAATCATAAAAAAAGAAAAACATACGGCAATTATGGTAACTCATGATTTAGCAGAGGCAATATCTTTAGCTGATAGAATTATATTATTAAGCAAAAGGCCAGCAGTAATTAAAAATATATATACTATAAAATTAAGTGGTAAAGGTAACTCACCTATAGAAAACAGAAATGCTCCGGAATTTATGACATATTATAATAAAATCTGGAAGGAGCTTGATGTACATGTATAATAATTTCTCAACAGAACATAAGCAATACATAAAAAAAATTAAAAATCAAAATAAAAAAGTTATTATTGCTAGAATAGCTATACTAATCGTCTTTATTACTCTTTGGGAAGTAGCAGCAAATTATAAATGGATTGATTCTTTTATTACAAGCCAACCGACAAAGATTTTTACTACTCTAACAAATTTGATAATAGAAGGATCATTATTTATACACCTATTTACAACTGTTATTGAAACTATAATTGGATTTACTACCAGTACTATTATAGGTACACTTATTGCCATTATGCTTTGGTGGTCACCCTTTCTTTCAAGAGTATTTGACCCTTACCTAGTAGTTCTAAATAGTTTGCCTAAAGTTGCATTGGGACCCATTATATTAGTTTGGGTAGGAGCTGGTCCCATCGCTATTATTGTAATGGCATTGTTTATTTCTCTCATCGTAACCATTATAGGTGTATATAGTGGTTTAAAGGAAGTAGACGAAGCAAAAATAACCTTAGTTAAAACCTTTGGTGCATCTAAAAGACAAATTCTTACTAAAGTAGTATTGCCTGCAAGCTATCCTACTATTACTAATGCTCTTAAGATTAACGTTGGCTTATCATGGGTTGGAGTAATTATGGGAGAATTTCTAGTATCAAAAGCAGGATTAGGATACCTTATTGTTTATGGAAGTCAGGTTTTTCAATTAGACATTGTTATGACTAGTATATTAATATTATCCCTTGCAGCAGGGTTTATGTATAAACTAGTGACATATATAGAAAAAAAATTAATACCATATAAATAATAAAAACCAGGAGTAATCCTGGTTACTTTTTATCTAAAAATCTTTCGAAAATCTATAATTAACTTTTATTAACCTACCACCAATTCTATCTCGTTGCTTTTTATCAATTATATATAACATACCCATTACCATAAGAATTGCAGAAATGATTACAGTAGCAATGATAACTAATTTTCTCATTATTAACACAACCTTTCATGCTTATTTTCATTATATTATAATACTAATCTAAATACAACCAATACATAATAAGCAAATATTAAAACACTAATGCTTTAATCAATAAGTCTTTGTGCATTATGCAATGTTTTATACATCCCATTTAAATCCATCAACTCATCATGAGTGCCTTGCTCTACAACACCTTCGTCGGTTAATACAACAATCCTATCAGCATTTTGTATTGTTGCTAATCTATGAGCTATTACTAATGTCGTTCTACTCTTTGCTAATTTATAAAAGGATTTTTGAATTATTTTTTCATTTTCATTATCTAAACTAGAAGTAGCCTCATCTAATATTAATATTGGCGGATTTTTCAAAAATATTCTTGCGATAGAAATTCTTTGTTTTTGACCTCCAGATAATTTGACTCCTCTTTCGCCTGTATAAGTATCGTAACCATTAGGTAGTTTCATAATAAATTCATGGGCATTTGCCATTTTTGCTGCGTTAACTACTTCCTCTTCTGATGCATTAATTTTCCCATACTTGATATTTTCTCGTATGGTTCCAGAAAATAAAAACACATCTTGTTGCACTATACCAATATTTTCTCTTAAACTTTGCAAACTAATTTCTCTAATACTTATATTATCAACAACTATGTTACCACTGCTAACTTCGTAAAATCTCGGAATTAAACTACAAATGGTAGTTTTGCCTGCTCCAGATGGTCCAACAAAGGCTATGGTTTCACCAGCATCAATTTTTAGATTAATATTCTTTAATACAGTTTCATTTTTATTATAATTAAATGATACCTCATTAAATTTTATATCTCCTGATAATTTGCCAATATTTTTAGCATCCCTAGAATCAACTATATCTGGATTAATATCTAATATCTCTGTAAATCTATTAAATCCTGAAGCTGCCTTTTGAAAAGTTTCTACAAAATTTGCAATTCTTCTTATTGGTTCTAAGAATATAGCAATATATAATAAAAACTGTACTAAAACACCAATTGTTAATTGATTTTTATAAATAAATAGAGCACCAAAAAATATCACTATTAAATGTAACATATTGGAAAATAAACTTACACCAGAAATAAATTCTCCCATTATTTTATAAGATTCTTCTTTAGTATTTCTATAGTTATTGTTTCCAATATCAAATTTATCTTCTTCATACCACTCATTAGTAAATGATTTTACAACTCTTATACCTGAAATACTATCCTCTATTTGTGCATTTATATCCGCTATCCTAAGCCTCATATCTCTAAATACACGTCTCATCTTTTTATTCTTTTTAATAGCAAAAATAAGCATTATAGGTACTAATAAAAATATTATTAAAGCTAACTGCCATTTTATTGTAAACATAACTAAAAGTGCGCCAAATAGCGTTATAATAGTAATGAAAATGTCTTCTGGTCCGTGATGAGCAAATTCAGATATTTCAAATAGATCATTTACTAATCGTGACATTATATGACCAGTTTTAGTATTATCAAAATAACTAAAAGAAAGTTTTTGGATATGATTGAATAAATCTTTTCTCATATCAGATTCAATTCGCACTCCCAAAACATGTCCATAATAAGTAACAATATAATGCAAAATAGCTCTTAATACGTATAATATCAATATCCCTATTGATAAATTTACAAAAAAATTAAAGTTTCTACTTGGTATTGCACTATCAATTATTATCGCCACAATGGCAGGAATAATTAAATCCACTATTGACATAACAAAAGCACTTCCAAAATCCAAAGTAAAAAGCTTAATATGTGGTTTGTAATATTTCGAAAATCTCTTGATCAAAAAACATCCTCCTTTAAATTAATATTATTGCTTATAATAATTTCAAATCAATAATATATAAGAATATAATATGAAACATTACTGCTATTTTAACAAATAAATTAAATAATTTTTTAATTAAAAAGAATGTCTCGATTGGTTTTGTAAAAAGTAGAAAGCAAAAATAAGTATGACAGGCTTTAAAAATAAGTTATTCCCCAATTTAGCACAAGACTTCTAGTATATCCCAGAAGTCAGAGTAATAAAAAACTATTTTAATTTGAAATATAAATTTCAATATAAATCAGAAAATTTTTCACACTACTATGGTTATTTGCAAATTCATCAACCTTTAAAGTTTTTCACAATTATGAAGTAAATCCTCTTTAATACTTTTACGTATTAATAAATGTTCCAATTTCTTTTCCTTCTAGTATATCATAAATATTATTAATTTTTGTAGAACTTGCTAATACAGTACTAATACCACTTTTTGACGCTATTTTTGCAGCATTCAACTTAGTTATCATTCCACCTGTGCCTAATTCATTTTCAGTATTACCAGCTAGTTTATACGTATCTTTTGTTATTTTTTCAATATATGTAATTAACTTAGCATTCTCATTTTTATATGGATTTGAATTACATAATCCTTCTACATCAGATAGGATTATGAGTAAATCAGCATCAATTAATTCTGCAACCATTGCAGACAAAGTGTCATTATCACCAAACCGATCACCTTTTATTTCATCAGTAGATACTGAATCATTCTCATTTACAACTGGTATGATTCTCATTTCTAAAAGAGTTTTAAAAGTTCTGTTTGCATTTTCTCTTTTAATATTGTTATTGAATACATCACTAGTTAGCAATATCTGCGCAATATTTTGATTATATTCTCCAAAGAATTTTTGATACAATTGCATTAATACCGCCTGTCCCACAGCAGCTGCAGCTTGTTTTATTTCTATATTTTTAGGTTTCTTTTCTATTCCTATCCTATCCATTCCTGCACCAATAGCACCTGAAGAAACTAAAACAATTTCTTTCCCACTATTTTCCAAATCAGTTAGTACTCTTGATAGTTCTTCCATTCTTTTTAAATTAATATTTCCATTGTCATAAGTAATCGATGAAGTACCTATTTTTACAACTACTCGTCTTGCTTTTGTTATTTTATGTCGCATTTCACCACTCCTAATTTAGACATTCCCTAATAATTCTTTCTACGTTTTTATAACATATTTTTTCTATTTCATCATAAGTTAACCCATGCTCTTTTAATCTATTAAGCAGTTTATTAATTTCCCCAATATTTTCTATCTCCAATTCCCCTTCAATACCATCAAAATCAGTACCTAATGCTAAACATTCTATTCCCCCAATATTTTTTATATATTTTATTTGTTTAACTAAATCTGAAATTTTGCATATATTGCTATTTCCTAGGAAATGTGGACAAAAATTTATTCCAATTACTCCACCCTTTAAAGATAATAACCTAATCATATCATCACTCATATTTCTCGGTACATTTCTAAGAGCTCTAGCGTTTGAATGAGAAGCTACAATTGGTTTTGTACTATGATTTACAACATCAAAAAACCCTCCATCTGAAAGATGTGATACATCAACAATAATACCAAGTTTATTCATTTTTTCAACAACTTCAAATCCAAAAGGTTTTAATCCTTTATTCATTATATTATAACTGTTAGAATTGGGAAAACCTATACAATTTTCATAATTCCATGTCAAAGTAATTAAACGTACACCTAAACGATGAAATTCATCAATACGCTCTATTTTATTTTCTAAAAAACCTCCTTCTTCAATTGTTAAAAAGGCTGATATTTTATTATTGTTTCTATTTGCATTAAAATCATTGTAATTATGAGCAAAATTTATATACTTACTATTTTCCTTAATTATAGAATGAAAAACTTTATAAAATTCTAATGTATACTCATAAATATTTTTATTATGCTTATTTATTAATTCCATATTTAAAAACAATGCAAAAAATTGAGCAATAGAATTAGCTTGCAACATTTTTTTTATATCAACAGAATACTTATTTTCATACAAATTTTTTTTACTTGAACGAAAAATTTTATGCATCGTATCGCAATGCATATCAATAATATTCAATATCTTTCACTCCAATCAAGAATTATTATATTATATTAAAACACATAAATAAATATCAACATATAATAAGCTGTTTAATTGTGATAAACAGCCTATAATAATTTTTATTTTTTTCTATAATATATATGTAAAATATCTACATTTAGAATACTGTAATACTTTTTTTATTATACGTGTAAAACTTCAACAGCAGCACACTGAGCATTTTCAAGTTCGCAAATAAAACCTAACATCACTGCAGTACTACACACTATAGAATATTCAATATCTTGTATAAATTGATTTGAATAATCTTCAAAATTAGCCTTTTGTAAATACTCTTTCTTATACTCTCCTAAAAAATTATATATATCAAATTCAGTACATCTCATTAAATTATCTACTACATCATCTATAACATTAGTTCCTATTTTATAATGGACTAAATAATCAGATAGGGCATTTTCGTATCTTACATGTCTCTTAAAGTCATTAAAATTTCTCATTTTCATATTATGAGCTAAACAAAAAGTATCACAAACATAATGAGATAACATCCCTAATGAAAATGATACACCTAATCTATTCTTGTTTTTATTTATAAAATTTCGAGTTTGAATATTATAATTATTATATACTTGTTTTAAATTATGTATCCTTACTCTTTTAGGTAAATTCATATCAGGATATACTGCTCCTAATTCTAATGAATCTCTATCTACTTTTATGTCAATTTGTTTTTCCAAAATATCTACAATCATATTTGCTATTATAATATGTGACTTTAATTTCAAAGGAATCCCCCTTCCACTACATATACTTTTATTATAAACTTATTAATAATTTTTTTTAATATCTTTTTGTTTAATTTTACTTTAAATATATATTAAATACATAATAATATGATACTATATATTAATAATTTTTAATAGAGAGGATATTTATAAATGAAAAAAAATCAAGAATTAGAGTTGATTATTGATGATATTCAATTTCCTAATAAAGGAATTTCATATTTTGACAATAAAAAAATAACAGTAAAAAATTCACTCCCAGGTCAAAAACTAAAAGTAAAGATAAAAAAAAAGAGAAAGAACAAAATTGAGGCAATAATACTCGAAACTATAAAAAAGAGCCCAAATGAAATAATTGCACCCTGCTGTGCCTTTGGATCTTGCGGAGGATGTACCTATCAAAATTTATCCTATAATGACCAATTAAAGCTAAAAGAAAAATTTGTCAGTAATATTCTACAAGAATTAAATACAAATCATATCTTCGAAGGTATAGAAAGTTCAAAAGCTAAATTTGAATATAGAAACAAGATGGAATTTTCTTTTGGTGATGCATATAAAGATGGCCCCCTTACCTTAGGTCTGCATAAAAGAGGTAGTATGTACGATATTGTAGATACAAGTGAATGTTTACTAGTAGATAATGACTATAGAGAAATACTTAAATCAGTGTTAAATTATGTAACTGAAAATGAATACTCTTACTATCATAAAAAAAATCACCAAGGATTGCTACGCCATCTAGTAGTAAGAAAAGGTATAAAAACAGGAGAAATAATAATTAATTTTGTTACAAGTTCTCAAAGCAAAATTGACCAACAACTGTTATTAGACACTTTAATGAATCTTTCCCTTAAAGGTAGAATAAAAGGAATTATTCATACTATTAATGATAGCTTAGCAGATATTGTACAAGAAGATAAATGCGAAATACTCTATGGACAAAAATACATTTATGATATACTGTTTGATCTAAAATTTAAAATCACCCCCTACTCCTTCTTTCAAACAAATACTGAAGGAGCAATGCAGTTATACTCGATTATCAAAGATTTTATTGGCAAGGATAATCATGATCTCATTTACGATTTATATTGTGGGACAGGTACTATAGCTCAGATTATAGCTAAGAATTGTAAAAAAGTTATAGGTATCGAACTAGTAGAAGAAGCAGTGATTGCGGCAAAAGAAAATGCTAAGCTAAACAACCTGGATAATTGTGAATTTATAGCAGGAGATGTTTTGGAGTTAATTGATTCTCTTAAGGAAACACCTGATGTTATTATACTCGATCCTCCTAGAGATGGTATTCATCCCAAAGCTATCCATAAAATCATAAATTTTCAACCTAAAAAATTCATCTATGTATCCTGCAAACCTACTTCCCTGGCCAGAGACTTGCCATTTTTTATTGACGCAGGATATGAAATAAAAAGAATTAAATGCATGGACATGTTCCCCCAAACGCCACACGTTGAGACGGTAGTAAAGCTATATCGGAAGTAAACATATTGAAAAATTATTATAATATGGTTGTATGTGAGTTGAGATAATCCTTTAAATAGGATCACAAGTTCATGATTGATTTAGTAATTACAATGTGATATTGTAATTATAAGCGATAACAATAACTTAATTTATATGAAAAGGTGGGATTCATCCGACCACTTAGTGTTATATTAGTTCAAATAACATAAGTAGCTTGGAGAAATAATACAAATTTATTAACTGAATAATTAGGTATAGCTATTTTTAGAAATAGTATATTAACGTTATAATAAAAACTGTTTTTTCACAAACAGTTTGTTAATTGTTCCTAATTTATCAGTTGATGATTTTATTTATTCTCTAGGGCTGCTTTTTTTGTTTAGCCATAGAGTATTGGTTACTCTATGGTAGTTTTTGGGGTTATTGTTATCGTAGGTGAAAGAGTTAAATAAAATGAATAAACTAAATGAAAAGATATATAAAGGAGAGAAGAATATGGATATTAAAAAAATAATAAATTTAGTAAATGATGTGAAACCATATGAAAAAGGCACAGTAGTTATGTGGACAGATGAATATATTTCAAAAAAGTTACTCGAAATGCATGTTAATCAAAATATTAATATTGCAAGTAGAAAAGGAGTAAGTATAGACAAGACAATAAACTGGATATTAAAAGAACTAGATAAAAATGATAGTGAACTTCTAGATTTAGGGTGTGGTCCAGGGCTATATACAGAAAAACTTGCTAAGAAAGGATATAAGGTTACAGGTATAGATTTCTCAAAAAACTCAATAGAATATGCAAAAAATAGAGCAAAACAAAACAATATTGATGTCAACTATATTTGTAAAGATTATTTAGACTTAGATTTCAGAGAAAAATTTGATCTAATTACCATGATTTACTGTGACTTTGGAGTTTTATCTATAGAAGAAAGAAAAGCATTCCTAAAAAACGTTTATTATGCATTAAAACCAGGTGGGATTTTTATTTTTGATGCACTAAATAAGTATACTATAGATAATTTAAAGTTTCAAACAGATTGGGAGTTTTCTACAGGTGGTTTTTGGCAGGATAAACCCTATTTATGTTTATCTCAGTCAAGTCATTTTCCAAAAAATAAAGCAATATTAGACGAAAACATTATTATTGACGAAGAAAACAACTACAAAATATATCGTTTTTGGAATCACTATTTTGATGGAGATGATATTAACAATATATTTAAAAGACTTGGTTTCAAAAAAGTTGAAAATTATCAAAACGTAATAGAAAATGATGGACTATATAATGACAAAGGGGTAACTTTTTATAAAGCTACAAAATAAAATATACGCAAATATAAAGATGCATTTGCCATATAAACATGCAAAATCTCCCCATATTTTAGTGAGACCACTGAAATAGTAGCTAGTTTTTTGAGAAAAAATCAAAAAGTAAAAAATCACGTTCAATTTAGGGATAATTTTTCCCGAATCGAACGTGATTTTCTTCAAATTAGTCATAAGAAAGAACATTCTCTTGTTACTTTTGGTTCATCAATGTCAGTATCCGCTTTATATTGACATTAAAAATAGTGATGCCATTTTGTATTCGCATACCAAATAAGCCATACGATACGACGACATCATAGCTGTGCTGATTCTTGAGTTCGCTATTCTTTGCTTCTATCATATAGCGTTCTCGATATCGTTGTTTAAAATATTCCGATTCTTGAAATTCTTTTTGTTCAAGATGCATAGATAATTTGATGGAAACAAAGTACGACTTGATTTTCGCTCCATCCTTATAGTATCCCTCTCTTTTCAAACATTGCTTGCATTTTTCAACATTAAAATAGTAGATAGCAACTTGATTTTTGTTGCTATTATTTTTGCCTGTTCTTGCCTTGCGAACAGCTAAATGTCCTGCTGGAGAAACAAACATATCGGCATATTTGTTGAAAGTAAACACATCCTCTTCTTTATGGGCACCATTGGAGATAATCGGATGAAGTTTAGGGAAGCAACCAGAACCAACCAAGAACCAACCGGGACAGAGCACCAATCGGGACAAAAACAATAGGGACACAAAAACAACAGGGACATGTCTCCCTTCTTACACAAATTTTAACAATAAATAATATTTACCTTGCCAATTCCAAATAACTATGAAATAATAGACATACAAACATATGTTCTAGAGGTGAGGATAATGCC
>JBMNCR010000035.1:0-3609 GCA_049366695.1 Eubacteriaceae bacterium
TCGGATCAGACTAAAAGGTCCTGATGAATTTACAGAAAAAAGGTTGCGTAATCGATAATTTAGATAAGACTGTATGTTAGTTAAGTACTCCTTTTCAGAATATGAAAATCCAGTTGGGTAAATAATTAATGCTCTGATATCTTCTTTTTTTATTCTAACTTTTTGATAAAGATGTTTAGATTGAATAAGTTCACGTATCTTATCAATAATTAATCTTTTATAACAATCGAAATAAGAGGATTTAGAATAATAAATCATAATTTCTTTCTTCCTTTTATAATAGGGCGGATTACAAAACCGTTAAATTTGAATCTTATTTAAAATGCTCACGTTGTCACTGTGCCAAAGATATCATTTGCCTAATATTGTGTATGACTTATTCAATGAACTTTTTGGACTTCTGCAAGTGGCTTTAACTTTGAGTCCGGTGAGTTCCTTAACTAATTTTCCAATAAATGCATTGGTTGTACCGATGTTTTCATCAGCGTAAATGGTGTAGTATCGTAAGAGCATCTCGTCATTTTCTATTGCACAAAAAACCCGGTAAGTCATGTCTTGAGGATAAGGTTTTGATATCTTCCGCAAGATTTGTTCGATAAGGTCTTCTATATCTTCGGTATAAATCTTCTCATTATACGCGTTATCAGGTATTAATTTCCTCCTAAAATTTACACCTAACAATTATTGATTAATTATACCAAGGATAGGATTATTAATTCCTGTTCAACATTTCATCACATCTCAAATGCCTACTACGATTATTCATCATCCCCCATTCATTTTAAATAAAATCATGAGCGTGGGGAGGCTCGAACTCCCAACCAATGGCTTAAAAGGCAGTAGACTTATTGTCTAAAGTGTCTCACAGTGTCCATTGTGTGCACATTATATATAGATATACTCAAATTATATCCAGACAGAGTATTATCTTCATAGAGTTTACCGGCTTTGCACCACAATTACACCAGTAGAAACAACCGATACTTCAATTGAAATTATTCAGGACTACTCATGCCTAACCTCTAATTTATCCTAAGAGACTTTTATAATATATAGATCAGTTATCGGGGGTAGATCAAAATTAGTTTTACTATTCTGATGTTGTGATCTTTTTAGGATATTCATGATTTAACGTTTTTATTCAGTAATTTACAGGAATGTGGTTCACCAACTTTAAAAAATTTTTTACGAGATAAGTTTTTTTAAGTTTTCAATATTTTTTTCTAAATTAAATTTATCGATGATAAATGTTTTTGCATTTTCCCCTAACCTTTTCCTAGAATCGTAATTGTAAAATAAATAACAAATATGATTTGTATAATCGTCAACTGTTTTGCAGAGGAAGCCGTTTTTATTATGGTCAATCAATCTTGTATGACCACCAAGATAATAAGCAACCGGAACGCATTTAAAATACATTGCTTCAGCTAGACTTAATCCAAGTGTCTCAAATTCCGAACAATTTAGGAACACATCAGAATTCGCCACATGTTGATATAAGTCTTCATTTTCTATCCATTCGATAAACTCGATATTTATTGATTTTGATAATTTTTCGAAATGTTTTTTCTCGGGGCCATTTCCAATTATCTTTACATGAAAGTTTCCTCGATATTTTAGATCAACTTGTTTAATAATTTCAGCCATTAATTTAATATTCTTTTCTTTCATTAATCGACCAAAATAAATTATTGTTGGAATGTTATGATGAATATAGTCTATATTTAACGAATCAAACTTCTGTGTATCCACTCCCTCGATTGATACAACTTCAGAATTGAATACATTCACTTTTCTTAATTCATCTTGTATATAAGGGGAGAATAGAAAAAATTTTTCATATTGGATAAGATAATTATAAGTAAATTTTCTAATTAATTTTCTAAAGAAAAATCTTATTATTGGGTTGTAAAATTCGAGACCACTTATATAATGAGAATGATAATAAACAAACATTTTTACATTATGTGTGTTGGAATAATCTATTCCCAGAGGTTTACCATATCCAATGAATTTTGGAAACCCCGCCAATCCTATAGGATCAAATATTAAAATTGTGTCAGGATTAATCTCCTTTAAAATATTATCGATATTGTTCTTCTTATAATTTATTAAGTAATTAGTTATATTCCTAATATCATCTCCAAATACTTTTTCAAAAAATCTACCAAGGTGAATAGAGGGAAGAAATAATATTCTAATATTCAGACTTTCATTTGTAATTAAATTAAGAATTTTCTTTTTAAAATCATCACTTGGAGAAGGTAGTAAAATCCATATTTCATTTTCCTTTACCAATCTACTAGCAACTCGTAATACAGTTTGACCGATGCCGCCATGTTGTGGGGGAAGTTGCAAAGTAAAAATTACAATTCTCATAGATTTAATACCTCAAAATAAAATCACATTTGTTATAAAATTATTCAATAATTTGTTCTGAATCAATTTTGTTAGCTTCAATACAAGTCTTTTCTTTATAAGAAAACATTATGAATCTGCCAACAATTATTGATATTCCGAGAAAGGTATATACACTAATATAAATGACAAAGATCTCGGGAAAATTTTCGTAGATATTTATAAGACAAATTACTATTAGAATACAGGAAACAAGGTATCCTATTACCTGATTTGGGATATTTGCATATTTTTTGTAAATGCCTTTTGCTAGAAATGATTCATATTTTAAACAAAAATCATGACAATAATTATTTATTTTCCCCTCTAAGTGTTTAGTGTACCCTGCAAAAACAAAGATCTCAGAATATTCATAAATAAGAATTGCGTAGAACCACAATATCAAAACGGGAATGAAAAGAAAAACTTCACAAATGTTATAATAAAATCCAGCAGTAAATGTGATTGTGATAGAAGTAATTCCCCAACCAAGTAACTTTTCTATTGTTGCTAATCTATCCTTAATTCCCTCTCTAACTATCTTATATTCTTCAATAAGTACATCGATTGTTTTATCTTCATCTACCATGATGACCTCCATTTATCTGTCAAAGATATTTTCTTGTGAAAATTTCGAGTTTCCTAAATATGATTAGTTTAATCGTAAAGGTTAGAAGATTAATAATAAATTTAGCAATAATATTACATAAACTAAACCGATTTATATAATTTCGAATTCTGTAGATGCCCTTTCCTTCATCTACATATTGTACATTATGTGAGCAGAGTATCACC
This sequence comes from Eubacteriaceae bacterium, assembly GCA_049366695.1. Taxonomy (GTDB): domain Bacteria; phylum Bacillota; class Clostridia; order Eubacteriales; family Alkalibacteraceae; genus JBMNCR01. The sequence continues at coordinate 3,193 of JBMNCR010000035.1, forward strand.
AGCTTTGAACCAGATTTCATAAGTAGAGATACTGAATCATTTAATGGAATAAATTCTACGATGATTGATTCTTTGAAAAATCTTTATGAACCCCTCACAGAACTAGATTGAATATGTTTGAATTTTAACATGCTGAATATTGAATTGTGGATATTTTATTTATTCTTCACTTATAGACTCATGACCTATACACAGATTCAAGGTTTTTCCTTGCTCCTTGTAATTAATCTTAAATATTCATTATCAGTGCTTCTTGGACCCTAACAGTTACCAAAGTTCTTCTATCTTGATTTTCTAACTATTCTTCAGTGATATCTTCACTATTTCTAAATTCATTACCAATGGTTTGAATTTGATTTAGCAAGTAGATACCGTCTTGAAAGTCAAGAGGAAAAGTTGAATTGAGCGCCATAATCA
>JBMNCR010000036.1:0-1144 GCA_049366695.1 Eubacteriaceae bacterium
TTATTAGTAAATTTTATATATAAATTTTTATAAGAAAAATTTATATATAAAATAGCTTTTTCTTGTTATCTAAGAAGTCTTATCGAAGATTTTATTTGTTCCTATCTCCTTATCTCGTATTTCCTCTAAATTTCTTAATATTTTGTTTTTTTGATAATTATAGTAACACCTACTGATTTTTATTAATAAAAAGGTCTTATAATCAATTTTAGAAAACTATTATTTTCAAGTACTTGAAATAAAGTGACATATAATAATGCTAATTTTATTGATTTATTATTTGCTTCTTTCTACAGCCTAACTCATCTCTATCAATCAGTATTAAAGATACCAGCTTTTATGAAAGGAAACGAAGTAGAAATATACATGCTTATATATTTTTTTCTAATAAAATAAAAAACTGTATATAAAATCCCAATTGACAGAATAATTACTCCCATAATTATATCCCTTCTACATATTAAATTGAGAGTAACACTTTTAATCATATTAAAGTTATTTGGATTATTGGAATAATCCGATAAATACTACTCAGCAATTTTAATCCGTTCTATAAGTGGTAATTTTTGATTAAAGTATATTGCTACTCTAGAAAAAATCCCTTGTATTAATAATAAAACTAAAAAATATACTATTATTGGGACGGTTGGAAAGTGGTAAGTGAGTTCTCCAAATACTTTGAATTGATTAAAAACTTTCACCAGTAAAAAACCACACCCTGTTCCTATGGTCATGGTGATAATAAAAGTACCGATGATATAAAACAAGGACTCCATTCTCAACATCTTATATAGTTGCTTATTGCTCAATCCTACGGACTGCAGCATTCCAAATTCTTGTTGTCGGGTAATCAAATTTGTCATCAATGTATTAATGAAGTTGATGAATCCAAATATAGCAATGAATCCTATTAAACTATATAAAGGCATTTTTTGACTATCTAAATTCTGTTGTAAATAATTTATATTCTCCTTTATCGTATATATTTGCAAATTAGAACTTTTACTAACTACTTCAAAAAACTTTTCTTCAATATTGTCTATATCTTTGATTTCTGCTTGAACGTTAAAGAATGTATTAAAATTCAATACATTGCTTTTAAGTATAGGCAAAGAAGCATCTGATATATAAAATAAACATCCAT
>JBMNCR010000037.1:0-1787 GCA_049366695.1 Eubacteriaceae bacterium
GGTCCAAAGAATGGATTTCTTCTTAATAGAGGATAAATATATTCTTCTATTTTTCTATACACTCTTTTGTATTCGACCTTTTGTATTTTCTTTTTAAAACTTTCTGTTTCTGCTATTTTAAATCTATTCGACAATTGAATATTTTCCTTCCGAAATTTCTTTCTTTCCTTTATTCAGACTGTTTATGAGAGTTTTGTCATTTAGGATTTCCTTCATTTCAGAATCAGATACGAAATTTTCTTCGGTTAAATAGGCTATTGTAGCGTATTCAATGAAATTGGATATTGAACGACGGTCTCCTTCCGCGGCAGATTTTATCATGTGATAAGTATCATCATCTATTCGAATGGTAATAGTCTTGGCCATAGCAACACCTCTTATTCTATTTTATTCATTATTATTCTTAATGTCAATTATATTTGAATATGTGTTATTTGTACAATTTATTAAATATATCTAAATTTGGCCCGTATAACATTCACTTGAGCTGTTTGGTGGTGTAAGCCATCGAAACAGATCTACTCCTATTGTATTCCTGGTTTGCCGATTTCACAACTGTGTTTTTATCAATGCCACCAAATCTGCTCCAAGTGGTTGTTATGCATTCATTTTAGTTTCTTTTTCTGTAAAATTCTTTTAATTTTATTTGCTATAGTATCCAATCCTTCTTCAGATTTAATTGCTACTTTATCTAATAGCCAGTAAGATATTGAAGCAATTTGCTTTTCTTCAATATCTAGCCAAATAGGTATTATTATATTTTCGTCTGTTACTATTTGCCTTGTTTTTAATGCTTGTAGTTCATTTTTTGCCCATTTTTTATTTTCTAATAGATTTTTACTTAATACTAAAATGCATACTCTACAAGATTGTATACCTTTTTCAATTCTTTCAGTAAGACTATCACCTGGATCTAAACTATATTCATCATACCAAACATTAATAAATTTCTTTATTAATATATTATATAATGGTTTTACAAAAGAGTCTTTATCTCTTGAATCATGACAAATAAAAATATCTGGGATATTTCTGTCTTTAATCCTGTTTCTGTAAAAATTATCTCGAAATATAACTTTAATTTTTCTTTGTTTATAAAAATCAATAATTTCCTTTTTATCTACTGTAATATTATTGCAGAAAATATAAATATTATTAGTAAATTGTAAGTTGGCATTAGTATTCCCTTCATATTCAAAATCATTATAATGCTCTTTAGTTTCTACAAATACGGAATTAATATTTTCTTCAAGAAATGGATAAATTAATTCATGAAAATTTTTATATTCTATTCCTAAATTTTCAATAACGATACCAAGATGTTTATAGTTCTCATCAAAGTTATCAATTTCTACAAGATAAAATATTTTTGTGCTTAATATACTATTTTCTATTTTTTTATTATTAATGAATGTTAATTTATATTCTTTTTCTATTTTTAGATATTTTGAAAATTCATTATTTAATTGAAATTTTAGTTCTGATAGATTCATATTTTCCATAATACACCTTCAAAATAATTTTGAATGCATAACGACTACTTGAGCAGCATGGTGGAGTAGGGCGAAGATGTATATCAGCTACTATTTTATCTCCTATTTGGAGATTACACAAATACTATTTAAACATTCATACCGCCATGTCTGCTCCAAGTGCATGTTATGCTTCAATTTATTTTATCTAAATAATTATGTAAAAAAGGTTTACCATTTCTCCAAGTAATTCTCCTAACAGGTATATTTATTTTATTAGCAAGTGTTTTAATATAGTCAGTATTTATATAATCA
>JBMNCR010000038.1:0-31816 GCA_049366695.1 Eubacteriaceae bacterium
AGTTGTTAATACTCCTACTGGTATTTCACTTGTAAAAAATACCCTTGAAAAATTATCAGCTATCATTAAAAGAAGTCCACCTGACAATGCCGATAATGGTAGTAAATATTTATTATTTGATGTCAAACCAAATCTCAATAAATGCGGTATTACTAATCCAACAAAGCCAATTATTCCGCTAACAGATACACAAGTAGCAGTCAATAATGAAGCAGAAATTATTAGAATCCATCTTACCTTCTTTACATTAACTCCTAAAATTTGCGCATTCTCTTCACCAGTACATAAAATATTTAGTTCATTAGCATAGTAAATACATATAAAACAACAAATTAATACTAAAGGCACTACCACAAATACATGCTCCCAACTCCTCGCTGCAAGACTTCCCATAATCCAAAATATAATTGCTCCAACCTCTTCACCAGCAGCATTTTTTATAATACTTATTCCAGCAGACATTATCGAGCTAACAATTATTCCGGCAATAATTAAATTACTTGAATTTAACCCCTTACTTCTATTAGCAATTGCCGTTACTAAAAAAAGCGTAATTAATGCCCCAGTAAAAGCTGCTGGTAATATAGGTACATATGCAATTGCCAGTATACCTGTAATATATATTGCAATAGAAGCACCAAGTGCAGCACCAGTTGATATTCCAATTGTAAACGGATCTGCCAAAGGATTCATAAGTAATGATTGAAAAACAGCTCCTGAGACTGATAATCCTGCACCAACAAAAACTGAACATAATATCCTTGGCAATCTAATATCCCATATAATTGCTACTATCCCACGAGGAATATCTGAATACATTTCGGGTTTTATAAATATCTTTCCTAGAATAATTCTAACCACTTCAAATAAAGAAACTTTTGCTTCACCTAAATTTGCACAAATCCCTATTCCTAATATTATTAAAATTGTAAAAATAATAATAAATAATTTGCTTTTTTGATTTTTTATTTCTAGATTTATCGCTTCATTAGGCACAAGTTTATTTTTCATAAATTTACCTTCTTTTGTCATTTTTTCTTGAATGAACAATTGTCAAATAATCTTTGTTTTTCTTTAGAGCATTTATAGTATCTAATTTAATCTCTGCATCTTCAAAACCACATTTTAACGCGAAATAAGATTCTTCAGCAATTCCTTGTTCCTCTAAAATACTCGCTAATTTTTCTTCTCGCTTATATACTTTCATAAATACAAAAGCATCAGAAGATGAAATCACTTGCTCTATCTGTTCATCATCGGTATTCATTGGTATTATTGATAATACTTCATCTTTTTCTACCAGTGGCTTATTAGACATGGCTGCTGCTGCACAAAAACACGGTATCCCAGGTATAGTTTCTATCTCAACTTTTCCTTTAACAGCTTTTACTATGTATCCATATGTACTGTATACTCCTGAATCACCAAGTGTTATGAATCCAACATTTTTACCCTTTGATACATATTTTTCAATTATTTGAGCAGCTTTTTCACCTGCTTTTACAAAAATCTCCTCGTCCACTATCATTGGAAAATCTATGTATTCAATTATCAAATCTTCTTTTAAATACTTATTTGCAATTTTTTTTGCTATACCTTCTTTCCCCTTTTGAGTCATAGGAATTAAAAGTACATCAAGAAGTTTTAATACCTCAACTGCTTTAATTGTCAATAATTTCTCGTCTCCTGGTCCTACACCTATTCCATAAAATTTACCCATCTTGAGTTTCCTCCTTATAATTTCTTTTTATTAGACAGTTCTAGTAAATTTATTACATTTGTAATTCTTTACACAGTAATCTTTTTAGAATATATATAATTTTTCAAAGGTTATTATATATCTTAAATAACTAAGTGATTAACATAACTAATTTTTTCTATTCAGAAACTTTAAAACATCTCCATAACGCAAGCGTAAAGAATATAATTAAATATGCTACAACAATTAAAATATTCTTTAGATAAAACGGCTGATATGTTGCTATTGACCTAAGCATGATAGAAATATGCGTTAATGGAAGTATATATATTATTTCTCTTAGAACTACAGGTAGCTGGTCAACCGAAAAGAAAGTCCCACATAGAAATGTCATAGGCAACATAACATAAGTTCCAAATCTTGTCATATCTGCATGAGATTTCACTAATAATGCTCCTAACATACCAAGGCAAGAAAATGTTAACCCTGATAAAAACATAATTAGAACAAATCCCGTAGTAATATTTAATCTAACCTGAAAAAGCGTGGCTACTACCATAACAATCGCTCCACAAAACACACCCCTTAATGAACCAGCAATAGCCTTTCCTATACAGAAATTAACTAAAGATATTGGAGCTATTATTATCTGTTCAAAAGTTTTATCATATAGCCTATTTGTATTTAATGTTATTGCTATCGCCTTATAACTTGAATTCATTGTAGTTAATGCAATTACACCAGGTATTAAAAATTTAATATAAGTAATACCCTTCAACGAAAATGATGCACCCATTCCAAATCCAAAAGCAATGATATAAAGTATAGGCCCTATAACGGCACTAGCAGTTATTTTGAAAAAGTTCCTTTTAAATACTATAAATTCTTCCCAAAGTATAGGCATTATCTCATTTATCATTTATGTTTTTTTCATTCCTTCCTGACATATATCAGTTCATCTTTTTATGAGTATATTTTACATACACATCTTCCAAATTTGTTTTTCTAATTAATGTACTTTCTTTACATTTTGAAACATACTCTGAAGCTACCTCTCTTGTCGTGAAATATTCATAACTAGTTAAATCCCCATCAAATTTTTCTACTACATATGGTTCAATAGTTTTCATAAATCCTTCAGGAGAATCTTGTGCTATTATCTTACCTTCGTACATCATACCAATCATATCGCATAAATTCCTTGCTTCTTCTATGTAATGAGTTGTTAAAATAGTTGTCATTCCATCATTCTTTAGTTTTTTTAGCAAATCCCATATAGACCTTCTGATATTAGCATCTAGTCCAACAGTAGGCTCATCTAAAAACAATACTTTAGGCTGATGCATTACAGCACGAATAATCATCAACTTTCGTTTGTTACCTCCTGATAATTTATTTACCAATTTGTTTTTATCTTTTTTCATATTTGCAAAATCAAGAAGGCTATCAATTTTATCATTTATATCTTTCCTTTTCATTTTATGTAACATTCCATGCATTTTTAAGACTTCTACAGGTGTCATTTCTCTTTGCAAACTAACATGTTGAGATACCATACCAAGATCTTTTTTTATTGTTTTATTTTTTCTATTCATTAATTGCCCGTTGATAAAAACTTCTCCACTTGTTGGTCTCAATAATGAAGAAATCATTCGTAAGGTTGTTGTTTTTCCTGCTCCATTTGGACCTAAAAGAGCATAAGACATACCCTTAGGGATATCAACGTTTAAATTATCAACAGCTATTTGTTTTCCATATTTTTTTAAAATATTAACAGTTTTAATCATAGTAGTCATTATCTATACTCTCCAAAAATTCTATAAATTCTTTATTTGTATATGTTTCATTAGGATTAAAATATCCATTATCTATTTTCATAAGATTGTTATCTATAACCTTTTGAATAATATCTTTGTTTTTATCATTGTCTATATCCTTAATTTCGAAATGTTTATCTTTCTCACTAATATTGCATAAAATATAAACAAACCTCGCTATATCTGATCTAGTCACAACACCTTCTTTTGAAAAATAATTTTGTCCATATTCATCTTCAAAACCTTTTAAATAACTCCTCATAACAACTGTTTCTATATAATCAAAATATTCATCTTTCCAATTAACATCATTAAAAGAACCATAAACATGATTATATCTTTCAAACTCATAATGTGAAGATTTGCTATTCACATATATTGGTATATGTAGATATTTTACAACTATCTCAGCAAAAGTTTGCCTATCTAAAATACTATCATTTATTAAATAACTAATATCATCCAATAACTCAGGATAGAGAAAACGTGCTATCTCCTTTACACCAGTAGCATATCTAAATGTATAAGAATTAATAAAGATATTTTTTATTTCATACAAATTATTTTCTTTTATAGCTTTAATATTATTAAATTCAGATTTTTGATTTATTGAGATTATCGGTGCTCCTGCATCTTCTATTCCTTGCAAAGTAGTATATACATCAATATTATCCGCATTATCTAAAATCTTTTGTAACCCAAACGGAGAATTTATACTATTTACTTTTTCAGGCAAGGGATTTTTAGCAATGTTTTCTCCATTTGCATATTCAATAGCCAAAAATGGCAACGAATCAACACAAGCAGTATAATATCCTTGTTCAGAACTTTCAAAAAAAATAGTTCGTTTTTTATTTGCTTTAGATGCTAGAGTAGATATTTTTTCTATTTTACTATAAAAATCATCTAACACCTCTCTATACTCTCCTTGTTTACCAGTCAACATTGCTAATTTTTCAATATATAAATCAAATTCATCGAAACTTTTTGGTCTTAATGATACTACTTTTAATCCAGCTGTCTCTAATTTTGTTACAAAACTCGGATATTTTCTATTAATATCAGGGGATATCAATACAAGTTCTGGGTTAGATGCAATTATTCTTTGCACATCATAGTCTTTAGCTAAAGAATATCTTGGCAAATCTATGATATTATATGGAAAAGTAGATCCTGTATTTACTCCAACAACATTCTCCCCAGCATCTAAAAAAAATAAATTTTCAGTATGTTCTGTAAAAAGGCTAACGATTCTAGTATAAGGTCCTTCTACTTCTATTAAATTTCCAACATCATCAATAAATGTATTAGAATCTATTATTGACGTGCCAGATTCTGTTTTCCCAATTTCAATCCCACCATAAATAAAACTAATCAATAATACTGCTATAATCAATAAAAATGGTATATACTTTTGCATATCTTCTCCTAACTATTTCTCATATAACTTCAGTCTCTCAAACACTTCTATTGCTTCATTAGCACTAACTATTTTCTTAGGATTAAAATTGTCGTTTTCATCCACTTTCATTATTCCATTATCAACAATTTTTTGAACTATTGTGGCATTACTACATTGATTGATATCAGATATTACTTCGTGATTTTCCATTGTATTAAATTCTCCCATTATATATAATGTGAAAGCTAGATTTTCTCTATTTACATATCCAACTTTATCAAAATATTCAGTACCATCGTCTTTTTTATATCCCTTAATAAATGAATTTGTAACAGCCGTTTCAATATAATCAAAGTATTCATAATCCCAAGCAACATCTTCAAATAATCCATAAGTATGATTGTAATACTCACTTTCATAATAATGAGAAGATGATGGAACAAAAATAGGAGCATGGTCAAACATAACAGTTATAATAGAATATATTTCTCTTGTAAGTGGTTCATCAGATTCGTATACAGAGTAATCATCCATAATTTCAGGATACAGCATTCTCGCAATTTCCTTAACACCTTTATAATATCTAAAAGTTGGAGATGATATGATTTTTTCATTAATTTCCAATATACGTCCTTCTCTAACAGCTTTAATTGAAGTAAATCCTTCTCTTTGAGGGATAGATATCATACTACCACCACTATTCATTGCTCCTCTTTGGCTTACATACACATCAATATTTTCAGCATTGATCATAAGTTTTTCAATACCATATTCTGCGATAGTACTACCTTTTTCAATTGGAGTTACATCATCAGCTATATTGATTCCCCCAGCAGAGACTATCGCCCTTGCTGGGTTAGAATCTATAGTGATAGTTCTATAATTTGTTTTTGTTGACTCAAAATAAACAGTTAGTTTGTCTTTAACATTACATATTTTTTCTTCTATATTCACTATTCTTTGCTCTAATTTAGCAAGCTCTTCTTCTGCTTTAGCTTCACTACCAGTTAACATAGCTAGTATTTTAATATACTTTTCAAAGTCTTCATTAGTTGAAGGATATAAGGACACCACGTTGATTCCTGCATTTTTTATTGCTTTAATATAATCAGGATAATTTCTTTCAACAAAAGGCCTTATTATTACAATATCTGGTTGTGCAGCTATCAAAGGTTCAGGATCCGCCTTATAATCATATCTAGGAAGAAAGGCTGCTGCTGGCGGATATATGGACGTATTATTTACACCGATTATCTTATCTCCCACACCTAATGCAAACAAATTCTCTGTATGAGCTGAATACAAGCATATTATTTTTTCATAGGGAACCTCCACTACAGACTTCTTACCCGAATCATCTATAAATGTATTTTCATCAATAATCTGACTTAATCCATCATTTGAATTATTTAATGAACAAGCATTAAATAACAAGAAGATAAAACAATATATTATTATTAAATTTCTCTTTTTCATATAAACACACTCACATTAAACATGAAAAGACCCGAACACATCGAATCTTTACATTATATTATTATTTTTCTTTAATAAGAATCATATCGTTTACTGTTCAGTTAAAGCATGGTTTGCATGATCTACAAACAATTGTTGAATAGCACTTAATTCTCCAAGACCTTGCATTATGAATTCCACGTCATAGCCTTCAGATTTTAATAAGTTTTTCCAACTATCTTCTTCATCGCCAGCCATATCATTATGAGCATGATCCCCAGCAACTATCATGGAAGGCATTAGTGTAACTTTTGTATAACCACCTTTTTTAAGGTTTTTTAATACAGTATCAAATGTTGGGAAACCTTCAACTGTTCCAACGAAAACATCTTCATAACCTTCATCCTTAAATACATAATCTAATGTACCATACGCACTATTACCTTCATGCTCAGTACCATGACCCATAAGCACTATTGCTTCATCTTCAGCTGTTTCTGGCATTTCTTCTACTAAAGCCTCAACCAAAGTAACATAATCTTCATATGTAGAAAGTAGTGGTGAACTAATAGTAAATTCTTCAAACTTGTCCATAAACGGCTCTAAATCTTCAGTCATTTCTTCATGTTCTTCACCATTAATTACCAATGTAGGTACAACAAGTACTTCTCCATATCCATCGTTATAAATATTTTCTATTGCTTCATTTACGCTGAGAATGTCAACTTGATCACGTTTTTCGTAGATATCAATGATAGTTTTAGAAGTAAAAGCTCTATAGAAATCATAATCTGAGAATGCATCTGCTAATACACTTTCTGTAGCATCTATAGCTGCTTCTCTGTTCTCAATAAAACTTGAACCAAAGCTTACAACTAATAGTGCTTTTTTATCTGTATTGGTATTCACATCAGAACATCCTGCAACAGATATTGTAAATAATAGTATTAATAATAATGTCAGAATTCGTGAACTAGATTTTTTCATTTCTTATCCCTCCATACTTTTATTAAAAATATTTATAAAACTCTGTAGGAGATAAGCAATAATGAAAAACTATAAAACACATTTTCAATCACTTAAAAATTCGACAACATAGTCCTCCCACTGAGGTTTTAATGTTATAAAAATGCACTTATTAAGTCTTCCGGCTTAGCATCATCTTACTATCTTGCCTTCCCACTTTTTAAAAAGCAGTGGCATACCTAAGATTTCATCCGCATCACGGCAACAGGGGTTGCATCAGATTTAAACTGATTTCCTTTTAATAAATACATTATATTATTTTTTTCAATTACGATTATTATAGTTTATATTAAAAAATGTGTCAACGCAAATTTTGACAGTAATCTGTCAAAGCTCAATAAAACTGGACTAAAAATATGCACTAAAATAGACAAATTGAACTAAATAATATCTACAGATATAACGCATTTCAATATAATTAGACTAATAATTTAATTAATAAAAAATATGAGTATTGAAGCAAAAATACTTCAATACTCATATTATACACACTTTTTATCTATCTTTATATAAGCAAATTCATATATGAAACGAATATATCGTTACTTATTTTTTCAAAATTAGCTCTTGCAAAATCTGGAGTTTCAGGATATTTAGCTTTATGTTCATCCCAATTAAACAGATACTTCGATTTAACTTCTGGAACAACTTTTAAATCTCTTACGAAACCTTCAGAATTAAGTGGAGTTCCAAAGCTTTCTCCATAATTATCATATACCATATAATCACGTAAAAATTCGTTAAGTGCTACCCATGTTTCTATATTGGCATCTTTAGCACCAAGAAGAACCTTATCAAAACCAAATAAGTAACCACCGCCAGGCATCATAATATCAAGGAATTCTTTTGCTCTATCAACAATCTGAGCTGGAGTATCTAAACTCAGTGAACTTACTGGGAATAAACCGTTAAGAAGAAACTTTTTGCCAAGTTTGTCTTTAATAGTCTTTGGATCACCATATTCAAACATTAACTTGGTGCCAGCAGGCAATTCATCGTGTATGATATCAAGGTAACGAGTCCAGTCATCTTCACAGAAAAGTGTAGGGCGAACACCTACTGATGCATATTGCTCAAGCTGTTTTTTCAAAGTTGGTATGTATAATTCAACAAAATCTTTTTCTCTCATGAAAGTTGGCATATGCAGTGGTAGCATCGCACCTCCTTCTGGATGTGGAACCGCAGGTAATCCCCATGCAAATACGAGAGGAAGAACTACTTCACAAGCTTCCTTGACAAACTCTCTATTTCTTCTAAGATCAAGGCTCATACCTGAAAAACTTCTCAATTGATCAGCAACAAAATCTAATGGAGCCTCAGTAACACCAAAGGAACCCATTGGACTTCCAGGATAATAACTAAACTTTTGTAATAATCCCATATAAATTGGGATAAAGCTCATTGTATCATTCATAAGAGCAGTTTTTCCCATTTCTAAAGCAGTAGAGCGTTTGATTGGATCATCAAGTGAAAGATTTGGATGTTGACGTGGAACAACAGTTTCAAGTAAAAAATCAAATCCACCTTCAATCAATTGTGGATATTCTTCTGGGAACATACCTACTACTTCAGGATGTTGTACCTGTCCACCTTTGCTCATAACAAAATTTCTAGAATTTAACAGTTGATATATTGTTGGCGTTCTAGTACCTACAATATTTGGCGGAGCAACTGGACATGCGTCTGAATATATTTTACCGCAAAGCTCTTCCGCAGGCGCAGCTAGCATCGTATAATTGTACTGGTAAGAAATAGGATCAAGTCCCCCATATTCTGCTATTATAGAATTTGGAAATGATGCTTCAACAGGCATACGTTTTGGTAGTTTGTTATTATAGAAATCACTATAAATTTGACTTCTTTCTTCTACCAAATTGATTTCGTTTGACATATAAATTCCTCCTAAATATTATATTTTTATCTGCATGTAATTATTTAGTCATAAGTAAATTATATTCGAACACATATCCTCTTGTCAAGATAATTTAATAATTTTTTATTACTTTACAATTACAATCTGCATAGTTTACTAATAAATACTTTTTTGATATACTATTTTGATACTATACTTAAAAAATACGAGGTAATTCTATTATGCAAACAAAACAAAAAATATACGAAGTTGCAAAAAAACTTTTTATTCAAGAAGGATATAATAACGTAACAAATAAAAAAATAGCAGAAGTATCTGGTGAAAACCAGGGACTTATTACATATTATTTTAAAAATAAAAGCAACATTGCAAATACAATACTCAAAGAAAACTATCAAATAATTTCATCATATTTAAGAAATAAAGTAGATGTATACGAAGATCCTTTTTTGTTTAATATTACGATAGATAATCTACTTACTACTCTAGCAGAATACGCAAATAATTATATGCGATTTGTATGTGAAATGATAGAACACAATGTTACTATTGACAGTATTTACAGCGGGAGTCAGAAAAATGACATTATAGTAATGATTAAAAAACTTGTTCCTGAAAGCACACAAGATATCAATAAATATTTCAGAAAATTTGTTACGATGACTTTTCCCGTAGGTATGCAATTTCAAATTGAAATCAACAACGGAACTGATTTTTCTTTTGATGAATATTATGAAACTATGGTACGTTTATTTGTATTTGCACTTAATCTTAAATATGATGATGAAACTATAAAAAATTATATTGAAGAATCCACGTCAATCGTGGAAAAAATTATTTCCGATTATCCCTATTTAACAAACCCTGAAGATTATTTGATTAATAAAGATATCTTCAAAACTTCTATAGTAAGTGAATTGCTTGATTTGTAAATTAATCTAATAATAACTAATAAATGTTATAAATAATGAACATTAATCATACAAGAATAGTATTAATTGATACTAAAATCAAATAATTTTTTTTAAGTATATTTACATTAATACTAATAATTCTTCCTTATTTTTATTATATAGATATTCCGACAATCTTAATTTATTTGAAGATTTATACTATATCCCAATATTACAGGAGACAACATAAAAATTGATTAAGTATATTTTTAAATTTAATGAAAAAACTATTAATAATAAAATTAAGGAGGTAATATTGTGGATAAACAACGTGCAAGAGAAATTGTTTCTTCACCAAATATGGTTAATGTAACATTTAATGGAGAACAAATATATATTGAAAAGGTTAACGATAGAATGGAAACTGCCAGTATCCACACCTTAAATCAACCAGAAAATAAACAAACAGTTCCATTAGACAATCTCATAGAAGAATAAAAAAATTTAAGGAGCGAGTTTACCTCACTCCTTTTTAGATCTATTGTTAAAATATAGCTTATCATAACATTTATTACTCTTTGTACTTAGGTATTTGAATACTAGTCTTAAATAAATCTCCATCTATATCTATTTTAAATCTACCATTTTGAATTTCTATAAAACTTTTTGCTATAGATAGCCCCAATCCGCTACCTTCACTACTTCTTGATTCATCTCCTCTTGTAAAACGTTCCATTAGCTCATCTGAGGAAATATTTAATTCATATGCTGAGATATTTTTTATTATCAAAATTATTTCATTTTCTTTTTCTTTAATATCTATATATACTCTTGAACCCTTTTGAGCATATTTAAAAATATTCGATAACAAATTTTCTATAGCTCGCCATAACAATTTGCCATCTGCTTTTACAAATACTTTATTCTTTGAATTATTTATTTTAAATTCTAGTTTTGAATTCTCTATTTTATGGTTAAGCTCCCCCATTCCTTGATTTATTAGTGATACAATATTAATTTTCTCAAAATTAACTGGAATATTGCCACTGGATGCTTTTGATGCTTCAAATAAATCATCTGTTAATGTTTTTAATCTTTGAGATTTTTGGTCTATGATCTCTATGTATTTGTTGGCTTTTAATTTATCTTCTTCAGTTTTTAATAAATCAACATAGGTAATAATAGATGTTAAAGGCGTTCTTATATCATGTGAAACATTAGTTATAAGTTCACTTTTTAATCTTTCACTTTTTAATTCATTTTCAACTGCCTTATTCAATCCATCTGCAATACTATTTATATTTGCAGCTAGTTTTCCAAACTCTCCATTACCTGATACATCAATAGTATGGTTTAGATTTCCATCTTTAATTATCTCAATTCCTTCTTTTATTAAGCTAAATTCTTTAACTTTCTTAAGTGTCAACCTTATCAACCAACCAGCTATTACGATATCTGTAAAGAATACAATGTAATATCTTGGTAAATAGAATATGTAACGATTATAATATATATGTGTTAATATAATAAATATAGGAAATCCTAATAATATTAAAACAATCTTTAACTCTAATTTTTGCATATGATAGATACTTTTAATCAATTTGTAAATTATAGAAAGAAATTTAAAGGTAAATGAATGTTTTATAAATGTCCTATTCTTCAGATGTTTAAATATTGACATAACCAATATTAATCCTAAGGCGCCTATAAAAAATGTAATAAGAAATATAAGACTTGACAAATCATTTCTTTGCAAAAATGGTATAGTTACAAACCACACTGTTATTAATAAAATGCATAATATTATATTTATATCATTGTATATTTTATCAAATATGTTTAAACTCAATTTCTTATCCTTGAATGATTTTCTACCTGTAATAAGTATTAGATAACTAAAAGATATTAAAAATACCAATAAACATCCTGCTATCATATATAAATTTTTTGTAACAAATTCCTTATCTTGATTCCACTGAATAATTCTTTCATTTAAATACTCATCATCAAATGATATATAAATAGAACTACTTTGTTGTTGCACTTCATCGAGATTAGATGTAAACCAAGTGTAATAATTATAATTGGTAATTTCTTCTGGATATAGTGATTCTTCAGATTTATCAAAAACAATATAACAAGAATGGGATTTAAAAAACTCTTTAGAAACATTTGAAGTATTAGTAAACTTATTGACACCATCACTTGCATAATAGATAACACCCTTATATTCTTCTAATTTTTTTATCATCCTTTGATATTCGTCAAGATCTCTTTCAATTGTTTGTTCTTTGAATTGTAAAATTTCATCATCTTTCGATTCGTTATATAGTTCTAGCTTTTCTATATCATCTAAATTCTCGTAATCTACTTTATTTTGATATTTATAATATATACTCACCTCTTCACTTTTTATTAAATCTTCTGTAACTGTACCACCACTTAATATGTGTTCTTCGCTCTTATAATAACCTATCATTCTTGTTAAAATTGTAACACTATCGTTTATCTTACTTGTAAATTCTTCACTATCATAATAACTATCTTCATTAATAATTCTGGGATCAATTTGCTGCGAAGGCACTGCAATCATATTTAAGATTGTTGTTATTGCCCCTGTAAAACAAAAAATCACTATGATAAAAACTATTACTTTTGTTATTGTACAATGGCTAAAATTTTTCCACTTTATATCCAATTCCCCACACCACCTTTAAATATTTTGGTTCTTTTGGGTTGATTTCTATTTTTTCTCTAATTTTTCTGATATGCACAGATACTGTATTCTCAGGATTATAAGCTGGTTCTTTCCATACTTTCTCATATATTTCATCTATAGAGTATACCCTCCCGGCATTAGCTGTGAGTAACTTAAGTATCTTATATTGAACTGGAGTAAGACGAACTTCTTCTCCATCTACAGTAGCTATTTTACTCTCATCATCAATCATTAATCCTCCTGTTTGATACACATTGTTCATAATTTCTAGACTCCCCAGGTTAGTATATCGTCTCAGTTGAGATTTAACTCTTGCTATTAATTCTAAAGGATTAAAGGGTTTTGTCATGTAATCATCTGCCCCCATATTTAATCCAATTATTTTATCAGTATCTTCTGACTTTGCAGAAACGATAATAACTGGAATATTTTTATCTTCTCTTATCTTCATTGTAGCTCTGAGTCCATCCATTTTAGGCATCATAATATCCATAATAATAAGATGAATTTCATTATCTTCTAATATCTCTATAGCTTCTAATCCATTAAATGCTTTTAATACTTTAAATCCTTCATTACAAAGATAAATTGTTATGGCATCGACTATTTCTTTATCATCATCACACACCAGTATATTCAAGAAGTATCACCTCTACATTTTAATTTGTACAACATATTATAACACACCCTTTTTCATTAACTTAAGGCAATGATATCAATCAAATCTTAAAATCTATTCAATAGGAATCTTAAGAATTTCTTAATTAACATAAATTCATCAACATTTATTACACAATATTTTTCATTCTTTATACAACAAAATCTCCAAATTGAAGTTATAAAATCAGTTTGGAGATTTTAATTTAAACTTTACCATTATTGCACAATTAAGCAATAAAAAAATTTTGTTCTGAAAATTTAATTTATTTTAATGTTTCTTTTATTTTTCTGAAAATAAAATTAGATAAGAATTCTTTAAATATTTTTTTATCTTTTCTCATAGCTATATTTTCATCTTTTTTACTAATAGCTTCATCCATAAAATATTTTTGACTATCTAAAGGTATTTCATCGATATATGATTTTTTAAGATAGTTTCCATCATTTTGAAGTACTGTTGCTTTTATATTGTCTTTAAGCATTATATCAAGAATATGCAATATCTTTTTCTTCAAATCATCATCTAAAACAGGACAGGCAATCTCAACTCTTCTTACAATATTTCTTGTCATGAGATCAGCAGAGGAAATGTATATTTTTAAGTCAGTTTCATTTCCAAAACAATAGATTCTAGGATGCTCCAGATATCTACCTACTATGCTAGTCACTGTAATATTTTCAGTTTTTCCACTAATTCCAGGTAAAAGACAACAAATTCCTCTTATTATTAAATCGATTTTTACTCCTGCTTTAGAAGCTTCTTTGAGTTTATTTATCATATTTCTCTCAGTAAGTGAATTTGCCTTAAAGATAATTCTTCCTTCAAGTCCCTGTTTAACTTTTGATATTTCATCATCAATTAGGTCTTCAAATTTATCCTGAAATGACGATGGTGCAACTAGCATCTTTGAATATATCCCCTCGAGATTTGAAATCGACATATTTTTAAAGAAATTACTCGCATCTTTACCTATATCTTGATCAGCAGTAATCAAAGACAAATCAGTATATAATTTTGCAGTTTTTTCATTATAATTACCAGTTCCTATTTGAGTAATATAAGAAATCCTATCTCTCTCTTTACAAGTAATAAGACATATTTTTGTATGCACCTTAAAATCTTCAAAACCATAAATAACCTTACATCCGGATTCTTCAAGATGCTCTGCCCATTCTATATTATTTTTTTCGTCGAATCTTGCCCGCAGTTCAATAAGTACAGTAACATCCTTTCCATTTTCCGCTGCATCACATAAATATTCAATAATTTTTGAATTGGATGCTAACCGATATAATGTAATTTTAATAGATTTTACTGAATAATTGTCAGCACTCTCTTTTAGAAGCTGTATAAATGGTTCTATCTGTTCATAAGGATAAAATAGCAGTATATCTTTTTTAAAGCATTGAGTAATTATACTTTCCCTCGAATTTAAATTTGGCGGATATTGAGGTGCAAATTTTTTATATATTAAACTACCTTTGAATGGAGAAATATAATCTTCAATTGAAAAAGCATAGTCCATAACAAGGGGAGATTTGCTAACAAATACCTGGGATTCTTTAATACCAAGACGCTTTGTAAGATACTTCATAAGCGACTTATCCATATCCCCCTCTATCTCCAACCTCACAGGAGCCAGTCTTGAACGTTTTTTAAGTATTAATTTCATAACCATTTTAAAGTCTTCTTCAAATTCAAAACTCTCATCCTCAGGATTAATATCTGCATTCCTGGTAACGGAAATTATACATTTATTTGATACCTGATAATGCTCAAACACTACATCATAGTAGTATTGTATAACCTTCTCCATCATTATGAATCTTAAACTTTTCCCAGGTAATATCATGATTTTAGGAACTGAATAAGGTACTGATATTATTCCTACTGTAGAGTTATTCTCATCAAATTTCAAATTTGCTATTACATAAAGGGTTTTATTCCATAAATGTGGAAATGGATGATGAGAATCAATAATCTGTGGTGAAAGAAGAGGCATAATGTTTTTCTTAAAATAATTATCAAGGTGTTTTTTTTCAGAAGGGAATAATTCTTCAATATAAAGATTATATATATCATGCTCTCTAAGATGTGATTCAAGCTCAAAAAATGCTTTATCCTTTTTAGTGTAAAGAGGTCTTACTACTTGAAATACCTCATTTAATTGTTCATTCGGTGTCATTCCTGACTTGTTATCAAAAGTTTCTTTTTTTATAAGCGATAGATCATACAGACTTCCAACTCTAATCATAAAAAATTCATCTAAATTACTAGTAAAGATGGATACAAATTTAAGTCTTTCAAGCAACGGCACATTATGATCTTCTCCTTCCTCTAGGACTCTCTGATTAAATTTTAGCCATGATATCTCCCTATTTTGGGTATAACTGGTATCGTATTTAAAAATATTTGTTTTTCCCATTTTTACTCTCTCCTTTAAGAACTTTGCCGTACAAATACCCTTCCCGAACACCAGAGTTACTGACAATAATTGACTCACTCTTAAAAAATTCTGATATTACATTTAGAATTATTAAACCAGGTATAATAGTATGAATTCTGTCAGGTACAACCTGAAGAATAATATCCAGTGATTCTTTATAATTTCTTGAAAGAAGATTCAATATCTTATTCAGGTTTTTAACTTTTATTGGAGCATCTATATCTGGAAGTTCAAATATAGCATTATTAAGCTTCCTTGCTGCTCGCACACTACCTCCTACACCACAGATTATTTTATATGGCTTTATATCCATTTTTTTTATTTTATCAAGTTCGTAATAAACCATTTTTTTTATTTTCTTCATTTCTTTCTTTTTTGGAAAGAGATGACTCACATATCTTTTATATAACTTCAATGATCCAATAGGTATACTTAGAGCATGAATTATCTTTCCATCTTCAAAAGCAACCAACTCTGTACTACCACCACCTATATCTATTAAAACTCCATCTTTCACGTTTACAACTTTTGTAGCACCTATAAAATCAAATACTGCCTCATCCTCACCAGAGATCACATCAACCCTAAGTCCTGTTTTTTTTTCTATAAATTTTAATACATCTTCAGTATTATTAATATTTCTTAATGATGCAGTAGCAAAAATTTTTAGCTGATCTATTTCAAAATTTTTGATTAATTCATTAAATTTATTTAATACATTACACGCTTTATTAATCCCTTTTTGCGAAAGAACACCATCCTTTACATAACCTACAAGCCCTGCAGAATCCTTCGTAGTAAAGAGTAAGTTGACATCACTTCCCTTACATTTATATATATTTAACCTGATAGTATTAGATCCCATATCAATAAGCGCGTAAATCATTAAAATACCTCCATTAACTTTTAATAATATAAAATTAATGCAAAATCAATATTGCCTTTATGTTAAATATTCGTTAAAAATCTAAATTTTAAACATTTTACGGTATAATTACTTTAAATTACACTTATACAACAAATATTTCATATATACTACACATATTATAAAGTTCTTTTTCAAGATCTAGAGTAAGTAATAATAATCTATATTCAGAATCATTATTTAACAATGAAATATTGACCCGAATATCCTTTTAATGTATTTTCTATTATTAATAAGCTAGAAAATGGATTCAAAAGTTTGTAAAAC
This sequence comes from Eubacteriaceae bacterium, assembly GCA_049366695.1. Taxonomy (GTDB): domain Bacteria; phylum Bacillota; class Clostridia; order Eubacteriales; family Alkalibacteraceae; genus JBMNCR01. The sequence goes on from JBMNCR010000038.1 coordinate 17,187, forward strand.
TGTTCTTTTTAATTAATAATAGAAAACGCATTGTTCTTTGTTAATGATAAATGAATTTATAGTTCTATTTATTTTATTCTTTTCTGACAATCAGTTATAATACATATATTGTAAAGTAAATGCAAATTTATTGACTTTTTCAGTAGACTCTGAAATCAAGGGATTTACTATATATCAATATTTACGTCTTAATATTGTCTAAGGGCGTTAATTTTGGTACAAAGTTACGCTTTTCGGGTTTTGGGTGCACCTTTTCACGAAAGGTTATCGATGCGTGATTCAGATGCACCCAATATGCACCCGAACACAATATGCTATATCCACATTTTTCTACTTTTATATAGGCATACGGATAGTGTGACTTTTTAGTTCGCTAATCCCACTTCAACAGCACAGGGAAACACGTGCAAGAAGTGTTCAACTTCATCTTCCAAAAGAAGCCTAACGCATATAAGTGACTTACGAGCCCTTGAACATGCAACATCTTCTGTGAATTTTACCGTTTTTCATTTTTAGTATTATCGGTGTAAAGGAGAGAAAAATCGTATTCAATCCAATAGAATTCTTCCATAACAACAATAACCGAATCAATACTAGAACCTTTAGTTTTATGCATAGTAATGTAATCAAAATCCTCATTAAGGTATCTTATATAGTTAAGTGCATCTGTAAATTTAATACATTGTGAAAAAAGCGTCTCTATAAAGATCTCCTTTTTATAGAGATTTTTTTAGTAATCAAATTCCTCTTTTGATGCAACTTCAAAAGAATCTTTGATTCTATTGTAAGTATTCATCCCATTCAGATAAAGCTTCTTGAATTTCTGATATTGGATATTAGAAACCAGCTCTTGCGTAAATTTCTTATTAGAATTCAAAGTATTTTGACAAGTTTCTGTTGGCTTTATTATTTTATTTGATATTGCGTATTGAATAGCTTCATATATTGATAAGTTTTTGTCAGTCAAGAGTTTCCTAATAATGTCTTGAAATTTAGCTTTATCATGATGATAGAAATAAAGCAAAAGGGCTACAATGCTTACCTACTCATTCTTTTTCTGCAGAAGCTTTTGCAGTAGGAAAAGTCACTACCAATATGGGGAAAAATACAACAGGTGTAGATAAAAAACTATGGTCAACATCTACATCAAAGATGAAAGCAGTACTTACACTTACCTATAAATAGTACAAAGCAAAGCCTCTTAAGTATGTTTACATCACTAAGATAGGCAAGGATAAAAAACGTCTATCAGGAATACCTACTATGTATGATAGAGCTATGCAAACCTTATATGTTCTTGCATTAAAACCTATTGCTGAAACTAAAGCAGATACTATCTCTTTTGGATTTCGTAGAGGTCGAAGTGCAAAAGCTGCACGTGAACAAATCTTTAATGTAATTGTAGAAAATACTCTCCTACCTGGATACTTGAATAGGAGAAATGCTGATCGGCAGAAAGAAAAAACCCGAGCTTATAGCTCAGGCACAATCACTTCTCAATCAATTAAATCTCTGGAAATACAAAGATCGGCATCCCTCCTCACTATCGGGCGGACAAAAACAACGATTAACTTTAGCGGTGGCTTTGATGCAAGACACTTTTATTAAAAGATAACACCATAGTAAATGATATAGTATTATCGGCAGAAAATTACTCTGATGTTCTGTTTTATATGATGGGGTACAAAACTTAATAATAAAATATATTTAATAGATAGAGATTTCTTACTATCTATTAAATCCCTTTACCTATACTCTAAAATCGTATCATAAGTCACACTATCATTTTCCATTTTTGCTTTTAATGCAAGTTGATATACTTTAACCGTATCCAAGCATGTAAAACAAGGTATATCTAACATCTGACAATATGAACGGATTTTAAAACCCGTTCTATCGGTATCTTTACCAATGGTTGGGGTGTTAATAAATGCACATATTTCTCCATCTTTTAGTTTTTCTTTTATAATTTCTATATCTGCTTTCATAAATCTTGTTGCCAAAATATCATTTTTCATAAAATAATCATAAGTATTATCAGTAGCAGCTATATCAAATCCTAATTTTTTGAAGATTCTAGCATATTCAATACTTTCTTCTTTATCTCTTTCATTCATGCTAAATAATATTTTCCCTTTTAAATTAAAATTATAACCAGCACCTTGAAAAGCCTTTAGTAGTGCCAGTTCATATTTATTATCAATTCCCAGCACTTCTCCTGTAGATTTCATTTCCGGTGTTAAAGCGGAATCCACATCTAATAATTTTTGAAAAGAAAATACCGGAGCCTTTACTGCTATTAATTTATCACATTTTTTAAGTCCTACTCCATACTCAAGATCTTTTAATTTGTCACCTAGGATTACCCTAATTGAAATATCAATCATCGGTATAGCAGTCACTTTGCTAATAATCGGTACAGTCCTTGATGCCCGAGGATTTACTTCAATTATATATACTTGCTCATCTTTTATAGCAAATTGAATATTTACCATTCCAATTACATTTAACGCCTTTGATATTTTTTTAGTATACTCTACTAGTTTATCAATCACACTTTCTGATATGTTTTGCGGAGGATATACGCAAAAGCTATCTCCAGAATGTATACCTGTTCTTTCGATATGTTCCATTATCCCAGGTATTAGTATATCCTTGCCATCTGAAATAGCATCTACTTCAACTTCTTTACCTAAAATATATTCATCGATAAGTATAGGATGATCGTCGGAAATTTTAGTTGCTTCCTCTAAATATTTACACAATTCTGCTTTATCATATACTACTTGCATTGCCCTTCCACCAATTACATAGGACGGTCTAACCAGCACTGGATATCCTATTATTTCTGCTGCTTTTATTCCATCATCTAAAGATACTACCGCTGTTCCTTTAGGTCTAGGTATGTGTAGTTCTTGTAAAAGCCTATCAAATCTTTTCCTATCCTCTGCAACATCAATAGAATTTACTGAAGTACCTAATATTTGAACACCTTTATTCATTAATTTTGGTGCTAAATTAATAGATGTTTGACCTCCAAATTGCACTATTACACCTTTTGGCATTTCCTTTCTAATTACATTGTATACATCCTCTATAAATAATGGTTCAAAATACAATTTATCAGAAATATCAAAATCTGTACTTACTGTTTCAGGATTATTATTAATAATAATTGATTCATATCCATATTTTTGTATTGCCCATACCGCATGAACTGAACAATAATCAAATTCTATTCCTTGACCTATCCTTATAGGACCAGATCCAATTACAATAATCTTCTCTTTTTTGCTTATAATATTTTCATCTTCACTATCATAAGTAGAATAATAATAAGGCGTAGCAGATTCAAATTCTCCTGCACATGTATCTACCATTTTATAAACTGGATAAATATGATGCGCTCTTCTAATAGCATCAATCACATTACAACTTTCACCAGATAAAAATTCAATTTCTCTATCCGTAAAACCAAGTTTCTCCGCTTTATGTAACAAATTAAAATCTAATTCGTTAGACATCATCTCTTTTTCTACATCAACAATATTTTTAAATTTGTATAAAAACCAATTATCTATTTTAGTAATATTATGTATCTTATCTATAGAAAATCCTCTTCTAATAACTTCAAAAACAGTAAATATTCTATTATCATCTGTTTTATATAACAAGTCTTCTATCTCGCTATCTTTTAGATTCTCTAAATATTTCTTTCTCATTGAAATTACATTTCCTTCAAGAGAAATAACGGCTTTCAACAATGAACTTTCAAAATTTCTATCTATTGCCATTACTTCTCCTGTAGCTTTCATTTGTGTCCCTAATGTTCTGTTTGCATAATCAAATTTATCAAATGGCCACTTTGGAATTTTTGTTACTACATAGTCTAAAGTTGGTTCAAATGAAGCTTTTGTTTTCTTAGTTACAGCATTTTCTATCTCATGCAAATGAAATCCTATTGCAATTTTTGCTGCTATCTTTGCAATGGGATACCCAGCTGCTTTTGAAGCTAATGCCGAAGATCTGCTTACCCTAGGATTAACTTCTATAACTATGTATTCATTTTTATCAGGATTTAATGCAAACTGTATATTACATCCTCCTTCGATTTCTAAGGACCTGATTATTTTTAATGCTGATTCTCTTAACATATGATACTCGTTATCTGTAAGTGTTTGCGACGGGGCAACTACAATACTATCACCTGTATGGATACCCACAGGATCAATATTCTCCATATTACAAATAATAATACAGGTGTCATTACTATCTCTCATTACTTCGTATTCAAGTTCTTTCCATCCTGCAACACTTTGTTCAAGTAATACTTGCTTAATTCTGCTAAACATAATTCCAGTATGAATTATGTCCTCTAATTCTTTTTTATTATTTGCTATACCCCCTCCAGTACCACCTAGGGTATATGCAGGTCTAACAATTATTGGAAATCCTATTTCTTCCGAAAATTCTATTCCATCTTCTACATTTGAAACTATTGCACTTTTAGGAATTGGTTCATCTATATCTTCCATTAGTTTTTTAAAACTCTCTCTATCTTCAGCTTTTTTTATAGCTTCTAAAGATGTACCTAAAAGTTTAATATCATATTTCTCAAGTATACCAGCTTCTTGTAATTCAACAGCCATGTTTAGCCCTGTTTGACCTCCTAATGTAGGCAATATCCCATCAGGCAATTCTTTTGAAATAATATATGACAATACATCTATATTAATAGGTTGTATATATACTTTATCTGCAATATTATCATCAGTCATAATAGTAGCTGGATTACTATTTACTAATACAACTTCTACACCTTCTTCTTTTAACGCTTTACAAGCTTGTGTACCAGCATAATCAAATTCCGCTGCTTGACCTATTATTATCGGACCTGAACCAATTACCAGTACTTTTTTTATTTCATTTTTCTTAGGCATCATCTTCACCCACCTTAATAGAATGCAACCAATCTTTAAATATGAAATGTCCATCTATTGGTCCTGGTCCTTCTTCTGGATGGAATTGTACTGCTTTAATATCATATTTTGGGTAATCAAATCCTTCTACTGTATTATCGTTTATATTTACATATGTTATTAAGAACCCTTGAGAAAGAGAATCTTCCCTAACAGCAAAACCGTGATTTTGAGAACTTATAATAATCTTACCTGTCAGATTATTCATGACAGGATGATTACTTCCTCTATGACCAAATTTAAGCTTATAAGTATCCCCACCTAAAGCCAAAGCAAGAATTTGATGCCCCAAACATATTCCCCATAGAGGAATAACTCCAATTAAATCTTTCGTTAGATTTATTATTTCTATATTATCCTTTGGATCTCCTGGTCCATTAGATAAAAGCAAAACATCTATGTTATCATTTAGTATTTCTTCTTTTGAAGTATTATATGGATAAATAACAACTGAACACCCAAGTTTAATAAGATTTTTAGCAATTCCCTGTTTTAACCCTAGATCTAATACTCCAATTTTGATATCATTTCCATGAAAATAGTTTTTTTCATTTCGTGATACTTTACTAACTATATTTTTAGGAAAAGTATAATTTTTTATTACGTTTTTATATTCTGATGTTTCTTCTGTAGTAATAAAGCATTTCATACTTCCTCTGTCTCTTATTTTCTTAGTAAGCATTCTTGTATCTATATCATAAATACCTGGGATACCATTGGATTTTAAATAATCATCTATTGTGTCACTACATAGATAATGACTAGGTATCTCACTATATTCTCTTACTACAAAAGCTTTAACTTGTACTTTACTAGATTCATTATCACATTTATTGATTCCATAATTACCAATCATAGGATATGTCATTACTACTATTTGTTCGCAATAAGAAGGATCGGTTAATACTTCTTGATATCCTGTCATCCCAGTATTAAAAACAAGTTCTCCTATAACTGTTTTGCTTGCACCAAAAGACTTTCCAATGAGTTTTGTTCCATCTTCCAAGTAAATAAATGCATTCATTAATTAGCCTCCAATACCGATGCTAGAATAGAAAGTCCTTTGTCTATTTCTTCTTTTGTTATTATTAGAGGTGGTACAAATCTAATAACATTAACACCTGCACCTACTAAAAGCAACCCTTTTTCCATGCACGCATTTACAATATCCGCTACTGGTTTATTTATCTGAATCCCTTGCATCATCCCGATACCTCGTACTTCTTCAATTATATTATATTTTTCTTTGAACTCTAACAATTTATTGTTTAAGTATTTTCCATTATTCTTTACTTTTTCTAATAATCCATTTTCCATTAATTCTTGCAAAACGTAATCAGCTGCAGCACTTGCCACGCCATTCCCTCCAAATGTAGAAGCATGAGTACCCGGAGTAAATTCTTTGGCAAATTTCTCTTTTGCAATGATTGCACCAATTGGGATTCCATTGCCTAACCCTTTTGCAGAAGTAACAATATCTGGTATTACCCCATAATGTTGAAATGCAAATAAATGTCCTGTTCTACCTATACCACTTTGCACCTCGTCAAATATTAAAACTATATTCTCTTTATCACATATTTCTCGTACCTGTTTAAGGTATTCTTTGTAAGTAGGATTTATTCCACCTTCTCCTTGGATAGGTTCAATAATAATTGCAGAAGTATTTTCAGTAATATTATTTTTTAAATCCTCTATATCATTTAAATTCACTCTTATTATTCCAGACAAAAGTGGATTTAAATTTTTATGATATTTTTCCTGTCCAGTAAGAGATAAGGCACCCATAGTTCTTCCATGAAATGATTGTTTCATGGATATAATTTCATAACAATCTTCACCCTTATTCTTTTTACTGTATATCCTGCTTAATTTTAATGCAGCTTCAACTGACTCAGCTCCACTGTTACAAAAAAACACTTTATCCAATCCAGTATATTTTGTTAACTTTTCTGCTACTTTAATAGCAGGTTCAGTCCAATATAAATTAGATACGTGATTTAGTTTATTTAATTGATTAGTAACAGCTTGAGCAAATCCTTTATTTCCATAACCTAAACAATTTACTGCGATACCTGCAACAAAATCAACGTACTCTTTTCCATTATTATCGTATAAATATACTCCTTTTCCTTCTTTAAATGCTATAGGAAAACGAGAATAAGTATTCATTATACATTCTTTACCTTTGTCAATAATATTATTATTCATTACAAAACCTCCTATTTAACCACTTTTATTTTTAATTGATAATTATATTATACTTTCACTAATCAAATATCATGGTTCCAATACCTGAGTTTGTGAATACTTCTAATAAAAGACTGTGTTCCACTCTACCATCTAAAATATGCACACTTGATACTCCATTTTTGATACTTTCAGCACAACACTGTATCTTTGGTATCATTCCACCTTCTATTACATTATTTTTAATATATTTATCTATTTCATTTAAATGAATTTTTGAAATCAAACTGTTCTTCTCATTAACGTCTTCTAATACACCTTCTACATCTGTTAAATAAACTAATTTTTCAGCCTTTAACTGTGAAGCTATTGCTCCTGCTACATAATCTGCATTGATATTATATGTATTATTATTAAAGTCACATGCAATAGGAGCTATAACAGGTATAAAATCATCTTTTATTAGAGATTTTAATAATTGTGGATTGATTTTTTCTATTTCTCCAACCCAACCAATATCCATTCCATCTAATAGTTTCTTTTTAGCGATAATTGTACTACCATCTTTTCCACTTATACCCACTGCTTTAAGTCCTTGTTGCTGAAATAGTTGTACTATCTCTTTATTTACACTTCCAGATAACACCATCTCTGCAACTTCCATTGTCTCATCATCTGTAACTCTAAGTCCTTGAATAAATTTGGCTTCTTTACCCATATTCTTAAGCATTTCACTAATTCTTTTACCTCCACCGTGAACTACTACGGGCTTTATTCCAACTAATTTCATAAGACAAATATCTTTTATTACAGATTGTTTTAGTTTTTCATCGATCATTGCACTTCCACCATATTTAATAACAATAATTTTATTATTAAATTTTTGTATATATGGAAGAGCTTCTACTAATGTTTTAGCTCTAGTTATGTATTTATCCATTATTTTTTCTCCTAACTTTCCACTTTCCCACTTTTCTACTTTAGACTTACTCACGTTCGATATTCTCCATTTATCTTTACATATTCATAACTAAGATCACATCCCCAGCCAGTAGCAGAACTTTCGCCTTCTCCCAATTGAATATTAATCTTAATATCATGATTTTTTAGTATTTCAAAAGCTTCATCTTCATCAAAATCCACTGGCAATCCTTCCTTCAAAAGTAATATATTTTTATTATTACTTTCAAAACTCAGAGTTGCTTTATTAGGATCAAAATCTGCACCAGAATACCCAGCCGCACATAATACTCTTCCCCAGTTAGCATCTTCTCCAAACAATGCAGTCTTTACAAGGTTTGATGTTAATATAGATTTTACTATTAATACAGCATCTTGTTTTGTTTTTGTACCATTTACATTTACTTCAATAAACTTACTAGCTCCTTCACCATCTCTTACAATTTCCATGGCAAGATATTTATTTACATATAAGAAAGCCTCATAAAAAGTTTTATATCCTTCATCTTCACTACTACTAATTACTGTATTACCTGCCATTCCATTAGCCATGGCTATAACCATATCATTTGTACTTGTATCACCATCTACAGAAATCATATTATATGTTTCATCTGCAACATCTTGTAATATTTTTCTAAGAAGTTTTTTTTCAATATTAATATCAGTTGTAATAAATGAAAGCATAGTAGCCATATTGGGATGTATCATACCTGAACCCTTTGCCATACCGCCAATGTGAACTTCTTTTCCATTTAATTGAATCTTTACAGAAATTGTTTTTATAATTGTATCTGTTGTCATTATTGCTTCTGCTGCATTAATTCCAGAAATCACATCATCATCAAGTTCAGTTATCAATCCATTTATTCCATTCGTAATTTTTTCAATGGGTAATGGTACTCCTATTACACCTGTAGATGCAACTAATACTTCATATTTTTTAGAATCAATACAATCTGCTAGAGTTTGTGCAGTAAGTTCAGCATCATCGTATCCTCTATCTCCTGTACATGCGTTTGCATTACCACTATTTATTACTAAAGCATTTACCTTAGAATGATTATTATAAATATTTTCATTCCATTTTACTGGGGCTGCTTTTACTTTGTTAGTAGTAAATACAGCTGCAAAATCACAAGGCACTTTACTTGTTATTATCGATAAATCTTTTCGTTTTCTTTTTAATCCTACAAATTTTCCACCTGCTTTAAATCCTATAGGTGCTACAATTCCACCTTCTATTATATGCAATATTGTCACTTCCTTTTATTAATCAAATATTATATCCAACTGTTTAAAAAACTAATTATAGCATTATTGCTTTACTGGATAACTCATGAATTTGTATATACTATACATTTTTTAGTGATTAAACTGGAAAAATGGGTATACTCTTTAATCCGCATGTTTCATCAAAATTAAAAATAATATTCATATTCTGAACAGCCTGCCCTGCTGCTCCTTTAATTAAATTATCAATTGCTCCGACAATTACTAATGTATTCGTTCTTTTATCTAAATTTATTCCTAGATCACAATAATTTGATCCTTTTACCCATCTTGTTTCTGGATATATATCCTTGTTTAATAATCTAATAAAGTATTCCTTCTTATAAAATTGCCTATATAAATGGTATATATCATCTATATGAATATCCTTAGTAAGTTTTATATAACTAGTAGTTAATATCCCTCTATTCATAGGTACTAAATGTGGCGTAAAAATAAGATTAATATTTTCATCTGCCAAACTTCCTAGTTGTTCTTCAATCTCTGGAGTATGCCTATGGGAAGCAATTTTATATGCTTTTATTGATTCATTACATTCAGTATAATGTGTAGCCATATTAAGTGATCTGCCAGCTCCTGTTACTCCAGACTTTGCATCAATAACAATTGATTTATTATTAATAAATTCTTCTTTTATTATTGGAGCTAGAGATAGTATACTACAAGTAGTATAACAACCTGGATTAGCTATTAAACTATAGTTTTTTATTTCATCTCTTTTTAATTCACATAATCCATAAATAGATTTTTTTATATATGATGGATTTCCATGCTCTGTTCCATACCAGTTCTCATATATATTCACATCATTTAATCTAAAATCAGCACCCATATCTATTACTTTTGTATTACTTAGTACTTCATCATTTAATAGATTTGAAGCCACGCCGTGAGGTAATGCTAAAAACAAAACGTCAACTTCTTGGCTAATATATTTAAGATCATTTTCGGAAAATTTTAATTCAGATCTTTTTACATAATTTCCATAAATACTATCATATCTTTCATTAATATTCTTTCTTGAACTTATTATTTTTAAATCAATATTAGGATGTTGATATAATAATCTAATCAATTCTTGCCCAACATACCCAGTTGCACCTACAACAGCAGCTTTAATCATATATTTCATCACCTTTTTTATATTTATTCATTTAATAATAAATATTTATTAATCTTTTTTAATTGTTATTGCATATTATACATTATTATTGTATAATTATTCAATAGTAAATTTCATTTTTTTTTAGGAGGTCATATTATTATGAAGAAAAAAGTAATATTAGCTTATTCAGGCGGTTTAGATACAACAACTATTATTCCTTGGTTAAAGGAAAATTATGATTATGAAGTAGTTGCAGTTTGCATAGATGTAGGGCAGGGACAAGAAATAGACGGATTAGAAGAAAAAGCAATTTCTTCTGGTGCAAGTAAACTTTACATAGATGATGTTCGAGAAGAATTTGTAAATAATTTCGTATACCCTACCTTAAAAGCAGGCGCAACATATGAAAGCAAATATTTACTTGGCACATCTATAGCTAGACCATTAATTGCAGAACGTTTAGTAAAATATGCATTATTGGAAGATGCTGAAGCTATATGTCATGGTGCTACTGGAAAAGGTAATGATCAAGTACGATTCGAATTAACTATTACAGCATTAGCTCCTCATTTAAAAATTATTGCACCATGGAGAATCTGGAATATTAAGTCTAGAGAAGATGCAATGGAGTATTGTTCAAAACATGATATTAAATTAAACTTTAATAAAGATACTAGTTATAGCCGAGATAGAAATTTATGGCATTTGAGTCACGAAGGTCTAGAACTTGAAGATCCATCAATAGAACCAGATTATTCTAAAGTATTACAGATGTGTAATCCTTTAGAAAATACTCCTGATGAAGGAGAATATATTGAACTAGAATTCGAAAAAGGTATTCCTATTAAATTAAACGGAAAAAGCTTAAATGGCACTGAAATGATAACTGCATTAAATGAAATCGGTGGAAAACATGGTATAGGTGTTATTGATTTAGTTGAAAATAGAGTCGTTGGTATGAAATCCAGAGGTATTTACGAGACTCCTGGTGGAACAATATTATATAAAGCACATGAAGAAATAGAACATTTATGTCTTGATAAACAAACTTATTCATATAAACAAACACTAGCTATAAAATATTCTGAATTAGTTTATAGCGGAGAATGGTTCACTCCATTAAGAGAAGCATTAGATGCTTTTGTAGATAGTACACAAGAGAATGTTACAGGTAAAGTAAAATTAAAACTGTACAAAGGAAATATAATCTCAGCTGGTGCAACCTCTCCTTTTTCATTATATAATGAAGAAATAGCTAGTTTTACAACTGGAGATCTTTATGATCATAAAGATGCTGAAGGTTTTATCAGATTATTTGGATTACCTCTACGTGTTAGAGCATTAATGAAGAACAAGAATAATAAAGAATAAAAGGATGTGACTAAATGAAGCTCTGGGGAGGACGATTTACAAAGGAGACTAATCAATTAACTGATGATTTCAATTCCTCAATTCACTTCGATAATATTTTATATAATTACGACATTAATGGCAGTATTGCTCATGCAAAAATGTTATGTAAACAGGAGATTATTAAAGAAGAAGAATGTACTTTGATAGTAGATAATTTAAAACAAATATTACATGATATTGAATTAGGTAAAATAGAATTTGATATATCTGCTGAAGATATTCATATGAATATAGAAAAATTGTTGATTGAAAGAATCGGTGTTGTTGGAAAAAAACTTCATACTGGACGTAGTAGAAATGATCAAGTAGCTTTGGATATTCGAATGTATGTAAAAGACAAAATTAAAGATATAGATAGTTTACTGCATAATCTTCAAGAAGTTTTGATTCGACTTTCTGAGGATAATATTGATACTATTATGCCGGGATATACTCACTTACAAAAAGCACAACCTATAACTTTTGCTCATCATATACTTGCATACTTTGAAATGTTCAAAAGAGATAGAGATAGACTTAGTGATTGTTATAAAAGAACAAATCAAATGCCTTTAGGTGCAGGAGCTTTAGCTAGCACAACTTATGACCTTGATAGAAATTATGTATCTCAATTACTAGACTTTGAGGGAATTACACTAAATAGCCTTGACTCAGTTTCAGATAGAGATTTTTGTATAGAATTTTTAAGTGCTATGTCTCTAATAATGATGCATTTAAGTCGTTTTAGTGAAGAAATAATATTATGGTGTTCTGACGAATTTAATTTTATACAGTTAGATGACGAATTTAGTACTGGTAGTAGTATAATGCCTCAAAAGAAAAATCCTGATATAGCAGAGTTGGTAAGAGGTAAAACAGGTAGAGTATATGGTAACTTACTCTCTTTACTAACAACAATGAAAGGTATCCCCTTAGCATATAATAAAGATATGCAAGAAGATAAAGAAGCATTATTTGATTCTGTAAATACACTTTCTATGGCTATTCCAATTTTTAGTAATATGCTTGATACTATAAGCATTAATAAAGTTATTATGTACAATGCAGCAGGTAAAGGATTTACGAATGCAACTGATGCAGCTGATTGGTTGGTAAAAAACGGCTTGCCTTTTAGAGAAGCTCATGAAATTATAGGAAAATTAGTTTTATATTGTATTGAAAATTCAAAAACATTAGAAGATTTATCTTTAAAAGAATATAAAGAAATTTCTCAGGTATTTGATGAGTCAATATATGAAAGTATTACTCTTGAATCATGTGTAAATAACAGAAAAGTTGATGGTGGTCCATCAAGAGAAAGTGTTGAAAAGCTAATTTTTATTAATAAGAATTATCTTCTTAAATGAAATAACATAGATATAAAAAATACTTCCAAATAATTATCTGGGAGTATTTTTTTAAGTTCTGATTATTGTACATTCTTTTATTGATTTTATAAAGTCAAATATTCTAGCAAAGTTTTTTCATTAAAACTTATAAACAACAAGTATTATTTATACTTTTATCTATTTCAACTTCAAATATGACCGTTTACGCATAAAAACGAACCACTTACGCAAATTATATTTACATTGTATTATTAAATGCATTATAATTACATATTATACCAGTGAAGTAAGGAGGAAAAAAATTGTTAAATTTATCCGTTCTAAAAAAATACAGATTACTTATTATTTTGTGTTCTATTATTATTTTTTGTATGTCTTCTTCATATGAATACTGGTTACAATTTTCAATTACTAAAAAATATTTACCAAATATTTTTATGGGTTTAGTAATCGCAATTTTTATATCAAAAATATATCATAATAATATAAACATAAAATATAAAAATTTTATTACTGTATCTTTAATTTTCACTACATATTTTGCAATGACTGAATACTTTTACTATTGCAAATTTTCATTTATAAGTAATTTTACAATAGTATCAAAATGGCTACTAACTAGCGACTTATCAATAGATTTGTTGAGTTATTTTCAAATTCTTCAAGGAGTCTTTTTATATTTATACATTGTTTTATGTATAAATGAAAATTCAAAAACTCAAAAACTAGATAACTCTGTCTAAAATATATTAATACAATACTCCCCCAATATATGTAACAGTATTAGGTCCATTATTATATTTGAGGTTATTTTCTTTCATTAATGACATAACATTAATCCCACATGCCTCACAAGAAATAATTGCATCATTAGGTCGTCTACAAGGTTCTCCATCTACAATTGCACATTTTTTACACAGCGTACATCCCCCTACTCCTAACACTGTAAAATCAATTTCTTTACTAATTTCTTTTTTTATTTTTTGCAGTTTTTCTTTAAAGTCAGACACACCTTCCATCATACCTTGCATATCAAAACTGTTTTTAACATTATAGACTTCATAAACTAATAAAAAACTATCGTACTTTTCCACTATTTTTCTTGTTTCATCTATTGTTCCTACGGCAGGCGGACAAGTCCAAATTTTATTATAATTACCACAATAATTTTGCTCACAAAGTTTTCTTACCTCATCTTCAATTTTTATATTCTTAACTGGTATTTCATGATAATTTGAAAAAGTATTTTCTACACTAGCTCTGATATCCATTTACTCATCTCCCTAAATAATAAATTTTATATCTAATTAATTATACACCATTGTATGTTCAATTAAAATACAATATAATAACATATAAAAG
>JBMNCR010000039.1:0-13257 GCA_049366695.1 Eubacteriaceae bacterium
CCACCCATTATATAGGGATAACAACCTTCTACAATGATACAAATCTTCATATTTACCTCCTAATTTTCATTAAAACTACTCATGCAATGTAACTACAACATTAGAATCAGTTGCATAAATCAAATATGCACCATCTTCAACTTTTGTGATAGTCCCATTATCAATCCCAGTCACTACCTTTTGTGTTCGAAGCATAAAATATGCCTCTTTTTCAAAACCATCAATAGATATTGATATGCCATTTCCATCAATGGTTATATTCGGTATAATATCCAAAAATTTCGAAACACGACTGTCTACATCAGATATCTTTAAACTATCTATATTCTTATAATTCGCCCAATAAGTATCTACTGAAGAAGTTAAATCTTTAAATATATTTGACCAATCTTTATCATCATTCTCAGGGTATATAATTTTACTCATATCAATTCCATGAATAATTACCCCTAGAGCAGTTGCTGTACTATGCAGCTTGAATAAATCTTCATCCGAATAAGAAAATCCTTCCGTTATAACTGGTATATTAACAATATTTTTATCGTAATATGAAAAAGTTGTTCCATCGTCCCAAGAAGAAATCAAAGTGCTAATATTTATCTGATTATTTACACTATTAACCAGTTTACCTGAAATGTTTTTATCATAATTATTTAAATATAAAGCTCTTAAATCATAATTTTTTAAAGTATTTTTGTATATATCTATAGCATCAATTACTTTTTCTTCAGTCTGAACACTGTATCTATCATAATCTGAAACACCTATTTCTCCGCCTATTCGTTTCAATTCGCTAGCTAAAGTAGACAACGCTGATGTATTTAATTCATTTTCTGAAATTATACTTTCATCAAAACTACCAATTGCGAAGAAGGTGGGTACATTACTAGTAGACATAGAAAGTGCAATAATATCAGGTAATGCAATATCTTCAAAAAATCTCTGAGAATTCCTTGCATATTTTTTTTGCATTTCCTCTTCATTTTCTAACGATAAGTAAGGTGCATTATTAACTATTAATGCTTTTGCATTAATAACTGGATACACAAAGTCTTGATAAATCTGAGCAAATATAGATGTAATAATTCCTATACCATTATTACTGTCAAAGAAAGAACCATTCACCACATATATCTGACTGCCTTCGTATACATTACGCCATAATATATCTGGCATTTCTTCGTTTTTTATAACTGACATGTCTTTATCGTCAGTCAGACCAGCTATATAAGTTTTACAAGTAGAGGTTACTTTAATATTCATTGTTTCAACATTTAATTCTGCATACTCATGTTTACCACCCAAGAAAAAACCTGAAAATATATTAATACCTTCCTGAACATATGTACCACTTAAACTTTTGATTCCTAAAAGTGTTTGCCAATCTTCACTCAATTCATCTTCACTGGGTAATACAGCCATAATCACATTGATACCTTTTTTCATACAGTTTTGAACTGTTTTTAGGTCATAAGTATTTTCCATTGTATTTGATGCTAAGATTATGATCTCCGTATTATTTAAGTCTTCCTCAGACAATGTTAACAAGCTTTCATTAACTCTATAACCTCTACGCAAGTAATATAATCCCTGCTCAATATAAACTGCCTCATCATCATTTTTCCCGGTAATCATCAAAATACTTCCTGAACTATTTTTAATACTATTTCCGCTACTATCAATATCGACAACCAAATTATTGTGATTATCATTAAAACTACTTCTTAGTTCGTCAAACGAAATACTTATTGAAGTCATTTGAAATAGAATAAATAATAATAATATCAACAGAGTCAGTTGTATATAATGTACTTTTTTAACCACGGTATCACCTCCTTATTTCGCTTTCAAAAACTTATACTGCAATATAATTGTTAATGTACTTAACATCATAAGCACCATATATAATATCGGCTTCAATCCTGAATGTATGCTTTCTCCCATAGTCCTTTCATACATCGTAGAAGGAATTTCCTCAATTTTATAACCTAACAGCAACATCTTTATAATCATGTTAGCATCAGGATATCTTGGATCAAAATTCATAAATTTAGCATAATATGAAAATGTCCTCCGATTTAAAGCCTGTAATCCACTAGTAGGATCTGTAATCTTATTTTTTGTAAACACTTTAATTAAAAATTGAAAAAAAACAATTGCAATCTTTTTTAGCAAAGATATTTTAAAGGAGATACTTCCCTTTACAAATCTAGAACCAATTATAATATCTGCAGCATTTTTACTTTTTATTTTCTCATAAAGATTATAAATATTATTTACCCCATGCTGTCCATCAGCATCCATTTGTATTACATACTGATAATTATTCTTAGTTGCATACACATAACCTGTTTTTAAAGTAGCCCCATATCCCATATTAAATATATGAGTAATCATGTTCACAGGCTTTCCATACATAGAAACAATATTTTCAGTATTATCACTTGATTTATCATTGATTACAAGTATATCAGCAATTTCACCATAGCCATTCTCCAATATGCTATCCAATAGTTTTCCAATGGCAAATTCTTCATTATAAGCCGGAATGATTATTAATAGTTCCTTCATCCATTATCCTCCATAAAGCTATAAAGCAAATCAAGATTTTTTCTATAATCAAATTTCATCTCTGCGTTTGCCTGTTCAAACTTGTAAATCAATGTTTTATCATCCAAAAGTTTTATTATTTCTGAAGCAATTTCATTTACTTCTAAGTCGACAATTATTCCATTTACTTCATGCTGAATCTGTTCCCGATTACCAGTACAATCCGACGCTACAATTGCTTTTCCAAGAACTTGAGCTTCTTCAATTGCAATACTCTTACCTTCAAAACGAGTAGTATGTACATAAAGTTGACATTGCTTTAAAAATGGATATGGATTTGATTTAGCACCCAATAGTATAAAGTCTCCTGTTACATTATGCTTTTCAATCAATTTTTCTAGCTCACCCCTGATTGCACCATCACCTATCACGTACCACCGGATATTATAACCTGCTTTTCTTATTTTTTGTAAAACTGGTATCGCCATATCATATGCTTTTTGATAATGAAGTCTTCCAATGGTTAAAATCCTAATCCCATCAAAATCATCCTGAAACCCAGTACCTTCCTCTGCAAGTTTTTTTATAGCCTCTGCATTAATAATATTATAAAAAATTTCAACTTTATCCTTATATTGCGGATAAACTCCAACAAAAGACTTTTTCGCATCCTCAGATACGATATAAATGCGATTCATTTTGTCATAACAACCATGATCTATTGTAGGTGTATAACCTGCTTTTTTATAATCTATATGTATAAACACAGCTTTTTTATCGGCTTTTACATAATCAGCAACATAATATGCAGCTCCTCCCTCAAGATAAGCAATTGCAATATCAAATTTCTCCTGTATAACGGGAGTTCCATCACTTATTATTTTCCAAAATAATTTGTCTAACTGTATTCTTCCATTACTTAACTGTTCCTTAATATTATGAAATAAATAAGGTAATTCGCGTAAAAAATTAATTTTTTTCAATAGAGCTACAATTACGGTTTTTATCAATACAAATCTTGCTCCTATTGATAATACCGATCTATTATCTGGATGCTTATTATGCATTATTACATAAGGCGGTACTTCATCATACATTTCACCACGGTTTACTAATACTAATAAATGAAGTTCATACTTATTTGTATCCATGACCTTCATTAATTCCGTCATGGATTTTTCTGCACCAGCTCTACCTAACGTATTTATTACAAAAAGTACTTTTTTCATTGCTCTCCCCTATTTCCTCAATTAACATTAAATCCATAATTAATAGCCAAATTATTCAAATAATAAGGTTCCTGCTCTAAATGATAACAAACAAAATCATCATCTTCATAATAAACACTCATTTCATTAGGAAAATAGTACATATACATCTTTGCCCAATGATACGCCTTTGCCATGATTGGACTTCTTTGATTACTATAGTAATGACTTATTTGTTCAAAATCCTTATTCAGTATTACCTCTTTTGCATCATCTAATGTAAAGTTGGGGAAGGTTTCTATTTCTTCACCAATAGTAATCAATTCACCATATACAATAGGTCTTTTTTCAACAAAAAAGAATACATTTTCTGTAGGAATAAAAATAGATGTATTTTTATCAAAATTTTCAAGTTTAGCTAAAAAATCAGTCCATTCATAATGAAATCCAGAATCTAGGATAATACTATATTCACTCACAGTTGAAACTATTGTCCATGAATTATCATCATATTCCTCAAAAATCTTGTCTACAACTGCTACTGAACTTTCTGCCTGCAATAACACAAACCTACTTAATTCTCTCTTATAATCACCTAAATATATTCCACATACCATTATTCCAATAACCCCAACACTTATCGTACTGATTAGTATCTTAGTCCATTTATTTGTATTAAATACTTCATAAACTATTTCCAATGGCATACCTAATAACAATGGAATCGCGTAAGCTAAGAATACACTAACCCTGTAATCTTCTATAATAGTAGGCAACCCTAATTCTTTACTAGTTAACATAACTAAAAGAATAGATATATAAATTAATACACTATATTGCAAAAATGTCTCTTCCTCTAATGTGGTACACAAATTCCGTATAATAGTAATTATCATTATGATAAGCATGCTTATTATAATAATCCAAAATACTTCCTGTCGCATTATATACGTAATTCCTTTGCTTTCCATAAGAATACATACGTATAATAATATACAGAACTGTAAAAAAGTCTGACGCTTTGTAATACGATACAAATTTCGCATAACAATATTTATAAAAACTAAAAACATACTTATCAATAAAAACCAGAATACTTTTTCACGAATTAAATACTCTATTGCTTTGTCTTTTATTATAGTTGCCTTCGAAAAAATATTCCCGGCAATTTTACTACCACCTAATGTCACTTCTGGTGTATTTGTTTCTTCATATACAATTTCATTATTCCCTTCATCTTGATCTGATGAATCGGTAATTACACCCACTGCCCAGTATAAGGATCCCTGCAATTCATGACCAGTTGCCATTCCAATGCCTATTGGCAACATCCCTACCATAGTACTAATTAACCCACATACAATAATCTTTACAAATAACTTTTCTTTAAATATGGTATAAAACCTGCTCAAAAAAACACTCAAACATACTAATAACGCAACCAAAGTCACATAATAATGAATATATAGTGTCAAAGAAAAACTCATACCAAACAAAACTAAATTCATTTGTTTTTTGTCACTAATATAATAATGCAAATATATAAAAACAGGATATAAAAACAATATTCCAAATTCTTCAGGTATAGTATACTGTAATCGATCCCATGCAGAATACCTAAATAAATTAGCTGCAGCATACAAAAACAATCCAATAAGCGGAGCATACTTTGAACGGTACACTCTTTTCAACAGAACATATAGCATAACCAGTGAAAACATAACTAGAATAAATCCAAAATATCTCGCAACTATAAAAGCTTTGAATCCAAATACTTTAATCAATGCATATAGAATATTATGCATTCCAAAAGGATATACTCCATCACTAAAAATCTGTCCCTGCAACATATTTTGTACCCATTCTAGATGTACTACTTCATCATAAATACCGAAACCGGAGTATTTGACAAATCGATATCCTATATAATAAGCATGAATTGCCATACAAGCAATAAAAACTATTGTCTCTACAAAATGTAATTTTAATAGCAAGGTAATTCTATTTTCTATTCTTTTCCACAAATGTTTAACTTTTTCCTTACGAAAAAGTTTCCATCCATATACTCCTTCTGACAATAAAGCAAAAACCTTAACGCGTTCTAATACTACTTTTTTAAATTTTGATTTATCCAAAAAGTAACGAACGGCAACAGCCCCTGTTAATAAGACTATAATGGTTATAATTCTAGATGTGCATTTTAAAAACAGTAGTAAAAATATCGCATTCATTACATAAAAATTTCCAACAATAAAATAAAGTAAAACATTATCAAAAAAAGTCTTTACTACTACAATTCCTCTTAGCATAACGAAAGCAAGCCCGAAGATTATAACAATGTATGATAAACTTACAAGACTTAGTTGTATAATATTGTCAATCATAACTGTCATACCTTCCTTATATTATACTTTTTCTTAAAACAATTAAATTTATTAACTTCTATATTTGATTATTATCCTCCTAATATAAAACTTTAATATTGTAATACAATATGTCAGTCTTTTTACACCTGATAGAAACGAATTAATTCTAAGCTTTCATTGTCAAATTCAACATTAGATTCCTTCATTCTTTTCAAAATATCAAAAAAATTACCTTTATCGTCAATTTCATAATATAATTTCAAATTACCCTTATATGTATCCAACTCATTTGGACATTCAGTAATAGCACGTTGTCCCCAAAGTAACGCTTCACTGCTGTTACCTACTTTTAAAAGATGATCAATAATATTTTTATACATCTTACTTGTAATTGCTTTTTTATTTTGTAAAAACAATTTTCCCATCAATTGTACATATTGTTCAATGTAAGTCATTTCTTCTATCTCACTCAAAACATCTTTTTCTAAAAAGCTATGGATATAATCAATGAGTATACAATATATATCAGCATCATCAGGATATTTTTTTAGATTTTCCTGCATTTTTTGCACTGTTACTTTGAAATTAGATTTTACATCTGCAATTACTGTTGCCACATAGTGTGATGTTTCAGAATCATCACTTTCTAGCGCATTGGTAATAACTGTAAGCGAATTATTGTAATCTTCTTTTAATACATCTAATATTACTCTTCTCTTATTATTATTATTTGATACAATTAGTGCCTCTTCAATCGGGACAGCATCAATTTCTTTATTAAAATCAGGTCCTATTATCATATTCAACTCTTCTCTATGAAAACTTAAGTCCCCAATATCTACTTCTTTTTTATAAAGAAGTATTCTAAAACACCAAGAAAATAATAAAAAACCCGGACCAATAACAGGACATAATATCATAAAAAATAATAATAAAAATCCTTTTGTCTTTTCTTTTTTAATAATTAAAACTATACAGACAGCAATGCTTATAATTAAGTTGATAATACCAATGTAAAATAATATATTATTTTCCATCTAAATTATTAACACCCTTTCTGATACCAATGCCCTTTTGTTGCAATCTTTTAATAACAAATTCCGCCTCATTTTCATTAGTGTTTGTCAAAAGCAAACAAAGGTTATCGTTCTTCCCTATCCCTAAATAATCATGTTGGCGTAACATTGGCACTATAATATCATTTAGTTGCTTCAAAGATTTTTCTTTATTATTAATTTCTAAAATATAATAATCTGCCAAATTCATATCGGAGCCATTTTTTTTAATCTCATAAATCTTCTGAAAAGATTTTTGTGTAAGAATACTAGTCCCTTCTAAATACCTACTCAACCGACTTTCATCAATATATTGATTAGCTCTATGCATAGCCTGTGCAATTAAATTCAATAGAACTGTAAATAAATTCATATGATAGAGTGTTGTATTTTCAAATGGAAGAGGCCAAATTATTACAATAGACTCTAAAACATCCTCATGATATACACCTCCCGCCATAGACGGTTTATTACTATCCATAGAACGATTAATATAAACTTTATTTTTTAGTATTTCTTCATATACTTCTTGTAATGATTCTAATTTAATGGATTTAGGTACCTCATACGCCAAATCTACTGACGATGCTGTTAAACGTGCATAAGAGCTTCCTTTATCTACATTATATATTACTACATTTTCGCTACCCATGATCTGCGTAACTACATCCACAGCAGCAAACATAATTTTATCTGGCTCTAAGTCATCTAATTTCGTAACAATAGAATATATCCTACCAAAACTATCTTTATAATTAATTAAACGATTTTCAAATATCTTTTTAAGACGTATATTACTATCATTAATTTCTTTTATTTCTGCAAGCTCAGCTTCTAAATATTTGATATTTTCTTCTTTGTCATCATTGGATTGTTTGTAACGATCCCTTATATAACCTATTCCCATTCCAATAATTAATAATTGGAGCATCCACACATATGTATTATAATCCACTACTATATTTGTAATAAAAATACCCTTTCCGATTATGCCTATCTTACCTGCTAAACACAGTAATAATGCAGTGATTGTCTGTCCCTTACCATAAATAATTGCAATAAATACAACAAACAATAAATATAAATCAATAGCTTGCATATATGTAGAAGTACCTGTCCAAATAACAAGTACATGTACTACTAAAAAAACAAAAATAGTTTCAAGATATGGAAAAAACCATCCAAAAATCGATTGCAGATTCTTTCCTATTCTGCCAAAATGATATCCTTCCTTTTTAGTTGTATCTAATAATTCATTCTCCTTTAATTCCTCGACATACTGCTTAAAACCGTCTCTAAAAGAGTATTTTATTGAAAATCCTAATTCTTTGATAGCTAATTCATTAGAAAATTCTGCTATTGACTGTGTAGAATCTTTAATAATTTTTACTTTATTGTTTTTCCTAAGCAAAATATTCATCATCTTTAAAACTTGATATTCTGTTACAGCTTTTCCAGAGCAAATATTATATATATTATGAGGAATTTCTTTATTTGAAATAGTCCTAAAAACTGCCTCTACGACATCAAAAACATGTATGCAATCGTGTTTCTTATTAGAATAAACATCAGAAATTTCCTCTTTGGATATTTCTAGACAAAGTCTTGTAATATCACTCTGTTCATCAATTCTATCATTAAAAAACCCATATACTTCGGAACACCTTAATATTACAACTTCCATACCATTTTCTCTTGCATAACGAAGTGCAATATCTTCTCCATTCTTAATAGTCATAGTTTTAAGAACAGTAGGATTCGCAGGTGAATCCTCATTTATTAAACCAGATTGAGCCTCATCATATACATCAGTTTGCGATAAATATACAAACCTCTTTACTCCTGCTTTTACAGCACTAATTAACATGTTATTTAATCCAGCAATATAAGTAACAGCATCACTTTGATTTTTCCATGTAAAATTAGGATCTAACGCCCCTGTATATATAACCACATCTGACTTAGCACTCTCTAATATGTAATGAATATTATCATTATCGTACTCAAAAGAATAATCTTCTATAACTCCATTATGTTTTTTTCCATCTTTTATTTTGTTTCCAGTAATCACAAATGTTTCACATGCTTCTTTCTTTAATCTTGCAACCAGTGATTCTACAAATAATCCATATGCTCCCACAACTATAGCTTTAATAAATCTCACCCCCTACATCTTTCGTATTGTCCTTTTGAAACTGTATAGGTTTGTGCAGCTTCAAGTGAATCAATCGCCTCACTCCCCATATTTCTTTCTTGATAAATTTTCAATTGCATCTGTTCTATTACTTTTTTGTTTTCAACTAATTCTTTTCTCAAAATAGAAACTTCCATAGCCGTTTCCTGCAATTTAGCTGACAATTCGGAGTTAATAATGGTATTCTTTAATACAATTAATAGTAAAATAATTATGGCAACTGTAAAAATAAATGCAGGTGGATATGTAATCATAAAAAAATCTGATAATTTAACAACAACTCTTGGGAACAATCCAGCTAATATTATAATAAACCCAATACACATCCATAATATTGCATTTGATTCATTTAATCTCTTTTTCACTAAAAACCTAAGAATTGCACCAATTAAACAAATTCCTAATAAAACAATAGTGACATAGACTGCATAAAACACAATATATTCCTCTTTCCATATTTATGTATTTTAAAACAATATAAAGAATCGATATATATTCTACTGATAAATTCCACGAAATTTCTCGTAAAACCAAGTGAATGAAATGAACTTCTGAGATTATAAATATATGATATAAAATAACGTGAACTAAACAGAAGTTTTTCTATTAAGTCCATCCCATCAATAACATATATAGTATTAATTTCATCCAGCAAAATAATATGGCAACTACATTTATAAATTGAATATTACAATCTCTTTGTCTATTTCAGTTACTATAGACATCGCTACAAATTTTCATATTTTTTCTATAAACACTGACATATATAATACATTTAAATATTTTATAGTTTTTAATATTTTGAATTTAATACAAAATAAATTCTTCAATATAAAAAACATTAAATATTTTTGTGGCTGGACTATCATAGTACTCATATAATGATAATAAATAATGGTATTTTACCAAATGTTATTTTACCTTAGACTCTTAGCTTTGCGCCCCTAACTTTCATTAGGTTTGCCCTAAATATGTACATATATTAAATATTATATTTAAGCAAATTTTATTTGTCAATACATAATTCATAGTTATTCGACCTAATATATCATATTTGTTATAAATAAGTTCGAATTCTATGATTATTAACTATTTTATAACTTCGTAACAACCTAATTATTACATTTTCTTTCTAAATTTGAAATCTATTTTTACCATTTTTTTTAGCTTTATAAAGTTTTTCATCTGTAATCCGAATAAAATCATTAATACTTTCTCCAGAAAATTGGCTAATGCCACCACTCAAAGTTACATAAGTATTGATTTGATATTTAATATCACTTATTGTGTATTGTATTTCTTTAGAAATATTTTGTGCAGATTGCAAAGTAGTATCAGGCATAATAATAATAAATTCTTCACCACCATAGCGTCCAACGAAATCAGTAGGTTTAACACAATTATTTATTGCATCAGATATCTTTGTAATTACTTCATCACCCATTAAATGACCATAATTATCGTTAACTTTTTTGAAATTATCAATATCTAATAAAATAAGATTTAAAGGATTTCCAGAATTTAAAGCATTCTCGATTTCTTTACTCAAAATTTTATGCGATGTGACATGATTAAATAATCCAGTCATAGAATCTCTTTTAACGTGTTCTTGAAGTACAATATTCTTCTCTTGAATAATTTTATTATTTAAAAAAGATGACAACTTCATCTTTAATACCATTCTTGATTGTAACCATGCAAAGATATTAAATATCAGAGCATTTTGTCTTATTACAAATATTACATCAGCATTTTCTTGGTAATATGGCAGTAAAAAATAAAAAACACAATATTCTAATGAAAGCAAAAGTAAACTTTCTTTAGGAACTATTTCAATTACAAGCGTTACACATAATACAGCCATTAAATACATATGTATTAAATCCGTCTCTGATTGAGAAACCAAAGCCAAAAAAATACCAAATATTATTACTATCAGTGCATAACTATACTGCACAGTTTTAGCTAAATGAATATTAATCATGTCAATTCTAATATTTACAATAATAATAATTGGGATTATAAAAAAATTTGCAATAACAAAACTAGAAACAACTTTACTCGAATTAAAATAACATCCAATAATAAAATAAATAATAAATTCAATAAAAAACAACACAATTGATAATCTAGTAATTCGAGCAAAATTATCTTTTATTATTTGTCTTTCAAATTCAGTTTTATATTCCTTAGGAATTTTAGTAGATATGCTTTTCCAATATTTTTTCATACTATTCTCATTAAAAAAAACTCAAAAAATAAATTTACAATATCACATATCCAAGATCGTTTAAATCTTAATGTAGTTATCATATTTGCAAATCTCCTTATAGACGCATTTTTGTATACTTATATTATTTTAATAATAATATTTCGATAAGTATTTTAACTGGTTACTAATCTATACTCCCTTTGTTTTTCTTTTTCTTAAACCGATATAAAAAATATCTTTCTGTAATATTTATATCTACGCAAACATCAATAATATCGGCTGTTTCATCATCATATGATTATGTACAGTATACTTGAAAATTATAGAACACCAAAAAACATTCCAGATAAATATAGAACCAACCATATAAGCCAAACTATTAAACTAAATTTATGAAACTTAAATTTCATATTTTCATCATTTTTAATTAATACAACCGTCGCCCATAATGCATGAAAAAGATTAATACAATTGCAAGAAGTCCGGTTATCCCATGAAAGTTAAGTACAAATGAAGTATCCGACATTATACTCATTAGACTTGTTCCAATTGTATCAAATGAAAGACCTATCTAAAAAATAATTAAATGCCATTTATTTAATTCTCCTTGTATCTTTTCACTCTAAACACCCACTGTATAAAAAACCAGAGCTAAAGTTATAGTAACAATTGCATAAATAAGCATAAATTTTAACCTCCAAATTTAAATATTGATTTAAATAACTACTATTTAACAATATCCAAGTAAAACTTAAATCTTGTATCAAAATATATATTTTATTAAGAAATATCATACTGTATCATTTGATTCCTTCTCTTTTTTTTTCCGTATAATAATATCTTCTATTTATATTATACCAATATTCGACAATATACAATTTTTAATTCTTTTATCACTGCTTATTATTTCTTAATCATTAAAATTTCCATAGGAAATATAGTATGGTAAAATTATATGATATATTTATTTTGAGTATAATAATTATAAAATGCACAAATATATGGCATCATAATTTGTAAGGTGTTTTTAAATATACTTAAAAATCGATTGGAATGTCTTATAGCTAAATTTATTAAATATATTCAACAATCTTTATCATAATATATCTGATAATAATAAATATAATACTAGAATTCTAATTAACTAAGGAGATGAAACTAATGTCATTTATTGAACTAGCAAGAAAAAGATACTCTGTCAGAACATATAAGAATAAACCTGTAGAAAAAGAAAAAATATTACAAGTATTAGAAGCAGGAAGACTTGCTCCTTCTGCTGTCAACTATCAACCATGGCATTTTATTGTTATAACTGATGAAAGAATAAAAAATAAAATTGCACAAACATATTCAAGAGAATGGTTTAAAAATGCACCTGTTGTTATTATTGCATGCGGAGATCATTCTAGATCATGGAAAAGAAAAGAATTAAAAGACCATTGCGATATTGATGTTGCAATCGCTATTGATCATATGACTCTTGCAGCAGTTGATATTGGATTGGGAACATGCTGGGTATGTGCCTTTGATGCAAAAAAATGTCACGAAACACTCCAGTTACCCGAAAATCTAGAGGTAATTGCACTATTACCCATGGGATATCCATCTGATGATAAAATACCTGAAAAGAAAAGAATGAGTATAAATGATATTGTGAGTTGGGAAGAATATA
>JBMNCR010000040.1:0-2640 GCA_049366695.1 Eubacteriaceae bacterium
TCAATCATTTTTGGTTTTACCAAAAACATTTTTTACTATATTTATTGTAAATGAATTGTATTAAAGTTTTCCGGAATACTGTTATCTACACATTGCGCAGAGCAAAGCAGCAAAGCAGTCTCATACATCTAAACTGGAATTTTTAGTATTAGTCTAAAAACCGATAACTTTAAACTTTTTAAAATTTCGAAAGGATTCCCTATGGACTGGTATTTAGAAGTAATAAGAAAATATGCAGTGTTTAATGGCAGAGCCAGAAGAAGAGAATACTGGATGTTCTGGCTGGTAAATTTAATTATAGAAATTATCCTGGGTATGTTTGATGTTTTTATAGGAACCTTAGGATTGTTAGGCACAATTTACGGTCTTTTTATATTTCTCCCCGGTCTTACCGTAACCATCAGAAGACTTCACGATACCGATAGAAGCGGCTGGTGGATATTGATTAACTTGGTTCCATTGATAGGCGGGATATTGTTCTTGATATTCATGATTCAAGACAGTATCCCTGGAGCAAACATCTATGGACCAAACCCAAAAGAATATAATACAGAAAATACCAGAAGAACATCACCAGAAATGAAAAAATGTCCCCAATGTGCAGAATTGGTCAAAAGAGAAGCCCGGGTATGCCGTTACTGCGGGTATGAATTTTACCCAAAACCAAAGACAATTGAAGAAGAGATCGACGAATTCGATAAAAAGAAAAAGAACATAAAGGCAAATGAGCTGGAGGACGAAGAGATAATATAAACAATGATAAAATAAGGTTTTTTGATTTGATACCTCGTTTCCTCCCCCTCTTGATACCATTAAAATAAATTTGCTACGCAAAATCATTAATGATATACTATTTCATGAAAATGCTATAAATAACATTTTGGAGAAACATAATGAAGTTCTTGGAATTAAAAAATGAACTAAAAGATTTCCCAATATTTTCTTTAAATGATATTAAAAATATTGATCCTGCTTTTCATAGAAGAAGATTAAATGAATGGCAGGATAAAGGTTAT
The DNA here is from genome assembly GCA_049366695.1 of Eubacteriaceae bacterium. Classification (GTDB taxonomy): domain Bacteria; phylum Bacillota; class Clostridia; order Eubacteriales; family Alkalibacteraceae; genus JBMNCR01. The sequence goes on from JBMNCR010000040.1 coordinate 1,017, forward strand.
ATCAAAAAAATTATTCGAGGCTATTATCTGTTTTCTGATATAGGGTTTGATGAAGAGATCTTGTTTAAAATTTCCAATCAAATCTATTATCCATCTTACGTTTCCTTAGAGAGTGCTTTTTCTTATTATAATTTAATCCCAGAAAGCATCTATGGAATTACGGCAATCTCAACCCGAAAGACTTATCATTTTAATACAACTTTTGGAGAATTCAGCTTTCGTAGTATAAGCCCGCCCCTATTTTTTGGTTATCACTTAATAAAGAATAAAAAGTATCATGTAAAAATTGCCAGTATTGAAAAAGCTCTTCTTGATTATTTCTATCTTCATCCGAATTTACAGACAGCCTCGGATTTTGATAGTTTGCGAATAAACAAGGAAGCACTAATAGAACAGGTTAATGAAAAAAAAATGAATGAATATCTAAAAAAATACAACCAAAAGAAACTCATAAAAACCATCAATAATTTATGGAGATATATAAAAAATGTTAAGTCTGGAACAAATTGAATCATTTTATCCTGAGAATCTTAGAATTTACAAAAGAAACCTTCTGAGAGAATACTTACAATATGTTATTTTAGAGATTATTTACCGCTCAGAATATGGAAATCACTTAATATTTATGGGTGGAACTGCCATTCATGTTATTCATGACAATCAGCGGTTTTCAGAAGATTTAGATTTTGATAACCGGGGGTTAAATGAAAAAGATTTTTCTGACTTGTCAGAAGTAGTATCCAGAAAATTAAAATTACTTGGATATCAAGTAGAAATAAATAATAAGGTGGGAAACGCCTTTAGATGCCTCATTAAATTTCCAGGGATTTTTTACCAATATAATCTTTCTGGACATACCAGGGAAAAGATGACTATCCAACTGGATACTGAACCACAAAACATTGAATATAAAGCGGAAAGTGTTCTTATTAACAATTTTGACATATTATTAAAGATAAGAGCAGTTCCAGTGGATATATTGTTAGCCCAAAAAATATTTGCAATTCTAAAAAGACCTCGTCCCATGGGCAGGGATTTTTATGATGCAATATTTTTATTATCCAAAACAAAACCAAACTATAATTATTTAATAGAAAAAATGGGCTTAAAAGGAAGTGATTATTTGGAAGAAATAAGAAATATATTGTTAAAAAAGTGCAATGAACTGGATTTTAAAAAACTATCCGCAGATGTAAAACCATTTTTATTTCATTCTGATGATGCCCAAAGAATATTACTATTCCCTGAATTTATTCAAAAAATGTTGAAATAAAATTTTATGCAACACTGGAAAATGGGAAATATGTAAGAATGGTAAAGAAATAATAATAACATAGGAACCTAGTATTTTTTAAATCCATTATTCCAATATTGCATCATTCCATTATTGCAAAATATACGCTTAGGTTTATTTTCACTAAAAACCGAAAACATTTGTAATTGGTAAAATTTGCTAATCATTTATTACTGTATTTAATGCTCGATACCCAATACTGCATGCTCGATAAAATATTTAGCGCAATACGCACGACGTAATCCTGAATTTAACTTTATACGTTATTACTCTTTTCTGTTATTGCGAATCTTGCTTTGCAAGATGAAGCAATCTCATCCATTTAAGCTT
>JBMNCR010000041.1:0-8309 GCA_049366695.1 Eubacteriaceae bacterium
TCTTTTTAACCGCTTGCAATAGACAGCTCTGGATAAGTTAAACAATCTACATGTTACATGTATCAGAAACATTCCTGTTTTTATATGAATGTTGTGAGTACACTATACTTGTAATGAACAATAAAATCATCTGTGGTCATGTGTGCTATTCTCCTTCCTATTTAGAATTTGTTTTATATCAACTACATTCTATAGGAAAGATAACATGTATGACCATTCTTTAAGTTAATTTAGCCTAAATTGCTAAGATTACTTGAGATTATTGCAAAATTATATTTATAGAAAGTAAAGGATAATAATAAAATGGAAAGAAAGGTTTCGGCTGACTATTTAGTAGATTCTTTAATGGATAAATTTGTAAATAAAAAGATTAAACCAGGAGACAAAATAATTGAAACCAAATTAGCGGAAAAAATGAATTTAAGTCAAACAGTAGTACGTGAGGCAATTAATATTTTAATAGTAAAAGGCTTTTTAGAAAGAGAGCCTTATAGAGGAACTAAAGTTAAAAATTTTACAATTAAGGAAATTATAGACTATCGTATAGTAAGGGCTAAATTAGAAACAATGTCAATTGATTTATCTAACATTGAATTATTTTATGAGAACATTAATTTAGATTATCTTCACAAGCTTATTGATAATATGTTGATTTGTTCAAAAATAAAGGACCATAAAGGAAGAACGGAGAATGATATCAAATTTCATGAACATATAGTGAAAGCAGGGGGTAATCAATCTCTTTTTACTGCCTGGCAATCTTTAGGGCATTATTATTGGGCCTATGCTTTGTTGTATTTAGATTTTTGGGATGTTTATTTAAGAAGTATTATACATAATAATATTTATGAAGCTTTGAAAAAAAGAAAAAGTAAAAAAGAGTTAGTTTTGATAATGGAAAAACATTTTTCAGATTTCATGAAATTATTATCTACATTATCTCAAACTTACAGTAAATCTTAACTATAATGAGAATAAAGATTCCAATATTTTTCTTGAATCTTGACTTTTTCTTTAATCGTTACAATTTATATTCTCTCAATAATCTGAATGATAGGTTTAGACATTTTGTTTAACAATTATATTATTATTTATCTGGCTGATGTAGATTTCACTAGAGAATGTATCACTATCTGCAAGAAATAACTCAATTTAAGTCATCTTTTTCCTTCTCCTGTTTGACCAATCATTCTTTGGTTTCCTTTATTCGATGTTCATGCTTAGTAATCAAGTAATTTTTTGGTATAATTAATATGTGTGTTGTAACCAATAACGCACAAAAATTATAAAAAACCGGAGGCTATCGGATTATGAAAAAACTCTTTCTCGAAACAGAAAACCATTATGCTTAATACACTCATTGTTGTTGTGACATTGCCAAAAATGTACACTGGGTCAGATTTACCGATTACCAGGGTCTACCTTTGGACAAACTCCTCAAAATCTTAAACGACAAAGAAGGCTTTGAGAATATTCTAACAAACTATCAAAAGTGTTTGCAAATAAAGCGATTTACCCAAAGTTATCCTAGAATTAGAGCCAATCGGCCCTTACTGGAAACCCCCTGGCCAATTATCTGACTGGACATTGAAACAAGGCAGTGTTGATTAGTTCTTATCATAGCAAACGCTCCAAGGGGCTAGATGATAACAGTCCGACCAAGAATGACAAAAAGAACGCCCTGACCATCGTCTGGCTCATCCGTGATGGCCGTTTTTACCAAGTATACTCACCCCAGAATATCTTTGCCGAGAATCACTTCTTCGTTGATTCCTACAGTTGAAACAAAATAGCCTTTGGTCCAAATACCTTTTTGATCCCAACTAGGATATTTTTAGGTATATCTATACCTTTCTTTGTATCATGGGGCAAATTTTAAGTATCTTTAACTGTTCCAGTAGATTTTACACTAATTATATAAATCAAAATTATCATAAAAAATATTAATCTATAAAATAATTCTAAAATTTTCTTAGGATTTTAATATGGAATTTATTATGGCTTTTAAGCTTCCCAATTCTTCCCGTGGTACAAAATTTTTAGTGAGTTACCATCCAGTTGGATTATCTTAAATTTGTACTCTTTATAATAATTACATTTTTAATTATTTATGGAGGTTCTTAAGGACCCATTTCAAATTTATCATAATATTACTTTTACAGAAACTACAGTGCAGACTCAAATTTCTTTTGACATTGTTATTTTTATTTAGTAGTATAATAATATATAATCGATTATATATTAAATCATAGATTTATTTACATATCATAGTTTTTACCTAATAGCATGCAGAATATTATTTTTTGGGTTCCAATAAATTAAATTAAAATTTAACAGTATTCAAAAATAGTACATATAATCTAAATAAAGAAAGGAACATGTTTATAATATCATGAGAATAGATAAAGAAAAATGTATTGGATGTCGAAGATGTATAAGCTATTGTCCAGATGAAGCGATTGTTTTTACAGGCAGAGTATGTAAAATAAATGAAGATTTATGTTTCGAATGCGGGACATGCTTGAGAATGAATATATGTCCTGTCAATGCTATCTTTGAGCCAGAATATATTTATGAATATCCAAGATCAGTTCGGAAATTTTTAAGCGATCCGGCAACAAGTCACAAAGAAACAAATGCCAGAGGGAGGGGTACTGAAGAAGTTAAAACCAATGATGTCAGCAATCGTTTCAAAATAGGCGAGATTGGCATTGGAATAGAATTAGGACGTCCAACTGTGGGAGTTTGGCTTAGTGATCTGGAAAAAATGACAACAGGTCTAGCAAAGGCTGGGTTTAATAAGTTTGAAGAAGGAAATCCATGTACATTTTTAATTGAAAATAAAAAAACAGGGAAACTAAAAAAAGAAGTGCTAAGTGAGAGAGTCTTATCTGTTATCCTGGAATTTAAAATTTCTGAAGATGAATTAGAAGATTGTCTAGATGTAATTTATGAATTATCGAAAAAAATTGATTCAGTCTTTACAATGGAAATCATTTCACGTCTTGGACCGGGAATGATTATGCCATCGATGGATATAATAAAAAAATCTAAATTTCAACCAGGCAATGTAGCAAAAATTAATATTGGTATCGGTAGAGCTACAAATAAGGAGGATAGGTAAAATGACTCATACTTTACATAGAGAAGGATCCGAAGAAAGTTTACAAAATGATTTTCTTTTATTAGTAACTAGGGCTAGAAATTTAAATGATATTGGCTGTGGAGAAAAGTTCAAGAAACTAATTGACATAATTTTTAGTGTTGGACCAACTAATTATGGTAGTTATGAACTTGGTAAAAATATACATACCGGACTTAATGTAGAAGAATTAAAAAATGCAACCACTGATACTGCTAGAATACGCTGCGTGTTCAGTGATAGGAAAAAATTCAAAGAAGTCCTATCTAAAATTATTAAAGCTAATCTAGGCCTTTCTGTAACAATTACTGGTACAATTTCTTCCATAAAGAAGATTTTGGATGAGCTTGGAATTACCCCTCATTCTATTAATCTTGCAATGGGAACATATGGAAAAACAGAAAAACTTCCAGATAAAAATTTTCGGAAATTGACAACAATGTGTGGCCATGGCTTAATATCACCAACATTGGTAAGGGATATGCTTTATAAAATTAAGAAAGGGCAAATTTCGATAGAAAAAGCAAGTATTGAAATAGGTAAACCGTGTGTTTGTGGAATATATAATCAAGAAAGGGCTGTTACATTGTTAAAAGAACTTTTGCCATTATATAGTATAGAAGAATTATCCTAATTAGATTATTATAATTAGGTTTTACAAAAATTTTCTATATTTATAGATTATCCAGATAGACTAGAATGGTAATTTGTCACGTAACATAAAAAAAGAGGAGGTGAAATTTATAAATATTTTTAAATTATATTTAAGTAATAATTAATGAATATTAAGGTGTAAATTAAACAAAATAAGAATTTGAGAGTAAATTGAAATGCTACTATACTTTGTAATTATTGACCTGTTGCCTCACATAAAAATAATAATATAGTATATTTGAAATGTATTTTAAATTTTCCTAAAGAATTAAAGAATAAGGATGAGTAAAATAAAAAAGGAGGAGAAATATGTTTAAGAAAAGTATTTTATTTATTTTGATATTAATGTTATTAATTGGAATAACTAATGGTGTTAGTGCTCAATTTCCTGAGAAAGAAATTGAATGGGTTATTTGGTCAAGTCCAGGCGGAGGATCTGATGTAACTGCAAGAACTGTTGCAATACCAATGAGAAGGGAGTTGGGAGGACACCCACTAGTAATTGTTAATATGCCTGGAGGCGATGGTGCAAGAGCTATTGAATATGTAATGCAAAAGCCTGCAGATGGTTATACCTGGCTATTTACTACTGGTACATTGATAACTGCTATTGAACGTGGACTAGTAGATTACGAGTTTGAAGATTTTATACATGTTGCTATGTTAAATTATGATGCTGAATCAATAGCTGTAAGAGCTAATGGCGATATTCAAACAATTGATGAGCTAGTTAAACTAGGGAAAGAACGACCCTTGAAGTGGGGTGTGACAGGATTAGGTGATTCTGAACATGTTCGGGTTGATCTTTTTGCGCGGAGGACAGGGGTACAGTATGATCCTGTTGTATACCAAGGTGGTGGAGAGAACATGGCTGCATTATTAGAAGGTAGCATAGATTGTATTATGGGAAATCCTACTGAGATCCTTGGACAGGTAGAAGGCGGTAATGTAAAGATACTTGCTGTTACCACTCCAGAAAGATTAGAAGTATTACCTGATGTCCCGACTATTGTAGAAGAGGGGTATGATGTTGTTAGTGGAACTTTAAGAGGAATTTCAGTAAAAGCAGGAACTCCACCTGAAGTCGTAGATAAAATAGAAGAGCTTTTCCTTGAGGCAGCTAATAGCGAAATATATCAAGAGTTTCTGAAAGACAATGCAATATCGCCTGAATATGTTAGAGGTTCTGAAGATTATAAAGAATTCTATAATAGGGAATGGAACGATGTTGTTGAAGGACTTAAAGCACTAGGAATTGTTAAATAGGACTTAGACTAGAAAATGAATGAATAGAGAAGAAATTAAGAAATTTATTTAGATTAGGTAAGTTTAGAAAAAATATCTATTCTTCTTCTAAACTTACCTAATTTTTCAGTTTCGAAAGGAGGACAATACTTGAATAAAATTTTTGATAAAACTAGTATTGTATTAATTGCAATTTTCATAGTTGCAACAATATTTTTCTGGTTATCTTTTCATATACCAGTTTTGGATCATGCGATACCTATGTACAAAAATAGGATTGACGCAGGTGTTTTCCCAAAAGTGTTAACAGGCCTAATAATGGTTTTAAGTATAATTGTGATTTATTTAGATTACAAGACAGCTAAATCTGGAAAATTAAAAAAAAATGATATAGTATTTTTTAAAGATTCCGAGACAAGAAATCGTATTATTGCTAATTTTGTTCTTGTTTTTTTATCTGCGATTTTTTTTAATGTGCTAGGTGCTTTCCTTACAATATTCTTTTTTGTATTAATTTATCTATGGATATGGGGAATAAGAAAACTATCTTTGTTACTTTTAACACCTCTATTTGTTGACCTCGGTATCTATGTAATTTTTTACAGGCTACTTTCTGTTAGATTACCGAAAGGTATATTGGAAAATATTTTATAGAAAGAGGTTAGAAAATGTTTGAAAATATAATACTAGGCTTAAATACCATAGTTGACCCATTAAATTTAGTATATGTGCTATTTGGTGTTACAATTGGAATTACAGTTGGAGCAATGCCAGGACTTACTTCTACAATGGGTGCTGCATTGGTTTTACCTTTTACTTTTTTTCTAGAGCCAATTCCTGCAATAGCAATGCTTTCTGCTCTTTATTGTGGGGCAATCTATGGTGGGTCTATTTCTGCAATTTTAATTAATACTCCTGGGACAGGAGCAGCAGCGATTACTACTCTTGATGGATATGAACTAACGAGGCAAGGTGAAGCAGGTAAAGCTCTAGGTGTTGCTGTTGTAGCCTCTTCTCTTGGTGGACTTTTCAGTGTATTTGTATTAATGTTAGTAGCTCCACAGGTTGCTAAAATAGCTATTTCCTTTGGTGCTCCTGAATATTTCGCTCTTTCATTTTTTGGAATTAGTATGGTTGTAAACTTAAAAACTGGAGAAGAACTTAAAAATATTATCGGTGGCTTATTTGGCATATTTATTTCTACAGTCGGAATTGATGCGATGACTGGATACCAAAGATTTACTTTTAATAATACAGATTTAATGAATGGAATTAGTTTTATACCTGTAATGATTGGGTTATTTGCTGCTACAGAATTTTATCGTCAATCTGAAAGAACTGTTGCTAGATCAATAGTGCATCTTGAAAATATTTCTAAGTTACCTTCCATAATTGAATTCTGGTCATTGAGATGGACCATTTTAAGATCTGCTATTATTGGGACATTTATTGGTATTTTGCCTGCTGAGGGAGGCACTGTTAGTTCGTTTATTAGTTATAATGAAGCCAAAAGGTGGTCAAAAAATCCTGAAAAGTTTGGAACTGGTATACTTGAGGGTGTGGCAGCTCCCGAAGCCGCTAATAATGCTGCAACAGGGGGGGCAATGATTCCAACAATGACTCTTGGTATCCCAGGGAGTTCAACTACAGCAGTTATACTAGGAGGACTAATGATACAAGGCATGAGGCCCGGACCATTGTTATTTACCTCACAACCAAAATTTGTTTACTCTGTTTTTGTAGCGATGTTTATAGCAAATATTTTCTTTCTAATATTAGGTTTGTTTGGGGCAAAAGTGTTTGCTCAAGTTGGGAAAATTCCACTTTACATATTGAATCCAATTATTTTAGTTCTTTGTTTTGTTGGTTCTTTTTCCCTTAATAACAATGTTGCTGATGTATGGATAATGGTAATTGCCGGTTTTTCGGGATATTTCATGAAAAAAGTTGGATTTTCTGGAATCCCAATTGCATTAGGAATGATACTTGGAGAAATAATCGAAGTATCTTTTAGACAGACAGGAACTCTATTTGATAATAATTTTGCTGTATTTTTCACAAGACCGTATTCAGCTGTATTTATGTTTCTAGCAATTATATCACTTTTATGGCCTATTATTATAAGAAAAATCTCCCTTAAAAAAAATTCATCAGATGTATAGGCTTTTAATATATGATGTTTAAGTTTAAATAAATTATAGGAGAATAGGAGAAAAGGATTATGTCTAACAAAGGATTTAGAATTATTAAAAAAATAAATAGACCAAGTAAGGATGTATTAAATCAGTTTAAGAAATATCCCACACCCAATATTGCAGATAATATAAATAGATTTTTTTGTATGTCTTCTAAGATAAAAAAGATGAATGAAAAAAATATAAAATTAGTAGGTCCTGCCTTTACCGTAAAAGCGAGAGTAACAGATAACTTGTTGATTCATAAAGCACTAGATATAGCTGAACCAGGAGATATTCTTGTAATTGATGCTGAAGGTGATATTAATCATGCAATGTTAGGAGAAATAATGGTTAGTGAAGCAATTCAAAGAGAGTTGGGTGGTATAATAGTAGATGGAGCAATAAGAGATTTTGGAGAAATTAAAAAAATGGATTTTCCTGTATTTGCAAGAGGTGCAAATCCTAGAGGACCATACAAAGATGGGCCTGGGGAAATAAATACAGTTATAAGTTGTGGTGGAGTAGTTATAAAACCAGGAGATATTTTAGTAGGGGATGAAGATGGTATTGTTATAGTACCTATTGAAGAAATGGAAGAAATATTAGAAAAAACAAAAATAACATTTGAAAAAGAAATGAAAATATTGTCTGACATTAGAAAAGGTATTATAAGAAGCAAAGACTGGGTTGATACTATACTTTCTAACAAAGGTTGCGAAATAATTGAATAGTATATAAATTTAGGAAAATTAATAATATAGATTGTATTTTATACAATTGTTTAATGATGCTAATTGAAGTAACCTCTAGCAAAGTTTTAATTATATTAATTGAAGGTAAGAGGTATACTCAAATTATAAAATCAGCTAAGTTTTCCCAAAGAACTCTGATTCTTTTTAAATAATTGATTATATTATATAATTTAAAGAGGCATGCCTAGTTTTAATTACTACATTACTTATAAAAAGAAGTAGTACAAGTGTGTTTAAGTACCATATTACTTATTATGTTATGTATATATAGTAGATGAAACTATTTCGGTCTAGATTTTTGCCTATTAAATCTGAATAACCATATTCATTAATTCTTTT
>JBMNCR010000042.1:0-3936 GCA_049366695.1 Eubacteriaceae bacterium
TACCAATCCTGGTACTAGTTTTGTTTTACCTGCTTCTACTTTTGCTTTTACTTCTTGAATCTTTGACATTTAAAATTCCTCCTTTTTATACTTTTAATTTATTTTATAAATATTACATAATGGCTCCGTATATACCTAGATGTATACTCCTAAACTAATGTCCTTCAATAATGCACATCTCTTATTGAGAATTAAAAATATATATCAAAAATTAATATATAAAAACTTAAAAATACAGACACAAAAAATATTACTAATAAAAATAGATATAATTATATTGTTAAAATATATTGAATATAAAAAAATAAAATGTCAGCAACACCTTAAGTTAACAAATACATATTATCCCACAAACGAGAACTTGTCAATAAATTTACTGCTTTTTTTGTATATTAATATATATTTATAATAGATACGCCGAACCATGTCCTCCAACGTGAACTTTAGATTAATTATATAACTAAGACTAATAAATAAAATACATACAATCTCATATCTTTTGCAGATTATATGTAAGTATAAAATAAATATATATTTTTAATTTAATAATCTTAACCTATTTATGCCTTTAGTATATATATTTTTGAAAACAATAATTATCTATACTTTTTAAAGAAATATTTTAAAGTTTTTATATTTATATTTTGTATGATTAATAAATCTAACTAAATATATATCTATCTATTTTAGTTAAAATTATGTCGACTTTTACAATATTGTTATTTTGTATATTATTACTATTTTATGTTGACTTAATGCAATTCCTTCCATATAATATACTTAACATAATTAAGCTATTGTCAGATACTTATTATAAAAAGGAGGTTATTAAATGGACTTAAAAGTATTAACACAATCTGTCGGAGAGTTAGAAGAAGAAAAAATACTAGAAATACTTGAAAAATTTATGGCATCAAATCCTAGTGAAGAAGAAGCAGGAAAAGCTGTTGCTGCATGTCAAGAGGGAATGGCTATAGTAGGAGATTTATTTGAAAAAGGTGAGTACTTTGTAGGTGATTTAATATTTGCCGGAGAATTATTAACAGAAGCTATAAACACACTAAAACCTGCAATAGGTGGAGGAAGTTCTGCAAAAGTAGGAACAATGATTCTTGGAACAGTACATGGAGATTTACATGACATAGGTAAAAATATATTTAAGAGCATGAGCGAAGCAGCAGGATTTGAAGTGATTGATTTAGGAATTGATCAACCTGTTAGTTCGTTCGTGGAAAAAGTAAAAGAAGTAAAACCAGATATCGTAGGAATGAGTGGTGTACTTACTTTAGCACTAGAAGCAATGAAAGATACAGTGGACGGTTTAAAAGAAGCAGGACTAAGGGAGAACGTAAAAATAATCATAGGTGGAAACCCAGTAACTATGGAGGCATGTGAGCATATAGGAGCAGACGCATTTACAACTAATGCAGCAGAAGGTGTGAAAATATCTCAAGGTTGGGTAAAATAAATATTCTTATTAACTATCCATACCATTCTTTATAATTTGGAAGGAGCGAAATGAATGAAAGAAGAAATTAAAAAATTACAGGAAGAGCGCGGAAAACTCTATAACGATTTTTACAATAACAAAATCCCCAAGAGAATGTTTGTAGGCATGTCAGTTAGCGGCAATATTTTAGCTGAATTTGGTGGAATAGATATATTTGAATTTCAATATGATTACTCTAAATTAGCTGAGCCAGCAAAAAAAATCTGTGAGATGATATATTCTGATACTGCTCCAGTAAATCCAGCATTAATGATATTTTCTAGAACTCCCTCATTTTATCAACTTCTCGGTTCACAATCATTTGTTATGGGTGATAAAGGTTTTGTACAACATCCAGAAGTAGTGGGTATGCAAGAAGATGAATATGCTGATCTAATAAATGACCCTTATGCTTTTTTACTAGAAACAGTTATTCCAAGACAATATAAAGAATTAGATATGTCAAACCCAGTAAATGCAATAAATAAAATGCAAATGGCTAAAATGGCTCTAAATAATGATATGGCTTCTTCTATGCCTTGGTTTATGGAATTAATGGACAAATATGGTTATTATGCCGGTGCCCCTATGGGTTCCAGTGGTTTTTGTGAAGCTCCATATGATTTTATTGCAGATCAATTAAGAAGCTTTAGCGGTATAAGTATGGATATTAGAAGACATAAAAGCGAACTAAAAGAAGCATGTGAAGCTATTCTTCCATTGATGTTTAAAATGGGATTACCTGCATTTGCTCATCCTGAAGGAAGTGTAATGACTCCCTTACATATGCCTACTTTTATGAGAGAAAAAGATTTTATGGAAGTATGGATGCCAACATATAAGAAAATGTATGAACAATATGCCGCTCTTGGTATGCGTGGCGGAGCTTTCTGTGAGGACGATTGGATGCGCTACTTAGACAACTTAATGGAATTACCTTCTGGAATGATACTTATGTTTGAATACGGCGATCCACAAAAAATTAAAGATAAATTAGGTAAAAAATTTATAATTTCAGGTTTATATCCAGTAGATTTAATGAAACGTGGAACTAAACAAGAATGTATAGACAAAGTTAAAGAAATTCTCGATATAATGATGCCTGGTGGAGGATATGTATTCGGTTTTGATAAAGGTCCTCTTACTTATTCTGATGTTAATTTAGAAAATCTAGCAGCAATTGCTGAAACAGTTAGAGACTACGGCGTATACGATAATCCAGGCGAAACTTTTGGTACTCCGGTAAATAGCGAAGGTTTTGTATTTGATGAAAGTATTATGAATCTTAATTCAAAATATTCATTTGATTGGAATGAGTTTAAAGAGAAATATCCTCATACTCCAGATTCAGCTAAAGCTAATTTTGAAAGATTTGATAAAGAAATGTTTGATTTGTATATGAATATGCTTATCTAGCTATATAAATTCTTCTAACAATATAATTAAATCCTTCTGTAATAATGATAATTCAGAAGGATTTAATACAGCATTTTTATTGAAAGTATTGCTTTTTATTCTCTAGCTATTTATATTTTTGCTATTCTTAACAATCAATACAATTATATATTGATAAAAAAACCTTTTCCATCAATTAAATCAACATTAACATTAAATACTTCACTTATTTTATCTTTTGTCATTACGATACTAGGTTTATCAAAACCTAATACTTTTCCTTTATCTATCAAACAAACTTTATCACTATATCTATAAGCCATGTTAAGATCATGCATTATAGCAACAACTAATATATTTTTTTTATCTATTCTGTCTTTTAAAAGTCTAATCATATTTGCTTTATGACATATATCTAATGCAGAAAAAGCTTCATCTAAATATACTATTTGAGTATCCTGCGCAAGAGCAGATGCTAAAACGACCCTTTGCTGCTCACCACCACTTATATCAGTTATCACTTTATCCTTAAATTTTATGACATCGGTATCTTTCATTGCATTAATTATTATTTCATAATCTTCTTTACTTAATGAATTTAAATCTCTTCTATAGGGATACCTACCTAATGATATTAGTTCCATACATGTAAATGGAAATGGAAATGATTGTTTCTGATTTATTACAGTAAATAACTTAGCTTTTTTATTTGGTGTTATTTCCTTGATGTCTTGTCCGTATATTTTTACTTTACCTGTATTTGATGGCATTAAACCAGTAATCAATTTAATTAAAGTAGTCTTGCCCGAACCATTTGGACCAATTATTGAGATAAATCCACTATCCATATCAAGATTTATATCTTCAAATAATAATCTTTCTTCATATCCAAAAGACAAATTCCTTATACTTAGTCTACAATTATCTATCATATATTTAATGCTCCTTTATTTGATCTTCTTATGAATAAATATATGAAGAAAGGTCCACCTATCAAAGTTGTTAATACTCCTACTGGTATTTCACTTGTAAAAAATACCCTTGAAAAATTA
>JBMNCR010000043.1:0-26267 GCA_049366695.1 Eubacteriaceae bacterium
CTATGCCTAACAGTAAGACCGAAAATGTAAAAACACTATATATTTACTTACTCAATTTTAAATATTATTTGCAAACGGCATAATTTCTTCATGCTTCATAGAAATACATTACACTGTACCGATTAGTGATTTCACTACTAAATCTATATCAATACACCCTCGCTCAACTAAATCATAGCTTCCATCATATAAACACCAATCTAATATTACACCTCTCGATGTTCTAAATATCCAATCACAAATATCTTCAGTTGATAATTTACATTTAAATTCACCTGTATCAATTCCCTTTTGAATAATTTCATTTAATTTTCTATAAAAATATCTCTCCTTATTAATCACATATTTGCTATCACTTATCATTTGCAATCTAAATATTGAAGTAATAACACTAGGGCCAGATTTCGCTGTTTTTATAAGATATTCTCTCGTTATAAGCTTTAAAGCTATAAAATATGAATCAGTGTTTTGTGAATCCATAAATTCTTCTAATTCAATATCAAAAGTCTTAAAAGCATCATCAATAACATCTTCTTTAGAATCAAAATAGTGATAAAATGCACCAACTGATACAGATGCCTCCTCACATATTTCTTTTATCGTAACTTTCTCATAGCTTTTCATTTTGAATAATTCCATTGCACATACTATAAGTTTATGCCTTGTAACAATGGCTTGTTTTTGCCTATTCGTTAACATATCTTACCTCTCAATTCTATTTATTATCCATATTTAACAAATCATTCTCATATTCACCATGCTAAATATACGCTATTTTATCATTTTAAAACACTTAAATCAATATTCATATTTTTATTGACAAAATAATAGTAATCTAATGGATTTAACATAGTATTATTTTGCGAATGTTATTATGTTAAACCGCTAATGTTGTAATTATAGTAGGGGGAATGACAATGTTAAATGACTATTCATAACTTTTCAAGTCTATAAAAATAGGAGAATTAGAAATTCCAAACAGATATTTTATGGCTCCAAAGGCAGCAATATTAATGGTATATTCATCCAACGCTTATACGGAAAGCGCAATTGACTATTATGTTGAAAGAGCATAAGATGAAATTGGTTCAGCTGATATGATAGGACTTGGTCGTCCATTATTGGCTGATGCTGATTTGCCTAATAAGATAAGGAAAAATAAGATAGAAAAAATAATACCTTGTCTATCTTGTCATGATGTCTGTATGGGTAGAGTCAAGCAAGGACTTCACGTTTCTTGCGCAGTAAATCCAAGAACAGGACGCGAAGCCTCCTTCGCACTGAAAAAATCAGATTCTCCTAAAGATGTTTTAATTATTGGTGGCGGTATTGCAGGCTTAGAATCTGCAAGGGTCTTAACTTTAAGAGGCCACAATGTTACTTTGTTTGAAAAAACTTCTAAGCTAGGTGGGTCTTTAATCCCTGGAGATATGCCACCATTAAAAAGATACGATCATAAGCTTATTGAGTGGTATGAGCAAGAAATGAAGGATTTAATATCAAATGAACAGCTAAAAAAATATATAGTTTAATTTATAAATTGAGACAAAAACTGATTAAAAGCATCTTTGTCCCAATTGTTATTTAATAAGGTATCAGAAGCTGACGTGACCCGCTTTATACCTTTTTTATTATTGATATCTGGATATATAAATAGAAACTCCTCTTTTTCTACCCACGGTAACCTTCATGGCTTTGTGGCTAAAGTCAGTATTGAACTCATTCCAACTATGTTTGGTATGACATCCTTTACTCTTCCCACACAATCACTATCCTGCTGATCTATTCTTAGATCATGTACTTGAAAACCTGCTGCTTTGGTCATACTTTTATGAATATTTTCTCCGATATCATGAATTCACCGTGAAGAACAAAATCGATGGCGCGATAGCTAGAAACACTGTAAATAAACAAAACTATAGGAGGTATTTTATAAGAATAATTATAAACAATAATTAAAGTTATATTTTAAGCTAAAAGGAACTTCTCCTCAAACTATTGAAGGATATAAACGAAAGGTAGATACTCTTATTAAACTTATTAAAGATAAGAGTCCTAATAAAGATATTGAAGATTTATCTTTATCAGATGTTCAAGAGTATATTCTATATTTAAAAAATGTTAAAAAACTTTCTGCCTGTACCATTAATATTTATATTTCTGCTATAAAATTTTTCTACATCTCCCTTTTAGGTAAAAATTTAACCAAAAGCTTATTGATTAAACCTAAGTTTAAAGGTTCAATAAAAGTAGAGCTTCTTTCATTAATCCTAGGAAAGATGTAAGCTTGTGTCCTGAGTGTAATAAAGGACATATGCAATTAACATGTTCCTTACTGGCTAGAGCTTCTCCTTATGGGATGTAAACAGAATAGATTTTAGTCTTTAGCCTCTTTATTAGGGTGGGAGTTGGATGGCAATCAAAAATTTTGCTTAAAGTTTTTTATTGTTTGAGAGTATCTTTTTAATATATATTTCGAGCCTTTTTACGCAAAACTTCCGATTGTCCACTTAACTAACCGTCCCAAATAACTAGATAAGCCCTATCGCTTTAGTCCTTTGTATCAATATTGCAATTTCATTTACAAGTTATAACAAAGCCATTATTAGAAATTATACAAGTATTTAATAGGCAATCAGATTCTTGTATGGATTGTTTGAATAATGGTGTACTTGTGTCAATATTAAAAAAATCAAATAATGCTTTCAAATAGAAGTCACTAATTGTTTTATGCGTGTATTGATTCGGTTTTTCGTAAACAAGTGAAGTTAGTTGTGCAAGCAATCCTGAATCTGCATATTGAATAAGTGTTAATTTGTCACTCTCCAGGAGCACACCGCTTATTTTCTGCAAAATTTGATAGAATGGACTACGTTCAACATTCTCAGTTAAAGTTTCATTGGCTAATTCCGCATAGAATCGCTGTAATTTAGGATCGATAAAAATAATTTTCCAAAATAATTTTATATGAAGAGCCATTTTTAATATATCATCATTTTTTTCATGTGATAGATTATCAACAATTTTATTGCAATATGAACCGACTTCCATAGTTATCAAAAAAGCAATATGATCTTTATTTTTATAATAATGATAAAACAAGCTTTTTTGTGTGTGTGCTTCTTTACTTATATCAGATATTTTTGTATTTTTGAAGCCATTTTCATAAAACAATTTCGCACATATACTATATATTTTATTCTTTGATTCTAAGCCAGGTTTATAAAATCCCATAATACCTCCTATTCTTCATTTTATTGTATCAATTAATATAATGCTTTACAACGTATCTGTATGGAAATCATTCTAAAAATTATATTTTTTATCAATTTTATTATAAGTGTGTTGACAATTTAAATTGTATAAAATATAATATTTATAATATAGAACTAGGTCAATATATAGCTCGGACAATTCTGATTATAATTTTTTCTGTAACCAATATATCTATCAAGATATATGTATTAACGAATGTTCAGTTATAGATTGCCAGAGTATATTAGAGATTTCGTGATAATAAAGGTGCGCACCTTTTTATATAAGATTTGAAAATTATTTTGTTTTCATTCTTATTCTATACTAAGAAATAGGAGGTCTAAGCTAAATATATTAATTCAAAAGATTTTTTGAAATTTTAAAAAAATAAAAAAAAGGAAGGAGAATAAAATGAACACATTAAAAAAATCTGTTGTCAATAAATATGCATTTTATGGCTTCGGGCAAGCCGTTGGCGTTATGGTACCTATGACGTATATCTCAGTATTTATGACTGAAAACCTGTTGATGAGTGCCGCTTTAATGGGTACCGTATTATTAGTTTCGAGAATTATAGATTTTATTTTCGGTGTTACCGCTGGTGGAATTATAGAGAAAACAAAAATGAAGTGGGGTAAATATCGATCATGGCTCATCGTTTTGAAATGGGTCATTCTTATTGGTGTTTTCCTTATGTTTTTTGATTCATCGGCACTTCATATCGCTGCTAAAGTAACGATAAGTATTGTTGCTTATACTATGGTAAATGCTTCACTTAATTTTACGCAAACTGCGCAATTCGGAATCATGTCACTTATATCCGGACCGTCAATGGATAACAGAAATAATCTTTCAATCAGGAATGCTCAATATATGGCAGCAGCTCAAATAGCAACATCTGCAGCAACAATACCACTGATTAATTTATTGACACCTCTTGTTGGTCAGAGCATGGGATATTTGATTGTTGGTGTCGCTTTTGCGCTCGTTCTTGTTGCTAGTTGTGGTGTGCTGACAAAACTCGCAGAGCCATATGATATTCCTCAAATCACGAATAATCCTGGAGCTCCTGTAGTTTCAGTCGGAGATATTGTAAAATCGGTTGTGACAAATGGACAGTTATTAATTGTTTTAACAGCAAACATTTTATTCAATACTGGAATGATGGTAAGTATGGGGATTATGGCATATTACTATATTTATGTATTAGGTAATTTTACGTTGATGGCAGTAGGTATGACAATCACAACTGTATTTGGCTTAGTTGCAAGTATGTTTGCACCCAAAATTGCTGTGAAACTTGGTAAGAAAAATGCAATGATCGTAGGATTACTGATCTATGCACTAAGCAATGTAGCAATTGTATTATTTGGAGGTGTATCATTAACTGTATATATAGTTTTTGCATGCTTGTACACAACTGGTATGTATTTCTTTATGGGATTCGGACCTAATTATTTCCTTGATTGTGCAGAATACGGTCTTTGGAAAACAGGAAAAGATAATCGTGCAGTTGCGATGTCTTTAATGAATGTTCCGATCAAGATCGGCATGGCACTTGGAGGAGCTATTGGAGGTTATGGCTTAGCGATAATTGGGTATACGGCAGGAATGATGCCAACGCCTGAGTTTACCAGTAAGTTTATGATCTTATTTGGAGGGGCTCCTGCAGCATTGACCTTCTTAGCAGCTATGCTAATGTTGTTAGGTTATAAACTAAAGGATGAAGACTGCAAGAAATATGCAGAAGAAAATGCGGCTAAGATGCAATCGATGACGGGCATTTCTCCAGAATAACCTTGAGAAAAATCTGAATAATTTAAGACTTTAAAATATTTTATTGTAGATGCAAGGAAACAGTCATATCCTTGTATCTGCAAAGTCTATTTTTTCAATGGTAATGGTATTTCGACATTAAAACAATAACTTTATAAATCATAATTTTTTTGAAAAAAAATATTCACAGAAATTTATGCTACATGCTTAAGTATAAAAATCATGACTAAACTTAGAACAAACAAGAAGTAATAAAAAAGGAGGACATATAAATGTCAAAAATTACAGAAATTACTACTGCTGTTGAAGTAGGTAAATCTAAGATTATAGCAGAAATTGTGCAAGATGCACTGAATGAAGGTTTAAGTGCAAACGAAATTTTACAAGCTATGATCGGATCTATGAGCGTAGTCGGAGATAAGTTCTCTTCAGGCGAAATTTTCGTACCTGAAATGTTGATATCCGCACGCGCCATGCAAAAAGGTGTAGAAGTACTAAAACCTATCTTGGCAGGCGAAGGGAGTATCTCACTTGGAAAATGCATCATTGGAACAGTGGAAGGCGATCTTCATGATATAGGCAAAAACTTAGTAGCGATCATGATCGAAAGCACAGGGTTTGACGTGATCGACCTAGGCGTAGACGTTACAGCCGATAAATTCATAGAGGCCATCAAAGCAAACGCGGATGTAAAAGTAGTGGCATGTTCCGCACTTCTTACAACAACCATGCCTGCATTGGGATCAACTGTAAAAGCAATCAAAGCAAGCGGACTTGAAGGATTTAAAGTTATTGTCGGCGGAGCGCCGATTACACAAGCATTTGCTGATGAAGTTGGAGCAGATGCTTATGCACAAGACGCAGGTGGTGCTGCTATTACCGCGAAAACTTTGGTTTAACTATATATATGTTAAATATGAATAATAGAAAGTAGGGGAATAACATGACACATCCAAAATTTAATGAAAAAGAATTAAAAGTTGTTAGTGAAATACCTGGTTTTTTACCGGAAATGCCTTCTACGCCGATATATGATTTTCCTGTCTCGCCTAAAGAAGCATTCAAATTAACAATGGAAAAAGATCCAATTTGGCTAATTGCTGGCATTGGTGTTGAAATGGGGATATTCTCACCAAGAATTATGCCTGATAATATCGCAAGAGCACTTGTATTTGAAGTAGAACCTTTGGCCCCTGAAGATTTCGGTGGAAAAGATATGTTTGGTATTGAGTGGGAATACATACCTATAGCGCAAGGTTCAATGGTTAAACCGGGCAACCCCTTCCTTGAAGATGCTAATGAATGGTATGACAAAGTAGTATGGCCAGATATTAATAGTTGGGATTGGGAAGGCTCCGCAAGAAAAAATAAAGAGTTCTTGAATCAAGGCAAGTGGATCTCACCTACAATCTTAAATGGTTATTATGAAAGATTAATTTCCTTCATGGACTTTGATGGTGCTATCATGGCATTGATCGATGAAGATCAGAAAAAAGCTGTAAAAGATTTATTTGAAAAATTGACAGATCTTTATATAGAAATTGTTGATAAAATGGTTGAATACTACAATGTAGATGGTATTAATGTACATGATGATTGGGGTTCACAAAGAGCACCCTTTTTCTCACCTGCAACAGCAATGGAAATGATTGTTCCCGCGATGAAAAGGCTAACGGATCACATCCACTCAAAGGGACTTTATGCAGATCTACATAGTTGCGGACACCTTGAATTGCAAGTTCCATCGATAATTGCAGCAGGTTGGGATTCATGGAATCCTCAAGCAATGAATGATACTCATATGCTTTATGAAAAATATGGTGATCAAATTGTTATAGGAGCAATCCCGGATACTTTTGATCCAATGACAACTCCTGAAGACGAACAACGTGCAGCCGCTGCAAAATTTGTCGATGAATTTTGCAAACCTGGAAAACCTTCAATGTTCAATATGTATGGCGCCGGCGTAATGTCACCTGCTTATAGAGAAGAATTATATAAGCGTTCTCGAATTAAGTATAGTCAATAAATAACGACACCCTTTTTCTAAATAAGGAGTAGATATGTAATGTGTTTACTCCTTATTTAAGAATGTAATATGTAAATATCAATTTATTTAATTGATAAATAATAATTTAAAGGAGACAAATATGAAGCGTATTCCATTTTTAGAAGATGAAATGATAGTAAAAGGTGAATATCCCGGATTCTTTGAAGGGATGCCGCCTACACCAAAACTATCTACTCCCATTACTCCAAAAGAAAACTACCTTGCAGCATATCGTGAAAAAGAAATGCTATGGCTTCCTTCAACAGTGGATCAAACCATGGTTATGCCAATGTTCCTAGAAGATAATGTCGCTCGATTTGCAGGCGGAGGAAAAGATTTTTTTGGTATTGAATGGATTTGGATTGAGGTGGCAATGGGGGCAATGGTTAAACCGGGATCGCCACTTATCAATGATATGAATCATTGGAAAGAAAAAATTGTATTTCCAAATCTTGATAATTATCCTTGGGAAACAGCAAATGAAACGACCTTTGACGACGAGGAGAGGATTGTTTCTG
Organism: Eubacteriaceae bacterium; assembly: GCA_049366695.1. Lineage (GTDB taxonomy): Bacteria > Bacillota > Clostridia > Eubacteriales > Alkalibacteraceae > JBMNCR01. The sequence goes on from JBMNCR010000043.1 coordinate 7,600, forward strand.
CCTCAGTGCCTAATGGTCTGTTTGAACGGCTTATTTCATTTATGGATTTTGAAGGAGCAGCGCTTGCATTGATTGATGAAGATCAGCAAAATGCAATTTTAGATTTTTTTGATCGGCTTGCTGATTTTTATATTCAACTGACAGATAAATTTATCGAATATTATCATATTGATATACTAAATTTCCATGATGACTGGGGCTCACAGCGTGCACCGTTTTTTTCACCGGAAACAGTTCGAAAAATGATACTTCCAGCTTTGAAAAAAATTGTAGATCATGCACATAAGAAAAAATTAATTTTTGATATGCATTCATGTGGTAAAAACGAAATGCTCACACCAATATACATTGAGGCAGGAGTTGATTCGTGGTCACCTCAAACAATGAATGATCTAGGATCATTATACAAAAAATACGGTGATAAAATAATGTTCAGTGTTTCGCCTCCTGAAATGAGTCCTGATGCTACAGATGAAGAGATATACTTAGTAGCTCAAAGATTTGTGGACCAATATTGTCATTTGGGGAAACCTGTTTCAGTTTTTTTATTTGAATCACATCCCAAAATGAGGGAGGCTATATATAAACTTAGTCGAATTGCGCTTAGTACATAATTTGCAGGATACTAAAGTAAAAGATGTACTTTGTTTTGCAATAAATTGCCTCTATGGATATTCAATATCGCAATAGAAACAATTGCAGTTGAGGCATTATATATTTATAGGGTCCTGTCTTTATAAATTGAATATTTAACTCAAAAATCACCAAGAGCAGTGGAGATTATACAAATAACAATTCCACTGCTTTAAAAGATATAATTCAATTTTTGAAAGAATTTAATTTTAACTTATAACTTACTAATAAGAATAAACACAAATACATCTCAAAAAAACACATAAAGTTGATAACTGCAGCCAAGATACTATAATGCCTATACCATTGGTAAAAATTCTAAATTTATAAGCGTATCAAAGCTTTCCATTACATACATTTTTCTTATCTCATCATTAACTGAAGACACTTTAGGTATTTTAGAGTACGCTATTGGATTGTCAACCTTTTTATAGACACAAAGAGTAATTTAATATACCAATAGGTTTTATTAAATATTTTTCAATTGATGCTCCTGTGCATATTTTCTACCATATGAAGCCAACTCATCCATCACAATGCTGTTATTCCACTCTCTAAAACATACACCATTTGGAATAGACGGAAAAAAACGTCCCGCTGGACAATAAGTGTCAATAGCACGTCTTACTTCCATCCGAATTTCTTCTTCTGTGGTATTCTCCATATCAATCTTTGGTCCGTCAATACCACCGACCATGGCAAGTTTTCCTTTGGTGATTCTCTGAATTTCAACGATGTCATTTTGTGCGATAACACCTTGCCAGATATCCACGCCGATTTCAACCATATCTTCTACAATCGGCTGACATATGCAGTCTGCATGGTGCATGTAGATCATTCCACACTCATGAATTGTATCTGAAATCTCCTTTTGAAGTGGTTTAATCATTTCTCTCCATACTTTTGGAGGCAAAAACAAATTTTGCTTGGTACCCCAATCATCGTGATAAAATATAATATCGGGCTGGCATTCTTCAGAAATTTTCTTTATATATGCTATCTTGTGATCAGTAATTACTCTAAGGAGCGCTTTCATCTCATCTGGATATTCAAGATAATTGATTAATGCGTTCTCAACACCCATCAGAAAATGGCTGCGCTCAAAAATTCCTCCCGGATAAAAAAAACAAACTAATTTTTCTTCTCTATTCATCGATGCCGCCTGAGCTCTTACTTCAGAATAGTCTAGATTCTCAATTGAAGGTACAGCAATCTGTTCTTCCCATTTTTCTATGTCTTTGATAATAATATTTTCTGGTGTCAAATGAGGATGTGGTCCTGGAGCTCCAGGTAAAAAAATTCTTACTGTTCCCCATGAATCTTTGTATTCTTTTCCGTCCTGTGGGATTAAAGCATCCTGTACAAAAAGTGGATCAATAATGAAATCGACAGCTGCCATTAAATCCCCATAGTAATCTGGTTGTTCACCATTGTATATGGCTAATACATTCTCTTTTAAATTCATAATAAACCTCCTTGTAATTGTTATCTATAAGATTATTATACACTTATATATTATAACTTTGTCAACAAAATTGCTAATATAACCCTTTTTTCAATATCTCCTCACTAAAAAAGTAACTTAACAACAATTCTTAAAATTAGTTTCCTTCTATTAAAGCGTAAAAAAAAAAGAAATCCTTGGCACGATAGCTATAAGACATAAATAACTACTTTCATTCAACAGTTTAATGGTTTTTTCTACTTAAAATAGGAGGAAGTTAAACCCCAAGGACACTTCACTTGGAAATTTGAGAAAAAAAATTTCCAGCAACAGCTTCAAGTGAATTGTAGAACAAAGACTATACAAGATAGAAATTGCTACGTGGTCGTTTTATATTATTATCAATACCGGAAAAAATTTTAACTAATCTTTAACTTTCTCAAAAATTATTTATTTTTTTGCTTCTCTTGCACCATGTCTTCTTGACGTCGGCGGCAATACACTATCAAGTTCTGCGCCTTCAGAAACCATCTAATCCATTAATAATCCATAGTGATTTAGGATGCCAGGTGCGACAAGTTTTGTTTTTAAAGAATACATAGTAGTATTGGTTATATCTCGCCATAAAAAGTGTGAGGATATATCCATGTTTCATAAATGATGTATTTCCAAGTAAGTATTCTTTCACTATAGCAAGTTTTTATTTTGCGTTGAATCTATTCTTAGACATAAATATGCTCCCTCCATGATAGCAGTTTTATTATTTCAACTTTCTACCCTAAGGGGAGCATATCAATAATCAAGGGTTCTCAAGCTTTAGGTTTACATGAAGTGTCAAAAACAGAATAGGATTATAAGAAGAAACCCTTGTCAATAATATTAAAATATTTATCATATGCAGCGCGCATAAGTGGTTCTACTCGACTATGTGGAGGTGGATATATTTTTTTAAACTCATCAAAACTAAGTATATATTTTGATTTAAATTCTGGATATAAATGAGAATATTTCTGAATAGAATCCTCCTTTTTAGCAGTGGTTACAAGTTCTCCTGCATTATCATATTTCCCATTTTCTAAAATGTATTCCATTACTGCTACGTAATTTTCTGGATTTATATCGGTGGGATTTATTGCAAACTTATCAAAGATAAAGATGTAGTTTCCTCCCGGTGCCAAGATATCTATGAGTTCTTTTGCTTTATCTATACATTCTTCTTTTGTTGCCCTTCCTAATAGTGTTAACGGATAAAATCCACCAAGAACCATTTTTTTACCTAATTTATCTTTGAATTTTTGTGGGTCACCGTATTCCGTCCAAAGTTGTGTGCCTTGAGGTAACTCTTGAAGATTATCAATAAATCGCGTCCAGTCGCCTTCTAAGAATATCTGCATTGGCTGACCTTGTTCTGCAGCAATATGGCATAATTTATTGAAAGTAGGCCAATAGAATTTATCAAAATCTTTTTGATTAAGAAAAGCCGCCATATGAGTCATAATCATATTACAACCTAATGGACTTACTATATTTGGCTTACCCATCCAAATTGAATAAGGCATTAAAGCTTCTAATGCTTCTAGTAGTTCTTCGGGATGTCTTTTTATATCCAATGGTACTTTGGAAAATCCCCTATAAAAGTCTGTAATAAAATCAAATGGAACAAGCTGCATACCAACAGTCCCAAAAGGTCGAGTAAATAAACCATAGCGTTCAACTATTGTTGCCTCCGCAATAGCAAATTCTTTAGCTACATCCATATATGATAAAATAGATTTTGCATAATTACGCGTACGACTCACTTCGTTTTGAAATCCTTTATTTAATCTAGGTTCTAGAGTCTCTAATAAAAAGTCATATGGATTTTTAATAAATTCATCATACTCATCAGCTTCCATAAAAGAACGTTCTGGATGCTGAATAAAACCAGTTTCACTCATTTTCATACTTAATGACTGTTGAAACATCATAGCAATAGGATTTCTTGCAAATCCACCAGATGGCATATCTCCCCTACAAATTTCCATACTTTTTTCATATATTTCCACTAACAAGTCTACGTTATAGCTATACTGTGTAGTCATCAAATCTTTACCAGCATATTGAATAAGATATTCAGTAGTTAGTCCATCCCATAAAGGAATTCTTTCTGGAATTATACCGGTATACACGTCTGAGAATAATTTTGTACGATACTCTTTCATTTGTTGCGCATTAATAGCTGTTTCCATATTTTCACCTCTTCGTATTTATTTAAGCATTTTTCTAAGTTGTTTTAAATATTTTATTATATACTCACTTTACAATATTTATATTGAAAATAACGTAATTTTATGTCAAATTAATTTAATGTATACTTAAAAAAATCCAAATAACAATTAATATAAAACAAACCAAATAACTTATTTATTTTTAATATCAAGCTTACAAAAAAACTCACCAAATTATGATGAGAATGTTTAATATTTCAATAATTTTTTTTGGATAACAATCTTAAAAACAGTGATGTTATCAAATGTAGAAAGTTAGAAGTATTGATGTCAAAACACTAATAAACATCATCCTCATTTCAGAAAATGCTCTGACTAATAAAAATATTCGGTTTTATTGGAGGATTTCTCAAAAATCTGAGAAATCATTAATAACTTAGTCCTCGCTCAAGTAGTTACGGTTTTATCTTATTATCAGCATAATAAATCCAAAGATATTTTTAATTGAAATATTTAAGAATTTAGGTTGTTGAAAAAAATCAACAACCTAAGATTTCTAAAAATTTGAAATGTAAATCATTTCTAAAATAATATTTCTTTCAAATTCTAAAATTAATGATTAAGTTAATTTGATATATTCCTTTGCCCTAGGCATAAATGATAGTTAGATAAGTAATACGCCTCGGTTACTTCTAATAACTGCTTATTCTTTTGAATACTTTCTAGAGTTGAACTTTAAAATAATCGCAAATTTTAATATTTAATTTATCAAGAAGCTCCTTCCCATTAGTAATCAGCAAATCAATATCTTTATCAGAATTCATAAAGACCCTGTACGTTGACTTTATAATGAATTCTTCAAATTTTTCAAAACTAGATTGTATTTGACCTGTGAAATAATTGTAAATCAAACCTCTAGAAGCATAATTTGAATAAATATAAATTAAACGTAGGGTCTCTTCATCAATTTTGCTTTTGAATTGCCGATTTGATGCTTTGTAAAACAATTCAATACCAGTCGTAACATCTTCAAAAGAACTGTCCATAAACTCTTTATAAAAGCGAAATGCTTTCGGGTCTTCTTTATATAATTTTAAATTTAACATGATATTAGCTGTGTGTATGACCATTAAATCATATTGAGGGTATTTCAAATAAGTCTGAATCGCCAATGTATTCTGAATATCAGCAGAATATTTACCAAATACAATTCCAGCAAGTTTTGCTTTTGAACCAAAATGATAAGAGATTAATGGCTTTGTAATCTCACATATCTTTGCAATTTCTTTAAATGAAGTTTCCTTCAATCCTTTTTCATAAAAAAGTTTCTGTGCAGTTGTAATAATAATATCAGTTTTATCTGTTTTATTGCTTCCCATATATCAATGATACCATATTTTATTAATAGAATACATCTTAATAACTCATCAATAATTTATTTTATAAATATAGTTGACTTTTTAATATTTATATTATATCATGCAATCACTTAACGCGTTAAGTGATTGCGATCAAGGAGGAATTAATATGAATTTTGATGAATTGACTCAAGCAGTCGGAAAACCTGAAGAGGAACATGTGTTAGAGATACTTAATTCTTTTATATCAACAAATACAAGTAAAGAAGAAGCAGGACTTAGAGATAATCTAAAAATCAACGTAGGTGGCAATCCAATTACTAAGGAAGCTTGCGAACATATCGGTTCAGATGCATTTACAACTAATGCGTCTGAAAGTATTAAAATTGCACAAGGGTGGGTGAAATAATATGAGTGAAGAAAATATGTTACAAGAAAGACTACAGTTATTTAAAGATGCAGCACAACTAAAACCAACAAATAGAATACCTAATGTTTCTAATTTCTATACATGGAAAATACTTGATTCTGATTCAAATTATAAGCTAAGCGAAGCAATGAATGACTGGGATACAATGGAAAAAATAGTTTGCGAATTTGCTGATCGGTATCAATTCGATGCATACTTAGATTTAGGAACAAGAAACCCTATTAAAATTACTGGAGCATTGGGTACACATTTCCATGAAGTAGATGATGAAAAAGAATCTGTAAATTATTATGATCATATATTAATGAAAGGTGACGAATATGAAGAATTAAATAAAAATCCATTAGAATTTTTCTGGACAAAATGCATGCCACGAAAATTCGACAATATTACTGTTGAGCGGATGAAAAATGCTATGTTTGAATTTATGTCATATGGTCAATATAATGGAAAAATGATTGAAATGTTTGTTACTAAATATCAAGCACCACAATTATTTAATGCATCTACAGTAATGTTGCATCCCTATGAAATGTTATTTAGTAATCTTCGAGGAATTAAAGAAATTTCTTTAGATTTAAGAAAACATAAATCTAAAATGTTAGAGACTCTTGAAATATTATATCAAATGAATATTCAACCGTTATTAGACAATCTTTTGGCTTCTGATACTAGTGCATATGCATGTGATACATATACAGCATTTTTGGGGCATAGTATATTAAGCACAAAACAATTTGGAGAAATATATTGGCCAAAACTGAAAAAAATCATTGATGTATTAGCAGAAAACGGTAAAACAATGTATATTTTCTGTGAAAGTGAAATGTTAAGATTCTACGAATATTTTCAAGAAGTACCAAAAGGATGCTTAGTTATACATCTTGAGCAAGATAATATCTTTGAATTTAGAAAAAAACTTCCAAATATATGTGTATCTGGTGGAATGACAACTGATTTACTGGGAACTGGCACTCCACAACAATGTGTAGATTTTGCTAAAAAATTAGTGGATGAATTAGGACGTGATGGTGGCTATATCTTCAGTCAGAATAAAATGATGTCCTTTAGAAATGATTGTAAGAGGGAAAATCTATTAGCAGTTAATGATTTCATAAGAAATTATAGAGTATAGGAGGATACTTATGAGCCAAGAAATAAATATTAGTACTTTTCCAGAAGGATGGAATGAAGTAATTAAAAACATGGTTTTTTTACCAGATGATAAAACTAGGAACGAATTTTTAGCTATGTTTGTTACTGTATTAATTCAAATCTAATATCTAAAGCCTCCTGTTTATAAGGAGGCTTTATTAAAGATAAGGAGATAAATGTTTATGAAACAAAATAAAGTATTTTATGGATGGTATATCGTGGCTGGATGTTTCTTGATATTATTTGCAGCTTTTGGAATCGCCTATTTAAGTATCGGGCTATATGTTAATCCTATATGCGAAGAATATCAATTTCTTAGGGGACAATTTGCCATCACTATGAGCTTAATTGGAATATTTATTGGTGCTGGCAGTTTTTTTGCTGGAGTGATTTTTAAAAAATTTGGAATCAAACCATCTATGGCTATTGGAGGTACCCTGATTGCATTAGGTCTCCTTGTGATGTCTTTTTCTCAAAGATTGATTTATTTCTATATTGCAGGGAGTATTATAGGTATTGGAAATGCACTGGCAACAAATTTACCAGTGTGCATTATTATAACAAACTGGTTTAAGGAAAAAAAAGGTTTTGCACTAGGTATAGCTTTATCAGCATCAGGTTTTGGAGGTATAGCGTTTAGCCCAGTTGTAGCCTATATTATTGATAAATACTCATATAAAATATCTCTACTTATATCCTCTCTATATTAGTAGCCCTGATTATTTTACCAATAATTATTTTTGTAATTAAAGAAAAACCACAAGATTTAGGATTAAAAGCCTACGGTGATAACAGTGGTAAAGGAAAAAATGAAATACATCATAGTATTGGATTGACACTACAGGAAGCTTTTAAAACACCTAGCTTCTATTTCGTTCTAATATCTACTTTAGGGTTAGTTATTTGCTTAGCTTCAAGTATCTTTTATATCCCATCATTCCTTACAGATACAGGAATTGATCCAATCATTGTAGGTACTATTTTAAGTGTATTATATACTTTAAATGCCCTTGGCAAGCTATTTATGGGTAAAATAAACGATATTCTTGGAATTAAAACATGTATATTTTATGGTGGAATTTTATTTGTCATATCTATGGGCATTACCTTTTATATTACATCACCATTTGTTGCCTTTATATTTGCAATTATTTATGGATTATCAAACCCAGTAGCATCCTTTCCTATTACAATTCTTACATCGGAGATTTTTGGAGAAAAATATTATTCAAACATCCTACCTATTATGCAAGCTACTGCATCTATAGGTTCAGCTTTAGCTACTCCAATAATTGGAACTGTCTATGACAAATTTGGAAGCTACAATTTAATATTTATAATCTTTATTTTTTTAGCCATTGTCTCATTGGTTATAACTCAATTGGCTTATAAATTTAGACCAAATTTCAAAAATATTTAGATTTCCTAATATAAAAAATCTATAAAAAAAAGTAAATATCTAATATATTTTAACAATCAACATATTATCTACTGAAGTATCAATAAAGTGAAGATTATGTTTATTCAAGAACGGTGTCTTATTTTTTCTAATTATTAGAATAAAAAATTCACCGTCCTTTAAAAAGAAGTAAAGTCTGTTATAAGTAATGCATTCTTGTCTATGATAGATAAATTGAAGAATTATTTTTATTAGTCTTATATTCATAAATACCTATCATTATTGTGATATCTGCCTATTTCTTTTATTATTATATTAAAACTTCGATACTCTTATTTGTATTCAATTGTTTTTCCAACTATTTGTATAGATTACTACTTGAATAATTTCAAATTATTATCGTAACATCAACTGAAAATAATTGCTAATGAAATTCCATCAACCATTTCAGTTAGGAGATCAGGATATTTTTCTTTTACATACTCATTTATATCAGCAATATTATAATCTTTCATATTTATCTCCTAATATTTTTCATTAACATGGACATATTCACAAACTGCCGCAATATTTTCGAACTTTGCATCTTCTTTTGATAGCATCAACATTGAGTTTTCAAAACCATAACCGGGTGCATATTTATCAAGACACAGTTTCCCATATCAATGCATTCTAATTTTGTCCCTTTTCTAAGTAAATTATTGGACATTCCTCCGATAATAGTCACTTTTCTACTAAATTTCTCCTTGATTTTTGTCAAATTTTTATTTTCAAAGTATGCAACATAATTACCATCGAGTAATTCCTGCAATATATCAAGACATGGCACCCAATTATCTAGAATTTGAGGATGTTAACAATCAGATTTGTACTATTAAAAAGATATTTTTAACTGTTTTTTCTCTCATACTAACGAACTATACTTAGTTTTCATCGTTTTATCAATAAATTTTTTTATACTATTTTATATTTACATGTCGTTTTGTGTATGATATTGTAAATGCATTTATGTTGACAATATTTTAAATCTAGTCTATAATACAATTACTATACACGTACAGCATTTGCTCTATACATAAAATAATCATTTGCATGTTATATTTCTCAGATCGATGCGGATGTATGCTACAAATAATAACGTATGTGTCATAAGCAAAGGTTTTGAGCAATAAAATAAAAATTTAGGAGTGAAAAGAATGAACAAAATACCTTTTGTACAAGATGAATTAAAAGTAGTTCGAGAAATCCCAAATATGTTTGGAAACATGGAACCAGTATATGATTTGCCTGTTAGTATGCGTGAAAATTACCTTCGCACATTACTAAAAAGCCCTGTCTGGGAGTGTTTAGGAAATGAAGCATCCCTTTTCTGCCCAAGTGTTATACCTGATAATATAGCTAGAGCATTTGTTATTGAGGCAAATATGATGCCACCTCAAGACGGTATTGATATGTTTGGTATTCCGTGGGAATATGTCCCTTCAGCAAATGGTTCTATGGTAAGACCAGGCAACCATATACTTAAAGATGCAAATGACTGGGAGAAAGTATTAAAATTTCCTGACATTGATAGCTGGGATTGGGAAGGTAGTGCAAAAGCAAATAATGGCAAATTTTTAAGCGCAAATACTTTTAACAATGCATGGCAAATCAACGGTTGGTGGTTTGAGCGTCTCATATCATTCATGGGATTTGAAGGAGCAGCTGAAGCCCTAGTTGATGATGACCAAAAAGATGCAGTAAAAGCGCTTTTTGAAGCAACTACTGACTTAGGTTGCAGAATCGTTGATAAATTTGTTGAATATTATGAGAATATTGATGGAATCACCGTTCATGATGATTGGGGTTCACAACGTTCTCCATTCTTCTCAGAAGCTACAGCGCAGGAAATGATAGTTCCATACATGAAAAAACTTACCGATCATATTCATTCCAAAGGGCTTTACGCTGACCTACATAGCTGTGGACACATCGAATCACGAATACAATGTTTCATAGATGCAGGATGGGATTCATGGAGTCCACAAAATATGAATGATACTCTCAATCTTTTTAATAATTATGGTGATAAAATATGTCTTGGACTCATACCTGAAATATTTGATCCAGCTACCACTAGTGAAGATGAACAACGAGCTTATGCAAAAAAATTCGCAGAACAAGTTTGCGTACCTGGCAAATCTTCCTTTTTCAGCCTGTACGCAGCAATGGACAATATATTAACAAATACTTACCGTGAAGAGCTTTATAAACAATCACGAATTCTTTACAATAAATAGTAGATTATAAAACAAACGAAATAGTAAGTCTACATATAGTATTTAAAATACTATATGTAGACAACATCTCGGAATTAAAACATGAAAATAAAACGACTACTTTAATTAATTATTACTATAAAAAATCAATATATAAAAGGAGGAAATAAAAATGTCAAAGATTGCAGAAGTAAAAGCAAAAGTAGAAGCAGGTAAAACAAAACTAGTACCAGGATTGGTACAAGAAGCATTAGATGGAGGAAGTGCACCAAGTGATATCCTTCAAGCAATGGTAGAAGGAATGGGAGTTGTAGGAGACAAATTCTCAACAGGAGAAATATTCGTACCAGAAATGCTAATAGCAGCAAAAGCAATGGCAAAAGGTGTAGAAGTATTAAAACCACATTTAGCAGGAGATAGTGCAAACTCATTAGGAACATGTATAATCGGAACAGTAGCAGGAGATTTACATGATATAGGAAAAAACTTAGTATCAATGATGATAGAAAGTGCAGGATTTGATATGGTAGATCTAGGAGTAGACGTACCAGCACAAAAATTTGTAGATGCAATAAAAGAAAATGACAATGTAACATTAGTAGCATGTTCAGGACTACTTACAACTACAATGCCTGCACTAAAAGAAGCAGTTCAGTCTATTAAATCAAGTGGACTAACAGGATTTAAAGTAATAGTAGGTGGAGCGCCAGTAACACAAGAATATGCAAATGAAATCGGTGCAGATGCTTTTGCTCCTGATGCAGGTAGCGCGGCTGTTAAAGCTAAAGAAGTAGTTTCAGCCTAAGAAGTACAATATTCTGATTAAAAGGAGGTAGTTGTATATGTTGACTAAAAGACAAAATTTGATAGAAACTATTCAAAGCGGTAATCCAGATAGATTTGTAAATCAATATGAGTTTTTAAATCTTATTATGGAAGCAAGTGTAACAATGGCAGGTTTTCCTGCACCAGGTGGAATGGGAAAAGATGGTTGGGGAATAACATGGAATTGGCCGGAAGGACAAATGGGTCCATTCCCTATGCATGATGAAGAACATAAGGTATTAAAGGACATTACCCAATGGAGAAATTATGTAAAAAAACCTTCTATCCCAACAAATGAAGAAGTATGGGCTCCAGCTATTGCTCATGCCAACGCTGTTGATCGGAACGAAGAGTTTGTAACTGCAATGGTTGCACCAGGCGTATTTGAAATGACGCATCATCTAATGAGTATAGAAGATGCTCTAATGGCCTTGTATGAAGAACCTGAAGCAATGCATGAACTTATTGATTACATTACAGATTTTGAATTAGAATTTGCCAAAATATTGATTGACAAAATACATCCCGATGCACTGTTTCACCATGATGATTGGGGTAGTCAAATTTCCTCCTTTTTAGCTCCAGAAATGTTTGAAGAATTCTTTTTACCAGCATATAAGAAAATATATGGTTACTATAAGTCAAATGGCGTTGAATTGATTGTTCACCATAGTGATTCTTATGCAGCAAACCTCGTTCCATATATGATCGAAATGGGAATAGATATATGGCAGGGTGTTATGGACACCAATAAAATACCTGAGCTTATTAAAGAATATGGCGAAAAAATAACTTTTATGGGAGGCCTCAACTCTGGTGAAATAGATTTTCCAGATTGGACACCTGAAAACTGTGCCAAACACGTGGAGGAAACTTGTAAAACCAACGGTACAAAGTACTTTATACCCTGCTTAACTATGGGAGGTCCTGATAGTTTATTCCCAGGAGTATACGATGAAGTAAGCAAAGAGATAGATAAAATGAGTAAAGAAATGTTCTAATATAAGTAATCAAATTTAGTATAGATACATAATGATCAATTATATTTCATAATTGATACGCACAAAAGGTACTTTTAAATAGCTTTTAAGGTACCTTTTTTTGCGTAATTAAACTTCATCAGAAATCTTAGACGTACTTGAAATAAAGGAGTGCAGTGAATTTCTCTCATACGTGAGCACGGTAGTAAAGGGAATGACTCAGAAATTTTGGCTTTATCAACAGTCAGATAGCAACTAATTATAGTTGCTTTTAGATAATTACACTATTTTTAGTTGCATTATTATAAGTGCTGGTATTGTATGACCTAGAAGGTGATTAAATGCAGTATACTGCTATAATAGTTGATATTATTAATTCAAAAAAGTTACAAAAGAGCGAAAGAAATCAAGTACAACAATATATAAGGTCATGCGTAAATACTCTTAATAATATTTTCCGTCCTTCCCTTAAGTTTGATGTCATCTTTAGTGCATGAGTTGAAGTTTAAGGATTATTTAACTCTACATCTTCTGCATTTTTATATTTTAGTCTTTTAAAAATGATTTTATACCCAGTTAAATTACGTTGTGGTATTGGTGCTGGAGAATGGTATGTTCGAATTAATAATGGGACATCAATTGAGTAAGATGGAACAGCTTATTATAATTGAAGAACAGCACTATTAACTACTCATAATAAGAAAATTTAAATTTTTATTTTATTGAAATAATGAAAATGATATTATTGTTAACACCTTAATAAGTACATCCTCTTCATATATAGAAAAACAAAGCAATTACCAAATTAAAATTTATTTATTAGCTGAACTTATACATCCATTCTATGATTTTAAGTTAACTTACTACTATTTAAGCTTTATTTTGAAGAAAAAACAAAACTTCCTTTTTATATAAAGAACCAAACCTATAAAGTAATAAATTTTAATAAGGCAATAACTGAGTTAGAGCCATTAAATATTTTTTAAAATAGCATTGATGATTTAGATAATTCAATAATTAAAAGTGGATATTTAATTATTATACTTGAAAGAATTATTATTCTCAATTTATGGCTAAATGGTCAACTAAGTTCCATAGGTTTTATTCTGGCAGCCAAAAGTTTAGCAAGATTTAACCAACTAAACAATAAATGTTTTGCAGAGAAGTATCTTGTAGGTACATTAATGAGTGTAAGAATCGCGTTATTATGTATTTCTGATGGAAATGCGTTATTAGTATAATTTTTTAATTCATCTTCATTTCTATATTGATACTCCGTATTATATCATACTATATGTATTTATTTTTTTATCTAATTTACTACAACCTATCAACTTTCCTTTGTCATTTTACGATTATAATAGTTTTGGGTAACCTCATGTTTTTATGTTTAAATGATGGTAATCTTGCTTGAGTAGAATTTAGTTAATCCTCCTACTAATATTACTTAATTCTCATTATATTAATTCCTGTTAATTATATCTGAAATACAAAGAAACCTTGAAGTTCATTGCAGCTTAATACGATATTTAAATATTAATTTACATAGTTATTGAATAATATCTAACATAAAAAATCATGAATTCTTTTTAATATATATCTTTAATGCTTTAATAAGTAAGTACAAAGTATATATACTCAAACCGATAATTGCAAAAAATGGAATCATTGTTATTAATGGCGCAATAGCAGACATTTTTATTAACCTCCATATTATTTATTCTTTTTATATTGCACGTAATATAAAACTCATTTAATACTATTTCACTTTAAATAAAAAATTTATAAATATTTACATATAACTTGCTATGTCTAATCACCTCCTTAATGAACTTACATTTTCACTATATATATACATATTATACCATGTTATTGTAAAACAAATGCTGTTTAATTTTATTTTTATCTGTTAAAATATTAGGATTGAGTTCTATTAGTAATCATTTATATAGATTATATACCCTTCATCACTTCCACAATATAAACCCAAATTCATTATTTTTTGAGCTCTTTTTTCTTAATTTTTGGTGGTCCTCCAAACAATCTATTCATCTAGTAGATCCTAATTATGTATATCATTTTTATTAATACTCCCGCAAATAGAATAATTGACCATTTGATCAAATTACCTCGAGCTTATTATATCTCTTAACTTAAAGTAATGGTGCATACCCGTACCCGGTTTCGGATATGCACCATTACCTTAATAATTATGATAACTGATACCACAAATTGTACACATATTTACTTCCTTTGATTTAACTTCAATTTTTTTTGCTTTAAAAATCCCTCTTCATGGTTCGGAATACTTATACCTATTCTTATATATGTAATAATTAAATAAGTTTTTATTATGTTATTGGTGAATAACTCTTTTTTCTTTCTTAAAATTACTAATTTTACCATCGGAACATATAGTACAAATATTATGCATTTTATACAACCAAAAACATTCTACTAGAGTAAACTTATAGTCGTTAAAATTAATTGTACTTCCCAATATATATAACCCCTTTCTTTAATATTATTAATCGAATTTTCCATAACTAAAGCCTTCTCATACGTTAAACTCGCAGTTTTTCGTATTGTTATATATATATTCCTATCTTCACATAACATTCCCTTTATTAGTTTTACCTAATAAACTTATTATCGTTTCAATCTATTATTCTATTGGTATTATTAAAATATTCTAATGAAAAATTATTAATACAATATAAACATCATTAACAACCTCAATAACAATTACATACATTCTTATTTTTAACTTAACATTTCAATTCATTTGGTATAATCCTTCATAATAAACAATTTCCCTTAGTCACATCTAAATTCCTCTTTGAATAATATATATTAAACTATTTATAAGAAGGTGAATTAATAAAATTGGAAAAAGATATACCTAGAACTTGTTTGCCTCAAATTGGGGCTAAAGCACCAAACTTTACTGCCAATACCACTATGGGACCCATTTGTTTATCAGATTTTGTTGGTAAATGGGTAGTTTTGTTTAGCCACCCTAGTGATTTATCTCCAGTTACAGAATGACAACATAAAATATTAGTATTACTATTCTACATATTTTACAAAATGAAAATATGTATTTTTGACAAGAATTCATACCGTTTACGCAAATTATATTGATTTTTTTATAATAATTAAATAATAATGAAAGTAAGTAAGTATTTATATCAATTTATGATGTTAAACTTTACTAAATTTATCAACATAGAATTTTTATTGCTACTTAAATGTCTTGAAGAATAAGTATTTAAAAATATAAACTCAGGATTAATTCGTTCAGAGTATAACTATAACACGCAGATTAGATTTGTATAAATACACATATAACCATGTTAACTAACCATAATATTTACTCGTCATTGGGATACTTGACGCCAGTTAAACATAAAATAAGTATCCTTAAATATTATTCAATATAGGTATATATGTAATTCCAATTAAACAGCTTTTTATTTGCTTTGGTATCTAAATAATAAAGGAGCAATAATAAAATAACAAAATACTATCCATATCAAAGAAATCACAATTTTAACAAAAACAGGTTTTTCAATATGACTAAACACAATTTCATTTGGTAAAAACATTACAAAATATATGAGAAAAGTTGAAAATTTCGTAACATAATTATTATTACTACAATTAGTGCATTTTACTTTTGGTGGAAATGCGGTTAAATATTTTGGTCTTTTCACAACATCTAGCCAAGTAATTTTTGTTCCGCAATATTTACATTTTTGCACAATAATCACTCCCTATTATTTTATTATATTACCGATAATATTGCATATTCTACTTATTAATTTATTTTTTTGTTTTTTTAGACTAAATATATTTAGTTAGACATTGATATTATAATACACCCTAAAAGTTTTGCATTCACTCAACACTTTTTATGTCTATTAGTTGTATACTAGTATTTTATTTTTAAAAGATTAATTAGATATATAGTAGAAAATACTACGTTTTAGCTTCCTCTACTAAAACGTAGTATAATTTATAACTTATGTATTTTAATTCTAATATTAAAAATAGCCTATTAATAATTTTTTAATAATGGTAACTAGTATACGTTTTTATAGTGCTATAACTCCCACCACTTCTTTTAGTTTGCAAAAGTTCTTTAACCATACGGTAACTGCCATAATACTGAGCATATGTATCTTGATGTATCCTATCAGCTATCGCATATGGATCTTTATCTAGTATATCACCAGAAACATTCCATGCTGTTGCAAGATACGCACTCCAATGATAAGCACCTGCTATTATAGACGATAACACCGTTCTTCCTACTGCATTAGCTTTACGATACCATACTACATTATTTATAGTTCTTCTCCTAATCTTTGTCCATGATAAAGTATATTTAGTAGAAATACTTGACAATTCGCTTTGATATATTTGTTCAGGTTCTTTTATTATTTCGTATTTAAATATCTTGCCATTAGAAATAGCATAATTTTTATCTTCATGTACTTCAACTTTATCTTCTAGTTTTCCATTAATATAATAATCATATTGAATTACATTTTGTTCCTTTTCAGACTTTACAATTTTTACAGTATCTCCTTCGCTTTGAAATGTTTTACTAGCAATTATTGATCCAGCAGCATGTACAGGCGAAATAACCACTATTGTAATTATACACATTACCGCCATTATTACTAAACACTTCTTTTTCATTAAACTTCAACTCCTTTATAAAATTAATAAGAAAAGAGTTTTCTTATCCTATATTTTGTTATATTCTACATAAATTTTCATAATCCTTTTTTTAAATTAAAAAAAGTAATTCTAATTCCTCCTATTGTAAATATTTTCATTCACCTTACCATCTAGCTTTTACTCCTCTTACATCTACATGAACATGTGCATCATAGTTGGAACCAACTCCGCCTTTTGGATTTAATTTCTTACAAACATTCCCTAAATTTTTAACGCTTATACCAGAAATATATATGTCCGCTGCTGTACCATATAGATGCTGAGAATCTTTTGCAGCTCCTTTTATAGTGGCATTGTATTTTTTACAGCTTATACCTCGGTTTAAATGCACGGATTTATTTCCACATTCTTTCCTTATTTTTTCTAAGAGTATTAGTAACCCTTCACTTACTTTTACAGGATAACCATTGCAATATTTACCACCACAATTACATTTAAATTCCTCTTTCTTAAAATGAGGGTATTTATAAAACATTAGCTCATACCTGGTAATTGGTCCTATTACTCCGTCTTTATAGAGTCCATGTTCTTTTTGAAATTCTAAAGCTGCAGCTTGTGTCTTTGGTCCAAATTTGCCATCAACTTTAAGTTTTGCTCCTGCTAGATTTAAAGCTTTTTGGTCTTTTTTTACTTGTAATCCTCTACTTCCGAATAAACTTAATTTTGTTTTTGCCATTATTTCATATCTCCTTTTTCACTTAATATTTCAATAGCATTTTTAATCGCTGGTGGAAAATCTGCACCCATGCGCCCAGCATTCTCTATAATGCTTAAAAGTTCGTTAGCTAAATAAAAGTAAATCGCAGCTATCATAAAGATTTCTGTTCCAAGTGCTACATCAATTAAATGTGCTATAGCCACAAATGCAAAAATCATTATTTTTTTAGCAATACCTTTAAATCCAACAGATGATGAAAGTTTCCCGTCAATTCTAGCAGCCATCCATCCAGTAATACAATCAATTACCACAAACGTAAGCAAAATCCCTAACAAAGATGACCACCCTCCAAATAAATAAGTAATGACTGTGCCTATAACGGCAACAGCAGTTTTAAAATATGTTCCCATGTGTTCCATTTAATTTTTCTCCTCTCTAATTAAGTAATAAAAAAAACACCCTCAGGTGCCATTTGAAAATTTACTGTTATTTTTTACTCTAGTCGGTTTACGAGTATAATGCATAAAATGTATAATCATCTAAAACTTCTTGAGAATTCAAAGCTTTATCAT
>JBMNCR010000044.1:0-17221 GCA_049366695.1 Eubacteriaceae bacterium
ATACCTGAAAAGAAAAGAATGAGTATAAATGATATTGTGAGTTGGGAAGAATATATAAGCTAAGTAAGTCGAACATTGATTATTCATCCAGTATTATATCAGCATAGTTAATGCATCTCATTAACTATGCTGATTTTCTTGAAATTTTGGGTTTTTTACTTCATGTGGTACTTTAAATATCTCAAAATGTGTATATCTATTTCTTTTTTATACTCTTATTTATTTTTATATTTAAATCTTCTGATAATTCAGTTGAGTACTTCAATTGATATTTCCTTAGAATTCTATTTACCGTTTTACCCCTTTTGGTAATTCCAGTATAATGCATCACTAAATATATAAATGAATAAAAAATTGTCATAGTGATACCTGCAACAAGCCCTGATGCCTGCCCTTCAATAAATGGCATACTCAAAATTATAATAATTATACTCAATAAAACTATCCAAGAGCTGTACGGATATCCAGGCATCTGGCACTTTCCTTCTGGAGGACATCCATTTTTTTTACGGAATTTAAGATGGGTATAAATTATCACTGCATAAGTGAATAGCAAAGCAAATCCTCCAGAGCTAATTAAAAAAAGATATACTTTTGGAAGCAAAAGCCCAATGCCCAGTCCTAATAACATAGAAAAACCAGAAAAAATAATTCCTCGATAAGGTACATCCTTCTTGTCCTTAAGCCATTTTGGAGCAAGCTTTTCATCAGCAAGAGATTTCATCATTCTACCCAAACCAAACATTGCTGCAAGCATAGTAGATATAATTGCCGAAATAAGCACAATATTGATTACTGTACCTGCCCATCCCATATTCCACCTGTTAAGAGCAGCTACCATGGGGCTTACATTTTCACTTAAATTGGCTGTTGGAATCAATGGCAAAAGAACAACAATTGACAATGTATAAAATCCTACAAGGCATAAGACAGTATACTTAATCGCTTTAGGTACTGTATCTTTTGGATTATCAGCTTCAGAAGCAGCTAATCCAATGATTTCAAATCCCGCATAAGTAAACATAACTATCAACATACTTCCTGCTACACTGGTTATACCTCCTGGCATCAATGGTTCACTTGTCAGTACTCCTACACCTACTGCTGACACACCAGAAATAGCACCTACAATTAGTAATAATCCAATAACAATAAATGCAACGATTGCCATTAGCTTCACTGCAGCAAGACCACTCTCTAACTTGCTTAATTTATCTGCACCCAACAAATTGAGTAACGTTACTCCAATAATAACCAAACTACCTAACGTAGAAATAGATATGCCTGGAAACCATTCTCTCACTAATATGGAAACTGCTGTAGCTTCACTAGACATTGCTAAAACCATACCAGTCCAATATACCCATCCTACAACAAATCCTACTCCAGTACCAAATGTCTGAGATGCAAAAGTACGAAAAGAACCACAATCAGGATTTGCAATAGTCATTTCAGACAAAGCAAATAATATAAAATAAACTAATACACCTCCTAGTATATACGATATTAAAATAGAAGGTCCTGCTGCATTAATTGCTACTGATGATCCTAAAAAAAACGAGCCTCCAACAACAGTACCTAATGCCATCATTGTAAGCTGCCATGGACCTAAACCTTTATATTCTCTCTTCATAAATTGTCTCCTTATGATTGTTCACTAACATATACAACATTATTATTATGTTACACATAAAAATAAAAATTCATAAACATAGGTTACTATCAAAGGTTTCATTGTAATATTTAAAAGTATTATAATAAATACAGCATGTATATTTCATATTTGAAATGTTTGTCCATAGCAATCATCACTTTATTTCGATACATGATATAAAATTAATTCAATTATCATTTTGAATATAGTCAAATAATCTTTCATCATTTATTAAAATGATTATCGAATTAATTTTTAGATATTATCATGTATTACAATTTATTCCAAACTCTGTTCTCTTCAAAATCCTGGGCAAGTTTATCCGCACCTGCTGTTATAGATTCTTTATAATCCATATATTTTAAAAGCTGTATAGCATTTCGTGTTGTTGCCCATCCTTCATAAATTTTATAATCAAAGTCAATACCCTTATCATTTATATACTCTTGAAAATGATAGTTATCAAAGGAGGACATTGTTATTTCCGTAAGTTCTATATCATGTGTTGCCACCATTGCCACGCAGTTTTCTTTGCTTAAATGCTTAAGTATAGTAGCAGAAGCAGCAATACGTTCAATTGTGTTTGTACCTTTGAGTATCTCATCAATAAAGCAAAAACAGCGCACATTGTCATTCACCAAATCTAATACCCTCTTGAGAGATTTTATTTCTGCTATATAATAACTTTCTCCAGCTTCTATATTATCTCTAACTGCCATGGATGTAACAACAAAATATGGCTTCATAGAAAATCTATTGGCAAGACAAGTATGTATAGTTTGAGCAAAAATAGCATTTATAGCAATAGCCTTAACAAAAGTAGATTTACCTGAAGCATTAGATCCAGTAATAAGGCAACTTCTCTTAAGTAGGATGGTATTTGAAACTGGTTCAAATATCAACGGATGAACAATATCGTCAATCATTATTTCATGGCAATCAACAAATTCTGGAATAGTATAAGCATCAACACTTCTCCTATATGAAGCGACAGAAATAGCCATATCCAAAAGACCTATTGTCTTATAAATTTGCACACATTCTTCTTTATGTTTAGAAATAATTGAAATAACTCGGTTATACATAACCAGATCAAGCATGAAAAATATCTTTAGATATTCAAATATAAAATCAAATTCCGTCTTTGGTTTACTAAGTACGATACTAGTAGAATTCCTAATCTTTTTCAAAGAACCATATAGTTTAGAAAGTTTATTTGTATAATCAATAAGTTCACTAGAATTTATTTTTGAAATCTTTTTTGTACATGCTATAAGAGATGAAATATAACTTACAGAAATTAATTCTGTTTCAATTAGATTTCTTGTGTTCAAATATATAATAGTGTTAACAATCATTATAGAGACAAATACATAAATACCAATATAAGGGTTAATAATTAGTAACAGAACTGATAATAATGCCGCTACACTCAAGAACGGATATAACATATGGTATTTCAACTTCTTCTCAATAGGATTATAAAAGAATTCTATAATCCCATTTGAAACAACTTTGCCCAACTTGGAAAGATAATACTGAGTTAGCAAACGTAAATCATCGTGTTCATTGAAAAACTTCACAACTCTCTCTAGTTCCATAAGTTTTTCTCTATTGTAAGCTTGATCATGCAATGCACTGTAAAGATACTCTTCCCCTACACTAGAACAGGTACTATTAATCCGTTTAAATATCTTGTCCATTTCGAGATCATTCCATGTAATATCATCCACTGCAAAGTGATAATTATCATTATTTTTTATAAGCTCCCAATATGCAGATATTCTCTCCATATCATATTCATCATATTTGTATTTAGGTATTTTACCGAAATTAACTCTTAGAAATTGTTTTAATTTACGATTATTAATGTAGATAGATACCAAAGTAATAGCAGTAATCAATACCACTATTCCAAATGTAATTAAAATATATTTCATTATTACCTCCCTAATTATACTTAAAATAAAAACACTAATTAATAAAATAGTACAAAATATCCATAATTATCCTATCATAAATGAATAAAGTAAGCAAATTCAGAAGTTAATTAAGTACTTTAACTTAAGTAAATTACTTAGTTACAAAGGCTTTAGAAGTTAATGTTGTTCCTTAATACTGTCATAAATCAGAATATATCGCATTATAATATGCTTTAAAAACACAAAGATAAAAAAACAGATAATACATAAAATTATATCAAATTTTGCCTATTGCCTGAGAAATAAAATCAGAAAATATAGTATTAAATATTTAATAAATAATTCATGATAATATATAATGATATTAAAGAAAATACTAATAATCTAATATTTTTATTTTCTCATATCTTAAAAAAAGATTAGAAAGAAGGAATTCAGTTGATTAATGAATTTAAAAAAAGAAGAAGTATTCGTAAGTATAAAGACAAACCTGTTGAAAAAAATAAATTAGACTTAATTCTTGAAAATGCATTAATATCTCCTACATCAAGAAATAGAAAACCTTGGGAATTTATCCTCATAACTGATAAGAACATTCTATTAAAACTCTCACAATCAAAGCAACATGGGTCATCATTTGCAAAAGATGCACCGGCAGCAATTGTTATTATTTCAGATAAAGACAAATCAGATGTTTGGATAGAAGATACTACTATCGCAGCATATACTATTCAGTTATCAGCTTTTATTTTGGGATTAGGAACTTGTTGGATTCAAGTTAGAAACAGAATGAAATCTGATTCTGAAAGCACTGAGGATTTTCTTAGAAAAGCTTTAAATATCCCAGAAAATTATCATGTAGAATGTATAATATCAATAGGCTACAATGATGAAGATAAGGAAGAATATACAAAAAATAATATGGATTTTTCTAAAATTCATTACAATACATTTTAAAAACAAATACTAAAATACTTAGATGACAAATATTATAATGTTAACTTAATACTAAATCTTTCATTTTATATTTTTTACTAATTTTATAGAACAAGAATGTTTATTTCTAAAGTAGAAAATTATATCTAAAGATTCTTCCAAAAAATCCATTTAAATGTCAACATTCATCAAAGCTGACATTTAAATGGTTATACACTATTTTATTAAATCTAAATCAAGTTTAAAATACTCTTTAAGTAATACATTATATTCCGCATTACTTAAAAGTTTTTTCTCAGAAACTTTGCCATTTGCGATAACTTTAAAATGCTCATCGGTTAAAGTAATTCGCCCCTCTTTTGTAGGCATTGTACACATTTTCATTTTAATAAAAAATGATTCAGGAAAAGTTGCAGTAAAATGATTCGACATGAGATAGTCCATAGGATAACATTTATCTAGAGTAAAGGCATACATATAATTATATTCTTCTCCTGTCTTATTTTGTAATATATAACCGTATTGAGAATCTTCAAGCAGTCGATATGTATGAGAGAATTGATTTTGATCCATTCCCTTCTCCAATAAAACAGGTGCAGTTATTCCATCCATTCCAAACCCTACATCTACCAACCATCTTTTATCATCAACTTCTACCATTAGTACCTGATGTACTTTTGCAGTGAAAGTTTTACCCTCATCCATTATCCCTCTTGCTAATAAATCTGTTACTTTAAACCCAAGTTCTTTAAGTATAAAAGAAAATAAACCATTCATTTCAAAACAATAACCACCTCTTTTATTTTCTACAATCTTCTTATACAAAGAATCCCGATCTAATAAAATTGGCTTTCCTAAATATACATCCAAATTTTCAAAAGGTACATTTAATGTATGAGCTATGTGCAATGCTTTTAATGTTTCATAAGAAACATCCGATTTTCCGTTATATTTTATTCTTTCAAAATAAGCTTCAATATTAAAATTATCATTCGACATTATTAATCCCCCTCTAGTTTCTATGAATTATTAAATAAAATGCATGACATAATTATCTGAGTTAATCGATTTTTTAATGTTACTTATATATTTGACAAACATTCTTAAAATTTCTCTTTTTTTCTTCTAACATACCGATATAACTATCAAACTTTACAAAACCTCATTAAAATATATCTTTTATATCACCATTATCTTGATTTGTTACATCAAGTATATAAACAACAAATGTTCATTATGCAATTTTCGTGGTATTTCATTAAACACGATTACTACAGTTCCACCCCCAATCTAACGTGTTTCGTGACATTACTATGTCTATCCTTCACATTGGTAAACTATGACTTTTTTCACCTCTATATTATTTTGTAAATCTTATTCCTCCTCGTTCAATCTATTATCTTTATCTATATAACTGATAATAAAAATATTCATCATAAAAATAACAACTTATTTGTTAATCAATTATATTCACATACTTTATTGTAACATATATCGCAATTATAATATTATAAATATTTATATTTGAATAATATCCCTACATGCATTATAATTATTACGAATCTAATTTTAAATTTTCTAAAAATTGTATTTAAATTAATGAATACAATTTTGCACAACGTAATATTCTAGAATATAGAATTAAATATTAAGGAGGTTATATTATTATGTTCGATTTAACAGGTAGACTTTCTCCACGGGACAACTATTTAAGATTGCTTAAAGGTGATAATCCAGATTATCTTTGTCACATAGGAGAATTCTCAAAAGGAATGTTCTTTGACCCTCTAATGATGAATTACATGACATTTGCTCCAGGTAAAACCACAAAAGATAGATGGGGAATATCTTGGAAATGGATTGAAGGACATGCCGCAGGAAACCCTTATATCACTGATGAAACAAAAGTAATTAAAGACATCCGACATTGGGATAAATACATAGATGTTCCATGGCCGTCAAAATTTGATATTGACTGGACTCAAGCAGAAATAGATGCTAAAGAGTTTGACCGCAAAAACTATATTCTCTTAGGTTGCTGTTTTACGGGTTTATTTGAATTAACACATATGCTCATGGGTTTTGAAGATGCACTCATTAACTATGTTACAGAACCAGAAGCGATGGGAGAATTGCTAGATGTATTATGTGATTTTAAATTGGCGTATTTAAAAGAACTCATCGACCATACTCACCCAGATATGATTCATATTCATGATGACTGGGGAAACAAAAAAAATCTCTTCATGAATCCTACTACATGGAGAAAACTACTCAAACCTCGTTGGGCAAAAATTTATGAATATATGAAATCAAGAGGAGTTATGATTCAACATCATGCTGACTGTGTATGCGCCCCTATAGTTGAAGATATGGCTGAGATTGGCATCGATGTATGGCAAGGAATAATACCTCAAAATAATATTGGCGACGTTCAGAAAAGACTCAAATGTTCAATGGCACTTCAAGGTGGTATAGATGGGGTTGTTTTTGATAAAAAGGACTGGAATGAACTTGAAGTTCGTACTGAAGTAAGAAGAGCCTGTAATGAATATGTTCCAGCAGGATGCTTTATTCCTGAGATTCCTAACGGCCAGCCTTTAACACCTGGCATCAATGATATAGTTATTGATGAAATGAATATATATGGCGAACATTTTTTTGATAGACTCAAAAACAATATGAAATAGATGAATCAAATTTTTTCAACAGTGAGAAAAAGCCACATTATTGTGGCTTTTTCTCATATTTTACACACTTGCTGGCATCTCTTTACGTTTCTTTGCATAAAATGCAGAAGAATAATTGTATAATTCATCTTCTGCCGCAGCTGCAATATCAGGATCAGGATTCATTATGAATCCTGCAATAACACGGCCTCTTGGTGCATACTTATCAACAAATTCACGAACTAATTTTCGTGCTTTATCCTCAGATTCTACCGTATCAATCCCAGTAATAGGTACAGTAATTGTGATCTGATGACCGTATTTCGAAGTAAGCATATCGAAATCATTGATATCCTGAGGTGTCCATGCATCACAACCCATTTCAATGATCTCCTCAATATACTGTTGAGTTAATCCACACGAATGAAGTTCGATAAATTTACCTTGACTATGGATAAAATCCCAAATTCTTTTTGTCTGGGGCATAATAGCATTTCTGAACATTTCGTTAGAGAAAAATCCAGCCCGTTGTGTTCCCCAATCATCACCGTAGATTACGTAATCAATCGGAGCATAATAATGAAATACTTTTTTAAGTAACTCAATTTTAAAATCAGCCATAGCAGTCATAAAATCCTGAACAGCTTCTGGATCTTCATAAAAAGCCATGAGTGCTTCATCAAAAGGCATAGCCTCATGTAAACGTTCAAACAACCCCTCAGGAAGATGAAAAACGTGCATCCTATCATTATCATAGCGTGCAACCTGCAACTTAGAATCACCCTCAAAATCTACCGTACTCAAATTGGGAATTGGCATTTCTTCTCTCCACTTTGTAATATCATGAACAGTTACGAATCCAGGTTTTACCATCATACCACCTGCTACATCAACCCATACCCATTCGGTTCCCCACCAATCTTTACCATCTTTCTCGAATCGTGGATGTTCGAGGACAACATCAGGCCAACAGTATTGATTATCACTAAGCCAAATAGGCATCCACATTGGTATTTCTCCCGAATATACACGTCGCTGATTTTCTTTGGCAGTAATGGGGCGTGGTCCGAGAGGTTTAGGAACTTGCTGTAACATCCATGGGAAAGAACCTTCTGGTTGCATGGATGGAGGAATATTATTGCTCATGTGTTAAACACATCCTTTCAATTTCCTATTAGATGAAATTAAACTTAGAAGCATTATACATATTAGGATTTTATAAATATTATAACATATTCAAATTTTAATACAATAAATTTTAACATATTAAATTTTAATATATTCAAATTTATCGTATTAGCTCATAAAAATAAATATTAATTCATTTCGATAAATGAATTAATACCTACTAAATATCACTTCTCACATTCTTGTAGAAATAGCTTCTTAAATTAGACATAGCAAACATAAACCACATTATCTTATTACTATAGTTTAAAACCACCTCAAGACACGTTTCTGTGCTTGAGGTAGTTTTAAAATTTAAAAATATGATTTTTTTATATTCACGTAATAAAAGAATAATAATAGTACAGTTTTATACAATCGAATCTCTTCTTTAATCTATTTATCTTTCGAATAGAAATAGTATTTTAATATAAAATTCATTTCCTGCTTCAATACTTGAATAAGTAGCATAACCATCCAACTTAATTCCAGTATTAGTATATTCCGCTAAAATATCTAGTTTATACTTCAATCCTTCTTCTTCCATTTCTACACTAATTCTTCCTTCTTTATATTTAAATGGAATTGGATCAGATACGTCTTCACCAGTGGATAAAGTAAGCGTTCCATTATTTTCATCAGTAGCAGTAATATTAAAAATAGAAGGAATATTTTTTCCTTTAAGTTCTTCTAGCATTTCATAAATCGCTGGACTTATGTCACAACTTTCCTCTCCTTCTTCACTTGATTCAGGCACCACTTCTTGCTCTGGTATTACTATCTCATCAATTATCATTGAGCCATTCCATTGTCCAACTAACTCTTCTAGCGGTGGGTATTTTTTTATTTCCACTGTAGTTTCTGGTATGTTTACTTTAAACTGAATAACCTTTTCTGGTTCTTCTGTATTAGGATCTGCGTCCGGAGGATATAATTCAATAGTATTAGGTGAACCTGACTGTAAATGACCTAATAAAGTAAATTTTGTAGATGCTGTTCCATCTTCTTTCATTTTTCCAGTCCAGTTTTTCACAATTGCATCTTCACTTAATGGAGCAAATTTTATTGTATACCCCCCATATTTAGATTTTTCGCCATCTGCTACTTCTTCAATTATTTGAATTGAGACTACTTGATTTAATTCGTTTTTTAACTCATTTAATTTTTTATAATAATCTTCTCTCAATTTAAAAGCTATTTTAGTCTCGAGCCGATCAAATACTGGAGTTTGAAGTACTTCAACCAACTCAGCTTTTTTTGCTTTAGAAATTTCCTTCTTTAAATCTTCATTTAATCCTCCACCTCCGGAAAACCCAGTATCCATTGCTTGGGATTGATAATAAGCTATATCTCCTTCAGGTAGATTCCAAAACTGATTACAGTATTCATCAAGTGCGTCATTCATTTGTTTACTTAATTCACCAGGATTTTGACCGTCAATAGAATCCTGCCACATCCAATAAAACTTTTTATACCATTCTCTTGTAGACCGTTTAGCTTCTCGTTCGTAATATATTTTATAAGCCTCATACCAAATATCATTACGACCATTCCATGCTTCATTTGCAAATTTATTAATAGCATAATCAACTGCATAGACACCAACAAATGATAATTGCAGAGCACTCGAACCCCATGTCCCAATACTGTAATAACTAAGATTTTTAGTTAAATTTCCATATAAAGCCACATCATCTCCCGTATGGAAATCCCAAGCTGCTTGAGCAAAAGCACCAGCTAAACCTAAACTAGTCACATATCCTCCCAAGTTCTTTAACGTTTGTGTACTATAGATAGCTTCGTTAAACGTAGTTAAAATTGCACCACTTATTCCTAAACTATCTCCCATAAGAGATACCCCAAATTCACTAGCTTTTTCTCCTGGAGTCATTTGATTGTTTAAACATTCATTAACTATTTCACTAGCTAGCTGACTGCTGGGCATTTTAGGTGCTGCATTGATTCTTATTATTTTTGCAGCTCGACTATTTTCCCTTGCTACTTGAAATACTCCATAAGTTGAAAGATGATTTGTTGTAATATGTACAGTCTTACTCTCTGTATCAACACTGTATTCTACAGGTTGCCAAGACTTTGTATCCTCATTGTAATACATTGCCACTACACAATTACTCTCATTTTCTCCATTCTCAATAAAATTCGCATCATAAGGCATTGATATTTCGATAAGATCTATAAATTCTTCCTTATCCTCTACTGTAAAATCATAGGCAGTAATTTGGATTTCTTCTGATAAATCTTCTTCAGTATCCAAAGGTTGTGGCTCTACTTTTTGAATTTTCACCTTGGTTTCTTCCTCCATATCATAAGAAGAAAAAGTAATACTCGTATTTTCATGAATCGCAGTAGTGTTTTCTTCAGATATTTTATATTCTCCATTACTAGATAAAGAACAACCAGAAAAAGTACTACTAATCATTACTAATATTAAAATAATTATTATGCATTTCTTAAAAAAGTACATAATTATCCCTCCCCCAAAAAATATTATTCCTGATATATAAAATAAATTATTGTTAGTATATTACTATATTATTTTATTTCAAGAGTAAAAACTATAAGAAAATTGTATGAATTTTAAATTTACGGGGTGATATTTGGGGGGATATTTTATATATTATTGTAATTATATATTTTTTTGTTAAATTATTATTTATTTTCTTGTATAATTTCAAAACAACTGCATTATAGGCGGTTGCACTAATTCAATTTTTTAACGGGATTTATTAAATACAAATTAATAAATTTCACAACAAAAATCTAACTTGCACCTAATTGTCTATCAGTTATTTTACTAATTAATTGAACCCTATTAGATACATTTAATTTTTTATAAATATTTCTATTATGAGTTTTTACAGTATGTGTTGATATATAAAGCTCTTTACTTATGTATGAATCTGTTTTCCCTAATATAAGTAAATTAAACACATCCCACTCTCTTCTGGTGAGCAATGATTCAACATCTCGAATATAACTTTCAATTTCTTTAGTATTTACATATTTAATTTTCACTAAAAATTCGTTTTGATCAAATGTTTGTACTAATCTACTATTAAGAGGCAAAATAATCAACATAGATATAAAAACAATTAGCAAACCAACAGATGACAAACCTTGTTTATCAATACCTATAGATACAAGATAATTTCCTACAAATCCGCCTACCCACACACCTAATACATTAATTGAAAGACCTAACCCGAAAAGAGATGAAGGATTTTTTACATAATCAAAATTATCGGCCATAATACTCCACCAAAAAAAGTCGAATATTCCACAAGCAAAAAGCATGACCGTACATATAATTATAAAACTTAAAGCCGTTTGTCCTAATATTGAAAATAGTATAAATGTTATACCCCACAAAGCAAGTCCTACATATAAGAAATAAAACTTATTCATTTTAATTAATCTTGATAATATGTAAATAGCTATTATATATGGAATATTAGTATATATACTAGTTAGTAATTCAAATTGACCAAAGTACGGATAAATAACTTGAAACATAATACCCGAATTAATAGTAATCAAAAAAATAAATAAGAAGAAAATCCAATAAGTTTTTAAAATAGATTTCCCTTGGAACCTTTTACTAGGAGATTTTAAAGTTTCTTCATTAATATCTATTCTAAACGTCACTATAAAAGCTATAACTAATATTATTTCTATAAATACGAAACTAATTATAGGTGAAGTATTATTTGCAAAAATATGAGCTCCTATTAAAACAATATTTCCATATATCAATATATCCGCTACAAATTTATTTCTATCTTTTGATGGGATATATTTTTTTATCATTTGCCCATTGGAAGTGATTGTAATACCTGTTAAAAATGATACCAGTGGAATTATAATCATCCAACCTTTCATAGAAATAAAGGGTATAAAAGAACTCAATACAATTGAACCACCTGTGCAAATCAACATATTTCTCTTAGCTGATGAAATATTTTTTGTAATATACCTACCACAAAACAAACCCGCAAAATGCAAAAACACTGTTAAAGTATTTAAATCAACGCCATTTACACCCTTATCCCCAGCCAGCGCATACATAACTGGTCCTTCATATGGAAAAGACATTATCCATCCAAATACTATTGAAAAACTAATTAATATATAATATCTATTTTTTAACAAATTCATAAGTGATACCCTCCGTATATTTTTCAAAAGAAATAGTAATAATATTAATAATACCATAATTTTCTTAAATAATAGGTTTATTCTTATTCTTATATCAAAAATAATCTCTGAAACCATTAGTTTCAGAGATTATTGCTTATATGTGTTTACTCTGTTTAGTGTGTTAAACTTCATTTCTTTTTTCTTCTGATAATAAATTACTTGTAGTTTATTATCAGTTATTCTCACTCTATCTTCTTACTCTTTTAAAAATAAATATCCTACTTGTAAAGTAATTAAAATACAACTATATTTATTAAATGAATCAATAAAACCTTCCCCTTAATCGCTTTTTTCAATTAATATGTTCAGTTTTTTCTCAAATGCTTTATCTTGTTCCTTAGTGCGTTTACTTGGACCTTTTAGGTTCTTTCCTGTTTTTCTTATTTTTTTAGCAGTGTGACGGGCTAGAAGCAACGTATCTATGTTATCTGAAGTGTATTCCATTCCATTTTGACTAATTACAACAGCACCTCTAGATAAACACATAGCTGCAAGTCCATAATCTTGAGTTACTACGATATCCTTTTTTCTAACTAAACTTACCAATGCAAAATCTACACTATCAGCACCTTTTGAAAATGTTAAAGTTTTTGCTCCTGTCATCTCTATCAAATGGGAAGTGTCACACAAAATCAGACACTCTAAATCGTACTTTTGCGCTATTCTTACAGTACTATTCACCACGGGACACCCATCACCGTCAATTAAGATTTTCATTCAATTCCTCCTACACTATTAGAAGTCAAATTCTTCGAAATATTTCACACTATTATCATACAAACTTTGTATATTTTTTAATTCAAAAAGTAAGAACTTTATCAGCCCATTCAACCATATTTACACATTCAATCATAGTTGAAACAGAAAATATTTCACTTTCTTTCATATTTCTAATATTCATGCAAGTTCCACAAGCTAAAATCTCTCCACCGATCTGATAAAATTCTTTCACATAAGCAGCA
This sequence comes from Eubacteriaceae bacterium, assembly GCA_049366695.1. Taxonomy (GTDB): domain Bacteria; phylum Bacillota; class Clostridia; order Eubacteriales; family Alkalibacteraceae; genus JBMNCR01. The sequence continues at coordinate 13,529 of JBMNCR010000044.1, forward strand.
ACATTAAATTTTTCATGAGTCAGTTGGGGTATTTCCACTCCTTCTCCAAGAAGAAATACCTTTACTTCATGTTGGGTTTTATATGCTGTCACAGCAAAACGCATTGCATTATACGATTTTTCATAATCTTGAGTTTCAATAATAATTCCTATTTTCAAATAAAATCCTCCATTCTTAATTTTTTTAATAATACTATCCTCTAAATAGTATCAATATTCATTTTATATATACATTACAAATTACTTTAGTTAACTATAAACAATTCTTTTCATTATAGACATATTTTTCTGCTTACATTTTTTATTTACTTTTTATTTCCTAATCTTATTTTTAAATTCCAAATAAGAATCTTTTGATATAATTATATTTTTAGTAACCCTCGTAAAGTTTTTTTTAAAACATATTTATATTTTACCTAAGCTTGCTCCCTCAACAAAAAAACGCTCAATATTTTTTTCAACTCTATGATCAGGAACTAATTGTGGAGCGTGATGTGGTTTAATTCGAGCATCTATAATCATGTTATCACAAGCCCAATGCTTATTGCTATAATAACTATTAATTCCATAAATATCATGAGAAGGGTTACTTCTTGTAAATGTAGCCCATAAAAAATTTTGAAAGTTACTCATAAACAAACTATCATCACAAAGTATAATAATCGGACAATTATCCATCTCATTTTTTGTCTCAATAGCAAAGCATAATTCCTCAAATTGCTTTTTCGCATTTAAATAACTTGAAAACTCAGGACCTTCAATTGCTACAATTCCCGGTATTATTAAACGTGGATTATTAAAACTTGATATATTTCTCAATTGTTCTGGTATATCATTACATAAGTTTCTTATTTTATCACCATAAGCAGCAATTACTACTTTACTACCTGTATTTAAGCCTGTTCCCGAATAATCAAGAGTATCAATTGTCGTATTCGTATAAAAATGAATATCTCGATGAAGGTCGATTCGTTCAAGAATATATGTTAAAAACTCTATTTCTTTTCGGGTATCTAATTCTTTACTTTCTTCAGCTGTTATAAATAAATATTTTGCCAAACTTACATGTCCTGTTCCTAGAATTCTATTTGCAATAGTAAGAATTTCCGCTGGTTGTTTAACCTTTTGATATGGTGTATAGCGTTCACTTCCAATTGCCAATAGTAATGGATGAACTCCAGCTGCATCAACAGCATGAACTTCTTTGACTCCAGGAATTTCTTGTTTTACCGCATCTCCTGTTAATTCATGAACAAGAACACCAAAGGAAGTATCTTCTTGTGGAGGACGTCCAACTACTGTAAATGGCCATATCGCATTTGTCTTAGCATATACTTTATTTACTCTCATAACTGGGAAATCATGAACAAGACTATAATATCCTATATGATCGCCAAAAGGTCCCTCTGGCTTTGTTTCACAAGGATAAATTTCGCCAGTTATTACAAAGTCAGCATCTAAGCTAATGCAATAACCATCTGAATAACAATAACGAAAACGACGTCCTGATAGCAAGCCAGCAAATGTCATTTCACTTAAACCTTCCGGCAAAGGCATGATAGCTGATAATGTATGAGCAGGAGGTCCTCCAATAAAAATGCTCACTTTAAGAGGAACACCATGCTTTTTTGAAATTTCTTGATGAATGCCAATTCCTCTGTGAGTTTGATAATGCATACCAACTTCTTCATTTATGATATATTCATTACCATTTAGCTGAACCCTATACATCCCTAGGTTACTATTCATAATCCCAGGTTTTTCTATATCTTCAGTATAAACTTGTGGCAAAGTAATAAATGCCCCTCCATCGTCTGGCCAATGATGAATAAAGGGAAGATCAGTGATTTGTATTTCCTTAAAACCTTGTACGTTATTACTAGATTTTTTCCATGGTAATGCTTTTGTAGCTGCAAAGCCAGTATTTATATATTTAAATGGATTTTTAAATATACTCATTGGATCATTTCTCAACGCAATCACATCTTGTGTTTTCTCAAACGTATCTCTAAAAATATACTTACTTCTTTCAAGACTACCAAAAATATTTGATACCGCTCTATAGTTTGTGCCTTTTATATTTTCAAATAATATTGCAGGACCACCAACTGCAAAAACTTTCATATGAATAGCTGCCATTTCTAAATAGGGATCCACCTCTTCATGTATCCTAATTAAATGACCTGCTTTTTCTAAATCAAGAATACATTCTTCTAAATTTTTATACATTCTATTTCTCTCATTTCTTATTCTAGTATTATAGTTAATTCAATCTTTGTAGCATTCTTTTCCAAATAAGAAGTATACAAAAATCATTATACCAAACATATTACATTTTTTATGCATATTCAACAAAAATTTTAATGGATGTCATGTTCTTTAGAAGTCAATTTCACCAAGAAATTCAAGTATTTTAAAGGATAATTGAATATGGAATACTTCATTTTTGTTCTCCAAAGATAGATTTACAATATCACATATTTTCACAATTCGATAATGTAATGAATTTCTATAACTACCACTAACTCTAGCATATGTTTTATTATTTATAAAAACTTTTTTAATTTTTCAATAATAACTTCGTAAAGAATATTATAATTCTTACTAGTTATGAAAAATACAATCTGATCATCGTAAATAACTGAATTTAAACATGCAATAATACTAACCTGTTGAACTCTAAGGTATGACAAATTCGTGTCTGCTATTTCAAATTTAATTTATAACTATAGAAATGTTTAACATGTATTTATTAAAACTCGTATGATAATACTTATTCTCTTTTTCAATAGTTTTAATATACTCAACATCACTAAATAACTTTATCTCTAAGATCTTACCATCTGTGACAACTTTGAAACTCCTATCGTTGAAGTAATTCTTTCATTTTTTGTACGCATTGTACATGTTTTTATTTTAATAAAAAATGATTCTAAAAAGATTGTAGGTAGTGTTATAAATATCGCGTCTGTTGTAAAACGCAACTCTTTTTTGGCAATTATTCAGATACGTATTTAACAAAGAAAGAGTTGTTTATTATGATGATAGCAAAAGAACAACTAACAAATATTTTCAAAGAGAGCAATATTAAAAACATAGCGGATATCTATTCTTGATAAAAGAAAGTTTCAATTAATCGAAAAGTATCATGCTAAAATAAGTGACAGTATCCGGCCCGTTATTATACTGTATCTCACATGCTTGAGCTTGAGACATGACCATGATGCCATACCCTTCTGTCGCTGGATGCATCCGATTTGGGAACCTACAAGGTAGCTCGGGATAAGTACATTTCTTGCAAATAGAACACCCTTCTGTTGATAAAACTAAAAGATCCTCGTAATAAGAATTGAAAACCTCAGTCACTCTATCAGTAACCTTCTCGTGCTCATTAAGTGCATCCATCCATCCCTGAATATCATAACTACTTTTCACTTTAGTAACCGTAGTAAACATAAAGGCATGTTTATAGCTTAAACATTGTGTTTTGCATTCCTCAATACTACCTATAGCGGGCGGACATGCCCAAGAAGTTCCATACATGCCACATGAATTTTTTTCACAAATCTTTCTTACTTCCTCCGAAAATATAATCTCTTTTGAATCAAAGAATGCATACTCATGAATATTTAAATTATCTTTTTCCTGTTGAACACGTGTTATAATATCCAAATTCATCATCTCCTGTTGTTAT
>JBMNCR010000044.1:17321-32551 GCA_049366695.1 Eubacteriaceae bacterium
GATATTATTCCTACCATACGACCTGTTTTTTGAAGTTCAATTAAACAACTAATTGCACTATCTAAAGACTCTTGGTCTAATGTTCCAAAACCTTCATCAATGAACATGGTATCTAATTGCACCCCTCCTGCATACGATTGAACCACATCTGCTAAACCTAGTGCCATTGACAATGAAGCCTTAAAGCCTTCACCTCCTGAGAGAGTCTTTACATGACGTGATTTACCAGTAAATCCATCTAAGACTTCAAGTTCTAAACCACCTTTAGCATTACTTCGTTGTAACTCTTCAGTTCTTGAAAGTTTGTATCTTCCTCCTGTCATTTGATAAAGCCTTACATTAGCGGCTACAATAATATCTTCTAAAAAAGCAGCCAAAACATATCTCTCAAATGTTATTCTTGAAGGATTGTTCCCTTTTGCAACACTTGCTAAATTTCCAATAACTCTATAAACAGTTTCTTTATCACCAATTTCAGCATTAATTCTTTCAATTTCATTTAGAATTCTTGAATTATTAGTAATTCTATTTATAGTCGCGCCCTTCTTGTTCATTAATTCTGTATTTTCAATACGTAGTTTGTCAATTTGTTTATCAAACACTATTAATTCCATTTCTTGAATATTTTTAGTCTGCTGAGTCAATTCTTCTAGTTGTTGTTTCAAAGAATGTAATTCTTTCGAATACTGTTCCAACTCCTTTTGATAACCATCCATAACTTCTTGAGACAGTTTTGAATTTTTATAATCAGCATAATCGATAAATTCAGATTCAATAATTTTAGCATCTAACACCTTCTTTGCATTTTCTACACTATCACTTGTTACTTTTAAATCTTTACTCAACTGTTTCTCATGAGCTTCTAGTACAACAAAAATATTCTTTGTTTCATCATAATATTTACGGGCATGATCCAAACGCTTATTTGACTCTACTTGCAATTTTTCTAAGTCTTTAATTTTCTCACTAAGTTTAATGCTATTTCTGAATTTATCCGGCACATCAATATATATGTTATTAAGTTTCGTTTTTTCTTCCGATAACAAATTACTTGTTTTCATATATTTTTCTAAAAGCAAAATATTTTTTTCTTCCGCATTTTTGATTTCAATACTTTTTTTACTTATATCTTTCATAATTTTTTCATACGTTCTAGCTAACAGTTCTAAACTCTTTAATTCTAGTTCTAATTCAGTTGATTTGGAGATATTATTTTCAATAAGTTTTGTCAAATATTCTAAGTGATCACTACTTAACATATCCTCCATTTGAAAAGACAATATTAGTGATAATTCCTCAATGAATTCGATATAACTAGCATTTAATTTATTTATTCTCTCTTCAATAATACCTATTTCTCTGTTCTTGGCATTATAGTCAACTTCATATTCTTTTACTGTTCTCTCAAGTTTATCTAGTTCTTCTTCCGTTACAGTATTCTTCGAAAAAACAGCAAGTTCTTCATGATGCCTTGAACCACAGACTGGACATGGATTACCTTCTTTTAATTCTTTTGCTAAAACTGCTGCTTGATTCATTAAGAATTCTAACTTGCTCTCTTTATATTTTTCGTCATATATTTTTACTTTTTTTTCTAACTCTTTTAAAATTAGTTCTTGTTTATTATAATTTTTTTCTTCATTAATGAGCTTTGTTTTTAAATCTGATACTTTTTTTAATTTATTTTCAATATCTATTAGTTTGTTTAACTCTTCTCTTTTTACTCCAGCTCTTACTTCAGCATCTTTAGCTTGATTACTTTTTATATGTAATTCTTCTAATGATTTATTAGATGAAATAATAAAATTTGAATTCGTATCTTTGTCTCTTTCAATTTTTTCAAATAAATTTTCTGCTTTATTTATTGATAGTCTTATAGCTTCAATCCTTTCTACTTTTTCTACAAATGATCGCATTCTTGATATTTCTTCAATATATAAATTTCGTTTGTTTATCATCTCAGGTGATGATTCTTTTAAATATATAATCTCTGCTTCTTTTGCATTAATCTTTGCTTGATTTTTTTTATCAGTAACTTCAATAAACTCTTTTTCCTTGTTTTTAAAATCTATTTCCCTCAAACGATAATTTTCTTCAATCGGAACTATTACTTGAGCTCGCTGAGCACTTTTCAAACAATTATTTAATTTAATCATATCGTTTGAAAGCAACTCTTTTTCCTCCACTTTACCTTTTATAATGTCTTTTAATTTTAACTTTTCATTATCTTCTTTAGCTCTTTGTCTGGCCTCTATTTCTTTTTCTATCTTATTTCCTAATTTTTTTACTTCATTTTCTAAATCACACCTTATTTGTTGATCATTTTTTACTCGCACCTTGGTTAATCGCATAATCTCATCGATCAGCTTATCTTCTGCCTCAATCAGTCTATGTAATTCCTCATGATCTAAACTCTCTATTTTAGAAATTTCATAATCTCTAATTTCTTTTTTTCTTTTAATTTCGCCATATAAGCTTTTAGATTGCATTTCTAATTTCATCTGTATAGTATTATAAATACTTGTATCAAATAGTTGTTGCAGCACTCTTTGCCTATCTTCACTATTTGATGTAAGTAATTTTTGAAATTCTCCTTGTGGAATCATCATAATCTGTTTGAACTGTTCAGCATTTATACCTATAATTGACTCAATCTTGTCGTTTACATTCTTTACACCTGAAACAATAGTTTTAGGCTCTCCATTGTAAATTGTAAGTACAGCTTCTGGTTTTTGATCTGTGAATCCTTCGCCTCTAGCTTTTGGTTTGCTTTGCTTAGGAATTCGATGAATATGATACTTGATGCCTTTTAATTCAAATTCAAGTTCTACTTCTGTTAATAATTTTACATCTGAAAATTGACTTCTTAAACTCTCTGCCGTTCGCATATCACCACTTACTTCACCATAAATTGCAAAGCTAATAGCGTCAAAAATCGTAGTTTTTCCTGATCCTGTAGGACCAGTAATTAAAAAGAGATTTCTATTCTCAAGTTTTGTAAAATCCACTATTTCTACATCTTTATATGGTCCAAATGCTGTCATAGTTAATTTAATTGGACGCATTACGAAATCCTCCCTTTCTGAATTGTTTCATCAAAAATAGCTTTTATTATGAATTTTTTCTCTTCAGTAAATTTTTCACCGGATACGTTCTCGTAAAACTCTGAGAATAATTCCAATGGACTTTTCTTAGCAAACTCACTACTAGCCGATGTTTGATTTTTACCTGCTTCTCTATCAAACTGCTCTTTTTCCATACGCAAAATATTTGGGTATACCGCCCTAAGTTTGCTAATAGCATCAATGATTTCGCCTCTATCAGTTATAGTTGCCATAATATAATCATCAGTATTAGTGCCCATATATACTTCTTTATTGAGTAAATCTTCAAGCTTTCCTTTTATTACTCTCATATCTCTAACCGGCTGTAATTCTTTTAACTCTATATCAACTTTACCTTCTACATCCATATTTATTAATACTATTGATTTCTTCTGATTCGCTTCTGAGAAAGAATATTTTAATAATGAGCCAGAATATCGAATATGATCAGCTTTAACTCTCTGCGGACCATGCAAATGACCTAGTGCTACATAATCAAATGAATTAAAATATTCAACCGATACAAACTCCGAACCTCCTATTGATAGAGGTCTTTCAGAATCACTTAACATTAATGATTCCATTCCAATTATATATCCATGAGCGATACATATATTTCTACTGTTATAATCTATCTTCTCGTTTATTCTATCCATAATTTCTTTCATAGAAGAGTCATGATTATTAATAGATTCTTCACCTAAAACTTCTTTAACTAAAGCTGGTTCTGCAAAAGGAATAGGATAAAACGAAACTGGTCCAAATTCATCTATAATAACAATTGGTTCAATACTTTCAGTTAAATTTCCACTAATGTATAACCCCTTGTCCCTTAGCATCTTATTAGCAAATCCAACTCTATCTGGGCTATCATGATTACCTGCAATTAGTATAACTTTTGTATTTAGTTTCATAATTATTTCGGAAAGTGTTTCATCTAATAAATCTACTGCATCAACAGGTGGAACAGAACGATCATATATATCACCAGCAATAATTAACACATCTGGTTTTTCCTGTTCTACAAGCGATATCAACTGTTTTAATATATATTTCTGATCCTCAGTCATATGTATACCATGAACTAATTTTCCTATATGCCAATCTCCTGTGTGAATTATCTTCATCTTATCCTCCAATATTATTTATTCTTATTAACTACACAATATTTCAATCTATTTATGACATCCGAGCAGTCTATTTGTAATAAAATTTTGTTTTATGTACATATCTACCAATAAATTCATCTATATACTTAAATTGATTCTATCAGAAATAACTACTTCAATAAAGTAATCTTCAATAATTTTTATTGCTCTATGTTTCTTTGCACTACTATTTCAATCCTCTAAAAATCATTGATTAAGTTGTAAGCAAGTTATTTAACTGTTAAACTGTAAAATAAAGGAGGGATGAATTATGCAGAAATATATATGCAATATCTGTGGTTTTATTTACGATGAATCTACTGGTAATGCTGAAACAGGCATTTCTTCGGGAACGAAATGGGAAGATATGCCAAAAGACTGGATTTGTCCATTGTGTAGTGCAGCTAAAGATGAATTTACAGAAGAAAAAATAAATAGTATTCCTATTACACCAGAATTACCTATGGAAAGCAATAATGAAGAACAAATGAAGGAATTATCTTTTGGAGAACTGAGTGTACTTTGCTCTAATCTTTCAAAAGGATGCGAAAAACAGTACCGTATGGAAGAATCTGATTTATTTAACCAACTATCTGAATACTTTAAAGATAAACGTACATCTTTCGAAGAAAAACAATTATCAGATTTGACAGCACTACTTCAACAAGATCTGGATTCCACTTATTCACAAGCAAATCAGATTGCTGCCAAAGCAGCAGATAGGGGTTCCCTCAGAGCACTAACATGGGGTGAAAAAGTTACAAAAATATTAAGTTCACTTCTTAATAGATATGAAAAGCAACAGGATACATTATTAGAAAATACTAGTGTTTATGTTTGTGAGATTTGTGGTTTTCTATACATAGGTGAAAAAGTTCCTGATATTTGTCCTATTTGTAAAGTTCCTAATACGAAGCTCACACAAATTAAAAGGGGGTAATAAAATGCACGCAGTAAGAAATATTAAATTATGTACAAAAGACTGTCTCTGTTTATATGTTTGCCCTACAGGAGCAACTAATACAGAAACAGGACAGATTGATGCTTCAAAATGCCTGAATGGATGCCGTGCATGTGTAGATGCCTGTCCGTCCCATGCAATTTTTCTTGTTCCTGATAAATATCCACCTCAGCAGGAAAAAAAAGTTAACGTTAAAAATGCCTTGCTTGCATTAGCCGAAAGCAAAACAAAACAGGAAAAGATAGCTTCAGATATTGCAAAAAATTCTGACAACCCAATCGTATGTCAGCTAGCTGAGGCACTTAGTAAATCAAATAGAATTATGGCTGAAGACCTTCTTCGCGAATCAGGATATCTCCTTCCGCAAAGTCAAAATGTTCAAATTTTACTTCAATCCTTGCTAAATATCCAGCAACCAGAAGGATTCCCAACAGATATCGTAGAAAAATTATTGGTAATTCTTAAAAACAATAATAAAACTCAAGAGGACAAAAAAATGGAAAAATATCGTTGTAGCGTTTGTGGATATGTTCATGAAGAAGCATTACCTAACGACTTTAAATGCCCTATATGCAAACAACCTGCATCTGCATTTGAAAAACTAGAAGATAAAGTAGTTTCTGTTAATAAATATATTGGAACAAAAACTGAAAAAAACTTAATGGAAGCTTTCTCCGGTGAAAGCCAAGCAAGAAACAAATATACTTACTTTGCAAATATTGCGCAAAGAGAAGGTTATGACCAGCTTTCTGAAATTTTCTTAAAAACTGCTCGAAATGAACAGGAACATGCAAAACTTTGGTACGAAGAACTCGGCAATCTTGGAAGTACCGCTGAAAACCTATTACATGCTGCAGAAGGTGAAAATTACGAGTGGACAGAAATGTATGATCGCTTTGCAAAAGATGCTGAAGCAGAAGGATTTACGGATTTAGCTGCTAGATTCCGTAGAATTGCTACCATCGAAAAATCCCATGAAGAACGTTACCGTACATTATTAAAAAATGTTGAAATGCAACAAGTTTTTGAAAAAGGTGAAGAAACTATGTGGGAATGCCGTATTTGTGGACATCTTGTAATGGGTAAAAAAGCCCCAAAAGTATGTCCTGTATGTAAATACTCACAAAGTTATTTTGAAGTAAGAAAAGAAAACTATTGATAAATGCTAATATTAAAAAATATAATAAATACATAAAACAAAAAAAATTGAGTCTAGATTATTTGTATCATTTATTGTTAGAAAATAATTGATATTTACTTCAAAAAGATTTTGCAAAACATTAGCTTTAATGAAGAATGTAGCGTTATAGATAATTTATATGTATTCAAATACTACATTCTTTACTTTTTTTCTTGCATCAAATTGAATCTTATTCTTCGATAAATACACGTTCCAGCTTCTTCTCTAATTTAAAATATTCTTATTATTGTATAATATCAAAACATTTTTTTTATTTGATAAAATAGCATTAATAATAATATTTTCATTAAAACCCAGGTCAAAATACAAATATGCTCATAATAATTTGCAAATAAAAACAAAGTTAAGCCCTAGCTTTAAATTTATCACTTTATACTATTTATAATATGTTTCAAAACCATTGCTTATTATGTATGAACCATTTGGAACTTGCACTGCCACAATACATAAATTCAAGAAATCAACAGATGAACCAAATGCATTTATTAGACTTAAAAATAAAACATAACCATTTAACCAGCCAAAAACATTAAGAATTAAAGGTAATAATATTGACAATAAAATAAATGGCATTATACTAATTACTATAGCTCTACCTTTTTTAATCTTTTCAGTAGTGCAGACAAACCCTGCAAAAATATTTATCCCCCAGCATGTTTTATCAGATTTAAATATATTTGGTATAAAACAAGCATGAATAAATTCATGGGCTATCACAAATACATAAATCGCAATAACATACATTATTAATGAATACGTATTACATCTTAAAGTAAAGCTAAATCCTTGATCATTGTTTAAAAATTCTTGTAGCGGAGTATATAAATTATATGCAAAAATCATAAATATAATAGCATTTACTAGCATAAAAGGTACAGATAATAAAGTTGCTGTTAAAAAATTTGAAGGTTCTTTTAGTTTTGTCCATCCTTGTGATATTAAGTATTTGCTTAACTCTTTATCGGTCTCTGGTATTTTTTTTACATATCTCATTAATCAGCCCTCTTTCATACAAGTTATGAAATACTTATTTACGCTTGCTCATTTTTACAAATTAATTACATCAAGATAATATAAATTTGTAATATTATTCTACATAAATTATTATACTATATTTGTAAATTAATGTTTAAATTAATTATTCTTTTCCATGTTTTCTACTTAAATTAGACAAACAAATTGAGAATAACTTTACCAAAATAGAATTTAAATTCAGTTTCATATTTTACATTGTATTTTTACTTGGTATATATTTAATTTCATACTACTTGTTATTCTTTAGATTAAGTAATACAATATTAGTGATAAAAAAAACTAGAAATGAGGTAATAAAATGGAAAAGATTCTTAATTTTTTAAAGGAAAATCCTACATTCTATTTTGCAACAGTAGAAGGAGATAAACCTAAAGTTAGACCTTTCGGTTTTTTTATGGAGCGCAATGGAAAGCTTTACTTTGGAATGGGAAATCATAAAAAGTCTTATAAACAACTTCTCAAAAATCCAAATGTAGAAATTAGCACTACAAATGCTAAAGGTGAATGGATTAGAATAAGCGGAGTGGCAGTATTTGATGATAGCGAAGAAACAATGACTAAAGCTTTTGAAACAATGCCAGGGCTAAAAAATATTTATAATGAAGAAACTGGATTAACCCTTGCAAATTTATATTTAAAAAATGGTGTTGCAGAAATTGCAGATATGCAAGGTAATTTTGAATCAATTAAATTCTAAATAGACTTATTAAAACCAAATTAACTTATTTTAGTTATATACATTCTAAAAAAGTGTAAAAATAACAAAAAGTTATAATGTTTATTTTAACTATTTAATTGTATAGTAACCAAAAAAAACAGCGTTAATTATTGAAATATTTCAGTCATTGAAAAAACTGAATTTCTGCGTTGTTTCTTTCACTTTGGTGATTACATGTGTGCAAAATTCCCAAGTATCGTAATAAAGGCAGTAATGCAAAAACCAGACTTCGTCAACAGTTTTATTTATTATTAATTATTACTTATAAATATACTTAATTTGCTAAATGCATAATTTTTCGTATATTATTTGTATATATTTATTTATTTCTAGATTAAACATTTTTTACTACTTTAATAAAATAATAACTATCCTACAACGTATAAATCCACACAAGCTATTATAATAATAACTTAGGTGGATTTACTCTCTTTTAACGGGCGTAAATGTGCTTTTCATACAACCAATATGTAAAATTATTGCTAGATTATTTTACTTACTGTAAATAGTTTCATAATAAACGTTGTATCTTTTCCTCCAAAAACATTTTTCTAATTACAAATAATAATCCATTGACTTCTAAAATAAAACTCTTGTTTTTAATAAAATTTAAAGAAATATTTCTATATGATATAACCATAATTTCTGGACGAAAATCGACGATATATATCCGAAATAAAAATTATCATTTGAATTTTTTTAACAACTTTTTATTTCTTTAATACATTCTTTCAACCAATCAATATATGTATGTTCTCTCATGATAGCACCTTTTAAAACTATATAGTCTCCATATTCTTGTGAAACAACATTAGAAATTACTTTTGAATAAGGATGCTGACTCATTGTCGTTTCTAATTTTTCTAATTTCTCTTTTCGCAAACCAAGCTGATAATTAAACTGTTTCAACATATCTTCCTTAGTCATAGACTCTATAAAGAAAGATTTGAGTCTAAAAATATCCTTTGGGGTTGACTCCAATAAATCCTGTTTCGAAAGCCAGTTTAAAAAATCTTCTTTTCCTGCTCTTGTTATAGAATAAAGCTTTTTTTCCAATTTTTCACCTTGTAACACAATTTTATAAGTAATTAGACCTTCATCGTTTAATTTTTTTAATTCAGGATAAATCTGGCTGTGCTTCGCATACCAAAAATTCACCAGCTCCAGATTAAAAACTTTCATTAAATCATAACCGGTCATCGCTCCCCTATTGATTAAACCTAAAATTGCATATTTTAACGTACGCATGCTATCAGCCATCACCTTTCTGTACTTTAAATCGATTATATTCTATTATTCTATATTATTTTATTATCTTTTTAAATTAATTATTTTATTTAGTATATAAATTTTACTAGATACTTTATTTTGTCACATAAATAATCATGTAAATGTTGACATGTTGCTTCTTAGTTATTATAATAACAGTATAATTAAATAAATAACAATATCAAGGAGGTTTAAGTATGAATAGAAAATTTCCAAATCTTTGTAGTCCATTAAAACTTAGAGGCATAACATTAAAAAATAGAATGATTGCAGCTCCCATGGCCTTTCCGTGGATGCCTATACCAGGGCATGCAAGTCAAGAAACAGCAGCATTTTTTGAATTGAGAGCACAAGGTGGAGCCGCAGCTGTAACAGTAAGTGAAGCCATCGTACATAGTGCAACGGGTAAAAGTAAATCTTATGCAGAACATATTCTTCTAGATTCTATAGGAGTTTTACCTGGTTTAACAACTACTGCCAGAGCTATTAAACGTCACGGAGCAATAGCTACGTTAGAATTATCACATGGTGGAAAATTTGCCGGCGAATATGGACCTTGTGATGAAGTGCTACCCAGTGGCGCACAGGTAAAAGAAATGCCAAAAGAAATAATCAAAGAGGTTATAAATGCCTTTGGTAAAGGAGCGGCTTTGGCAAAACAGGCTGATTATGACATGGTATTGGTCCATGCTGGACACGGCTGGTTATTACAACAATTCCTCTCTCCTTCAAATACAAGAACAGATGAATATGGAGGTAGCATAGAGAACCGAGCACGATTTACACTTGAGGTCCTTGATAGTGTAAGAAAAGCAGTTGGAAATAATTTTCCAATCGAGCTTCGAATGAGCGCAGATGAGTATTCTGAAACTGGTTATGGTTTGGATGAAGCTATAGAGTTTGCTAAGCTAATTGAAGATAAAGTTGATTTGCTCCAAGTTTCTACTGGAAGTCACTCGGGTGGAAGTTTTGATAAAACACATCCCTCAATGTTCATGGATCGAGGGTGTAACGTCAAATATGCAGCTGAAATCAAAAAACATGTAAAAGTTCCAATAGCTACCATAGGAGCATTAAATGATCCAGCTATGATGGAAGAAATTATCGCTACCGGTCAAGCAGATGTTGTAGAGATGGGCCGTGCTTTATTAGCTGATCCATATTTACCAAAAAAAGTATACAAAGAAAAAGATGAAGAAATTCTCCGTTGTGTACGTTGTTTTGTGTGCATGTCAGAGCGTTTGGTTTCTGGTTTAAGAATTTGTGCTGTTAATCCACTAATTGGTAGAGAATACGAGAATAAATTTGCACTACCAGCAACTACTCCTAAAAAAGTACTTGTTGCTGGCGGAGGTCCAGGCGGAATGGAGACTGCTATTACAGCAGCAAAACGCGGCCATAAAGTTGTACTATGCGAAAAAATGGATTCTTTAGGTGGAGCCTTAAAGGCTGAGAGAGCAGTATCTTTTAAACATGATTTGTATAGTTTAATAAGTACAAAAGCTTTACATATGGAGCGGGCAGGTGTTGAAGTCCGGTTAAATACTGAGGTTACTAAGGAATTAGTTGAAAAAGAAGCTCCAGACGTCTTAGTTATAGCTGTTGGCGCTGAATCAATAATACCGCCAATACCAGGTATAGACAATCCTAAAGTTATTATTGCAAATAATTTGTCTGATGAAAATATTGTGATTGGTGAAAAGGTACTAATACTTGGTGGTGGATTAGTTGGTTGCGAAGCGGGCGTACATTTAGCTAATGAAGGTAAAAATGTTACAATAATTGAAATGCAAAATGATGTATGTGTTGACGCCAATGCTCGCCATAGACCCTTACTCTTAGCTCGTATGAAAGACCTAGTAAATGTCAAAACTGGTCAAAAAGGGGTAAAAGTAACCGATGATGGACTCGTATGTGCCGATGAAAACGGAAAAGAAACACTTTTCCCTGCTGACACAATTATATGTTCTGTTGGTCAGCGTCCACTTCGCGGCGTTGTAGATGAATTATTAGATTCAGCACCAGAAGTGATTCAAGTAGGTGATTGCGTAAAACCTGCCCAGGTAACCCAAGCAGTTTGCCGGGGATATTATGCTGGAATGGATATATAAAACATAATTGTTGTATACTCACGTAAAAATTATGTTCTACTATAAAAATCATCTTATTAAGCTTTAGTTTTACATCAGAAAAACTCACTAAACATATTTATTGTTTATCGTTCAAAGCTGAATGGTCAATATAACTTCATCTGTTATATTAATCATCCAGCTTTTCTTTTGAAAATAATATTGAAATTATTTTAATCTTGCAGTCTTTTTTACATATATTCTTTTTAATCAAATTAAATTAGTAATATATAAAACAAAGCATCTAAGATGCTTTGTTAACGTACCTTTGACTTTCAACAATAACTTTTTTTGCTATCTTAGTTCTCCCCAATAATATATCAAGAAAAACTATTAATAATATAATTTGATTACTAATTTTCCGTTGTTAGGTTTTTATAAATTTTTCTTTCTACGATTTTTCACACTTTCTGTCAATAGGTATTCGATTTGTCCATTTATTGAACGAAAATCATCTTCTGACCAAGCTACTAGTTCCTGCCAAAGGGAGGATGATAATCTTAGCAAAATTTTCTTTTTTTCTTTTTCTTTATTTTCCATATCATCACTCCTCTATATTAATACAATGAACCGCTATTTACAATGGGTTGCGCATCTCTATTACCGCAAAGTACTACCAGTAGATTGCTAACCATAGCTGCTTTACGTTCTTCATCTAGATTTACAATATCATCTTCGTTAAGCTTTGAAAGTGCCATTTCTACCATTCCTACTGCACCCTCTACTATCATTTGTCTTGCATCAATAATTGCAGATGCTTGTTGTCTTTGAAGCATTGCAGCAGCAATCTCTGGGGCATAAGCCAAATGAGTTATTCTAGCTTCTAAAATTTCCAGCCCTGCAATTTCTACACTAGACTGAATCTTAATTTTTAATTTTTCTGCTACTTCTTGACTACTTCCTCGTAAGGATTTTTCATTATCATTATTTGATATATCATAAGGATAAAGACTTACAATATTTCTGAGTGCTGAATCACATTGGATAGATAAAAATTCAGTATAGTTATCAACATTAAATACTGCTTTTGCTGTATTTACAACTTTCCAAATTACTACAATCCCAATAATAATAGGGTTACCTAATTGATCATTAATCTTCTGCTTTTCGTTGTTTAAAGTCATGGCTTTAAGAGAAATTTTTTTATTTAATTTTGCTCGTGTACTCTTTTTAGATAAACTATCCTCATGAGTAGCTTCCTCAATAGCAAATGATACAAAAGACTCAGAATCTGGATTAACTGAAGATACAAAAGGATTGACAAAAAAGAATCCCTCACCTCTAAGTGTACCATAATACTTACCAAAGAGCGTTAAAACAAGTGCTTCATTAGGTTTAAGTATCTTTAAACCAGCAAAAATTATAGGACCGATAATACAAACATATAGAGCTTGTGCAATTAGCATCATTACCCCTATAAAAGTAGGTGAACTCTTTATTGTAGCTATTAGACCATAAAAAAATCCAACAGAAAAAGTGATCATCAGTACTATATTCAAAATAAGAATTGTCATGCCGTTTTTGGTTTTTGGTACAATTTCTTCATTATGTAAGTGTTTGCCGCTATTATTAATAATTTCTTTCATTTTAAAGCTCCTCTCAATTTACATTTTACAATGATATCATTTTGATATTTATTATATATTACTATAGTATTGATTTGTTGTCAAATTTATCTAAGTTATTTTTGTTTTAAACTGATATCCGATATTGAATTGAAAAAAATAAAATCTTTTGGCTAAAGATTTTAGAATAAATTTAAGCTATAATCTATTTGAGGAGCTTAAGTTTCTTTATTTTAAAGATATTTAAATTACTTTATAATCATCTGATAATAATGAGTATTGCATTGGTAACCATTGGTACTCAAAAGCGTTGTATTTTGTATCATAATAAATAAAGTGTCTTTCGTAAGAAACAACTCTTCTTTGGCAAGCATTTAGATGTGAATCTTCTTATTGCTAACAATTCTTTTGAAATCCTCTTATAGGACGATATTTCTAGCTACTACAGTCCAATGTCTACCTTTTTACACTTTTTTTAAGAATTAATAATGTTTATCTTGCCAATTTTGTCAAAACCCTAAAGAAGCTCGAGTATTATATGCTGAGTTTGTTTCAATCTGTAATAAAGTTGCTCAAAAAGAAAAGACTTACGAATTGATTGATTTATTAACCATATGAATACCACAGTGAACGCTGTGTATACAGTCGAGGGCTAAAACCAGAGGAAGTAATTAAAACTATTGAAAAATATATTGATAATATAACATTATCCCAAGCAACAGGCTTTGTGAGCGTTGATATGAATTGATGATGGGAAAACCTCGGTATCAAAATCTAATATCTATCTTTCTGAAAACTTAAAGGCCGCCTAACTACTTTTAATTGTTGTAATTCATTCTTATCTATATTATCTTTCTAAACAATAGTATATCTCTATTATTGAATATAAATAAATTTGTTAAATTTATTATCTCTCTTTAATTTTAAATCTTAAAATTTTATATCTTATACTCATTTTATACTATATTTATTGCTGTTTTTTATGCAGTGGAATAAAATTATTAAGAATTATTCTACTGCTTCTATTTTTTTTAGTCAAATTGTAGATTGAGAAAAACATGTCCCTAAAGATTCTATGTCCCTAAAGATCCTACTAAAGATTCTATAGCTCAGATTTAGCAAAATAGCTTAACATTCCGTACTTCCCAAAATCTCCAACATCACCAAAATATTGATTCTTCATAAAATGTCACCTTTCTAAAACTAGGAAGTTATTGTGCTAACATCCTGCGTTCACGACGTCCTGGCCACCTAGAAATATTCGCTCATGGCAGGCTTGCCCTGACTAATGCGGATATTGGTCCCGACGGGTTTGGTGGACTGGATGTGGTCGATATTATTCTTAGAATCCCGTCCCCTAGGTCGACCTTCACGGTAACGTATTGTTATGTGACAGTTGAATTGACATCAGCCAGTGAATATTAATCAAAGCTAACAAATTGATAATTACGTCTACCTACTTCGGTCAATTCATAGCCTACATCCTTACGCATTGAAATAACCGCTAAAACATACGAATCCTTAAGTTTATCTTCAAATATACTAGAAGGTTTTTTAGTTGCTGTTATTTGATCTTCAAGATGTTTACTTACATTTGTTACAACATCATCTGATGCCCATAACCATAGTTGTGAATATGAAGAAATTAACTGATCTTTCATACCTCTACTCGGATTTCGACCTCCAATAAAAACATTCATTGCTTCTATCATCTGCTCATAAACTTTCCTCTTCCTATTCATTTCATCAAGTTTCTTTGCAGCTCTGATATCTAGCCAATGCTTAATAAAATAACCAATAAATGTACCTATTATTCCTCCACCAAAAAATGTAATAACTTCCATTGAAACACCTCCTATAAATTTAGTGTAATTCATTAACAAGAATTCAATGTCGCATAACTATTATGCTTTCACATTTCTGCAACTTGTTTTAAATAGTCACAGAACCAATAGGGACATGTCTACCTTCTTACACTTTTTTTAATATTTAATAATATTTATCTTGCCAATTTTCTCAAAACCCTAAAGAAGCTCGAGTATTATATGCTAAGTTTGTTTCAAGCTGTAATAAAGTTGCTCAAAAAGAAAATGCTTGCGA
>JBMNCR010000045.1:0-33103 GCA_049366695.1 Eubacteriaceae bacterium
TATAATATTATAAAATTATTTATTTTGCAATTAAAAAAAACTATTCTTTTATTTTTTTTATGTTATACTTTTAAAAAGGAGGTTATAATTGTGGCACAATATAAAAAAGGACTGGATACTAAACATACTATCTTAACTATAAGTAAAAAATTATTTTATGAAAATGGATACATAAAAACCTCATGCAAAAAAATTTGTGAAGAAGCTGAAGTGAACTTAGGCTTAATCCATTATCATTTTAAAACAAAAAAAAATATTGCAACTATTATTTATACTTACTTCTTAATTGAAGTAAAAGATCTTGTGAAAAATATAATGACAAATGAATTAAATAACTATGAATTAAAATATGCAATAGCTGTTGAAAACTGGACATATATGAGCTTATTATTAAAAAATGAAAGCTACAAAAAATTTTATTACGAAATCTGCAAAGAAAGTTTATTGTTAGATGAAAATACAAAAATAATAGAATTCTTTTTTAAACTACATAACAACACTTATAATCTAAATTTAACGCCTAACGAGATAAAGCTTATACGAGTTGTAAACGCAACTTCCGGTATGGGATTAGTAGAAAAATATATCGAAGGTTATTTTGATATGACATTAGAAGAATTAATTGAGTATAAAATAAGGAATATGTTTCGATTAATGAACTTAAGTAAGGATAATATCGACGAAATAATTCAAAATTCATATGAAATATACCAAAAAATGAATATTGGAATAAGTGATTATTTTAAAGCCTATGAAATTAAATAATTAAAAATATTCTATCATATAGTAATGCATTTCGAGCCATTGTCATCATACTTGCGAGAGGCATTCTCATTTTCATCTTTCGAAGTTTCTAGTTTACATCCATTGTTTAGATTGTTTAAAACTTCTCCCCTCAATTCTCTTCTTTTGTAAAACTAATTCTTTGCTACATTGTGTTAAATATCTTCAACTATCCTTTTGGTATATTCTATCTTATTATGGATAATTGTTTATGAGAATCTTAAATTGCCTAGCTGAAAACTAAAAACTTTTTTTTAGAAATATATAACAAACCTATATCATTTCATAGAGAGTATATAGGTATGATAAGTTTACTTTTTATTATTTGGGTATTTACATTTAGAAAAAACTGGTGCCCCTTCAGAGACTCGAACTCTGGACACCCTGATTAAGAGTCAGGTGCTCTAGCCAACTGAGCTAAAGGGGCTTAAACATAAAATCATTATACTCCTGTTGAATTAAGATTGCAATTTTTATTTTATTAATATCAATGTGTACTAATCTTTAGGAGAGATATTTGATAGTTTTTTAGCAAAAATCTATTGAAAAAACTTAAAAGTGTCACTTTTATATAAATCAAAAATGATACAGGTATTTCTGACCTGTACCATTTCATATTATATTACTTTATTACACTACTTCCCATTAAATACTTGTCTACTTCCTTTGCAACAAGTTTTCCCTCTTGAAGTGCCCAAACGACTAAACTTTGACCTCTTCTTGCATCTCCTGCAGCAAATACTTTTTCTACATTTGTATCGAATTTTTCATATTGCGCTAGTATATTACTTCTTGCATCTCTATCTAAAGATAATTCATTAGGAATTGTGTCCTCAGGACCTAAAAATCCCATTGCAATTAATATCAAATCTGCTTTCCATATCTTTTCTGTCCCAGATATTTCTTTAGGCATAAATCTTCCAGATTCATCTTTTTCCCAACTTATTTTAACAGTATGAACTTCTTTGACTTCCCCATCTTCATTGCCTTTTATTTCTTTTGTCATAATGCAGTAATTTCTTGGATCGCTTCCATAGAGATTAATTGCTTCTTCTTGACCATAATCCACTTTAAGCTTTTTAGGCCATTCTGGCCATGGATTGCTATCTTGTCTTGTCTTTGGAGGTTCTGGCATGATCTCAAACTGATATACTGTATCACACCCATGTCTAATAGATGTTGCCACACAATCAGTTCCCGTATCTCCACCTCCAATTACAATAACATTTTTACCCTTAGCAGATATATAGTTATCATCTGTTAGATTAGAATCTAACAAACTTTTTGTATTAGCTTTTAAGAAGTTTACTGCGAAATGTACTCCTTTTAACTCTTTCCCTTCAACAGTTAAGCCTCTTGGTTTTGTAGCTCCACAACACAATACTACAGCATCATATTTTTTGAGTAATTCATCAGTTGTAACATCGACTCCTACTTCAGTACTAGTAATAAATTCTACTCCTGATTCTGATAATAAATCTAATCTACGTTGCACTACATTTTTATCTAACTTCATATTTGGAATACCATACATCAATAATCCACCAGGTCGATCACTTCTTTCATATACACTTACTGAATGACCTACCATATTTAAATAGTATGCCGTAGACAATCCTGAAGGTCCTGAACCTACAACAGCTACTTTCTTATTAGTTAAATTAGTAGGTTTTTTTGCTACAACCCATCCTTCATCAAATGCTCTATCAATTATTTCTTGTTCGATATTATTAATGGTTACAGACTCTAAAATATGTCCTTCAGTACAAGATCCCTCACAAGGTGCTGGACATACCCTTCCAGTAAATTCTGGAAATGGAATTGTTCTAATCAATCTTTTGTATGCATCTTCCCACTGACCTTGATAAATTAATTCATTCCATTCAGGAATTAGATTGTGTATAGGACATCCTGCTGCCATACCATTTAGTAAAACTCCTCCATGACAAAAGGGTATACCACAATTCATACATCTAGCAGCTTGTTCTCTTAATTCTTCTACATTTTGTCTAACCTTTAATTCATTCCAATCTTGGACTCTCTCTTCAGGAGGTCTCTTCTTTGGATTTACTCTATTATATTCCATAAAACCAGTAGATTTTCCCATATACTCGATCCTCCTTTATTTTATAGATTTTTTATCTTTATTTTTATAGTTTTCCTCAAAGGCTGCCATCAAAGCATCATCACCATTTAATCCTGTCTCATACGCCTTTTCAATTGTCTTCATCATACGCTTATAATCTTTTGGTATTACCTTTGTAAATCTACTAATGCTTTTTGCCCAATTATCAAGTATTTTCTTTGCTAATGGACTATTTGTATAATACACATGTTTTTCAATCATTTGCTTAATTTCTAAGATTTCTTTTTCATCCATTAACTCTTCTAAATCAACCATAGATTTATTACAATATATATCATCAAAATCTAATACGTAAGCAGTACCGCCAGACATCCCTGCAGCAAAATTTCGACCTGTTTTACCTAAAACTACCACTTTGCCTCCAGTCATATATTCACAGCCATGATCTCCAACACCTTCAACCACTGCTTTTATACCACTATTTCTAACACAAAATCTTTCTCCAGCTACTCCATTTATATATGTTTCTCCTTGAGTTGCTCCATAAAAAGCTACATTACCTATTAAAATATTTTCATTAGCTATAAAATCTGAACATTTAGGTGGATACACAATAATCTTTCCACCAGATAGTCCTTTACCTATATAATCGTTAGAATCACCTTCTAATTCTAAAGTCATTCCTTTTGGGATAAATGCTCCAAAACTTTGTCCTGCTGAACCCACAAAAGTAAGTTTAATCGTATCTTCTGGTAGTCCCTTTTCCCCATATCGTTTAGCAATTTCACTACCAACAATTGTTCCAACTACTCTATCTGTATTTTGTATTTCTAATCTAGCTCTAATTGCTTTTTTAGATTCCAATGCAGGTTTACACATTCTCAATAATTTTCTCATATCGAGCGAATTTTCTATAGAATGATCTTGAGTTTGAGTACAATGTCGCCCAGCAGTATCCTCAATATAAGGTTGATATAATACAGCAGACAAATCTAATCCTTTTGTTTTCCAATTTTTAACCGACTCTTTTGCTTTTAATCTATCAGTTCTCCCAATCATTTCATCTACAGATCTAAAACCTAGTCTAGCCATGATTTCTCTCATTTCATTAGCAATAAACTTCATAAAATTCACTACATATTCAGGTTTGCCATCAAAATTCTTTCTTAAATTTTCGTCTTGAGTAGCTATACCAACTGGACATGTATTTAAGTCACAAACCCTCATCATTACACATCCTAGCGCAATCAGTGGTGTTGTTGCAAATCCATATTCTTCTGCTCCAAGCATTGCTGCAATTGCTACATCTTTTCCTGTTAAAAGCTTACCATCAGTTTCTAGCCTAACTCTATCTCTTAATCTATTTAATAATAGTGTTTGATGTGTTTCTGCCAAACCTAATTCCCAAGGTAAGCCAGCATTTCTAATGCTAGTTCTTGGTGCGGCACCAGTCCCTCCATCATAACCACTAATCAATATAACATCAGCTTTTCCTTTAGCAACACCTGCAGCTATAGTTCCAACTCCTACTTCTGATACTAATTTTACATTGATTCTTGCATCTTTATTTGCATTTTTTAAATCATGTATTAATTCTGCCAAATCTTCAATGGAATAGATATCGTGATGTGGTGGCGGTGAAATCAACCCTACTCCAGGAGTAGAATTTCTAACTTTCGCAACCCATGGATATACTTTTCTTCCCGGTAATTGTCCACCTTCACCAGGCTTTGCACCTTGTGCCATTTTAATTTGTATTTCTTTAGCATTTACTAAATAATTACTTGTAACTCCAAATCTACCAGATGCAACCTGTTTTATTGCACTACACTTAGAATCACCATTTTCTAATGGTACAAATCTTTCTATAGATTCTCCACCTTCACCAGTATTACTTTTTCCACCAAGTCTATTCATCGCAATAGCTAAAGCTTCATGTGCTTCTTTACTAATAGAACCATATGACATTGCTCCCGTTTTAAACCTCTTAACGATAGACTCCACAGATTCTACCTCTTCAATAGGAATAATATCTCCACCAGACCAATTAAAGTCTAGCAGACTTCTTATAGTATATGTTTCTTCGTTATTTATTTTCTTAGAGAACTCTTTGAATAGTTCATACTTTCCTTCTCTTACAGCTTTTTGCAACATATATATTGATTCAGCATTATACATATGCTTTTCTCCATCATCCTTACATTGAAAATAACCACCGGTTTCTAAAGTATCAGTATATGGAGAATTTTCTTCATAAGCACTACTATGCCTCATTCTTACTTCCTCAGCAATCTCGTCTAAACCTATACCTTCAATTCTAGTTGGAGTTGCCGTGAAGTATTTATTTACTATATCTTGTTTAATTCCTATAGCTTCAAATATTTGTGCCCCATGATAACTTCTTAAAGTAGAAATTCCCATTTTGGAAAGCACTTTAAGTATACCTTTTACTGAAGCTTTTATATAATTAGATTTAGCATTATCACAATCTACTTCATCAAGCAATCCTTTTGTATGCAAATCTTGTATAGTTTCAAATGCTAAATAAGGATTAATAGCTGTTACACCATAACCAATAAGCAAACAAAAATGATGTACTTCCCTTGGTTCTCCTGATTCTAATACAATCCCAACTTTTGTTCTAATCTCTTCTTTTATTAAGTGATGATGTAATCCAGCAGATGCAAGTAAAGCAGGTATTGCAGCTAACTCTTTACAAGTCCCTCTATCAGAAAGTATAATAATATTTGCTCCATTTTCAATTGCTTCGTCAGCTTCTTTAAACACTCTTGCCATTGCTTTTTCTAAACCTCTACCACCTTCTTGAGGCTTGTATAACATTGAAATAGTAACTGTTTTGAAATTATTGTTATCTAATTTTTTTAAAGATTGAAGCTGCTCATTTGTTATTATTGGATGATCTAATGCTATACTTGTACATCCCTCAGACTTAGGTTTAAGAATATTTCCTGCTGTTCCAATTAATAACTTACTTGATGTAACTAGTTCTTCCCTAATACCATCGATTGGCGGATTAGTTACTTGAGCAAATAATTGTTTAAAATATAGATACAACATCTGAGGTTTTTGTGAAATAACCGCCAGTGGTGAATCCGTACCCATCGCTCCGATAGGGTCTATAGCATCGATTGCCATAGGCATAAGTATTTTAGTCAAATCCTCAAATGTATACCCAAACACTTTTTGTCTTTCAACTAATCTTTCTGCACTACATTCTTCTTCTTCATTACACTCTGACAAATCATTTAAACTTATTAAATGCTCTTTTACCCATTCTTTATAAGGTTTTTCAGTAGATATCTTTTGTTTTATTTCTTCATCTGATATTATTTTTTTTGCTTTTGTATCTATTAATAACATTTTACCAGGCTCAAGACGTCCTTTATATTTTACATTCTCTGGTTTTATATCAATTACTCCAACTTCTGAAGCTAATACTACTCTATCATCTTTTGTTACGTAATATCTTGAAGGCCTAAGTCCATTTCTATCAAGAACTCCTCCTACAACGTCTCCGTCAGTAAATGCCATAGCTGCTGGTCCATCCCAAGGTTCCATTAGAAAATTATGATATTCGTAAAAAGATTTCTTTTCTTCGGACATTAACTCATTCTTTTCCCAAGGTTCTGGAATCATCATCATTACTGAATGTGGCAGGGAACGTCCCCCTAGATACAAAAATTCTAAACTATTATCAAACATTGATGAATCGCTTCCGAATTCATCAACAACAGGATATATCTTATCTATATCGCCGAACAAGTCTGTATCCATGCATTTTTGTCTTGCTTTCATCCAGTTTACATTTCCTCTAATAGTATTAATCTCACCATTATGAACAACATATCTATTTGGATGTGCTCTTTCCCAACTCGGGAATGTATTAGTACTAAATCTTGAATGCACCATAGCTAATGCAGATACAAAATCTAAATCTGATAAATCAAGATAAAAATTCCTTAATTGTTCAGCTGTCAACATACCCTTGTATACAATTGTTTTACATGAAAGACTAGAAACATAAAAAGTACTTCCTTTACTTTCACATAACGGCATAATGATTTTTTCAGCTCTTTTTCTTATTACATAAAGTTTCCTTTCAAATTCCATATCGGTTTTTATATCTTCGCTTCTTTCAATAAAAACCTGAATAAATCTAGGCATAGCAGCTTTAGCTGTATAACCAATAGTTGAAACATCAATTGGCACTTCTCTCCAACCTAGTATTTTTTGGCCTTCTTCAGTTATAATCTTTTCAAAGTTTTCAATTTGAATATTTCTAAATTCCTCATATTTATGAGCAAATATCATTCCTACACCATATTTACCAGCTTCAGGAAGATCAAATCCTAATACTTCACATTCTCTCTTAAAAAATTCATGAGGTATCTGTACTAAAATACCAGCACCATCCCCAGTATTTTCATCTGCACCACTTGCTCCTCTATGATTCAAGTTCTCTAATACTGTTAGCGCTTCATCAATAATATTATGAGATTTTTCTCCCTTGATATTAACTACAAAACCCATTCCACATGCATCATGTTCAAAACTTGGGTCATACAGTCCCTGTTTTTTTGGCAACCCATAATTCTGCATTCTTCTCACCCTTTGTGTATATTTTCAGAAAATTCTATTCTTAATATTATATAGATTATGTATCCAAAATACAACGAATTTTTTAAAATCATTTTGAATACACAATATAAAAGAACTGTTATATTTTTCACAGTTCTTAAAAACCTTCCATTTATATAAACCTTTTTAATATTATCTTTTTCCGCTAATTCTTCAGAGACATTTTACTATACCTTTTTCAGGTTTATTGTATATGCTTTTCCGATATAAACAGATTTTTAACTAATTATTTATATACTGTAATATGATAACATTTGTCATATTACTCTCAATTATATGGAATACATTATCAATAAATATACTATTCTCTAGTCTAATATATCAATTCATTGTTTTGCTCTTTTTATAATATTTCTATACTCAGTATACCACATCCAAATATATTAAATATTTGTTTACTAGTATATTAATTATATTAATATACTTTAATAAAAATTTCAAGTGATTTTAATTATACTTTATTTGTTTTATATTGTAAGTTATATTTTATATTTAATATGGCTAATTGTTTCTTCTAACCTTATATAATTTAAAATAATATTTATCTCACAAATGCAATGTGCTTTTTTCATTCAAATCTATAAATAAAATCGAATTTGCATCCTTATTATTAAAAAGATATTGAATTTAAAAATCTATCTATTTGCTAAGCAATTATTTATTTATAAAAATAGTCTTTGCAAAACTCATATCATCAGCTATATTAAGTATATTTTTTTAATGGGAAATATAGACTAAATGAAGTTCCTTTGTCAATATCACTATTTACCTCTATACAACCATCATGAGTTTTCATGCAACCAAATACTACTGGAAGTCCTAATCCTGTTCCTGATTCACCCTTAGTACTAAAATATGGCTCAAATATTTTTCCAATTATTTCTTCATTTATTCCCATCCCAGTATCGGTAATTGTAACTACAATATAATTATCTAATTTTAATTCCTGACCGTAGGATATAATTTTACTTGACGATATAAATTCATTTTTAGTTTCTATTATTATACCTCCTCCTTGAGGCATCGCATCCTTAGCATTTATTACCAAATTAAGTATTGCACTCTCTATTGTAACTTCATCACCATATATAATACTATCTTGTGCTCTAAAAGATGTTTGAATTTTTATGTTTTTATTAAATGTACTTTCCATAATAGATACTATGTTATTTAAAATTTCTAATATGTTCACTTCGTTAAATGAATTAAAATTCTTTTTAGAAAACATTAAAAT
The DNA here is from genome assembly GCA_049366695.1 of Eubacteriaceae bacterium. Classification (GTDB taxonomy): domain Bacteria; phylum Bacillota; class Clostridia; order Eubacteriales; family Alkalibacteraceae; genus JBMNCR01. Next base: position 8,763 of record JBMNCR010000045.1, read on the forward strand.
TTGCTTAATTAAGCTACTTGCATTTTTACAGCTATGTTGTATCTTGTTTGTATAATTCTTAATTAAGTCAATATTATTAGACTCTTCAATTAATTTAGCATAACCCATTATATTTGATAAATGATTATTAAAGTCATGAGTAATCCCACTGGCTAGTTGACCTAGTGCAGACATTTTACTTCTTTGCATATCAAACTCTTTATGTACAATATCTTTAGTAATATCTTCATATATATTTACCCTTATACTTATTTTTCTATCATTGTGTATTATAGCATTTTCCAAATAATATATACTATAATAATCCTCATTTTCCTTAAATACATGATTATTTACTGATACTTTTTCTTTTAACAACTTTTCTCTTTCTATTTTATATTCGTTATTTCTTGCTAATCTATTATTAATGCTATGACCTTGCACATTACAGAAAATAATATTTCCTGTACTTATCTCTTCAACTAAAATGCCCTGTGGAATATTTGATGAAATAATATCCAATATTCTTTTAGTTTTCATCTCGTCAAAATTAATTAAATCATAAGTTCGTACATCAAAAAACTCTACTAAATATCCTGTTTTTTTGTTATCAAGTGCTATTTTTGTCGCATACATATTGAAATAACTTTTTTTATTTTTTTCATCTAATTGTAATGTTAATTGATGATTAATAGTATCTTTTTTATTAGAGGAAAAATACTCATCTAAATTAATGTAATTAAATAAATTAAAATCTTGCGACTTTTCTTTAAATATATTTTCAAAACTAATATTATAATTCAATATGGTTCCTGCATTATCGATAATAATTTTGGGTAATTTAGAGTTCTTAAAAGACAAAATATTATATGAATAAAACTCAGATCTATTTTTAAAAGTATATATTTCATTAAATACTATAAGAATACGTGTAGTAAGATTATCAAGACTCATAATTTTTAAATCACAGGAAATTAACTTATCACTATTATTTTGTAAAATCACGTTATGAAAAATTTTATCTTCATTATAAGTAGAAGTAAATATATTATATATTTCATTTTCGGAAAAACAAAATAAGCTTTGTATATTTAAATTTATTAAATCTTTACGCTCACAATCAAGAATTTTACAGGCTATTTTATTACATTGTATTATTTCATTATTTTCGACTATAAATACTCCTTCAGAAAACATTTCTACAAAAACATCTATTCTTGCGATATCCATAAAATCAACTCCATCTTTTTCTTTACTTCAAAAATTAATTTCTTTCTATAATCTACTTTCCCTACAAGAAATTTAGTTTTTGTTGTTAATTGTATATCTATAAGATTTTACTCAACTCTATTGCAAGCATAATGTAATACGATTTATATTTAATTTATAAAATATATAATATTTATATATTCGCTATTTTTATGAATTTTCCTTCAATTTTACTGATTTTTTATAAATTTTATTAAATATATAATACTTTCTGCTCATTTTACAACAATTATTTCAATCATTGTAAGTTAAACAGTCATATTCATTAATATGTTTTTCATTTATAACACAGTAACTTCTTCATTTATTGAAAAACGTCTTAATGGCAATAATTTTATTTCAAGTTCATGTAACTTGAGCAGCATACCCTTGGCACTTTTTCTCTTTTTTTGAAGAATTATTACATAGTTGCAAATTCAGATCATTTGGCGACAATACCTTTCACTCCATATAACAAACTTTAAAAAGCAACTCTTATCTACTTAAAAAAAAATTCCTAGGCATCACCTAGAAATTTCTGATTCTTCAACTTCCTTTAATAATATTTGCATTAATTCTTTTACAGATAATATACTTTCAAGTTTATAAGCATTACTTCCACAAAATATTAGTCCCTCTTCAACCTTACCTCTTACTGCATTGATCAATGCATCAGATATACAATAAGGAGCTATTCTAGGATCACATCCATGTAAACATCTATAACACTTAGTAATAGGTAGTTTATTATTTTCTATGATTTTTGTAAAACTATTTGCTATAGCTCTACCAGGTAAGCCTACAGGACTATCAACTATCCTAACATCCTCATCTTTGCATTTTATGTAAGCTTCTTTATACTTTATATCAGCATCACACTCATGTGTCGCTACAAATCTAGTAGACATTTGTACTCCTGTAGCGCCATTATTCATACATTCCATAATATCTTTACCGGAATAAATACCTCCAGCAGCAATTACAGGAATTTTCTTATTATATTTTTTTTCAAATGGATTGATTTCATTAATTACTTCTTTTAATATCTCTATTAAATTTTTAGAAGAATTACTTACTAATTCTTCTTTAGTAAAGCCTAAATGCCCTCCAGCTTGAGCTCCTTCCACTATTATTGCATCAGGTACATAGTCATAATTTCTAGTCCAAAGTTTAGTAATAACTTTTGCAGCTTTACCCGAAGAAACAATTGGAATTATTTTAGTATCAGTACCTTTAACGTAAAGAGGTAACTCTTTAGGTAATCCAGCTCCTGAAATTATTATATCTATTTTTTCTTTTACAGCCGTTTCCACTAATTCCTTATAATGATTTGCAGCCGTCAAAATATTAATACCAATTATTCCTTTAGGCGATAAACTTCTTGCACGTCTTATCTCTTTTTGTATTCCTCTAATATTTGCTAGAAGATTATTAGATCTAAAATCTGGTTCATTAAAACCAGTTTGAACACCAGAAATAATTCCTATCCCTCCTTCATTTGCTACAGCTGCTGCTAATGAAGATAATGAAACTCCAATACCCATACCACCTTGAATTATAGGTATTTTAGCAATTAAATCTCCAATTTGTAATTTAGGCAAAAACATTATATATCAGCTCCAATATTATTTGATAATCAAATTGTTTGATAATCAAATAATATTCTATTGTTCATTAATTGTCAATAGTATTAATTGAGGTGATCAAGCTATAAACCAAATGTTATAATACTTGATATTTCAACATAGTATTATCATTAAATGTATTTCTTCAAGTATATGATATATAGTATTATATTTACATTATTAAAAACATTATCAACCCAAACATCTTTTCTTCTCTCATTTGAAGGTTTGTTTCCATAAAACTTTCATTATCTGCCTTAATATTGATTGCTTCAGATGATGTATATAATTCTGATTTATATTCCGTTTAAAACAACTCCATAATTAATCTTTGTTTTGATTTCGTAGAAATTTGAAAATCTAATATTTATAAATTCAACCAATAATACATTTTTTATACACAAAGATAATAACATAAATGCATAATACTGTCAATTATTTAATACTATATTCTTATATTTACTAATTATTTTACAATTTATTGCTTCTGTTGTACGTATGCTATCATGTATGTATATATCATTTAATTTGTTCTATTAAGCTTAATATTATACTTAAATGATATATATAAAAAGGAGCAAACAACTCCTTTTTAAACTATAAATCAAAAATATCAAGTATCACTTCTGCATATATTTTAGCCAATTTTCTATGAGTGTCATCTTGTAGTAATAATTCTTCTTCTTTAACATTATCATGGAACATACTTTCTACTAATAATACATGGTCAACTCCACCATCCTGAGCTGAATCAATTATACCCATATAGTCTTCATTAGTTGCTGTTTTAGATTTTTTTACTTTTGCTCCTCTATTAGGCAATGTAAATTCTTTAGAGATTTTTTCTGCGATAGCTTCAGCATATTTTTTATCATTATATAAATCTACAGAATAGTAGCATTCTGAGCCAGATCCTCCTCCAGCATTACTATGAATACTAAATAGTAGTTTAGCCCCCCACGTTGCAGCTTTATTCCCTCTAATTCTTACACTTGCATTCTTGTTCCAGTCATAGGTAAGCATAATATTAAATTTTTTAGTATTATACAATATTTCTTTAAGATACCTAGCTGATTTCAAATTTCCTTCCCATTCTTTATATCCTAACTTACCTCCATTAACATTACCAGGTTCATGCCCATTATCAATAAATATTTTTATTATATCCGTTGGTATAACTTCAATTGATTCACACAATTTACTTATAGTTTCAGGACCTACAATACCATCTATATTTATATTTGTATCTTTTTGAAACATTTTAGTAATATTCTCCGTAATAGGTCCAAAAATTCCATCAACTTCTATATCATAACCTATATCTTTATATAATTTTTGAATCCATTTAACTTCTTCACCTTTAGATCCTTTTTTATATAATTTTTGAGAAATATTTTTTTTCATATTCATAGCTGCTCTTGTTTGTGGACCTACTATACCATCTACACTAATATTCATATTTTTTTGAAATTCTTTTGTAACCATTTCAGTCTCATCACCAAAAATTCCGTCAATTTTCAATTTATATCCAACCGATGTCAAATCTTTTTGCCAAATTTCCACTTCTTTGTTATATCGATAATTTGGTTTTTGGTTTTTTAATGCCAATAATTAAACCTCCTTTTATATTAAATCTTATTTGATATAAAAATTCATATTAATATATTGTTGTATTTTTCATCAATCTTCTAATAGATTGCAAGTATTTTATTGCTATAAAGTTCTAATAATATACTATTATCTTAGAATAGAAATGTTCATTATTGTTTAACAATATTATATTTGCTACTATTGTAACGTTTTTACATTTTATCTTTATTTGTTTTTTCTATTAAAATTATTACATATATCATAATTTTATATAAATGAGAAAAACATGTAAATCACTGTATAAAATACATGTTTTATAATATTTACTAGCACTATCATACTTATTTATTTACAAGAAGAAAGTAGGGACTCAACAAATCCCTACTTTACAATAAATGAACTAAAAAATATCCCCATTAAATAAATCTTTCCTATTATCTGACATCATACATTAAAAACTACTTGCCTTGTCATACAATTACTGCCCTTATAAACTTTGGCCATTCATCTAGTGTTCTATTAACTGGTATACCAAGGTAATTATCAATTTCTGGTTTGTTGGAAAAAAAGTCTAACAACTTAATCAACCCCAATATCATTATCTCTAATTCTTCAATATTTAATGTAATACTATCCAGAGATACTTTAGAACATTTTACCTATTGTTAGTAGTTTAACATCAAACTACTTTGATCAATAGGATTAGTACTAAACAAATCATAACAACTAGTAAAGTACATTAATTATTATGGTTATTTTTAAAATTATTATCCATATTCTTAACTAAATTTTATATAATCTATTCATTTTGACCAGTATAAATATTAATTGCGTCTCTTAAAAACAATGCAGTTCCTGGTTGTTTTTTATCATAATATGCTTTAAATCTTTCATCATCAACGTACATCTGTGCTAGTGCTGCATGCGCTAATTTTGAGTATTCATCCCAATAATACATTAGCCATTGTCTATGCAAATCAGCAGACTTTTGAGCTAATTCGCTACTTGGATCTCCTTGTTTATAAGCCTCAGTCAGTGTTTCCATCAATTCTTTTTCAATAACACTAACTACATCATATTGTTTTTCAGTCATGTTCATAACTTTAATATTTGATTTATTGATTTCATCATTATCATATTTTTCTCTAATTTCCTTACCATATTTTTTTTCATTATCATCAATAATTCTCTTTTTAAATCCTTCAAATTTTTCTGCGTCACTCATTTTTATTCTCCCTTCATATAACGCTATTGTTTTATCAACATTAGCTATTAATAAATCTAACTGCTCTCTTTTTTCTATAAGCTTATTTCGATGTTCATCTAGTGCAGTTACTCCATCAAAGGAAGGTTTAGATATTATTTCTTTTATTCTATCTAAGTTGAAACCCAGTTCTTTGTAAAATAAGATTTGTTGTAGTTTGTCAACTTCTAATTGTCCATAAATTCGATATCCTGACGAATTGATTCTTGCCGGCTTAAGAATCTCTATTTCATCATAATATCTCAGTGTTCTGGTACTAATACCTGCTAATTTAGCTAAACATCGTACAGTATACTCCAAAGTTTCACCCTCCTTAGATATAACCATACACCTTTACGCAACGTAAATGTCAATAGATTTTATTAAAATTTTTCTGCTTTTTTATATATTTCTTTTTTTTCTTCTGGATTTAATAATAAAGATAATAAAAATGCGATAATAATTATTCCAGGTAAATCCACAATTAAACGGGTTAATGCAAACTTACTTCCTAAAGCGGATAATTCAAACAAAAACATAGGTATTTTTGTAGTAGACCAAGCTCCGATAAAAACGAGGACATTCATAAATTTAACACCTTTTTTCATAAAAACTGCTGCCACAGGAAATGCCCCATAAAGTGGTCCTGCAGCTGCTGATCCAATAATTATTGAAAGTATAATTCCTTTCATTCCAGAACCTTCGCCCATAAATTTAATCATTGTTTCCTTTGGAACCCAGACATCTAGCAATCCTAACAAAATAAAAATAGGCGGAATAACCAATGCCATTTCTTTTAGATTATATCCTGCATTTAAAAATGATTTTATACCTATTTCTTTATTTATAATAGTAATAATACAAACAATAATTAGAGTTATTATAAAAAATTTATATCTTCTATACATCTGTTTATTCATATTCCACCTGATACCTTTCCAATAATAAAAGCAACCAAGAAAGAGAAAATAAATGCAATAATATTTCTTGAAAATGCTAATTTTTTATTGAAATATTTTATTTCAACAGGTAACGTAACTACCCCTACCATCATTAAAGTAGAAACGAAAACTGCAATTGGCATTATAGATGCTCCATTATCCAATAGCATTGCTGCCGTAGGAAATGCTACAAATCCTGGAATAAGGGTAATAGCTCCTACAAAAGATGCTATAATAACACCAAAATATCCTGAATTTTCACCTATAATACTAGAAATTACTTGTGGATTTAATACTGCTAATAAAACCCCTACAATCATTATAACTCCAAGTATCTCAGGCAGTATATTTTCAAAAGATTTCCATGCTTTATTAAGAGCCTTTTTAGTTTTTTTCTTATCTGTTTTAAAAGAAATAACTAGAAGAATTATTGTTATTATATACAAAAGTAAATTACTCATATTTAGATCTCCTCCATATTATAAATAACGGCTCCTATAAAGGAACCGTTATGATTTAAAGATGTTTTTTAATATCTTCAACCGTTGGAACTCTTCCCATTATTTTTATCTTTTCGTCTACAACTAACGCGGGTGTTTTCATTACACCATATGCAATTATTTCCTTCATGTCTGTAACTTTTTCAACAGCAACATTTAATCCCAATTCTTCAACTGCTTTCTTTGTATTTGCTTCTAATTTCTTGCATTTTGCGCACCCACTACCCAATACTTTAATACTCATATATAAAAAACTCCTTTCAATTTAATAACAACCATATTTATACTAATAAAAATGAAACCCAATTAAATACATATCCAATAATAATAATTCCAATTGAAACAATACTTACAAATATAGCCAACAATTTCTTTTTCACCACTTTACTAAGCATAATAATTGATGGTAATGATAGTGCAGTTACAGCCATCATAAAGGATAGTACTGTTCCAATACCAACTCCTTTACTGAATAAAGCTTCTGCTATAGGTAAAGTTCCAAAAATATCAGCATACATTGGTATTCCCACTACAGCTGCCAATATTACAGCAAAAGGATTTTCATCACCAATTATCTGCTCTATTACATTTTGTGGAATCCAATTGTGAATTATTGCTCCTATTCCAACACCAATTAGTATATAAAGCCATACTCTTTGGATTATTTCTATTACTTGCTCTTTTGAATATGATATCCTATCTTTTTTATTCATCTCAACTATTTCAACATCAACATCTTCAATCTCTCTAACGTAACCTTCAATATACTTTTCTAATTTTAATTTATCAATAATAGTACCACCTAAAACTGCTAGTATCAATCCAACAATCACATATGCTATAGCTATTTTTGCACCAAAGAATGACATTAGTATTAGTAGTGAAGCCAAGTCAACTAAAGGTGATGATATTAAAAATGAAAAAATAATACCTAACGGCAATCCAGCTGAAGTAAATCCAATAAATATGGGAATACTAGAGCAACTACAAAACGGTGTAATAGTTCCTAACAACGCACCTAAAACATTTCCCTTTACCCCTGATATATTACCTAAAATTTTCTTAGTCCTTTCCGGAGGAAAGTAACTTTGTATATATGATATGGCAAAAATTAATATAGATAAAAGTATAAAGATTTTTATAGTATCATATATAAAAAAATGAATACTTCCACCCAATTTTTCCTTTATTGAAAGTCCAAATACTTTTTCTATCAATAATCTTACTATTTCAGAAAGCCAATTCATCTTTAGTAATTGATCATTTAACCATATAAAAATTGCAGAAAATAAACTCATATGATTCACCTCCTTATATTTTTTTTGAAATTTGTTCTCTTTTCTTTTCAATATATAAATCCGATTTTTTGAGTTCTTCTATATCAGTTATCAGCAACTGATATTTTTCACTATCTTCAATAACCATTTTTAATATACTTCTAAGCATTATATTTTCCTTATCTATATAGTAATATATAAATTGCTCTTGTCTTTCATCTTTAACAATTCCCATATCTCTTAATTTTGCTAAATGTTTTGATACTTTAGGTTGAGATTCTTTCAATACCCCTTGAATTTGACAAACACAAAGTTTTTTATGAAATAACAAAACTAATATCCTTAATCTTGTTTCATCAGATAGAGCCTTAAATAAATTTTGAAGTTGATTCACTATATCCACCTACTCACTATTATATTCCCATATACGTATATACGTATTATAATATATATCTACTTATCTGTCAATTAAAAAGATATTTTTAGATGATATATTATATTTATTCAGTTTTTTAAAGACATCTTAAATTAGAGACCCTGTATAAACTTATAAATATATTGTACATTTAGCCTGTCTCCTTTAATTACACTTGATTTTTTTTATATTCTCGCCAATATTTCTTGTATTTATATGCTTTACTATGATATCATTCCTTTATTAAATTTTTTATATTTTTAAATTTGTATAATTTTTTATATTATTAGGAGGCTCAATATTTTGAATAACAAACATATTTCTTTATGGACGAAAAATTTTATTGCATTTTTCTTTGCAAACTTTTTTATGAATCTTGGAGCACAATTTTTGTTTCCTACGCTTCCACTATATTCAATATCTGTATTAGGAGCGAACCAATCTCAAGTAGGATATATTATTGGAGCTTACTCATTTGCTGCTCTTCTAGTTAGGCCCTTGTCAGGATATGCGTATGATTACATAGGGAGAAAAAAAGTATTTACAATATCTTTATTGCTTTTCACCATTATTACCATAACTTATCCTTTTGCAGCTACTTTTTTGATGTTGATTCTTTTTAGATTTATTCATGGATTGGCCTTTGGTCTAACATCAACTGGTGGTGGTACAATCATAGGAGATGTAGTTCCTGAAAAAAGAAGAGGAGAAGGAGTAGGATATTTTGGGTTAGCAAATACATTATCCATGGCATTAGGTCCAGCAATCGGATTATGGATTATGGCGGGAAATAAATTTAATAATTTATTTTTATCATCTGGAATATTGATTGGAGTATCACTAATACTGGCAATGTTTATTTCTTTACCAAAAAACATATCAAAATCTCAAAAGATTACATTCAATTCGTTTTTTGAGAAAAGGGTTGTAAGAATATCAATCATTATGAGTTTAGTAGGAGTAGTATTAGGTGGAGTGCTTTCTTACATTATAATATTTAGTTTAGAAATTGGTATTGTAAATGGAGGTTTGTACTTTATTGTTAATTCCGCTGGTGTCGTAATTACTCGTTTGTTTGCAGGTAAGGTATTAGACAAACATGGACCAAAACCTGTTATAATATTTGGTTTCATTGCACTTTCTCTTGGTTTTATTTTATTATCAGCATGCAATGATTTAATAGTATTTTTATTAGCATCATTTTTAATTGGTCTTGGAAATGGAACTATAATGCCAACTTTGCAAACTATGGTAATAAATATGGTTGAACCTGAAAAACGTGGAGTAGCTAGTTCAACTTTCTTTGCTTTTATGGATATCGGTATAGGGGGAGGATCAATTTTCCTAGGATGGTTAACTAGTATCGTCACTCTAAAAACTATGTTTTTAATTTCTGGTATCTTTATTTTATTACCTTTTCTCTTGTTTCTAACATATGTTTTACATGATTATGAAAAGAAAGTATCTCAACTTCATTCTGATAATAATTTATAGTAAATGAATTAACAAAGGAATGTTACATAGTATTTTGTTATTATAAAAAGTAGCATTATACTTTTATTCATTCCTTTTTTTTTATACATAGTATTGTATAAAACCATTTTAATGATTATTATAAAGGTATATTACAATATAGCTTAAGGAGATATAAATGAAATTAGCAATATTTGATTTTGATGGTACACTTTTTACAAAAGATACTTTGCCTTTTCTATTATCAAGATGGAAAGAATTAAAATATTCAAAAACTAAATATATTAAAGCATATTACTCACTTATTTTTCTATATATTAAATATAAGTTGGGAATTAAAACTAAACTATCTCGTGAAGAAATGAAATTAACGGCAGTAAAAAAGTTTAACAATATTTTCTCAGGTATGAATGAAGTAGAAATTATGAGGTACTTTATTAACAGTTCAAGAGATATAGAACCTCTCTTTAATAAATCTGTAATTACAGAACTCAAAAACGCTTCCTTAGAAGGATATCACACCGTTCTACTATCTGGTTCCTACTATAATTTCTTAAAATCTATCGGAGAATCCCTAGGTTTTGATACAATTATTGGTACAAAAATGCATTTTGATAATGAAATATTCGACCCTAGTAAGTCCCTAGAAATAATTAGCGGTCCTTTAAAAGCACAAAAAATTTTAGAATGTTTTTATAACAAATCAATTAATTGGAAGGAAAGTCGAGCATACGCAGATAGTTATTCTGATATCGATATTCTAAAATTAGTAGGACACCCTATAGCAGTTAATCCTGAAAATGAATTAAAATCTATAGCTACTGAATTGAATTGGAAAATTATCAATTAATAAATATTACCCAGGACATACTTTAAACTAATATTAAGTATGTCCTCTTCTCAGTTGTATTCGTTATACTAATACTTGTTTTGTTGAAACTGTTTCACCAGATTTAATAATTAAAAATTTATTTTCATCCCAAGGTCCAGTTAATACTTTTTCTAAAAGCTTCGTAGTCCCAGGAATAACTTCACATTCTAAATCCATTAACTCTGCTTTTTCTTTCGCATTTTCCATCATTTCTTCTAAATTAAATTCACCTATATCTATAACACCTAATCTCTCATAATGCTTAAATGCCATTTTCCAAATTTTTTTTCCTTTTGCTTTGCCATATCTTTTTTCCATTCTTTCAAGTTCATCTACCATAGTTTTTTCAATATCTTCGAACATATCGATCCAACCTTTTGATAAAAAATATGTGTACTTTTCTTCTTGAACTTCTTTTCTTATGTTTTGTGAACCTAAAAGCATTGTTATACAATCATCCGCTCTTGGAATAATTAATTTAAACCCTTCTGGCTTGAGTCCAACAACTGCATTACCGCAATAGCCCATCACTAACAAAACTTGGTCAACATTAGATATTCTGTTTAAATTTTCTTGTAGTACAGCACTTAGTTTTTCTGGGTAATTATGAAGCCCTGACTCAAGATAGATAACTGGATAATCACATCCAGTTTTTCCTATCATTAAATCAACCTCTGCTCGAATGGTATTACATGAAATTATTATTGATTTCAAAATAAATCCCCCTTTTATATTAATTCTTATTAAAGTTCTCCTAGAAAATTTTCATACCAACCTTTTAAGAATTTATAATATGATATAGTAAATACCATTGTTGACGTTTTATAAAAATCAAAATCCTTTTCTATTCGTAATTTTACAACTTCTTGACGATGTATCTGATCCTTTAAAGTTTTAAGAAATTTTGTAATAATTATTTGTATTTCTTCCTTGGAAATATACTCATAAAAGAACATTTTTATTAGATGTTCCTCTTCGGAATGTGTTATCTTAATAGGTTGTTTTAGCCATTCAATAAAATCTTTTCTACCACTTTCATTTATAGAATATATTTTTTTATATCTTCCTGTAAGAATAATTTCTGTTGATTCAATCAAGTCTTTTTTTTCCATTTTTTTTAACGTAGGATATATGCTACCATAACTAGATCTAAGTAATTTTACATTATCAATATTTTGTTTAATATCATAACCACTTAAATCATATCCCATTAATAAACCTTCAATATAATGTTCTAGCATAAAACACCTCTATATTAATAAATAGTATATTATAATAGTTAATATATCATTTCGATATATTAACTATTATAATAACATATTAAATATTTGTCAAACCCTATATACAATTATTTATATAATCACGGATACGCTTACGCCAACACCAACGGAAAGAACTGTTGTAAAGGTTAACACGAAATGCTATAATATTATATTAACGCAGGTGTATATACACCTGTAAATTCAGAGGAAAGTGGTATACTATGAATACTAATTTAGTTACAAAAATAAAATCTTTACAAAAAGAAAAAAAAGCCATCATATTAGCCCATTATTATCAACGTTCTGAAATTCAAGATATTGCCGATGTAGTAGGAGACTCCTACTATCTAAGTAAAGTTGCTAGAGACTGTAACGAAGAAACTATTGTATTTTGCGGAGTAAAATTCATGGCAGAAAGTGCTAAAATTTTATCCCCACAAAAAACTGTTTTACTCCCTGTTTTAGATGCAGGTTGCCCAATGGCAGATATGGCTGATGAAGAAGAAATAACACAATGGAAAAAACAACATCCTGATGCTACTGTAGTCACCTATATAAATTCTTCTACAGAAGTAAAAGCTTTAAGTGATGTTTGTGTGACTTCTTCAAGCGCCGAAAAAATAATAAATAATATTAAAAATGATAAGATTTTATTTTTACCAGACCAAAATTTAGGGGGCTATCTAGCAGAGAAATTCCCAAATAAAAAATTTATTTTATGGGATGGATACTGTATTACCCATAAAAAAGTTGATCCTAATAGTATTATTAAAATTAAAAATCAAATTAAAGATATACAAGTACTAGTGCATCCCGAATGTGAAAAACCAGTAAGAGATTTGGCAAATTTCATTGGCAGTACAGGTGGAATTATAGAACATGCTACAAAAGCTGAATATAAAGATTATCTTATTATTACAGAAGATGGAATCCTCCATGAATTAAAAAAGAAAAATCCCGATAAAAATTTCCATATTCCTGGTAAAACTATGACATGTGTAAATATGAAAAAAAACACTTTAGAAGATATATATGAAAGTCTTGCAAAAAACAAATACGAAGTTCAATTAGATGAAAAACTAAGATGTGACGCATTGAATTCACTTATTAATATGCATGAGTTATCAAGGTAACAAAATGGAATATAATTATGATGTATTAATTGTTGGTACTGGTGCAGCAGGTTTACACTGTGCACTTAATCTAGATACAAACGTTAAAATCCTTATGGTTTCAAAAGGAGCTTTTAACGAAAACAATACTTACTTAGCTCAAGGAGGAATCTCCACTGCTAGAGGAATAGAAGATATAGAAGCTTTTGTTTCAGATACTCTAAAAGCAGGTCAATTTGAAAATAATATTGATTCTGTAAATTTGTTGGCTAAAGATTCAATTGATATAATTGGCCATTTAAGAGCCTTAGGTATGAATTTTGACACAAATAGCAACGGAAAAATATCTTATACAAAAGAAGGGGCTCATAGCATAAATAGAATTGTCCATGTTAAAGATCAAACTGGAAAATTTCTGTGGCAAACTCTAATGAATGACGTAAAAAATAAAAAAAACATTACCTTAATGGATAATACATTCTTTTATGACATCCTTCAAAAAGACAATTGCTGTTATGGAGGATTACTAATTAAAGGTAATAAAAATATCACTGTTTACTCTAAATGTGTAGTATTCGCTACAGGCGGTATCGGCGGGATATTTAAAAATTCTACAAACCAGCCATTATTAACTGGAGATGCTATCTCTATAGCATTAAAGAACAATATTACTACTAGTAATTTAGAATATATACAATTTCATCCCACAGGATTATACGATAATAATTATTATGGCAGACGTTTTTTAATCTCTGAAGCACTAAGGGGTGAGGGAGGAAAACTGTTAAACGAAAATGGCCAACGTTTTGTTAATGAATTGTCCCCAAGAGATGTGGTAACAAAGGCAATTATGAATGAAATAAGTCAGTCCAAGCTACCTTATGTATTTTTGGATATTTCATTTCTTAATAAAGAATATATAATTAAAAGATTTCCAAACATATACTCAAAATGCGCTAATATTGGAATAGATATATCTAAAGATCCCATGTTAGTAATTCCATCCCAACATTATCATATGGGAGGAATTAAAGTAAATTTAAACTCTCAAACCTCCATGGAACGCCTTTATGCTATAGGGGAAACAAGCTGTACAGGAGTACATGGCAAAAATCGTTTAGCTAGCAACTCTTTACTGGAAGCTTTAACGTTTTCTAAAAGAGCCGCATTATCTATTAATAAAAAAATATGTACCATTCCATCTAAAAATATAAGTTGGAAATTAAAAGTTGAAAATGATATTAAAAATATAAAAAACAAATATAAAAATACATTAATAAAAGCAATACAAAGGAGGTCTCCAGAATTAAATGATGAATTATTCAATTATAGATAAAATTATTTACAATGCATTAAATGAGGATATCACTAACGAGGATATTACTACAAATAGCATAATCCCACTTGAATCTTTAGCAACTGTAGATTTGATCATTAAAAATACTGGTGTAATTGCAGGTCTTAATATTTTTAAAAGAGTATTTGATATTTTAGGAGAAGTGGAAGTAACCTTCAATGAAGAAGATGGAAATTGCGTATCCTCAGGAAAAATTGTGGGAAACATTCGTGGCAATGCAAGAAATATTCTCACTGGTGAAAGAACTGCTTTAAATCTATTACAAAAAATGAGTGGTATAGCAACCCTAACTGATAAATATTGCAAAGCAGTCCATGGTACTTCTGCAAAAATAGTGGATACAAGAAAAACAACACCCGGTCTTAGAATACTAGAAAAATATGCTGTAAAAATTGGTGGTGGTTCAAATCATCGTTTTAATCTATCAGATGGAATACTAATTAAAGATAATCACATCGGTGCGGCTGGAAGTGTTAAAGAAGCAATTAAGTTAGCCAAAATAAATACTTCTTTCGTAAAAAAAGTTGAAGTTGAAGCTGAAAATTTTGATATGGTCGTGGAAGCTTTAAATGCGGGCGCAGATATTATCATGTTGGATAATATGTCTACAGACATGATGAAAAAAGCAGTAACGTATATTGATAAAAAAGTTATAACCGAAGCTTCAGGAAATGTAAATTTAAAAACAGTTACAGACATTGCCTTAACTGGCGTTGACTTAATTTCAGTAGGAAACATTACCCACTCAGCTCCAATATTAGATTTTAGTATGAAAAACATGAAGATAATTAAATAATTTTGATATACTATTCAATAATTGCTAAGATGAACAAAAGAAAATACACTTCCACGCACACTGCGGGAAGTATATTTTTTAGGAGGGGGAATCATGAGCTGAATTCAGTGTCAAAAATATATTTTCGAACACACATAATCTATGTGTTAATTCAATGATAATATATAATTGTTATGATAGTATTATATCTGAAATAAATTTTTATTTAATTACTGTAAATTTTTATACTCATTCATTTCTTATAATCAAACGTGCTATGCCATATTGCCAGTGATTAAAATAGACTACCTTATAATTTAACATCACAAAATAACCACATCCACTTTTATTCAATACTCTATGACATCAATTTTTATCTTTTAAAATTTTATCTGCTTCTTGGGCTAGTGTAGTAAAACTGTTATTCTTCCACCATGACCAAATAGCAGATATAACTGTCAAAATAATTGTTATAACATTTGCAACCTCTTCTCCAGTAAATGGTAATGTATTTACTCCAAATAACTGCAATCCTTGATTAACCAGCGCTATTAGTAAAACAATAGTTCTTACCCATGTTTCTTTACTAACATTTTCTAAGTCTATTTATACCATCTCCTTTTTAAAAAACAGTTTAGTAGCTGTACTAATTTATATTTTCTTTAAACACATATTCATCTGTAGCAATGATATATAATTGAATCTTAATAGCATTATTTTTACTATTTTTGAAGTCTTAATAGTTTATTTGAGTTACCTCACTTATACAACTTCTTATGATTTTTAAAATTACCATTATAAATAATATATGTTCCTTTTTCAGATTATGTTACTTTCTACCGTACTTATGCTAGTACCTGAAATATCTTTAATTTGTTAAATCATATTATTGCTTTTCTAACATATATTTTTTACATACTCAACCATTTCAATTTTGTATAGAATTAACCTAAAAAAAGAAACTACATTTGTTTTTCGCAGCTTCTTCTACTCATTTATAGCATAACTCAATTTAAGCGACATAGAAATGTCATGTCTAGATTAATGAGTATAATTAATAATTTCAGCAAATATTCTACCTTCTCTTTATCATTTTATCAAAAAATACTAAATTAATATAACTGATAAAAGTCGTTAAATATTTCTTTATCATTTATTTGTTTTACCATTTCTTCAAATATTTAAGGATACTGATTTGTAAATTGTTTTCTTTTATGTGTTGTAAATACCTACTTTTTAGAATAAAAGCACATACTCAAACATAAATTTAATAAAACAAATATAAAGGGTATTTGCCCTACTGGAGGTAAAAATGAATAATAATAGAGTTAAAAAAATCTTCCCTGGTGGGAATACAACCAAAGGATTTTATTCATACTACGATTTTATTAACAAGCGAAATCCTAACAGAACTTTTATACTCAAAGGTGGTCCTGGTGTCGGCAAATCGTCTTTTATGAAAAAAATAGGACAAGAAATGCTTGAAAGAGGATACTCGATAGAAGAACATTATTGTTCCTCTTCTAATGATTCATTAGATGCAGTTGTCATATCTAAATTAAAAGTCGCAATCATTGATGGAACAGCTCCCCATATTGTAGACCCTAAAAATCCAGGAGCTATTGACGAAATAATAAATTTAGGCGAGTATTGGAATGTTAATCAATTAGAAAAAAATAAAATAGATTCTATTAAAGTTAACAAAGAAGTAGAAAAATACTTTATTAGAGCATATCAATATTTAAAAGTCATAGATTCTATTATTCAAAATATAGCTGTTGTATACAACGAAGGTATGAATATATATAACTATTATCAATTGCAAGAAAATTTATTGCATAATATTTTTAATGGTGTAAAAAAATACGAAAAAATTGGATACCATACACATTTCTTTGGAAGTGCAATTACTCCCAATGGAGTTGTAGACTATTTAGAAACATTAGTAGGAACAATGGAAAATATCTATTTCGTAAAAGGCACTTGGGGAACTGGATGGTCTGATTTATTAGACGAAGTTAGTAAAAAAGCCATTCGAATGGGTTATGATGTAGAAGTATACCATACACCATTTGCACCTGAAATGATAGAAGATATTGTAATTCCAGAATTAAATTTAGCTATAACAACTAATAAAAAATTTGTAAACAATTGCACTAGTATTATTGATTTAGAATTACTTGTAGATAAAGATATATTAAATAAATACATATCGGAGCTAAAATTTGATGAAAAAATGTTCAATCAATTTTTAATAAAGTCCATCGAAAGCATAAATAATGCAAAATTGCTTCATCATGAACTAGAAAGCTTTTACATACCCAATATGCATTTTGACGATATTAACAAAAAAAGAAATGAAATACTACATAGAATACTTAAATATGAAACTGTAAAATAATTATTATGCTTCAAATTAATCCAAATAACTAAGTTATTCATTCTTCTATATTTCTATTAAAAGTTGTGCAAATTTAAATCATTAGTTTTAAACGATATATATAAACATGAAAAATAATAATTATGGGAAGGAGTTTATATTTTCTTCCCATATTATTCAATTTACCTGCAATAATTTTACTTTTATTTTAAATAACATATTGTAATTAGAAAAAACCTTAAACCGTACGTACTGAAGAAACTGGTGATACTATAGGAACACCTATTTCATCATAAGTTATACTGGCTATTACACCATAAACTTCTTTTAACATATGGGAAGTAATTATTTCACAAGGCTTGCCTGACCCGTAGAGCATACCGTTTTCATCCATAACAACAATATGTTGTGCATATCTAACTGCAAGATTTATATCATGCAATACAACGATAATATCTACATTTTGCTTATCTACTATTTGCTTAAGCAGTTGACATAATTCTAATTGCTTTTGTAAATCTAGCGAATTTACAGGTTCATCAAGAAGGATTACCTTTGGCTTTCTCACTAAAGTTTGTGCTATAAATACAAGTTTTTTTTGCCCGCCGCTTAATTCACTAAAATTACGAGTAGCAAGAGAGTGAATATTAAGAGATTCCAGTGTCTCCATAACGATATTTAAATCTTCATCTGATACCCTATGTCCAAGTTCTGGCAATCTTCCCAAAATGACCATTTCTAAAACAGTGAGTGTAGATATATCTACATCCATTTGTGGCAAATATGACATGAGTTTAACCTTTTCTTCAGTATCCATAGAAGTAATACTGTCTTTACCAAATGATATTTCTCCATCATAATCCAACAATCCAAAAATTGCTTTAATAAGTGTAGACTTTCCCGCACCATTAGGTCCAAGTATTACATTAAAACCTTTGTCGAAAGTAAGATTTAAATTATCAAATACTTTGTATGCTTTTTTATTCTTTTTATACGAAAAATGTACCTTGTTTACAGTAATCATCACATACTCCTCATTTTACTAAAAATTATTGTAATAAAAAACGGAATTCCTATTATTGATGTTACTAGGCCTATAGGCAGTATGACTCCTCTTATAACCAGTTTACTTATCACAAAAGCCAGCGATAAAATAAAAGCACCTATTAATGCTGAAAGTGGCATAAAAAAACGTTGGTCTTCACCCACAAACTGACGAGAAATATGTGGGGCAATTAGGCCTACAAATCCAATTGTTCCCACAAAACAAACAGCTACGGCAGAAAGCAAAGAAGTAATAAAAATGACTGTTCTTCTCACTTTATCCGTATTAACACCTATACTCTTAGCCTTTGTATCATCAAGTGTCATCGCTGTCAGTTTCCACGCATTTTTAAACAAAATAATAATACACATCACAAGCACGCCTAAAACAATAAAAAATTTACTCCATGTAGTTTTTAAGAGGCTTCCAAAACCCCAAAAAATCAGACTTTGCAGTTCATCTTCATCTGCAATGTACTGTAAAATCATGGTGAGAGAACTAAACAAAAAATTTAGCGCTACACCAAATAGAATAATAGCAGTTTTACCTATTTGCCTCTGCCGAGAAAAAATATATATAGCTACGGCAACAAGAAGTGAAAATACAAAAGCATTGACCGTCACTGCCAGTGTATCAGAAACGTTAAATAGATTTGCATTTAATATAAGTCCCATCGCTGCACCGAATGAAGCAGCAGCAGAAATTCCTAATGTATACGGACTGGCAATAGGATTACGAAGTATCGTCTGTATTTCACAACCTCCTATACCCAATGATGCTCCAACAGCAACTGCCATAAGAGCCATAGGCAAACGGATGTCCATGATTATCATTTGATTATTTCCGCTACCTTGACCTGTAAACAACACTCTTAATATTTCATGAATAGATATGGAAGATGAACCGATGGAAATATTGAATATCAGTAAAAAAAACAGTCCTATAAGAAGTGTTATTATCAATATAACCCTTTTTTTTATCAAGTTATTATATATTTTTCTATTTGCACTTTGTTCATTCTTTGTTTCGTATTCCATTTTCTATATTACTCCTTAGTATGTTTTTGTAAAAATAAAAATTTAGAAAAGAACCCCTCAATATTAAAGTGGGGGCTATATTTTTTAATTGTCTAACAAAGTGCTGTCTTCAAGACTCATAAACCATGTTGTAATATCACTGTCAAGTATCATAAATTTATCGAAGAACTCATCAAGAGCTACTTCTGGATCAACCTCCTTGAATTCATCTGGATAAAATATTTTTGCCATTTTTAGACAAGGATAGAAAGCATATATAGATCTGTTTGTTGCATGTGCAAATTCGTATAAATCACCATTTTTAACAGCTATCAAATCACTCCAACCAGTTCTATTAATAATATCAAATTCACATTTTTTCGTTTCTCTAATACAATCCAACCAACCGTCGTTAATTCCACTAAAAATAATATAATCAGGATTAGTTTTAATAACATATTCAGGATCAAGAGTATTACTACTTCCACCAGAAGCTGCACTATCTAAAAGAAGTTCATCGGCAATATTTTCACCACCAGCAATATCAATAGGAGTCCCCCAACCTGAAACACTCGTCGCTGTTCTACCATAAATTTGAGAATATCCTGATTTTTCGTAGTATACTGTCGGCTTATCTTCACGCTCTGAAAGATTCTTAGAAGCAATTAATCCATACTGCTTGTCAATAAAAGCTGAAATTTCAGTAGCTTTTTCTTCCTCTTGAAATATTTGTCCAAGCAGATTCATTGTCTGCTGAACAGATTTATCTAATTCATCGCCAGGAACATTTATAAGAACGATAGAAATTCCTGCCTGTGTAAGTTGGTCTTCTACTTCAAGTGCATATCTATGAGCAGACATTGCCGAATTTACAATAAGAACATCAGGTTCCATGGCTAAATCATTTCAAGATCAAAAGGAGCATTATGATCAGATATTTGTCCCATGTGTTCCATATAATTACCTACAGTAGACGTGTACAACTTCTCATATTTTTGTATGCCTCCACCACCATCTTGTCCTGAAGCAACCAACATATCAAAAGCTTCTTTGCCTTTAAGAGGTATAACATAGTCAATAACATCCATAGTACTAATAGCGTAAGATGAAATCGGCAAATCAATTGAAACTTCTCGTCCTTTTGCATCTGTTACTGTTACAGAATCAGTGATTTCTTTTTTTACTGGCATTGAATCTTTATTTATTGCAGTAGTTTGATATACTTCTTCTTCAGGAGCTATATAAGCATATTCAGAAAGAGTTGCACCAGCTACCTCCAAAGAATTTGCAACGGCATTTATTATACCCTCACTTGTTACTGTAGCACCAGAAACAGAATCCACATCTAATGACTGTGCATCAATAATACTTTGGGGAATTTGCTCAATGGCAACAGTTCCAACACCTTTTGTTTCAGTATTTTCTCCCACAGTAACATCAATAATTTTACCATCTTCATCAACTCTGGTAGTTACCTCCAAAGCTCCGTGAAAACCTGTTGCAGTACCCGTATAACTACCTGATGTAATTGATGAACTACACCCTGCTAAAGAAATTAAAAATGCAATAATAAGAAACAAAGCAATACTTTTTTTAAGTCTTCTTTTCAATATTTTCTCCCCCTCTTTTCTTAAGGTAACAACTCATATCCAAATCCCGTTTAGATTTTCATATTTTGTCAACAACAGCATTCTCGTCAATCAATATACTCTTGATAGGCATCAATCCTCGGCAAAATCTCAGTTTAAACTTCTTTGACCTCATGGTGATACATTTTCGTATTTTACACGGCTACAGGAGACATATTCCGAAATGCATCATTACCTTAAATTCTTCCAACTTATATCTACCAAATTTAATTAGTACTATGATTAAATTAATATACCCGCTTATAAATTTAATCTATAGTCTTTATTTATACTCCCCAAAAGCGATATCCAATTTTAAATTTAATTACATCCATCATTTACTCCTCTAAGTCTATAAACATATGTATTTCCATTTTGTCTTTTTACAACATCTATTTTCCACATATTCCTTTTGTTGCAATTAAGTCGATTTCTTTTCTAAATGTGTAGTTATAACAACACATTTAGAAAATTCTCTATCATAACTACAAATCAAAAAATAAAAAACTCCTAGTCTCTACTTTATTTACGTAAAAACTAAGAGTTTATCTATTATACCCATAATAAAAGTCACCCCCCCATCGCTCGTAGAGTTGCAAATACTTTTAAACAGGCAGGTCTTCTGGCTTAAGTTTCATCATCTCCTCTTGCCTTCCCATTACAGTGGCATTCTTAGAGGGACTCCTCTCTTACAGCGGCGGGACCGCGTGGGATTTTAACCCAACTTCCCTTTTCACCAAGTAATATTCTTATTCCAAATACTATTTAGCACCTATTATTGTATGAAAATTCAACTTCATTTTAGCATTACTTATAAATATAGTCAAGTTCCAAAGCACAAGGAGATAAGGGCAATCTCATGAAAAAAACAACGTAATATTTGATTTCATAATAGATTTAGTTGGATTATTAATACAATCATAAGCACACTTACGTTAACACCAACGGGAAGAACAGTTGTATTAGCACGGTATTCAATAATAATAAAAAAGTGGAAAAGTTGAAATAGTATAAAGTGGACAGCTGGTCAGGAAAAGCATTTAATTAATCATTTATGGAATGGACAAATAAATACAATTGAAAAAAGTAATAAAATCATAGTGATATAGAGCTACTTGCTTTATTATTCTTAAAAGAGAGTATAGTAACAATTGATGCAATGAGAACATAAAAGAAAATAGCATTGAAAGACCAGCATTAAATGACCGTCCATACGATTGCTTTGCCTTTATAAAAATGACTACTCGACACATATACCTATCAAATGTATAATTATGGTATATTATCCGAAAAACAAGAATTAGAGAATACAATTATTAATTTCATTAAGTTTAAGAAACAAGATAAAGATAATAAAAATAGGTATTATAAGTTTTGCTTTTAAGGAGGGGCTATTATATGGATAAATTCGAATACAAAACTTTGACTTTTGAAACAAAGGGCTTTTTTGGCGGTAAACTGGATGGTAATTCTTTTGATGAACAATTAATGCAGTATGGTAAATATGGATGGGAACTGATTTCAACCTTTACCTCCAATCAAGAGGGATGGTCTACAAAAAAAGTATTTGTTGTTTTTAAAAGAGCTTTACCCTGATAGTGAATGAGATTAAAGTAATAAGAATTACATAATAAGGATGTGTACACGATATGAAAGCTTTTATATTTTCATTAATCATTTTAACAATTATTATTATAGTCTGTGATATAGTTGCTCATTTTATTTTATTTTCTAATATAAATATACTTAAAGATATATTAATTTCCTCAAGTATAGTATTAGGAATATTAATATCTGATAGTATAGATCAAAAAGTAAAATCGAAAAGGAATTAATCGGCGTAACATTTACGAGCGGTATTGAAATTAAAAGTTCTGCTACTCATTTTATGGAACGTGTAATTGTCCAACAATCAGCTTATATTATACCTAAAAAGGCAATACATCCTAGAGTTAAAAAATTTGATGCAAAACATCAGGGACGGTTCTTATTGTTTTATTATGTTGTAGAATCTTTCTACAAAAATCTCTTTTAACCTACTTAGCTTTCAAAGTAATAAGTAACATTCCCCTCTTATTCCTTCATCAACTTTTCTAAGATATCTTGTTGTATTTTTAACTCTTCGGTTTCTATTGCAACGTATTTTTTGTAATATTTTTTTAATAATATTTTAAGCTCTATACAATTGATATTGCTCCAAATCTTCTTTAATTTCTAGATACTCCTGATATCCTTTAATGGTCTGAAATAATTTATATAAATCATAATTTTTTTGAAAGTAATTCATCACCCAAGATATAATCTCTTTATCCAAATTTTCAGGATTTTCTATGTATAATTGATAACTACTCAATTTATAATCTAGTGTTGTTGTAACTATAATTATTTGCCTTGACCGGATTTATATGAACATATCTTATGATCTTCATCAATAGATGTGCATGGTTATCCATAATACAGGATGCGGCTATTTGAATTATTCCTTCAGTTTCTACTTCTTTAAGCACCTTTAAAAAATATTTCTTATCTCTATATTCTTTAAATATATATGCGTTGTTGTTGTCTCTCATTATTATATGATAGTGTGCTGTTACGCTTAGTTGC
>JBMNCR010000046.1:0-3530 GCA_049366695.1 Eubacteriaceae bacterium
CTCTCAGTAATGATCAAATTAAAGAACATAAAGACAAAACAAATACTCCTGAAGGTTCACCCCGTTAGAAAACATATCTTTTCATTTTACCCTCCGGATTTTTATGATAATATATTTCATCGATCCGCTTGCGTGTGTACGGTTTTTTTCTAACGGGGCATGCTTGATAAAAATTCATCCTATTACAAATCTTGAAAATATGATTTGAGACGATTTCTTAAATATCTTTTGGCCCATGCCTGATTTCAAATATTTCTCCCTCGTTCTCGCATTCGCCTCACTTAAACACGCTTCATAGTAGATCAGTTTCAACGGTCTCCTTTTAGCTGTTGAGACCACACTTCCGTTGTTGTGCTCCTCTATACGCCGCCTCAAATCAATAGTTGATCCTGTATAGAAATTACCATCAATTTCGCTTAATAGTAAATATACGTAATACATCATTAATATTTGTAACGGGACAAGACCCTAAAAAGTTTAACCGCGATCTGGAATCAAATTGGGTGATTAAAAACGATAAACCTCATTACGGACTTAAAGAACATGCTTCGGTTGATGTCAATCACGGCTTTATCCTGGCAACCACCCTGACTCCGGCTTTCTCTGCATAAGGTGGTGACCCCAGATAAACAAGTATTACCTCAGGTTTAACTGGACATGGGTGCGCCCGGATTTTGAAATCCGGGTTGAGCACCTCAAAATAAGCCTCTTGAGAGGCCGATATAAGGCCTCAATCTATACTTATTAATCGATTGCTGAGAAAAATTTACTAAAATTTATACCTCGCTTCTCCTGAAAATTTGACAAAAATCATAAAATCGCCAATCCGTCTAATTTTTCAAAGGTCTCTCATTGTCCACTATTTCGGGGCAACATCACAAATGGTTGAAATGAAACATTTTAAATTTATGCGACATCTACCTTGACAAACGCCGCCGTTTCCAAGTCGTAACCATCGTTGGATTGATGCCAAATCTGCCGGCCAGTTGAGCGGTCGTCTCCTCGTTTTGAAAGGCAGCCAGAGCCCACCTTATCTTTGAACTGTGCGTTGTGCTGTTTCCGTTTCTTGCTCACATCAGCTCCTTTTGTTTTTAGACTGACTCAGAGCTTAGTACATTGTCTAAATTTTTGGGACCACCGCCGTTTTATTATATTCCCGTAATTGCCAAACTCCGGAAGTCCCTTGGCAAAGCCGGGGATTTACCTAAAGGAAATTAGGAATCGCCGCCTGATCCTTCATAAACAATTATTGATTTTCTGCTAGCTTTTTAAACCGCTATACATACTCCTTAAAAACAGTTGATAGTTTATTAGCAATAATTTTGGTGCTGTAATATTTTTCAACCAACTTGCGGCCATTCAATCCTAATTTTAATCTCCATGATATGTTTTCTTTTAAATGTTTTAGTGCTTCATACCAATCTTCAATTCTTCTCGTTCCATATCCTATTTCATCAGATAATAAAATATCTTTATTCATACCGACAGGGGTGACAACTACCGGTATGCCAGTAGCCATATATTGCAACATTTTAAAGCTACATTTATTACGCGTCCATTCATCGTCATCCAATGGCATTATTCCCACATCAAACTCTTGAAGGCCCTTAACTTCGTTTACCTCTGACCATTTAACATATTTTACGTGATCAATTTTTATAAATTTAAATTTTGGTTGCTCATCACAAATGACATGCAACCTTGTATCACTGAAATCATTCATAAAACAAGAAATTATTTTCTCTATTCTATATAAATATTTTAAGTTTACTTTAGTACCAGTCCATCCTATCACAAAATGTTCTTTATCCCCAAAATATTGTTTAACATGAAATCTGTATGGATCAACAGCAGTTGGAACAATACGAAAATATTTAGTATAATTCGAAACCCAATCAGCTAAATTATTGTTCCCTACGACAATTAAATTTACATTTCGGATAATCCTAATTAAATCTCTCCTTGCTTTATCCGAATACAACCAAATTGCATCATCTAAATCAAATAATACAGGCTTTTTTGAAATTTTAACAAGATTTGGAATGCATAATTTTTGGATAAATGTTGCATGAGAATAATATGAATCGATAACACCTGGAAACCGTCCTATAATCTTTATTGTTTGAAATATTAATCGATTTGAATTTTTTGAAATTCTCTTTTTAAAAATTTTTTTTTGGTTAATTGATGAAAATAACTGCACGTGTTCTTTCAATATTATTTTGTTATTTTTCCTCAGCAAAGGTATATACTGTCTCACTCTAAAACGAGATGACGGCACAGATATACCCATTGTAATTGCAGAAATTTTGACCATGTTTAATATCTATTAACCAACTTTTTATATAAATTTATAAAAATTTTTGGGGAAACATAAGAAACTATTGATACAAAATATAATTTCGTAAATATTTTTGAAATAGGCATTCCTATTATAGTAGCACGTCGCGTTCGCAATTTTTCAGGATTTTTTTTCGAATTGTTTTTATATAGCACTGCCAATCTGTAATAATAATCTGATATTTTTTCATTTATTATATGATTATATTTATTTTTGAAATGCTTATTTAAAAATTGATATATCTCTATAAATCCCATTAATTTCTCAATATCATTTCTACTATACCAAACACCTCCTATGTGTGATCTTTTTACCCCCATTATTTTATTAATATAACCTATATCCCCATATTCCGCGTTTAATACATGTAATGGAAAATCACCAACAACTGTCTTATTGAACCAGTCAGGAAATTCGTTAATTATATTATTCCGAAATAAAACAGAACAGGTTGGAATAAAATTTCCCCTTTTTATTAAATCTAATAAATTAGATATTTTTTTTTGCGACTTATAGCAAAAAGGTTTTGGAATTATTTTATTATTTTGATAAATTTGTAACACATTATGGAAGCATATTGAGCAGTCCCGTTGTGAATCTAAATATTTAACCTGCAATACTAATTTTTCAGGATCAGTCCAGTAATCATCACCCTCACAAATTGCGACATACGTTCCTTTAGAATTTTTTAATAAGTTGAGCAAATTCCATCTTCCTGTTGCTCGATTATTTACATATATTACATTATCGCGATTATTTAAAAACAAACGGATTTTATCAGGATATTTTAGCGCATATTCTATACAAATATTTCGCGTTCCATCAATAGAAGCATCTTCACCAATCAAGATTTCATAATCGAAATTTGTTATCTGCATAAGCGCGCCATCAATGGCTTTAGAAATATATTTTACATGATTATAAGTAATGATACAAACTGAAACCAGTGGTTTTTTTGATAGTTTTTTTGGATTACTGATTTCTTGTGAAAGGATTTTATTATCTTTGGATAAATGTAATTTCTTAAATTCTGCCATTATGTAAGTTTCCTACTATTACGCCTGACTAGAGGCCATTTCAAAATCTGTTTAGCACAATCATAAGAAAATATTTGTAAATGTTCACGGGGTTGAATAGTAAAAGTTTAAGTCAACCAGCCTAAATTCGGATTTTGATGTTTAAAGTATGA
>JBMNCR010000047.1:0-14955 GCA_049366695.1 Eubacteriaceae bacterium
TAATTTTTGAGGTAAGGAAAAATACCCACAAGTTGTTGACACAAACGAGGCAATTCGTAAGATTGACTTATGAGTTAAAATGTTTTATAATGAAAAAAAAATTTCCTTAACTATGGTATATTGAAAAAATATTTCACAAAATGATATAAATGTCTATGATAAAAAATTATAATGATTTAATTGAAAATATCAAATTTAAGTTTGATAAATTTTCTCCCTCTCAAAAGAAAATTGCTGAATATATAATAGAAAATATTGATAAAGTAGGTTTTTTTACAATAAATGAATTAGCTTCTCATATAAATGTTAGCGAAACTACAGTAGTGCGCTTTGCTTACAAAATGGGTTTTGAAAGTTATTCAGTTATGCATAAAGTTATGCAAAATATTTTTAAGGAACATCTTTCACCTGTAAAGAAAATCAATCAAAAAATTGAGTCAAATAATTTGCATATTGATAAAATTGTAGAAAGTTCGATTGATTTAGATATAAACCATCTTAATGAGTTAAAAAAGAATATTTCAGTCGAAGATATAGAAAATACAATTAGATTATTACAAAATGCAAATAGTATTTATGTAACCGGTTATAGAACATCATATGGTGTTGCCCACTTATGCAATTTAGTTACTAACCAAATATTAAGTAAATCTATATTGATTAAAACTGAAGATGAATGTATTCCAGAAATTATACTATCCTTAAGAAATGGTGATTTATTGATTGCAATAAGCCTACCTCGCTACACAGAGAGATTGTTACATATTGTAAAATATGCTAAATCTAAAAAGGTACAAGTAATAGCAATTACTGACAGTTATATATCACCAGTAGGAAGATTAGCAGATATTGTTATTCCTTGTGGTTTTAAAGGTCTAACATATCAAAATACATTAGTTCCTGCCAACGCTGTTATTAATTTGATCATAAATATACTAATATTATTTTCTAATAAACAACAAAGAAAAACTATAAAAGAGAGATTTATTAGAATCGAGGAACAATTATCAGAATGGAAACTGATATATTTAAATGAATAATGTTAATACTTCAAAAATTTTAAAAAATATATTTTAATAAGACAAGGGGATTTTATGAAAAAATTAAAATGGGATAAAAAACTTTGTACTGGATGTAGAGTTTGTGAATCTATATGTGCCTTTTCTCATGAGGGGGTTATAAATCCTATATTATCAAGAATAAGGATTGCACCATTAGGGAAATATGAAGAAACTCAAAAATCTACCATTTGTCAGCAATGTAAAGATGCTGAGTGTGTAAAAGCATGCCCAACAGATGCATTAAAGATTGATATAAAAAAAGGTTATGTAACATTTACAGAAGATGATTGTATAGGTTGCAGTGCTTGTGTTGAAGCATGTCCTTTCTCTGCCATATTCATGCATCCAGAAAAAAACACCGCATTAAAGTGTGATTTGTGTGGTGGTTTTCCCAAATGTGTAGAGCATTGTCTATCAGGTGCATTGAAGGTAATAGAATATTAATGAATAGATTATACTGTGGAATATAAAGGAGGAAAATAAATTGACCAAATATGGTGGTTATTGTGGAAAAATATTAAGAATTAATTTATCTTCTGGGAAAATTACCAAAGAAGATTTATCAGATTCCCTATTAAGAAAATTTCTTGGAGGAAACGGGTTAGGGATTAGTTATCTTTTTAATGAAGTCAAAAAGGGTGTAGACCCTTTA
The DNA here is from genome assembly GCA_049366695.1 of Eubacteriaceae bacterium. Classification (GTDB taxonomy): domain Bacteria; phylum Bacillota; class Clostridia; order Eubacteriales; family Alkalibacteraceae; genus JBMNCR01. Next base: position 1,714 of record JBMNCR010000047.1, read on the forward strand.
AGTGAAGAAAACAAAATACTTATATTTACTGGTCCATTAAATGGAACAGTATTCCCCTCTACTTCAAAAATAGGTGTATTTACAAAATCTCCACTCACTAATGGCTTTACTGATAGCTATGCTGGTGGTCATTTTGCAGCAGAACTAAAATTTGCCGGATACGATGGTATTATCATTGAAGGAAAATCAGAAAAACCAGTTTACATATATATTCACAACGAAAACATTGAAATAAGAGATGCATCAAAAATTTGGGGGAAAATAAATAGTGATACAAAAAGTGAAATACTTAATGAGTTAAATGATCATCAAGTTAGAGTAGCAAGCATAGGACCTTCAGGAGAAAAATTAGTAAACTATGCTAATATAAATTTTGATGGAACTCATTGGGCTGGTCGAGGTGGAAATGGATCTGTTATGGGTTCAAAGAAATTAAAAGCAATAGCTGTACGAGGTACAGGTTGCAATATAAATATTGCAGATAAAGAAAAATTTGAACAACTAATCACTGATTATTATAAGAAAATTAAGGAGAATAAAACCTTATCCGAAGTATTATCTAAATATGGTACTACTACTGCTACTAGGGCAAATAATTCAATGGGAATTCTAGGAACTAGAAATTGGCAAACTGAGGTTTTTAAAGGAATTGAAGGTATATCTGCTGAAGCAATAGATGAAAAATTATATGAAAAAGCTCTAGCATGTTTTTCTTGTCCCATCAGGTGTATGCATTACAGCGAAATAAAAGAAGGACCTTATATAGGAACGAGAAATATAGGTCCTCAGTATGAGACGGTTTATAGTCTCGGGTCTTTGTGTTGTAATAGTAATTCTAATATTATTGCAAAAGGCAATGAGATTTGTAATGAGATGGGTATAGATACTATTTCAACAGGTGTTTCAATTGCATTTCTCATGGAATGTTTTGAAAAGGGACTTTTAAAAGAGGAAGATCTTGACGGTTTATCCCTTAATTTTGGAAACGAAGAAAGTTTTATTAAAATGGTTGAAAAAATAAGTCAGAATGAAGGGATTGGCAAATTTGCAGCAAAAGGTGTAAAAATAATGAGTGAAGAAATTGGAAAAGGTTCAGAAAAATTTGCGATACATATGAAAGGATATGAATTAGCCGGTCATAGTGTGAGGGGATATAAAGGCATGAGTTTAGGATATGCTACAAGTCCACGAGGTGGTAGTCATCAAGATATGCGTCATTTACCTGAACGTAGTGGTGAATTTGATAGAACTAATTGTGAAGGGAAAGCCAAGTTGGTTTTTGATGTAAATTCAACTACTGCTATCCGAGACAGCTTTACTTATTGTACAATGATCGAAGGAGTAGTTGGAAGAGTAGGAATTGATAGTAAACATGTTGATTTGATTAATGCTGTAACGGGAATTGGATATACAGTTGAAGAGTTACAAAAAGTATCTGAAAGAATATATAATTTAGAAAGATGTTTTAATGTAAGAGAAGGAAAAGATAGAAAAGACGATACTTTACCTTCTAGATTTATGAATGAACCTATTCCCGAAGGTCCATCCAAAGGCATGGTTACTACTAAAAAGGAACTTGATACCATGTTGGATGAGTATTACCAGATTAGAGGATGGAATACAAATGGAATACCCACAAAAGAAAAACTTGATTCTTTAGATTTACAAGAAGCAGCAAAAGAAGTATTATAGTATATTTTTTGAAATCCAAATAAAAGTTGAGAGCTGAGATGAAAGCAAAGAATAGTAATAATAAAATTAGTTTGAAAATCATCTTCTTTAGCGAGATATTTTTAAATAAACAAGTAAAAAATATAGAAAAAAATAAGAAGATTACTATAAAGCTATCTTTTCCGTATACCATATACCATTTAATAGAAGAGATAGAAGAAAATTTCCCATCATTAGCTGGTATTTTTAAAAATAATAATGGTAGCTATCCAGAGCATCTAGCAATAGTTATAAATGGTAAAGATTTTTGTCATATATCTAATTTTAATCGTATATTGCATAATAATGATGAGATCACATTTATGTATCTTGGTGTAGGGGGTTAGATAATAATTATTCTTTTATATATCTTAAATGAGTAATAAAAATAAATAAAAGTAAAATAGTATATTGGAATTATAAATAAAAGAAAAGAGAGGATTACTTGATGGAAATAGGTTTTATAGGTACAGGGACAATGGGTAAACCAATGACGCTTAACCTAGTAAAAGCTGGATATGTTGTTTCAATATTTGACGCGGACAAAGAAAAAATTAAGAAATTAGCAACAATGGGTGCTACACCTTGCGAAAACCCAAAAAATGTAATAAATAAATCTGAGGTGGTTTTACTTTCACTTCCAAATCCAAAAATTGTAGAAGATGTTGTAATGGGTAAAGAAGGTATCTGTAGTGCTGATATTAAGGGTAAAACTATTATAGATTTAAGTACAGTAACTCCACAATCAGCCATAAAAATGTTTTCTATTGTTAAAGAAAGAGGTGCAAGTTGGCTTGAGGTTCCTGTTAGTGGCGGAGAGACTAATGCAAAATCAGGAAAACTTACAATGATTGTTGGAGGAGATAAAGAAGTATTTGAAAAAAATCTTCCTATACTAAAGGTTCTTGGTGAACAAATAAGCTTTATAGGAGAGGTAGGTTCTGCATCTACAATTAAGCTATTAAACCAATTATTATTTGGAATAAATTTAGTTGGAATTACAGAAGCCTTTGCTTTAGCAAAAAAAATGGGGGTAGATTTTGATAAACTATATGAAGTAATAAGCAATGGGTCTGGTGGAAGTTATGCCCTAGATACAAGATATAATAATTTTATAAAGAAAGATAAATACGATCCTGGTTTTTCAGTAAATTTACTTTTAAAAGATCTAAATCTAATCAAAGAAACTGCCGAGAGTTGTAACATCCCTTTACAAATGGGTAATTTTGCCTGTGATTCTTACCAGATGTGTAAGAATTCAGGTTATGGAGACAAGGATGTGATTGCTCTATTGTTGGCAGCTAATAAGATAGCTAATAAATCAAATAATTCATATAAATAAGAGAAAAATAAATTGTTGGATATTTCAGCATATTAGTTTATTTAAAATAAGGAGGTAAATTATGAATGTTTCAGAACGTATTAACATTCTAAGGGAAAAATCATTGAATACTAAACCTTCGATCTGTGCTGAAAGAGCAGTCTTGATAACAGAAGCCTATAAAAAATATAAGGATGAACCCTTAATAATAAAGAGGGCTAAAGCCTTAAGATATGTTTTAGAAAATATGACAATTTATATAAAGGATGAAGAGTTAATAGTAGGCAATCAAGCTAGCAAACCTGGTAGAGTTCCAGTATTCCCTGAGACCCAGTCAGTATGGGTTTCTGAGCAATTGAATGAATTTGAGAAACGTGAGGAATACAGATACGATGTTGAAGAGAAAATAAAGAAAAGTCTAAAAAAATTGTTACCTTATTGGAATGGTAAAACAATATCTGAAAAGGTTAATAGGGTTTTGCCAAAAGATACAAAGAAGATTCTAGAAATGCAGTATCCAGTAATATCAGCTAATCTTCATTTAACGGGAGGAATAGGTCATGTTTTACCTGATTACTCAAAAATACTGACATATGGTGTGGAATATATTAAAAAAGAAATTCATGAACAAGAAAGTCAATTAAATTTTACGCAGCCTGAATCAATAAATAAATTACAATTTTTTAGAGCAACAAAAATAATTTGTGATAGTATTGTTAATTTTGCACGAAGATATTCTTTTTTGGCTTTAAAAATGTCTTTGGACACAGAGGATAACAAAAGGAAAAAAGAACTTATAGAAATATCAAAGATCTGTAAAAGAGTTCCTTTGTACGCTGCAAGTAATTTATATGAAGCCCTACAATCTTTTTGGATAGTTCATCTTGTTTTAGCTATTGAGGCTGATGGAAGAGCCGTTTCTCCAGGGAGATTTGATCAGTATATTTATCCTTACTATAAAAACGATCTTCTTAATAAAAGTATAAACAAAGAATTTGCTCAAGAATTAGTCGATTCATTATGGATTAAGTTTAACGAGGTGCAGCATTTAGCAAATGTACAACCAAAAGGAAAATATTGTAGTGGATTCACTATGTCCCAAAATATAGTTTTGGGAGGTATAACTTCTAATGGCAAAGATGCAACGAATGATTTTTCTTATGTATGCTTAAATTCTGAAAAAAATATTAGATTTCCCCAGCCTTCATTATCTATTCGACTTCATAATGACACTCCAAATGAATTTTTAATAAAAAGTCTTGAAGTTATAAAATTGGGAGGAGGCAAACCAGCAATTTTTAATGATGAATTGATAATTCCTTCACTGCTAAATGATGGGGTTTCTTTGAATGATGCAAGAAATTATGGTATAGTTGGTTGTGTGGAACCTGCACCAATTAATAGTTTTGCATGGACGAATGCTGCAATGTTTAATTTAGCAAAATGCTTAGAGTTAGCAATATATAATGGAAAAGATATATTGAGTGGAAATAAAATTAATAATATTACTGAAAAAGGAGTCAATAATTTTATTGATGTTTGGGAAAATTATAAAAAACAAGTGGCATATTTTGTTAAACATATGGTAATAATATTAAATGCGATACAAATTATACATAAGGAAAATTTACCACTTCCTTTCTTATCTATATTGGTTGATGATTGTATTAAAAAAGGGATAGATATAACAGAGGGAGGGGCAACCTATAATTACATGGGACCCCAAGGTGTAGGACTTCCAGATGTTTCTGATTCATTTAGTGCCCTAAAAAAAATTGTTTTTGAGGATAAATCAATTAGTTTTGATAAATTTATGGATATATTAAAAGATAATTTTGATGGGAATGAAAGAATAAGACAGAAATTAATAAATAAAACACCAAAATATGGAAATGATGATGAATATGTAGATGATATTGCAAAGCAAGTTGCCCATCTTTATACTCAAGAAGTAAGGAAATATAATAATTCTATTGGAGGGAAATATCGACCAGGTTTATATTCAGTTGCATCTCACGTACCAGCAGGGCAAGCTGTTGGGGCCTTACCAAATGGCAGAAAATCTAGTGAAGGATTAGTTGATGGTATTTCTCCGGTTCAGGGATGTGATAAAAATGGACTTACTGCTATTGTTAACTCTGCTAGTAAACTTGACCAAATATTTGCTTCTAATGGAACAAACCTTAATCCGAAATTACATCCCTCGTGTTTATCAAACTCAGAAGATATATTTAAATTTATTACATTCTTAAGATGTTTTGTACAGTCAAAAAATATGCATATACAGTTTAATGTAGTAACTAATAAAATGCTATATGAAGCTCAAAAAAACCCTGATGAGTATAAGAGTTTATTAATTAGAGTTTCAGGATACAGTGCTTTTTTTGTAGAGTTAAATAAGGAAATACAAAATGATATCATTCGAAGGACAGAACATCTTTCAGAATAAACAGAAAGACTAATTAAAAAATTTATCAAAAAAGGTGGTGGTATATGGTCTATAATTAAATTTAATGACTTTAAGAATTAAGTTGTTATTCTTTGTTGGATAATTAAAAAAATTAGAAAAGAGGTAAGTTTAAAATGAAAAAATGTCTGATTTTAACTATTGTATTATTAATTTTTCTTTCAATTCCACTAAATATATTTTCACAAGAATTAACATTCAAGATCTCTCATGTAAATAGTCAAAGTGATATAGTTAATTTAGGTGCTATTTATATTAGAGATAGGATAATAGAATTAAGTGAAGGAAAAATATCACCAAAAGTATATCCAGAAGGTGTTTTATCAGGCGGTAAAGGATTAGCTGAAATAGAAATGTGTCAGCAAGGAAGCATAGAAATGGAAATAACAACAACCGCATATCTAGGAAATCTTGAACAAACAATGTCAATATTTAGCCTTCCTTTTTTGTTTAACAATATAGATCAATTAATAACTTTTGTGAAGAGTGGTACTCCTGCTGAATTCGAAATTAGCAGTAGGCTAGAAAAAAGCGGTTTAAAGGTTCTCGGATATTGGCCTCGAAATTTCAGACAACTTACCAATAGTAAAAGACCAGTTAAAATTTTAGATGATGTTAAAGGTTTAAAAATAAGAACAATGGATGACCCTCTTTATGTTGATACTATTAACCTTCTAGGGGCTAATGCAGTACCTATAGCTTTTGGTGAACTTTACACTGCATTACAATTAGGTACAGTTGATGGCCAAGAAAATGCTGAGGTCACCACTTATACAAATAGTTTACATGAAGTACAAGATTTTCTTACAGTATGGGATTATTCTGTAGATTTGGAACCTGTCTTAGTTAATATACAATGGTGGTCTAACTTACCAAAAGAGTCACAAACAATCATAGAACAAGCTGTAAGGGAGTCAATTGATTATGAATCAGATTTAGTAAAAAAATCTGCTCAAGAGTATAGAGAAAAAATTGAAAATTCAGGTGTTGAAATACATATTCTAAGTTATGAACAGAAAGAGATTTTGAGAGAGGAAGTAAAACCTATTTGGGAAAAATATAGGGAAATTTTTGGGAGTGATCTGCTAGATGATTTAGTAAAAACACTTGATAAAATGTAAATATAGATTTTCATTACAACCACAATTAAAATATATTTAGTGAATCATCTAAATATGTGATAGTTATCTATCAAAATTGTGGTTGTAATGAAATAATATTTTAGAAAAAAACATTCAGATGCAACTTATAATAAATTTGTTTTAGTATAATTAGAAAAGGAAGGTTAATGAAATTTTTTATAAAAATATTAGACAAATTTTTACAGTATTTAAATGTATTTTTCCTAATACTATTGATTCTCACTGTATTTTCTGGAATTATTTCTCGATATATAAATTTTAATATAGTTTTTTCTGAGGAATTTGGTAAATATTTTTTTATTTGGGTATGCATGATTGGAATTGCGATAGCAGCAAGGGAAGATGCTCATATAAGAATAGATTATTTTATATTAAAAACTAAGATAAATAATAAATTATCTACTATTTGTAGATTAATATTTTTTTTAGTCTTTAGTTTGATAATGACATATTTAGGTTTTAAATTAACAATATTTCACTTTTCATTAGGGAAAACTACAATTGGCATTAGATTTCCCATATTTTTATTTACAGCTGCATTGCCTATAGGTTTTAGCTTAACAAGCCTATCAATTTACATTAGTATGATTCAGAAAATATTTGATTATAAACAATAATAAAGGTGCTATATTATATATGGAAATATTTAGTTTTTTATCTATTTCGGTCGTTTTACTTTTTATTGGAGTTCCTATAACAGTAAGTTTAATGATGGGAGTTATTATAACAAATATATTTTTTAATATTTATCCAACAGCTACTATGGCAACTATTATTTATCATTCATTAGATTCATATGTATTGGTTGCGATACCACTATTTTTATTAGCGGGAATAACTATGTCATATGGTGGAATATCTAAAAAAATATTTGACTTTGCTGAATCTTTGGTAGGATTTACAAGAGGAGCTTTAGGTAATGTAAATATTGTGGCAAGCATGATTTTTGGTGGAATGTCGGGATCTTCAGTTGCAGATGTAGCTGGATTAGGCTTGATAGAAATTTCAGAAATGACTAAGAGGGAGTATCCAAAGCAATATGCTACAGCTGTAACAGTTGCCTCTTCAACAATGTCGGTTGTTATACCACCAAGCATCCTTTTGGTGATTTATGCAGTAAGTTCAGGAGTTTCGGTAGGTTCTATGTTACTTGCAGGTTTTTTTCCGGGAATAATCATTGGATTTGTTTTAATGTTAACGAACATAATAATATCTAAAAAAAATAAATGGGGAACAGAGGTAAAATTTTCACTTCCGAATATTTTAAAGCAAGGTTATTTTGGATTTCCAGCTCTTTTAATGCCATTAATTATTATTGGAGGAATTTTTTCTGGAATTTTTACTGCTACGGAAGCCTCAGCAATTGCTTTATTGTATGCTATTCTAATAGGGATTTTTCTTTTTAAAAGTATAAAATTAAAAGATTTAACTAAGATTTTATATGAGGGTGGAAAAACTACAGGTATAGTTGCACTTGAACTTTCTTGTGGTTTATTATTAGCAAATTTCTTAGTAATAGAAGATGTTCCTAATAGTGTAGTAAGGTTATGCTTGTCAATAACCGATAATCCATTTATTTTAATGTCTCTTATAAATATAGTTTTATTATTTGCAGGAATGTTTTTAAACCCAGGTACAGCAATAATAGTATTTAGCCAGGTTTTTTTACCTTTAATAAGTGAGATAGGTTATAATCCAATCCATTTTGGTATTATTATGGTAGTGAACCTTGCAATAGGACTGATCACTCCACCAGTAGGTTCATGCCTTTATGCAGGTTCTGCAGTTTCAGGTCTAAAAATAGAAGAAATAATAAAGCCTCTTATTCCATTTTTTATTGCACTAGTATTATCTTTGGTATTAATAATAATCTTACCATCATTAAGTCTTTATTTGCCATCATTATCTAGATAGCAATATCTTAATTAATACTTTAATTTATAGAAGGAATTTATAAATGAATGTAAAAGGAATGATTTTTGATATACAGCACTTTTCAATACATGATGGTCCAGGAATTCGTACTTTGGTTTTTTTAAAAGGCTGCAATTTAAGATGTCGATGGTGTTCTAATCCCGAAGGCCAAAATCATGGAAAAGAATTATTCTATCAACCTAAAAAATGTATCGGCTGCTGGGATTGTATTGAAGCGTGTCCAAAAGGAGTAATTTTTCTCAAAAAAGGACAATTGTCTTTTAATAGAGAGCGTTGTGATTATTGTGCTAAATGTATAGAGGCTTGTAATACAGAAGCACTTGTCATAAAAGGTAAGGAGGTATATGCTCATGATGTCTTGAAAGAAATAATGAAAGATATGAAATTTTATGAAATTAGTCAAGGAGGGGTAACCTTAGGAGGAGGAGAGCCTCTACTTCAAAGTAATTTCGCTGTATCAATTTTGAAGGCATGTAAAGAAAAAGGGATACATACAACAATAGAGACTGCTGGATACGTTCCGTGGACGAATATTGAGCAAGTAATACCATTTACAGATCTTTTTCTTTATGATATAAAACATATGGATCCAAAAATTCATGAAGATTATACTGGTGTAGATAATATAACAATTTTATCCAATTTAGAAAAGCTTGCAAAGAAAGGATGTTCAATTATAGTCCGAACCCCGATAATTCCCAATTTCAATAATAATGAGGATGAAATATCTAAAATTATTCATTATATAAAAAAAATTGGTATTAAAAAATATGATCTTATACCCTATCATAATTATGGTAAAAATAAGTATTATTCCTTAGGGCGAGTTTATCGATATAGTAAGAATATTATCGATAAAAAAATACTTCAGTATTACAGGGAAAAAATAATTAATCAAGGATTAGAAAGTCGTAGAATTGAATAGAAAATAAAATTTTAATTATGACAAAAAATAATTTTTAAAGCAATAATTAATATAAGGAGAAAATATTTATGCATATAGATAAAGAAAAATGTATTGGCTGTGGTGTATGTGTTCCCTATTGTCCGGTAGAAGCTATAATTATTATTGACAAAAAGGCTGAAATTACTGACAAATGTGTAGAATGTGGAACATGTGGAAGAATTAATATAGTTCATTGCCCAACAAAAGCTATTCAAGAAGATAATGATGTATATGAGAGACCAAAATCTGTTAGTAAATTTTTTAGCGATCCAATGGCTTACCATCCAGAAACTAAAGTACCAGGTAGGGGTACGGAAGAAGTAAAAACAAATGATGTGACAGGAAGAGTTAAAAGAGGCGAAGTAGGTATAGGCATTGAAATTGGTAGACCTTCTGTTGGAGCAGGGTTTTCGGATGTTGAAAAAATAGCAACAGCTTTAGCTGAACTTGATTATATGTCTTTTGAAAAAGATAATCCGATATCATATCATATAAAAGACAAAAAAGAAGGAAAAGTATATGATGATTTAAGAGAAAGAAGAGTTATTTCAGCAATAATAGAGTTTACTATACCTATAGACAAAATGGAAGAAGTTTTAGATAAGGTTTTATCAGTTTCAGAAACTCTGAATACAGTTTTTACATTAGAAACTTTTATGAGACTTGAGAATAATAATATCCCAGAAAAAGTTGAAAAAATTCTTGCAAATCTAAATTTGCATTATCGTCCTAATTCAAAGATTAATTTGGGTCTAGGCAGACCTATAAAGGAGATATAATTATGACACATTCGCTACATAGAACTGGATCAGTTAATAGTCTAAAAAAAGATTATGTAATACTAATTACACCTGCAGTTGGAATAAATCATTATGATTCCAAAGAAAAGTTGATTAAAATATTGGATAAAATATTTGAATTAGAGCCAACAAATATTGGTTCATATGAAACAGGTACTATTTTTAGCGGTGCCACGATCGAGGATATAAAGGAACAATTATCCGAGACACCGAGAGTACGTTGTTGCTTTTCAGAAAAAGAAAAAATAAAAGAATTAGTAAAATATATAAAAGATAATAATTTTGGACTTTCTGTTACGCTTAGTGGATTAACAGAAGAAATAATGTCTTTGGCAGAAGAGTTGGATATTGAGCCACATTCAATTAATCTATCCCTGGGCGTATTTGGTAGAACAGAAAAATTACCTCCAGAAGAAGTATTGGAATTTATTACTATGTGTGGTCATGGTATGATCTCAAGAAATTTGGTTACAAAATTAATTAAAGAGGTTAGAGATGGTAAGAAATCAAAAGAACAGGCTGCAAAGATAATGGCAAGCCCCTGTGTATGTGGAATTTTTAATACAAATAGGGCCATTGAACTACTTAATAAATATTGTTAATAAAAGAATATTATTTATCCAAAATGGTAGAAATGTCTAGTTAATTATAAAATATATTATTTCAAAGACGTGTTTGCAAATCCAAGTTCTATCCTATAGAAATAGGATACTATTTAACCAGATCCCGGTAAAGCAAATTTACGTTTGACATCGGTAAATTTCTGATAAGGGTTCTTTCCCTTTAGCCGGTAAACTGATTCGTTCTTTAAAAATTGCAATAGTAATAGTAAATAAACTAATACTGATCATCCTGCAACTAACCAAAACAAATATAAACATTTTTAAGCATGGCAATCTGGTAGAATTCTTCCAAAGTGTTCTATCAAATCTTTCTTCCAAAACTTGCTTTTAGAGTTCTAGGCTTAATTCGGTTATGTCTGATACTGAATCCTGCCAGAAATGTCTCATATTCATGCTTGCCATTTATCCAGTGGGTAGGTATAAGTCTTTACCATTATTGGTTAAAATATAGTCTAAGGGAATATTGGAAATATCATAAATCGTAATAATTTTTAAACTGTCTTAACTACTCATAATAAGTGGTAGATGATGAGATAAATAATTTAATTGTTAACACAACTTGAAACCATTACAGATATATAGTATATATTACTAAATGTAATTAAAAAATAAATATAATTGAGGTGTCTTTATGAAAGTTGAAAAAACTATGTTGAAAAATTTGGTTTTCATTCGCCTTAACCCTGGAGATGATCTTCTCCAAGCTCTCACTTTAGCGATGAAGAAAAATAACATCAATAATGCTATAATCCTTATGGGGGTTGGTTCTGTAACAAGCCATCACTTTCATGTAGTAGCTAGTACAGATATCCCGCCGAAGGAATATAACACCAAGGGAGAAGCTGCAGCCGATATTGTAAATATTAATGGTGCAGTAATAAACGGTAGGGTTCATGCCCATATTATTTTTTCCAATGAGGCTGTTGCGTATGGTGGTCATCTTGAAAAGGGTTGTGAAGTTCTAACTTTTTCTATAATAACACTTGCAGAGGTTGATGAAGATTTTGATAAATGGGACAGTGTTGGGAACATAGAGGATTTATTAGACTAACGAGAAAAAATGTTGCGGTGCCACGATCGAGGATATAAAGGAACAATTATCCGAGACACCGAGAGTACGTTGTTGCTTTTCAGAAAAAGAAAAAATAAAAGAATTAGTAAAATATATAAAAGATAATAATTTTGGACTTTCTGTTACGCTTAGTGGATTAACAGAAGAAATAATGTCTTTGGCAGAAGAGTTGGATATTGAGCCACATTCAATTAATCTATCCCTGGGCGTATTTGGTAGAACAGAAAAATTACCTCCAGAAGAAGTATTGGAATTTATTACTATGTGTGGTCATGGTATGATCTCAAGAAATTTGGTTACAAAATTAATTAAAGAGGTTAGAGATGGTAAGAAATCAAAAGAACAGGCTGCAAAGATAATGGCAAGCCCCTGTGTATGTGGAATTTTTAATACAAATAGGGCCATTAAACTACTTAGTAAATATTGTTAGAATGCTATCTGTTAAAATAAACAGAAATTATTAGCTGTTAAAATGTTCTGTTGTTCTTTTTTATTATAAAATAAAGGAAAATAATTTATATAATGGAAATAAAAGATAGATATATTCAAAAAGCATCTAATCTAGGATTTTATTATGAACAAAATTATCATGGATGTGCACAAAGTACTATAGCAGCTATTCAAGATGTTTTTAGTATAAAATTTGATTTTGTATTTAAAGCTGCTAGTTCATTTGGTGGTGGTATTGGACGAATGACAGATGGAGTGTGTGGGGGATATGCGGGTGCTGTTATGATGATTAGTCTGTTTTTTGGAAGAAGCAGAACCAAATTTAAAGATGATGAAACAGCTCGGATAAAAAATAACAAATTAGTTAACAAATTGCATGATAAATTTTTAGAAAAATATGGCACGGTTATTTGTCGAGATATACATAAAAAATTATTTGGAAGAACTTTTGATTTGTGTAATGTAAATGAACGTAAAGTTTTTATAGATAATGGTGCACATATAGATAAATGCACAAATGTAGTAGCTCAATCATCTGCTTGGTGTACTGAATTAATATTAGATGGCTTACTTGAAGAAAGTGTAATTTTAGAAAAGTTAAAGTTTTTAGATTATTTAAATAAAAAAAATTAAATTTATTGAATAATATTCTGCTAATTAAATACAGCGAGAGCCCCCATCTTTAAAATGGGGGCTCAAAACTTCATCCTGCTTCTTTTGGTTGCTCTTTGATATAATAAATTAGGTAATGGCTAAACTTAATTGCACTAAATTTG
>JBMNCR010000048.1:0-3057 GCA_049366695.1 Eubacteriaceae bacterium
TGATAATTCAGTTTATTTTCACAATGCACCTAGATATTTTATAAGATCCACAATATTTGTTCCTTATTTTTGGAATGAAAGAGAAGGGGAAAAATTATCACAACAAATCAAGTCACTAAATCTTGAAAACCATAATAAGGCTTCATTATTAAATGCCAGCTTAAATAGTTCTCTTTTCTATTGGTGGTTTATTATTACATCTGATTGTAGACATTTAAACATGAGGGAAGTTAACAATTTCAGAATTAATTTAAATGATAGTTCTCTTTCTGGTCTACAAGAAGTTAATGATCAACTAATGGAAGATTTAATAAATAATTCAAAAAGAAAAGAATGTTTTTATAAGACTACTGGAAAAGTAAAATACGATGAATTTTATCCAAAAAAATCAAAACATCTAACTGACCAAATTGATACAGTACTTGCTGAGCATTATAAATTTACCGAAGAAGAATTAGATTTTATTGTTAATTATGACATTAAATACCGTATGGGAGAAGAGCTCAATAATCATATAGAATAAATAAAATGAAAGTGATAGTTATTAGACAATAATGATATCTTATTTTGGAAATAGAACTATTTTAGAAGCACACAAAACAGCCTTTTTATGCTCCAGGAAATGCCCTTCAGAAATAGTCATTAAATCTCTTGATTGGGCAGTTGAAAAAAAGAATACAGGGCAATGCGTAATATCCGGATTCCACAGCCGTATAGAAAAAGATGTATTTAATATTTTACTAAAAGGAACTCAGCCTATTATCCTCGTTTTAGCCAGAGGAATGAAAACCCATTGGCCATTAGAAATAAAAAATGCAGTCAAACAAGACCGATTGTTAGTAGTAAGTCCGTTTGAACAAAGTATCACTCGAACAACCCAGGAAACAGCCAATATCAGAAACAAATATATGCTCCAAATCGCCGATGAGATATACATACCATACTACACCCCCAACGGCAATTTGGATAAGTTAATAAAGAAAATAAAAAGCAAAAAGATTTAATCTTATTATAAAAGCATATTGTATTTTTAAATATATTTATAATAGACAATTTTTTACTATCTTTTTAATGAAATTATTATCAAAAGAGGTGATATTTTATTGTTAGATAATAAATTTGAAGAACAAAGAAATAATTTTATAATAAATTTTAAAGGCAAAGAAGAAATTGATGTAGAAACATTTTCACAATCTATCTATGGATTAATAAGTCTAATAAAAACTACAGCTTCAATACATTATCCTGATTCTAATGTTAAATTAAATATTGTAAATTTGAGAAAAGGTAGTTTTGAAATAGATATATCAACATTAATACAGTTTGTTCCCGCAGTGTTACCGATTTTAAATATTTCACTGAGTTTAATAAATATATCTTTTGAATATATTAAAATAAAAAAACACCTAAAAGGAGAAAAACCAAAAGAAGTAGTTTATAACCAAGACAATAACCAGGCTGAGATAATTAATCAATATAATGAAGTCTTTCAAGAAGATTCAAATATTACTAAAAATTTTTTTAATATTTATAACATTGATGATTCAATAAATATCATGTTTGACCCATTGACTAGAGATAATGCCAGAAATGGATTAAAAATTCTTCAGAATAATGAAACAATAATCGATATATCAAGGGATGAATTTAATAATATGACATTTTCGATTGTTGAAAGTGTAGATAATAATAAAAAAGTATTAAATAGGATTGATTACATTGAATTGCCTTTAAAGAAACCAGATCTATTAGGTAAATCAAGTTGGTCTTTTATATATCAAGAGAAAACAAAAGATAAGACAATAGATGCAAAGATTGAGGATGAGAAATTTATAGAAGATGTTCATCAAGGCAAAATAAAGAACCTATATGCTGGAGTTAAAGTCCCAGTTCAAATGAGAATTGAACAAGATATTGATGAAAATAATCTTCCATTAAAAGATACTGAAAAATATATCATCGAAAAAATAAAAGGGAAAATAATTGAACCGGAAGATAGACAAATGGAAATTAAGTTTGATTAGTGAAGACATGGGGGTCAGGTCTTGAAATATAAGATTTATAGTGCTAATTTTTTTATAGATAGACTAACTACTACCCATCAAATTTCCCGGAGCACTCAACCAAAACAGTAATCCCAAAGATAAAGCCCTAGGAAAAAGAAAGGGGTCAGGTCTTGAATTATAAGTTTTTAATTTTTATATTATTTCTATGACTGTGACTGGCCAGGCCATTACGTATTCAATACCCCGGAGCACTTTATCATATTACATCCCGGGGAAATGCCAAAGGAAATATCTTTCTCAACAAAGATGATTTCAATGATTTTCTGACCATTCTCTGTAAAGTAACAAAACATTATCAACTACTCCTTCATTCCCATTGCCTGATGCACAATCATTACGTAAACACTGGCGACCGTTGTTCTTTGTATCTTTGGACCAAGAAAAATACTAATGCTTGACAATACTAAACATTTGCGTTAGTATTACTTTATGATCATAGGATTTGCTTCAAAAGAGACTGAAAAGATTTGGAATGGTTTTAAATCGTTAAAACTTCCTCATGGTATCCAAAGTACAGCAAGAAGGAAGTTAAGGATGTTGAATAATGCCAGAGATTTGAACGATTTGCGAATACCACCAAATAATAGATTAGAAGCTTTAAAAGGAAACAGAGAGGGCTTTTATAGCATAAGAATCAATTCGCAATGGAGAATATGTTTTCAGTGGAAAAATGGAAACACAACCAAAGTAGAGATAAGTGATTACCATTAATAAGAGGTGAAGAAAATGGAAAGATTACATAATATACATCCAGGAGAAATATTAAAAGAAGAATTCCTGGATCCTTTCGGGATAAGTGCTTATAGATTATCCAAGGAGATAAAAATACCTCAAACTCGGATATCACAGATAATTAAAGGGAAAAGAAGAATAACAGCAGATACAGCATTGAGATTATCAGAGTTTTTCGGAAATTCTCCACAGTTCTGGATGGGTATCCAAAATGATTATGATTTAGAGGAAGAAAGGATAAATATAGAAGAGGAATTGA
>JBMNCR010000049.1:0-8143 GCA_049366695.1 Eubacteriaceae bacterium
AACTAATATACTTCTACTGTTTTTAAAAAAAATACTGTAAGCATACTAATTTTATCAATATTTATTTTAAAACATTTCTATATTAATTTGTAGCTTCATCTTTATTATTTTCTATTATAGGAATCTTTTTAGGTTTAATAACAAATGTAAACAACATCATTATAATAATTACTATTAGATTCTAAACTAACAGTGTGCACAATTTACTTATTATTAATTGTTATATGGTATACTTGTATTAAAAATACGTAAAATTTGACGGAGAGTTTTGATGATAATTGATAAAAAAACAAAAGTATTCATGGGGTATTTTATTGCTTATATTTTAGTAAGCATACCTATATTTATTCATAGTAAAAATTTTATTCATATTGCATTAATTTGGAATTTATTCTTGGCCATACTTCCTTTGATTTTTGCAAAGATATTGCAAAACACTCAAAAAAATATCAACAAATTAAAACAAATTAGTTTGAGTTTTTTATGGCTATTTTTCTTTCCAAATTCTCCTTATATAATAACGGATTTTATCCATATAAGTGGAATAAACTTTTATTGGAAAGAATATCCATACTCATCTATTATTTATTCAAAAGAAATCATTTATTGGGTTGAAATTATTCATATGGGTTTTGCAGCAATTTTTGGAACTTTAATGGGTTTGTTATCAATGTTTATAATTCATCAGATACTACTTATAAAGTTTAAGAATATTTTTGCAAACAGTATTATAGTAATGGTGTGTTTTTTGAGTGGATATGGAGTTTATATAGGTAGATTTTTAAGATTCAATTCTTGGGATATTCTTCAACCAATTAAATTATTATCACAACTTTCGAATAATCTAGATTATTTTTCTTTAAATTTTTCGTTATTTTTCGGTATATATATTTTAGCAAGTTATTATTTATTTTATGTAATTCACAAAAATAGTCACTAATCTCTTAGACTAAGACAGCAAATTATTAGTTTTTCAAATTACTAAATGGGTAATTCTACCGTAAACACTGATCCTTTCCCTTGTTGACTCTCAAAGTATATTTTCCCTCTAGATAATTCAATAATTTTCTTTACTATAACAAGACCTAAACCATTTCCTTCTTTTGATCTAGATTTATCACTTTTATAAAATCGTTTAAAAATTTTTTCCTTATCTTCCTCAGCGATACCTATTCCATTATCAATAACGTCAATTTTAACTATTGTATCTTTTTTTTGAAGATTTATTTTAATTGTACCTTTTGGATTTGAAAATTTGATAGCATTTTGAATTAAATTAATCCAAGCCTGTTGGAGAAGGAGTTCATCTCCCCAAAAAAATATTTCTTCTAATTCAATATCTAGATCGATATCTTTTTTATTCCACTGGGA
The DNA here is from genome assembly GCA_049366695.1 of Eubacteriaceae bacterium. Taxonomy (GTDB): domain Bacteria; phylum Bacillota; class Clostridia; order Eubacteriales; family Alkalibacteraceae; genus JBMNCR01. Next base: position 1,372 of record JBMNCR010000049.1, read on the forward strand.
CTCAAGGATTAAAATGCACTTTCTTATTTGTTCATCAAGAGAAAACAGTGATGCTGGTTCACGTATGACTTTACTATCAAGTTCAGAAAGTCTCAATAAATTTGATGAAAGTAAAGATAATCTTTGACTTTCACTTTCGATAATTTCACTATACTCACATATCTGTTCATTTGACAGTTTTCCACTCTTAATCAACTTAGCGTAACCTTTGATAGAAGTAATAGGAGTCTTAAATTCATGAGAAACACTAGAGACAAAATCTTTACGTAAAATATCAATATTTTTTAACTCTTTTGTCATTTTGTTAAAATCTCCAATTAATCTCCCTATTTCATCTGTGTTAGTTATTTTTACTTCAATATCAAAATTACCTTTTGCAACTTCTTTAGAGGCAGTTGAAAGTCTTTTTAATGGTTTTACAATACCTCGTACTACAATTAAAATAATAATTGTACCAATAATAGCGCTTATAAAAAATGTTATTCCCGTTACTCTCCTTATTCTTTCAAATTCTATAAAAGATTTATAGTGTTCATGGGCAATATTTTCCAATAAATTCTCAGGCATAATAATACGAAGAACAAAAGCAAATGTCAAAGAGTTTAAAAACCACCAAATCATTAAAAATGTTACAGCAAATCTTGCATATATAGACTTAAATAAAACGCGCTTCTTCATACCTTTCTTTCCACCTTGTAACCAAGTCCTCTAACTGTAATTATTTTAAATTCGTTAAGATTACCAAATTTTTCACGTAGCCGTTTTATGTGAACATCAACTGTTCTTTCATCAGTATCATTATCAAATCCCCATATTTCATCCATGAGATCCCTCCTTGTAAATATTTTCTTTGGGTAACTCAAAAGTTTAAATAAAAGATAGAATTCTTTTTTAGGTAAAATTGTTTCTTCGTTTTTAATATTTACCGTTAACTTTTCATAATCTAGTGTTATTTCACCTACAACAATTTTATGTTCATTAGAAATTTTAGCACGTCTAAGGAGTGCAGATACTCTAAGTAACATTTCATCAAAATCAATAGGTTTTACCATATAGTCATCTATCCCAAGAGTAAATCCTTTTTTCTTATCTTCAAAGCTTTCTTTAGCTGTGATCATTAGTATAGGTAAATTATAATTTGATGTTCTTAATTCATCAGTTAAAGTATAGCCATCTTTATTGGGCATCATTATATCTACGATCATTAAATCGATATGCTCTTTATCCAAGATATCTAACGCTTCTAATCCATCAGAGGCAGTATATACATGATAACCTTCGCCAATTAAATAGGCTGCCATGAGCTTCCTAATATTATCATTATCATCAACGACTAAAATGTTAAACATACTACCGCCTCCTTATTGATTATTAAGCTACTTCATTATAACATGTTTTTTATTTTGAGTTTATTATAAACTCCTCAAGGCATCAATAGGATTTAACCTACTTGCTTTTCTTGCCGGCATATATCCAAATATAATACCAACTGCTCCAGAAAAGCCTACTGCAAGTAAAATTGTTGATATAGATACTGTAAAACCTATTCCAATCAATGTTGTGGCAATATATGCAATTAAGCTACCAAATATTAGCCCTATAATTCCACCAAATATAGAAAGAAATATAGATTCAATAATAAATTGAAGCTGAATTCTATTGGGTGTAGCACCTAAAGCTTTTCTCAAACCAATTTCCGAAGTACGCTCTGTTATAGATACTAACATCATATTCATAATACCGATTCCACCTACAACTAGAGATATGGCCGCAATACCTGTTAGTAACAATGACATCATAGACATCATAGATTCGAAAGTATCTATCATATCACCCATATTAAAAATAGAATATGCATCATCTTTATAATTAAATGCAGCTTCTAAAACTCCCTTGATTTGGGTTACTGTCTCATCAGCTAAATTACTATCTTTTAAGTATACATCTAAACTTGATATATTCTTCATGCCTAAACTTCGAAGAGCAGTTGTATAAGGAATAATAACAGTATCATTATTTGATTCCATACTAAATTCATTAGAGTCTGCAAGGGTACCTATCACCGTATAAGTAGTTCCATTTAGGATCAAACTCTCCCCTACTGGATCCATACCATAATATAGTTCATCAACAATATTTCTACCAATCACCGCAACTTGATTTTTATTTTCTAAATCCAATATATTTATACTTCTTCCGGATTTAAGCAAACTAGAGTCCGTATTAAAATAAACTTCATTTTTACCTTTAACTGATACCTCCTCCATTGAATTCCCATTATAAATTATTGACGTATTGCTTGAAACCGTAGGAGAAGTATAATTAACATTATCAACTTTCGAGATATTTTCCATATCTTCATTAGTAAGTCCCTGCTTAAGAGGTGTACCTATGGCATTTATTGTAATTTTATTAACGCCTAAGTCATTCACTTGATCACTGATACTATTTGTAGCACCTTGGACAATTGTAATTAATGCAATAATCGATGCTACTCCTATAACTATACCAAGCATAGTTAAAAATGATCGTAGTTTATTATGGATAATATTTTCCCAAGACATTTTTATACTTTCAGCCAACATCCCATTACACCTCCTGCTCCGTTAATTGTCCATCTAAAATATTGACGATTCTTTTTGCATGACGTGCTATATTGTTATCATGTGTAATCATTATTATCGTTCTTCCGTCACTATTCAATTTTTCAAAGAGCTCCATCACTTGAGCTCCGGTTTTCTGATCCAATGCACCTGTAGGTTCATCAGCAAGTAGTATAGTAGGTTCTGTAACTAGCGCTCTCGCGATAGCTACACGTTGCTGTTGTCCACCTGAAAGTTGAGTAGGAAGATTGTAGATTTTATCCGCTAATCCAACCTTTTCAAGTATTTTAATTGAGCGTTGTTTCCTTTCAGTAGATGATACATTTGCATAAATCAATGGAAGTTCTACATTTTGAAGTGCATTCATTCTAGGTAGAAGCTGAAAACTTTGGAATACAAATCCTATCTCTTTATTCCTTACTTTTGCAAGTTCTATTTCATCCAGTTCATCAATGTCATTACCTGACAATATATATTTTCCTGAGCTTGAGACATCAAGACATCCTATAATATTCATCATAGTTGATTTTCCTGAACCTGATGGACCCAGAATAGAAATAAATTCACCTGAATTAATAGCTAAGTTCACATCACGCAATACTTTTAATTCACTATCAGCCATATAGTAACTTTTACAAATATTTTGCATATTAAGAATTTCCGCCATTAATTATCGCCTCCATCAATACCGTTCATATTAGGACGACTTGACATAAATCCTGAATTTAAAGATTCGCTCGTGGAATAATATATCGTTTGTCCATCTGAAACACCGCTTTTTATTTCTACTGTTGTACCATCATTTATTCCTGTTTCCACTTCTTTTTGAACTATTGCACCCTCATCATCCTCTATTAAAACATAAGGCGTATTATCATCATCAAACTGAACAGCGTACATGGGTACTGTGACTACATCTACAGCCTGCTCCTTAATAAGTTCTACTTCTGCTGACATACCTGTTTTTAATTCTTTATCATTTTTTAAATCAACGATCGCAGTAAAAAATGATACTCCACTGCTTATATTTCCTTCTTTAGACACACTACTTATTTCACTCTCTATCTCTTTATCTAATGCATTAATTTTTACAGTAGTTTCTTTTCCTTTTTTTACAGCTGACAGATCGTATTCATCTACTTTAACACTGATTTGAAGATTATTATAATCTACAATTTCTATTAATTTCATTCCACTCATCACTTGTTCATTATCTTCCACTAATATATCAACCACTTCTCCGTCTATTCCAGCTTTAATTCTCTCTCCAGCTCTTGTACGTATCAACTCATCATCTTCTTCTACTATATCTCCCTCTTTAACTTTAATATCATATATTTGCAAAACCTTTCCAGATAGAACGGATTGACGATTTTTAGTTTCAATATTTCCTGAAAATGAATAGTATGTTGTTATATCGCCTTTTTTAGCATTTACACTTTCATAAGATATCTGTGATGGTTTCATAAGAGGTATTACTACCACTGCTATTATTACTATTACAACCACCCCAATTATCCATTTTTTAAAATTTGATTTTTTTTTATTCATTTAATTTGACCTCCCAGTTTAAGTATGTGATTTAGAATAACCTAGATTTATGAATTCAACATGAACTACTATAGTTTTTTTGCATCTACTGGAGAATTTTTCTTAAATCTTGAAAATCCTTTTTATAGTATTTGGTTATTCTATTTCTTTATTTACTTTTTATACTTCGTCTTGTTTTTGACTTTTATTATCATGATCTTCATCAAAACACCTATTAAAATAAAGCTTAGTCAATACAAATTACTTTATAGATTATTAATAAACAAGAACAAACAATTAGCTTCGCTTATTTCAATAGAATAAAAAGAGAAGCATTAAATTTTTTACTATCTGAGTATGGCTTACTTTTCATTTGTAATAGCTCAAGCGTATTTGTGCTATTACCTCTTTCTTCTATTTACTATAATAGACACAAATCAATAATCAATGTATAATGTCTTTATAACAATAAAACTAAGACAATATTATAGATATAGAATTATTGTACGTTTATAAAACAATTATCATTTGACTAATCATCTAAGTTAAATAATAAATAAGAGGTGTGTAAAATTAACGTAAACTTTAATGGATTCAGCAAAAGATTGTCTGAAAAAATGAGTGAGCTAAATTTAAAACAATCCGAACTAAGTAGAATTACAAAAATTTCTAAGAATGCAATTAGTAATTACGTCAATGATGTTCGAATACCTGATACCATTTCAGCTTATAAATTATCTCAAGCATTACATGTTCCTATTGAATGGTTGCTTACAGGAGAAAAATCTTTTAAAGATGAAAAAATATTTTTGAATGAAATACCTTATTTTTTTCGATTTAACAGTTTTGATCGACGATTAAAAGAGATTATTAGCAATAGCACTTTCACTAATGAAGAAGTTTGTGATATGCTTGAAATTGATTGCGACACAATTACTAACTATATAAACAAAAAATCTTTTCTTGATGTTAATCTTCTATTCACATTATGCAAAATATTAAATACATCAGCAGATTGGCTTCTTTTTGGTGTGAAAAATAGAGCTGACGAAGACGAAACAAAAAACACTAATGAATCAGTGCAAAAGCTTTCTAATGAAGAATTAAATCTCATTAATAAATATCGTAAATTAGATTCAAATGACCACGAAGAAATACAGACTTTATTAGACTTAAAGCATAAACGAATCTTTAACAAATCTAATCAGGTATCCAATTCAAATCATTCAACAGGCAATAATGATAATAAGTTTATAGGATAACTATTCTATAAAAATAATATATACACGAAATATAATAATCCACCCATAAAAGGGTGGATTATTATATTCAAATTATTGGTACTGTTTATTATTCGCTATATTTAATCCTCGAAAGCATATACAACTCTTTTCCAAAAACAGGCGTTAATAGGTGGGCACCATAGAAAGTAATCATTGAAGGTTTGCCAGGTTTACAGAATTTTTCAACATATTTTCTTGCACTTTCTCTTTGTTCAGCTTCAGTGGCTTCTGAGCTAAATTCATCGGGTATAACACCAATAATTATTTGATCACCATATTTTTCGTAAAGCATATGTGTATCATTCATTGGCTGTCCTCCCCATGAATCCCATCCTGCTGCTATCATATTTGGGACTTGTTTTTCAACATTACCACAACAATGTAAATCTGCATACATTCCCTTTGAATGAATATAATCAGTCACTTTTCTCATATATGGAACAATCATTTCCTTACAAGTATCAGGTGAAAAGAATGTATCTTTTTGTGCACCCCAATCATCATGGATGTTAAATCCGTCTATACCTGGAAAATGCTCAATATATTTATCAATAAGATTTATATACAAATCTGATAGTTTGTCAAAGAGCGATTTTACTGCATCTTTTTGATCCTCATCAATAAGTGCCAAAACGGCACTATCAAAATCCATGAAAGAAATAAGTCTTTCGAACCATCCATTCATAATAGTACATTGGTTAAATAGTGTTTCCGTAAGATTAATGGACTTACAACTTGTTTCCCAATCCCAACTGTCAAGATCAGGCCATATTAATTTTTCCTCCCATTCATTCGCATCTTTAAGAAAAGGATTTCCCGGTTTTACCATCGAGCCTCCCGCTACAGGCACATACACCCACTCAATGCCAAACATATCCTTTCCACCGCCTTCTTCCATAGGCATCATTTCATCTTCAATTACAAGTGCACGGGCAATATTGTCGGGATTAGCTTTCGGTGCAATCACACGTGCCTCAACAGTTGTAAGTTGCCAAATTGGCTCTCTTTTCATGGCTGCAATATAAGCTTCTTTTGGATTCACTGGATAGTCATACATAGGTGTCGCAGGTCCGCCCCATAAACTAGGTACTTCACTCACAATTCTAAGTTCTTTCTCATCAAATTTAGGATTTGTCATCTTTATTCTCTCCTCTTATAATTTTTTTTATCACGAAACTACTTCTTTAGCTGTTACTGCAGCACTACCTGCATCTGGTGCAAATGCATCTGCACCGATTTCATTTGCATATTCTTGTGTTACTGGTGCTCCACCTACTATTACTTTAAATCCTGTTAATCCACTTGCTTTTATTGTTTGAACTGCTTCTTTTAGTGCTGGCATTGTTGTTGTAAGTA
>JBMNCR010000050.1:0-27717 GCA_049366695.1 Eubacteriaceae bacterium
TAAGTACAGACTTTAATGTATCAGATAAATTATATTTTGAACCATTAACTGAAGAAGATACATTCAATATTATTGAAAAGGAATCTCCACAAGGGGTAATATTACAGTTTGGTGGACAAACTGCAATAAAACTGGCAAAGTTTTTTGAAGAAAAGAAAGTTGATATATTGGGAACTTCTCCACAAGCTATAGATACCGCAGAAGATAGAGAAAAGTTTGAAGAAATATTAGAAGAATTAAACATTAAAAGACCAAAAGGCAAAGGAATTTGGAATTTAGATGAAGGGTTAAAAATTGCTCAAGAATTAGGATATCCGATACTTGTAAGGCCATCTTACGTTTTAGGTGGACAAGGAATGGAGATATGTTATGATGATACAGAGCTAGAATATTATCTAAAAGATGCTTTTGAAAAAGATAAAAAGAATCCTGTATTGATAGATAAATATTTAGAAGGAAGAGAAATAGAAGTAGATGCAATATGTGATGGAAAAGAAGTCCTAATACCTGGAATTATGGAACATCTAGAAAGAGCGGGAGTGCATTCAGGAGATAGCATAAGTATTTATCCGCCTCAAAATATATCACGTAGAATACAAGAGGAATTATTACGATATACAAAACTTATTGCTCTAAAATTAAACGTAATTGGAATGATAAATATTCAATTTATTGAATATGACAATGAACTATACATTATAGAGGTAAATCCAAGGTCTAGTAGAACAGTGCCATATATTAGTAAAGTAACTAATGTGCCAATAATTGAAATAGCTACAAGAGTTATGTTGGGAGAAAAGCTTGAAGATCTTCCATATGGAACAGGTATCTATCGAGAATCAAAATTAATTTGTGTAAAGGTACCTGTGTTTTCAACAGAAAAACTTCCTAATGTTGAGGCTAGTTTAGGACCGGAAATGAGATCAACTGGAGAAGTTTTAGGTGTTTCTGATGATTTTGAGGAAGCAATGTATAAAGGTTTAGTAGCAGCTGGGATGGATTTAAGTGATAGGAAGCGAAAAGTGCTAGTAACTTTAAGACCAAAAGATAAAGAAAAATTTATACCTATGGCAAAAAAAATGAACGAAATGGGTTATGAATTTTATGCTACGGAGAACACTGCAAAGGAATTGGAAAGTATAGGAATTAATGTTGAAAAGGTGAAGAAAATTGACGAAGGAACTCCAAATATATTAGATACTATTAGAACAGGAAATATTGACATGGTATTTAATACACCAACAAAAGGAAATGATTCTAAAAGGGATGGTTTTATTATTAGGAGAACAGCCATCGAATCTTCAGTAGAGCTTATGACCAATCTTGACAAGGCGAAAACTATAATTGATATTTTGTATAATAACGTATCTCATCAAGACATTAAAATCTACGAGATTTCTCAATATGGTAAATAAATAATTTGTATATATAACCTCCAAACGGTGATCATTTATATTGATCAGTTTGGAGTTTTTTTTATTGTGAGATTAGATATTTTTACGTTTAATTGTGTTTGTATATATTTTTGAAATCAATAGAAATAGGTTTTTGCAACTAAAAGAAAAGCGTTTTTATTTCTAATGAAATTTGAATACGATTACAATCATCATTATCTTTTGCCATGTTACATAATACAGTATACTTAAACTAAATAGTAGCTAGATTTGGAGGCAGTAATGTATAAATTATTAGCATTAGATATTGATGGAACACTTGTTGGTAAAGAGGAAAAAATGTCAGATAGGGTAAAAGAAACGATTTTGAAGGTTAAACAAATGGGAGTACATGTTGCGTTATTATCTGGAAGAAACTATCTTGGAATGAAACCATATATAGAACAACTAGGACTTGATACTATTGCAGCTTCTGCAAATGGAACGGTACTTGTGGATGTAAATACTGATGAAATTGTGTACCAAGAGATTTTTGACAAAGAGGTAGCTAAAAAGATATCTCTAGAGGCAAAGAAAAAAGGGCTGTTGGTTGTAAATATGTCAGAGTATACCATTTATACAGAAGACTTTTGTCATGCTCCAAAAGAAGTAAGGAATTTTATGCATTTTAACTTTAATATCACTAAAGACATAATTAAGTGTATCGAAGAGAAAAAACCAAATAAGATTTCTTTAGCCGGAGAATCTATCGAATTAAACAAGTTTAGAAAAGAATATTTAAACCAATTTAAAGAAAAATTTAATATAGATTTTGGCATGGAATATTTTTTGGAAATATATTCAAAAAAAGCTAGCAAAGGAAAAGCGCTAAAAATAATTACTCAGAACTTAGGTTGTAAAAAAGAACAAGTTATTTGCATAGGCGATTCTGAAAATGATATAGAAATGTTTAAATCTTCTGGATGCGCTATAGCCATGGGAAGTGCAACAGATGCTGTAAAAAAATATGCGCACTATATTACGGAAAATGTAGATAAGGATGGAGCAGCATATGCTATTGAAAAATTTATATTAAAAGACCAAGGAGAGAGCACGCATGTATAAATTGTTAGGTATAGATATTGATGGTACCATTATTAACTATGAGCAACCAAACATCACAAAAAGAGTAAAAGAAGCAATTTTTAGAGCAAAAAAACAAGGAGTTCATGTTGTATTAATATCGGGAAGAAATTATTATAGTATGAAAAGATTTCTTGAAGAATTGGATGTAAAAGACTTTGGTATCACTATTAATGGTGGGATAGTTATTGATCTGAAAAGTGGAGAAAAAATATTTGAAACATATTTAGATGAAGAAATTGCGCGAGGATTGACAAATATTTTTATACAAGAAAAAGTAGCTTATGCAGTATTTGCAGGACTTAATGCTTATGCTGTAAGAGAATTCGAAAAGAATCCTACAGTTGAATACTTGAAAAATGAAAAGGATAATGTAATTGTTTATGATGATACAGAAGATTTTTTGAGTACTATTAAAACTAATAAATTTATTGCCATGACTGACGATAAAAACCTAGAGAAATTAACACAAATAATAAAAGAAAAATATGGTGATAAAGTATATGTAGAGTATGGATTTAGCGGTTTAATAGAGATATATCCTATAGGAATGAACAAGGGTGTAGCTTTACAGTCTTTAGCAAACAAACTGCAAATTCCTATGAAAAAAGTAATGACTATAGGAGATGCTGAGAATGATATATCTATGTTAAAAGTGGCAGGAATGGGTGTAGCCATGGGGAATGCTATTATGAATGTCAAAGACCATGCTGATTTTGTTACAAAAGCAATTCATGAAGATGGTGTTGCTCATGCAATAGATAAATTTATTTTTAATATTTAAAAGAACTCATATTTGCTCAAGAATATAAATAATGATTCATAGAACATTATGCGATATTAGTGTAAGATAATCATTATTAGCTATGTGCTAAATGAGTTCAAAATATTAAAATCTGTAAATGATAATGTATATTATAGCATTTAGTTAATAATTAATAATATAATTTCATAGGGCTCATACTAATGATGAAAATAATTAGTATGAAAGTCTACATTGCCCTTTTAGAAATTTTATCTATTTGTAGGTAAAGGTATTCAATTTCTTTTTCTACATCATCAAGAGTAGGTAGTGTTTTAGTATTTTCAGGATAGGCATTAGTTTTATGTACTGCAATGTCTGAACCTAAAAGTTCATCTTCTTCGGATAAGCGAAGACCTATAGTTATATCTAGAGTTTTGTATACAATATATCCGAAAAACAAGGAAAATACTACTCCAGAAAGTGAGCCTAATAATTGAGTTATAATGCTAACTCCTCCAATTCCACCAAAAATATTTAATCCAAATATTCCTGCAGCAATACCTCCCCAAGAACCTACAACTCCATGTAATGGCCAAACACCTAGTACATCATCAATTTTTAAAACTTCTGATTCAAATGTAAGCATTTTTATGAATATAGCAGAACCAATGCCTCCTACAAAAAAAGCACTAAGTGGATGAAACAAATCTGATCCAGCACATACTGCAATTAGACCGGCTAATGCACCATTGTAAATAGCAACGGAGTCATTTTTTGATATTATTATTGCAAAGATTATACCACCTACCATTGCAAATAAAGAATTGATCGCAACTAATGAAGAGATTGCCTCAAAATTTTGTGCACTCATTACATTGAAACCGAACCAACCAACGGCTAGTATCCAACTGCCTAGACTAAGTATAGGTATATTACTTACAGGTATAGAAACGGATTTACCATTTTTAAAACGACCGATTCTAGGACCTAGAATCATTATTGCTGGTAGAGCAAGCCAACCACCAATAGAATGAACAACTACAGAACCTGCATAATCATGAAATGGAGTTCCACCTAATGACATCAAAAAATCTTGAAACCAAGTATTTTGCCCCCAGATAAGAGATTCAAATAAAGGATATACAATGCCCACTAAGATACTCCCTGCAATTACTTGGGGCCAAAACTTTGCTCTCTCAGCAATTCCTCCTGAAATTATAGCAGGGATGGCAGCTGCAAAAGTAAGTAAAAAGAAGAAGTGCATTAAATCAAATCCAGGAATGGCGATTATTCCAATAGAGCCCATAGACGAAATGTCTTTTGCTGAGGCTAAAAAACTAATTCCGTAAGCTATAGGGAAACCAATGAAAAAATACACAATAGTAGAAAAACTCCAATCAGTTATGATTTTAACTAATGCATTAACCTGGTTTTTTTGTCGTACAGATCCCACTTCTAAAAATGCAAATCCAGCATGCATTGCAAAAATCATAGTTGCTCCTAAAAACATAAATAGAATATTACTGCTAGTTAATACGGTGTTCATAATAATTCCTCCCTTTTTACATCATCACAAAAAATAAAAAACGCCAAATATAAAGAGAAATAATATATTATTTCTCTTATAATATTGACGTCATTGTCTAGGTAAATATATTCACTTGAGTAACTTATTTTTTGATAATTGTCTATAAAACATAGATATGTTTAAATCTCGTACATTAACTATTATATATACAATTATATTAATTATCAATATTTTTAATAAAAAAATACATATGATGTTGTGTAAAATAAAATAATGTGATGAAATATCAAGCAATTAAAGTATTGAGAAATCCAAGTAATAGATACTATACTTGCACACAATTACACTTAAGATTCAAGCTAATGGAGTATATATTTATGTTATAATTATATTTATTAATTAGTAGATAGGAGTTTTTAATGATAAAAATGATTGTTTTAGATCTAGATGGTACAACTTTAAATGAAAATAATCAGATATCCGAAGAAAATGTTAAAGCTATAAAAAAATGTTATCAGCATGGCGTGAAGGTAACATTGGCAAGTGGGCGCAGTGAAAAAGCTATGAGAGACTTTATTATAGAGTGTGATTTGGAGGATTTGTTTCATATATGTAATAACGGAGCATACATTTTTAAAACTGATGGTACGAGGTTTAATATACCATATATTGCATATAAAGAAATTGAGCATATAAAAAAAAGCCTTGAAGAATTAGAATTGCCATTTGTAGTATGTACAGCTGATGATTTTTATTATGAAACAAGCAATGAATTGGTACAGGAATTGATTACGCACGGGGAAAGTCCCAAAAATCAAGTTGATGACATTATTATATTGACAAATGTTTTAAAGTTTATAATTTTGTGTAGAACACAAGAAGAATATGAGCGTGCGAAAGTTATAGAAAATGATAAATTAAATGTTTTTAGAACATCCCATGATTTTGTAGAAATTATGTCTAAAGGTATAAATAAATATAGTGCAGTTAAAGAACTAGCTAAAATATATGGGATAGAAAATGATGAAATAATGGCAATGGGGGATGGTGAAAATGATGTTCCCATGCTATCAGGAGTTGGGTTAGGTGTTGCTGTGGCAAATGCAAGAGAAGAAACAATGAGCGCAGCCAAAATTTACTCGCAGTGGGATAATACAGAATTTGCCGTCGCTAAAGAGATAGAAAAATACATATTAAGTGAATGTTATGAGTATTGAGATGTGTATTGAGTATAGTTTAACTAAGAATATCAATAAACCCTAACTTTTAGTAAAAAAGTTGGGGTTTATTGATAAAGACATTAACTACTAAATTTTAAACTTACTTACAAATTTAAGTAATTTTTCTGAGCTGTTTTCTGTGGCTTTCATTAGATCTAATATATGATTTGCTTTTTCCATAACATCAGAAGCTTTTATAGCAATATCTTGAGTGCCACTAGCACTTTCGTTATTGGAAATAGTTATTTCATTGATTGCATTTAACATACCTTGCATAGTGATTAGTAGATCTTTTGAAGTATCAGTAAAGACAGTTACTAATTCTTCAACAGACTCAGAATCTTTATAATATTGTTCTCCGTTATTTACCATTAGCTTATAATCATTTATTACAGTGGTGTCAATAAATTCTAAAGCTTTTTCAGAATTAGCACTTAGATTCTGTACAGAGGTGACTACCAATTTAGTAACTTCTTGAATTTCATTCACAGTATTTTTAGAGTCTTCAGCTAATTGTCTAACTTCTTCAGCAACAACTGCAAAACCTTTGCCTGACTCACCTGCTCTAGCTGCTTCTATGGCGGCGTTCAACGCAAGAAGATTAGTTTGCGATGTAATTTGTAGTATAGATTCAGTTAGTAGATCTATTTTATCTACAGCTTTTGATTGGTCAATAGCAGATCTGATATCAGTATTAATATTTTCGCTTATTTCATAAGCAGCTTGTTGAGATCTTATAGCAGTATCTTTTAGTTCTAGAGCTCTAGAACTAATCTCTTTAACTAACTTAGAACCATTATCGGCTTTATTAGTCATAGATTTTATTGTATCTTCTATTTCTTGGGAAGAAGCATTCATTTCTTCAGTTGAAGCTGCGGTTTCTTCCATACTTGCTGACATTTGCTGTGTAGTTGCAGATATATCTTCTAACTGGAAGGATAACTCTTTTATATCATTAGTAGAAACATCCACATTTGATTTTACATCATTTGATTCATGTATTACGTCGTTGATAAGTGATTTAATAGATATTTCCATAGTTTCCACGGCTGTTGCTAATGTGCCAATTTCATCTTTTCTATTTTTTAGTTTTTCAGGTACTTTCGTAGTAAAATCAGCATTCGCTAATTGATTTAAATGCTTTGAAGCAAGAACTAATGGTTTTGATATGTAATTAGAAGAAAAATAAACGATGGCTAATAATATGATTAAAATTACTATAATAAAAATTGCAATAGTTTTAATAAGTGAATTTCCTGACGCCGTTAATTGTTCTTCTGGTAAGGAAATAGCTAGGCTCCAGTTTGGGGTATTTTCTATGGCTGTATAAGTAACAAATTCTTTAGAACCATCTGGTAAAGTAATTACTTGAATGTTAGTCTCGCCAGACAACATCTGTTCTCCTACAATATCAAGCCCTTCATAACCTAATTCAGAAGATTCGCCTAAATTAAGATTCATAATAAATTCTTCATTTGGATGTGCAATGATATTGCCGGATCCATCTACAATCCAGCCATAACCCTTTTCTCCCAAATTTATTTTTGAAATTACATTTGTAAATGAGTCGAGATAAATTCCACTACTGACAAGCCCAGTAGTTTTATTATTCATATCTTTTACAGGAATGGAAATTGAAAAGAAATAACGATCATTGTCTTCATCATAAATTATTTGAGAAAAAGACAATTCTTCCCCGTTTTTTATAATAGCAGTATAATCGTTAAAATCTTTGTAATCAAATTCTAGGGCTGTACCTTCTACTGCAACATATGATTTGCCATCTAAGTCACAGTATACAAATGCATCAAAGTCTTCACTTTGATTCTCTGCTATTCTTACAACTTCCGTTTTGATATTGGACCAATTATTGCTTTGAAATACTGGATTAAATGATGTAGTTTTTATCTCCTTGATATAACCGTCTAGTAATTGTTCCATTTCGCTTGCTTTTGCTTTTGAAATTTCTAGAGTCATTTCTTTGCTAAGTGGGATTACTACATTATTAATTCCGTAAGCTATTAATATTCCTAATATTATAGAAAGTACAAATATTGAACCACCGAAAAGTAATAACATTTTTGATTTTATTGATTTACTCATTAGCATCGTCCCCTTTTTGTCATAATATAATATTTGCAAATCAGGTAATAAAATAATTTGCAATTATTACTATCTTTATTAAGTTGAAATCATTTTCTTTAAATAAAATGAAATGATTTTTTTAAATGATATTATAATAATCGGCTGTTTTTGAATATTTTATAGACGTGATACAAGGATTCTATGGTTAGTATAAATTACCAAAATCAACGCTGCACTATAGCACTATATTTTTCTAACTATTGAAAAAGTCAGAATTTCTGCTTTATTGCCTTTGTCATGGTGCCCACGTATGCACAAAATACGCTTTTCGCATTGTTTCAGGTGTGGCTTAAACTTCTAATCTTTGTAAAGTTTAAAATTAAAAAAGTTAGTTATTTTAAATTTTTAATAACCTAGATCTTCTGCAACTAAAATTATTTTGATTCTTCCAGGTTTTGTGCTTCTTCTGGTAATTACAATAGAAGAACAGAGGCTGGCATCACCGTAGCAATCACCACAGCTACCTGTAATTGCACAAGGAGTTTTCCTGTTTAATCTATTTGCATTTTTAGGGGACGCATTATTTTGCACTCTCCAGATAGCGTTTTCAACATCTTCGCATAATTTATTCATACTTACTACAAGGATTACATTGTGAGGTCCAAAAGTTAAAGCAGCTACTCTATTTCCAAAACCATCGATATTTACCAATTCTCCATTCTTTGTTATGGCATTTGAACTCATTAAGTAATAATCGCAGAAAGTAGATTTAATTAAAGATTGTCTCTCCTCTTCATCAGTGTCCCCCGCATGTCTATCAATAACGGTATAATCACCTTCTAAAATAGAATCAAGAATTCCCGCTTCTTTGATGCTTTCTGAGCCACCATATGATACTACTGATTTTATTGGTATTATTTCTAATACTTTTTTAAGTGCATCTTCTTTAGTAGGACAATAAAAAGCTTCGAATCTTCTTTTTTTAAACTTTTCCAAAAGGTTATTTGCAACATTTTCATAGTATTGATTTACTGGCAACATGTTAATCCCCCATTCCATAAGTTGTATTATAATTATACAATAATAAAAGTAGGAATAAAATTTAAATATTTTTAAATGTAAAATAATTTATAGTTTATAGAAATTTACTTTTTAAGTTTAACTTCTGATAATGCAAGAAGTATATATTAAAATCTTTAATAGAAATTAAGCAATTAGAAATATTTTATTTATAATGGAAATTTAGCAACAATATTTTTAAAGTCATAAAAGAAGTTGTATAATAAGATTATAAAATATAAAAAGAGGTGAAAGTTATTGAAAATTGCTGCACTGACTGGAGCGGGAATATCAAAAGCAAGCGGAGTACCTACTTTTATTGAAATGGGAGACTTGAGGGAAAAACTAAGTAGAGATTATTTTATATCTCATCCCATAGATTTTTATAACATTCTTAATGAAATGAAAATGACAACAGATAAGGCAATTCCTAATGACGCTCATAAAGTATTGGCAAAATATAACCTGCCAATAATTACTATGAATATAGATGGATTACATCATAAAGCAGGTAGTACAGAAGATAAAGTTATTGAAATACATGGGAGCTTAAGAAGGGTGTTTTGCCCAAAGTGCAAAAGTTGGTACGATTTTTCTAAAACAAAAGAATCGGTATATTGCTATAACTGTAAGGATGTTATGCTACAACCAGATATTGTGTTATATGGTGATATGATACCAAAGCTTAGTGATGCAATTGAGCTGGTGAGTAGTATTGATATGTTGTTGATTATTGGAACTTCATTTTATACTTCTACTGCCACCTATATTAGTGATGCAGCAAAGGGGTATGGAGCCAAAGTAAAAATAATAAATGAAAAAGCTGAAGAAAAAATACCAATATTATTGGATGATATATTAAATTAGGAGGAGATTTTATGCCGTATATTTCAATAAAAAGTGAAGGATTAAAAGAAAACTTGGACTTGCGAGATTTGAACAAAAGAATTGCTGAGAAGATGGAAACAGATAGGAAGAGAATAATTATATCTTGGGAAACATTTCATGAAGGAATGTTCTATAGACACTATGATGAATACCACAGAAGGAATAGACCTGTAGTAATAATAAGACTATCAAAAAGAAACACCAAAGAATTTTATCTAAAATTAGTGGACGTTATTAAAGAGGAACTGTGCAGTATTTTAAAAATAGAGGACGAAGATATTTTGCTATTTATACATCAAATAGAGGAAGGATTTACATATATAAATGGACAGTTTATATAAATAAATGCGGAGTGAACTTGGTGAATATTACTATAATTACAGTAGGGAAAATAAAAGAAAAATTCTATAAAGAGGCAATAGAAGAATATACGAAACGTCTTAAAAGATACTGCAAACTTAATATAATAGAAGTATCAGATGAAAAAGCGCCAGAAAAATTAAGTGAATTGCAAATGAAAGAAGTGAAAGATAAAGAAGGGTTGAAAATAAAGAATAAGATACCTACAGAGACCGCCATCATCACTATGGAAATAGAAGGAAAACAATTGAATTCCATAGATCTTTCCCGGGAAATAGAAAGATACGGCATAAACGGACAAAACAGTTTATGTTTTGTTATAGGGGGGTCTTTAGGGTTGTCAGATGAAATAAAAAAAATCAGCAATATGAGACTATCATTCTCAAAGATGACCTTCCCCCATCAATTATTTCGGGTGATGTTATTGGAGCAAATTTACCGGGGATTTAGGATTATGAAGGGGGAACCATATCACAAGTGATGAAGTCAAATTTTATTACAGATTTATCTAGTAATGGTTCGAATATTTTTTATGTAATTTTTGATTTGTTCTGGTGTGCATTGACAATTGTTATTTTCGTCAGAGTAATATTCACACGGACAAGGATTCATTGAAGAGATTAATAGAGGTATTTGCTCAATAAGCCAAAGATATGTTGTAAAAAATAAAATAACCTTTATCAATATTTTAGCTTATAAAATAGAAATTAATCAGTAATAGAAGTAAATTACACAAAAAAAAAGAGTTACTTTTTATTAAATACTAGTTAAATGTATTTTTGTTTATTCTTTTTTAGCTATCAAAGGCTTTAAACTTCTAAAAAGTTAATGGTTGATATATTTTATTACCAAGTATTTCAGTAATCAGCTGTGTAATACCAGTAAGTAACATATTGGATTTTATGGAGGAGAAATTGCTAGTTTTAGAATCTCCACATGCTATGGAACCTTTAATATGACAAAGGGTTATTATAATTATTGTTCTATTAAATATAGATTTTGTTTTATATATCTCAAAATAAATTTTTGTATCATAGGTCCTACGAATAAATATATAAATATAATAAAATAGCAATTCCAGAACATAAACTAAAATATTGAAACATTACGTGATGAAAAAAATTAACTTGGTTTATATTATCCAATTTAAAAATCTTTTTTTATGTACCGGGCACGACATGAGCTTCATTTAATTCAAAAGAAGGAATGGCATCTAATAACAGTGATATAGATTTATTAGTTGATAGCGTATTAAAAGGTCTACGTTTTGTAGGTCTTATTGAGGATATACATAATGCTGTTGGTAAAGAAGTGGATATTTTGGAAGTTACTCATACAGAAAAAAACTCTATGCTTTTGGAAGCAAGAGTATTTAATCTTAGTCAAATGGGTGAGTTAGTAAATAAACTTGATTTTCAGTATGAGCAAAAATATGCATCTATTATATAGCGACAACTTTATGGTCTTAGAAATAGAATTGTACATAATTATGAAGGTGTTAATCTAGTATTAGTTTGGAGTATTATAGAAGAGAATTTAGTAGATTTTAAAAAGCTATTAAAAGAAATATTGTAATAGTAAGTATGCGAATTATTTATGTACTAGCTATGGAATCGCTTATTAAAGAGATTTCATAGCTTTATTAGTTTTAGATAATATGATTTTTAGCATAAATTAAGAATAGAATATATAATATTTCATAACTATAAAGGTTATTACTATGAGAGCATTTAAAAAAATTACACCTTTAATAAAATTTAATTCACTATATATTATCTATTAAAATATAGCCATTATTGAACCATATATATCTAACTAGTGACTGATTAAAATAATGGAATTAAATAAAAATTTACCGTAAAACAATAAATAATTATTGAAAAAAAATAAATAATGCGGTATTATATAGTAGGTAAGGAGGAATTATATGAGTCAGAGACAATTAGCAAATTGGATAAAGGTAATTATTATTGGTATGGCTATATGCGGCTTAATTATATATGCGTTGATGGTACCCTATTTTAGCAAGAGTATTATCTCTAACAATCCTGAATTTTCATCATGGTTTTGGCCATGGATGATGCTCATTATTATTACTGCAATTCCATGTTATCTTGTTCTTTTTTATGTTTGGAAAATAGCTACTTCAATCGCTAATGATCAATCTTTTACACAAACCAATTCAATAATCTTAAAAAAAATTTCCCATTTAGCAACTTTTGATGCATTTTTTTTCTTTTCAATGAATTGTATATATTTATTTATTGGTATGAATCACCCGGGAATAATAATAGCTTCTTTGTTTGTAATATTTTTTGGTTTTGCTTTTGCAATAGTAACAGGGGCACTTTCGCATTTGGTTAGCAAGGCAAGTAATATTCGTGAAGAAAATGATTGGACAATATGAGGTGATTAAATGGCTATAATTGTAAATTTAGATGTGATGTTAGCAAAACGAAAAATGAGTGTTACGGAATTGTCAGAACGAATTGGAATTACTATTGCAAATGTTTCGATTCTTAAAAATAATAAAGCTAAAGCAATAAAATTTTCTACATTAGAAAAGATATGTGAAGTATTAGAATGTCAACCCGGGGATTTATTAGCTTATGAAAATAAAATAATCAATCCAAGATAAATATTTACTTAAAATACTAGAACGTGAGGAAAAAATATTTATATGAAAATAAAATTTATTCTACCAGCACTAGAAGAAGCAAAAAGTCCTTTTTGGAGACCAATTAAGTATTCGCTTTTTCCTCCTTTAGGATTGGCAACCTTGGCATCATTATGTGATGAATCTGATGAAATTGAAATTATTGACGAACATGTTGAAAAAGTAATACTAGATGATGAGCCTGATTTAGTTTGCATTGAAACGTATATAACTAATTCTGATAGGGCATATGAAATAGCTGATCACTATAGATTAAGAGGAATAAAGGTTGCTATTGGAGGCTTGCATGCTACTTCTCTGCCCATAGAGGCAAAGATGCATGCTGACACAGTTTTAACTGGACTTGGAGAAAATAGCTTTCGTAAATTTTTGAAAGATTTTAGAGAAAAAAAAGAGTTAGATTATTATAATCAAGGAATAGTATCTTTTGATAATTTGCCATTGCCAAGAAGGGATTTAATAAAAAGAGAAAAATATCTTGTGCCAAATTCAATGGTTTTTTCAAGAGGATGTCCTAATAAGTGTTCGTTTTGCTATATCAGTTCTTTTTATAAAAATGGAAAATCTTTTTATACCTATAAAATAGATAGAATACTTGATGAAATTGATAGTATGAAAGGAAGTCACTTGTATTTTCTAGATGATAATTTATTTGCAAATAAAAAACTTTCAAGAGAATTATTTAGAGAGATTAAAGGTATGAATAAGTTTTTTCAAGGAGCTATTACCGTAAAATCTATCTTAGAAGATGATACCATTGAATTAGCATATGAGGCTGGTTTTAGAAGTGCATTTATTGGATTTGAAAGTATCAACCAAGATAACATTAAACTTGCAAATAAGCATGGTAATATAGTAAATGATTATAAAAGAACTATTAAATGTCTTGATCAGTTAGGGATAATGATTAATGGTAGTTTCATATTTGGATTAGATCAAGATAACTTAGATGTATTTGATAGAACAACTCTATGGGCAATAGAAAATGGAATTACAACTGCCACAAATCATATCTTAACCCCATATCCAGGAACTATACTATTTGAAAAAATGAAAAAACAAGGGAGAATTCTTACAAATAAATGGAAAATATATGATACGAGGCATCTTGTTTTTTCTCATCCAAATATAACGAAAGAGCAGATGGAAGAGGGATATAAAAAAGCATATAAAAACTTCTATAAATGGGGTAATATTATGAAATCATCTAAAGAACATGAGAAATTAAAAATGAAATTAAAGCATTTTACTTATGCCGGAGCATGGAAAAAATTTGAACCGATATGGAATTTTATAATAAAAATTAATCAGTTATCTAAAACAAGAGATGCACTTGTAAAAACATTAAAATAAATTTACTTACAAGAATATAATTTAAAAACATTTGGGTTTTAGTAATATTTGTATAAGTACAGTTACAACTAGCATAATAATAATCAGAATATATAAACTAGTATAGTTTATAAAAGCTAACTGAAAAATGATCTTCCTATTATAGAATAAAGTCTAATAGTTAAACCACCTATGCATCTAATACGATTTTCAAAAAAGTGTTATATTAGTAGGTTTGAATATTAAAATATATACAAATATTATCATGCATTCGTTGCAAAATAGAGAATCCGGTGCCGGACTCTCTATTTTCTAAGAAATATAAGACTTTGAAGTGGCTTATGAAGTTATTGACAATCCAGAATATAAGAAAACCTTATTGTTTATAAATACAGAATATTTGCTATTATAGGAAAGATTGTAGTAACTACCAAGAATGTCACTGTTAATTGCACGAGCAGTTATTCATAGCTGTTTTTTTAAAACAATAACTATAATTACTAGAATATTTTGAAGAGTTTAGTTATTTTATTTTTTTTATGTAGTTTATTGTAACTTATACTGTTTTCATAAGAATTTATTAAATTTTTAACAAATAATATAATATTTTATTGCATAATTGTAACGTATTTATACAATGATAATATAATTATGTTATAATGCGATTAGGAGATGATGGCTATGGAATTATTTCAATATCTTATTGATAATTACGGATATGACGAACCTATTTTATCTGAAGATCTCAACAATAAATTAAACTATAAAAACACGACATTACGACAGAATTTAAAACGTTTGGTGGATAATGGTCAGTTAGAGCGATATAAGTTAGGTATTTACTATATCCCAAAACCTAATTCCTTATTAAAAAAAGGATCACTAAGTTTTAATAAAGTAATAAGTAAGAAATATCTCTATGATGAAGATAAAATAATTGGTTATAGATCTGGGATTGCATTTGCTAATGATTTAAAACTAACTACACAAACACCTGGGAGCATAGAAGTGGTAACCAATAAAGAAACCAATCGAAAAAGGAATGTGAAAATTGGAAAACAAAGAGTGATTCTAAGGAAACCTCGTACTAAAATAACTGATGTAAATTATAAAGTGCTACAGGCATTAGACTTAATTGCAAATATTAATAAATATAGTGATAAAACATTAGCACGAACATTAGAAAACATATCAAAGTATTTAGAAGATGTGAAGCTGAATAAAGATGAGATTGATGAAATTATTAAAGCTTATCCTATGAAAACTAAAGTAATGGTTTATGAAAGTGGGTTGTACGATGTACTTACACGAAGATAAAGATGCTTTCAAAGAAATTATAGCTGCCACATCTGATGATACGGGAATCCATGAGGAGCAGGTGGAAAAGGATTATTATGTTTCTTATCTATTAAAATATTTGGTTAGAGAAGTACCTATTTTAGTGTTTAAAGGTGCAACTTCTTTATCAAAGTGATATGGACTTATAAAAAGATTTTCTGAAGATATTGGACTTCATTTTGATGTAGATAAAAAGCTTACGGCAGAAGAGAGGCGAAAGCTAAAAAAGGAATATTTAGAAGGGATACAAAATGCTGGGCTAAGATTAAATAATAGTGACGAAATAAGGTCAAGAAGAGATCATAACAAATATAAAGTAAGTTTTTTGTAAATTACAGATTCATCCAATTCTATTAAAAAAGAATTAATTATTGAGACTTATGTACCTATCAAAATATATCCTTGTGAGATGCAAGAAGTAAAAAGTTATATAATAAATTATTTGACACATAATAATGAATTTGAGGTGATTAATCAATTTCAAATTAAACCTTTTTCTATTAACGTACAATGCCTAGAAGGCACTTTTATCGATAATATTTTTAAAATAAGCGATTATACTGAAACTCAAAAATTAGATAGAAACTCAAGACATCTTTATGATGTTCATAAAATTTTAAAGGTGGTACAATTCAATAGAGAAAAATTTCAATTGTTATTTGATTCGGTTAGAAAGGAAAGGCAGCTCAAACTAGACAGAAATGTAACATCTATTAAAGGTTGTAATATTGTACAAACACTACAAATTATTATTGAAAAAGATGTGTTTAAAAAGGATTATAAAGATATAATTCAAGCACTTTTATTTGAAGAAGTTTCGTATGAAGAAGTGAAAGGCAGCTTATATGCTTTAATACAGCAAGGATTAATACCGTAATTATTAAATTATTAAAATCTCTAATGCATATGATATGTTGGAAAATCCGCAAACAAGTAAAAAGTCGTGTTTTTTATTTTGGAATAGAAATTGTTTGTTTGGGTTAGAGAGGTTGTTTTATCTATTCATGGTATGTATAATTACTAAAATATATAATTCGTATTATATATTTTTTTGTTTTAATTAACAAATAATATAAGTATGACACTATACTTTAAGCCTAATTTGTTAAAAAGTTAATCCTTGACTAGGAAATATAAAATTGCTATAAATATATTACGCTATGTTTTAAAAGATAGGAGAGGGATTATGGATAAAAAGGTATATGTTTTTGGACATAAAAATCCTGATACGGATAGTGTTGCATCTGCCATCGCATTGGCTTACTTGAAAAATGATAATGGTGAAAATGCTGAAGCCTATATTTTAGATGAAATTAATAAAGAGTCGGAGTATGTTTTAGATTACTTTAATGTTCGAAAACCTAAGCGTTTAAAAGATGTTCGAATACAAATAAAGGATTTAGAATACGATAACATTACTCCCATGCATACAGATGGATCCATATTAGATGCATATGAGTTTATGAATAAATTTAAAATTAGGACTTTACCTATAATAGCAAAAACAGGGGAATTATTAGGTGTTGTCACCATGAAAGATATTGCAATGAGTCTTATCCAAGAGGATCAAAGAAAAATGGATACGTCTATGGACAATATAGTTAAAGGGTTAGAAGCCAAGGGTTTATGTGGATTTAATCAGAAAATTTTTGGACAGGTTTTTGTAACAGCTTTTCATCTTGATACAATTGAAGAGATGGCATTATTTCAACGGGATAGTATAGTTATTGTGGGTGATCGGTATGAGATTATTAAGTTTGCGATACAGAAAAATGTCTTGCTCATTATTGTGACGGGAAACTGTGTATTACCTCACGATTTGATTCAAATGGCCAATGAAAAGAAAGTCAATATTATTCAAACACATCATGATACATACCAAACATCAAAAACCATATTTTTGACTAATTACGTGGAAAATATAATGGTTAAAGAGAAGATGCTTCTCTTTAATGATGAAGAGTATTTAGATGAATGCAAAGAAGTTATTCAAGAATCACAACATTCAAAGTTTCCGATTGTAGATAAAAAACTACAATACTTAGGGATTTTAAGTAGGGGGCATATTATTAATCCAGCTAGAAAAAAAATTATTCTAGTAGATCATAATGAGTATGCACAAAGCGTTGAGGGTATAAAACAAGGGGAAATATTAGAAGTAATTGATCATCATAAAATCGGAGATATATCTACATCCATGCCCATTCATTTTAGAAATTCGCCGGTAGGCAGTACGAATACGATTGTATACCAATTATTCCAAGAAAATCAAGTGGATATTCCCTATGAAATGGCAGGATTGATGTTGTCGGGAATTATATCAGATACATTACTATTAAAGTCTCCTACTACCACTAGTCAAGATGTTGCAACGGTAGAGACTCTAATAAGGGTTTTAGGTATAGATCTATACGAATATGCGATGGAAATGTTTAAGAATGGAACAGATATTAGTGGAAAAACAGCATATGAGGTTTTAAATACAGACTATAAAGAGTTTAGCTTGGAGGGAGTGAAAGTAGGGATTTCTCAAGTATTTACTTTGAATTTTGAAGTGATTAAGGGAAATAAGATGGAGTATCTAAAAATAATCGAGGAAATGAATATAAACAAGGGTCATTTTATTACTATGTTATTAGTGACGGACATTATTAATCAAGGTTCATACCTATTGTATAATGAAAATAAAAGAAAAGTCGTTGAAAATGCCTTTGGATTGAAAGTACATCAAGGAATTTTTATTCCTGAGTGTGTATCAAGAAAAAAACAAGTAATTCCAAAACTGATTGAAGGAATACAAAAAACCCAGTAAATGAGAATTTTGTTTTTTGTAAATATTCCCTTATAGGCAATACTATTTATTAAAGAACCGATAGAATTCTTTTTTTATAAAATCTCCCATTTTATTGACGTATTCATTATCCATATAATAACTTATATAGATATTTCTTTGAGCTGATGGATTTGTTAATTTAATGAACTTTTTTCTATGTTGGGGAACCTTATAATAAGATATAGCTAGAGAAGGGACTAGTTTTAAGTATTTTAATTTGTAGGTGATACTCTCCGATTCAGAGATATCAAATTCATGGATATAATTAATATGAATATTTTCCTTTTCGCATACGTGATTACAAAACTTTAATGTACCCCAACTTTTGGGTTCACTTGGTTTTACCCTTACGAAAATATCATCTTTTAATTGTTTAATATCGACTTTATTTAAATTATCAAATTTTTTATTATGTGGTGCAGAAATATAAAGGGAATCTTTAAATAGTAAAGTAGTATTTATTTGCTTGTTGTTTAAAAAGCTTTCTAAAATATCGGGATTAACGTCGATATCATCAAATATAATTATATCGCACTCTTTATGTATAAACGAAGATATGGCATCATAGCTGTTTTTATACGATACTTCATTTTTTATATCAGGATTTAATCTCTTATAACTTTGCAATATTGGTTCGAAAAAATATAAATCAAAGAGACTAGTTTTAACTGAAGTATTTTCAGCATTTTCCACGCTAGTAAATTCAAAATATAGTTCATCAACTTTAATTAAAATCTCATTTATATGTTTTAAAAGCTTTTTACCATTTTCGTTTAGTTCTATATTTCTTCCTACTCTATTAAAAAAAACACATGCGAGCTCTTTTTCTATATTTCGAAGAGTTTTACTTAAAGCAGGTTGGGAGATATAAAGTAATTCTGCAGCTTTTGTTATGTTAGCTTGTTCTGCTATAACCTTGAATTGTCGCATCTGCGTTAGCTCCAACGATATCACCATCCTAATTCATAACTTTAAGTTATAGATACAAATTTATTATATATTGGTTTTATTACAAATTCAATAGTAACATTGAGTTGTAATAAAATAAACGTAAAGGACGGTGGAATAATTATGACAGATATAGCTAAATTATACGATGATAGAGTTAATAGGATGGTAGCAGCAGCTACGCTTGGATCACCAGATCGTGTTCCTGTATTTGGGAATATAGACACATGGGCTATTTACTATGGGAATACAACAATTAGCGAATGCTTAGCTAATGTTGATCTGATGAAAACTACATATGGAAAAGCATTTACAGATTTTAATTTTGATGGTGCATTTATGACTAATACGCCAGTGCCACTAGAATTAATACAGTTTGTTGGAGGTTCATATTTTGAGTCTAGTGACGGAATTACTTTACAACAAAAAGAAGAGTGCCAAATGATAGCAGAGGATTATGACGAACTAATTGCAAATCCTATAACGTATACATGGGATACACTTATACCTAGGTTAACTGATAATATGTCAGGAACTGAAGAAGAAAAGAAAAATTTTATAAGAAAAGCTATTCAATTATTATTTGCCTTTGGAAAATTTGAAGAAGAATGTAAGAGGTACTTTAAAGAAGATATTGGAATGCCAATGTATAGGGGTAATAATAGTACAATGCCAATAGACTTTATATTTGATTTTTTTAGAGGATTTGAAAGCACTTTGATGGATATGAGAAGACATCCTGATAAGATAGGACCAGCTGCAGAAGCATTAAAAAAATGGACAATAAATAAGGCGACAGGTTTAAAACCAGCCATTGGTTCATTTCCGTTTGTGAACATTCCTTTGCATGCACCACCATTTATGTCAAACAAACAATTTGAAAAATTTTATTGGCCAACTTTTAGGGATGTATTATTAGCAATTCATGAATCTAAAGGCACAGTTCAAATTGTATTAGAAGCAAGTTGGAAAAGATATTGGGATTACCTAAAAGAATTACCAAAAGGATTTATGATTCTTGCCATTGAAGATGATGATATCGTAGAAGCAAAGAAGTTCTTCGAGGGTCATGCTTGTGTAGCGGGTGGATTACAGCTTAGTAAACTAGGTTATGGGACAAAGAAAGAATGTATTGATGATATAAAACGAGTAATAGATGAATGTGCGCCAGGTGGAGGATTTATATTGTCTACAAATAAAACTATGCAATCACCTATTGATGCTAAACCAGAGAATTTAAAAGCAGTTGTAGATTTTGCTCAAGAATATGGTAAATATTAAGGAGGGGTTAAAATGTCAGAAAAAACAAACTATGAATTAGTTGTTGAAGTCATTGACGAAATGAATTTTTTGCCACCTGTTGATGCAGTTAAAGAATTATTTATTATTCAGATGAGTGCATTATTTATAGTTTAGTATAATTCTTTTTTAAATTCAGTTCAATAAATGTAATATATTTCAAAGAATAACTCTTTTTTAGTAAGAACTCAGATATGAATCTAACTAAGAAGGAGTTTTTTATTATAATAATAGCAAAAGAACAACTAAGAGATATTATCAAAGAGAACGGGATTGAAAATGTAGCGGATATCTATTCAATTTTTAAAGAGAGTTTCAAAGATATGTTGAAGGAAATGCTAGAAGCTGAAATGGATTCATCACTTGGATATACTAAAAACAACAAAGGAGATATTCAAACAGTGAATAAACGTAATGGTTATAGTACAAAAACTGTTGAAAGTCAGTATAGAAAAATTGCTAAGATATTAAGCATATTCCTAATAATATGTCCTTATAAGAAATGCTATTTTTGTCATAAAAAAATGCAATAAAAATGGACTGAAAGATATAAGAACTGGTATATAGTATTAAACCAACTTAACATCTTAGATAGTGTCACCAAGCCCAGTACCTATAAAACAATAAATAAAAAATATGTGCCAGAAACAAAAGCTATTTCTAGTGCTGGAATTTATTTAATCGGAAATTATGGTATTAGAAAATATTTGTATGTTATTCTATAGGTCTGGTGTGGTCAGAGACCACTAGTTTATTTTCTATTCTTAGACACAGAAAAAAATACAGCCTCGTTGAATCAGAACATAGCATGTATAATTAAATAGTGAGGGTATACTTTTTCCTGCTACGCATGCTAAATTATACGTTTTGTCAAAAACTAGATGCTCACATTCTAAATCAATAGAATATTGACATGTAGTATCAATATTCGGGTGTAGTTCTTGATACTGTGAAATTACATCTAAAGTACTTACATGTAAAGAGCCATATGTGAACCCTGCTGTTATTCTTAGTTTATTCTTTTTCATTAAAGTCTTTATTAGATCATCCGCTTCAGATATTATTTTGAGTCCTCTCCTTAAAAACATCTCTCCTTCTTCCATTAAATACGGTCACCGTATTGTTTTTTATTAGCAATTTTGATTTAAGACCCAGAATGAATTTACTCAGCACTTGTTGGATTAATATAGATTCTTAGATGCACTTGTAAAACTCTTATATAAAGCATCTTATTTGCTTCGTCTCAATGCGAATCACTTTTCAATACAAATTGTCAGAGATATGAGTGCTTAATTCTTTCAATAAAGTAATATAATATGGGAACTGTATTTAATAATGCAATGAAAAAAAACTTGTAGGTCAATATTAAAATACTCTTCCATAACAATTTATAATAGACGCATGTATCTACCATTATCGTTAAGAAAGAGTATATTCAATATATCCGTTCTAATTCTTTTATTAATAACTCATAGCAATTTCTAGTAAGTTAAGATTGAATTTACAAAGAAATAGATATCAACTTAATACGAAACTCATAATATCTTTATTGTAAGGTGCTATCTCAATCCTGTATTGCATTTTGGGCAGCATTTCTCCCTGAATATACATTATAACCCATCAGTCCCCCGGATAGCTGATAATTATATGATCCATCATAGAGCATATTACTATCTACACCTGCACTGAAAAGTCCAGGGATTGGTTCTCCTTTTTCACTAATAACCTGATTATCTCGATTTATAGCAAATCCACCAATACTAGTGAGTATCGTTACACTCGGTACCAATGCATAGTATGGACCCTCTTTAACAGGGTATAAATCATTTGGCTTATTATTAAAATCAATATCTTTACCGGTGTCACAGAATTTGTTATAACGATCTATTGTAGCAATGAGGTTTTCTGTATCTATACCAGTATCAGTTGCTAAATCTTCAATTGTTTCTGCCTTATATACGCTACCATTGTTAGATTCGATAGCTTCCTCAAGTTGATTAGACACTTCATCCAGTGCTATCCCAGATTTTACTGTAGCCATTCCGTAATCGGGACCTTCGGATTGTAAAGTTTTTACAGTATTCGTATCAAAGATAAGAAAAGTTTTATTTTGAGTTAAATGGGCATTACTATATAATGCATGGAATTTTTCATTTATTAAACTTTCTGAGATAAATCTTTCTCCGTTTTCATTAACGGTCAGATACGGTTGCCATGAAACTGCACCAATATTTGATAAAGCATCATATCCTAACACTGAAATAACAGGTATATTACAACTACTTGCATCTGTTCCACCTGCCTGTATTGCCATATTATAACCATCTCCAACATTTTTATTTGGCATGCTCATTATTCTTGAAGAATCCCATCCCGTTTTCTTTGATAATAGCTCCGTGTTATTAGCAAATCCTCCTGTTGCAAGAATCACACTCTTAGATTTGATTATAATTTTTTCATCTGTACTAGTTTTTGAAGCTATAACGCCTACTACTTTATCATCTTCAATAAGCAATTCTGTAGCAGGTGTTCCAGTCATAACCTCTATTCCCATGGTTTCCATTTCGTTGGCAAGTGTTCCTGTCATAGTTGCCCCTGTATGTCCAACGAACCAATGAAAGCACTCAAAACTGCTTATCCCCATGTAATTGGTTACACCTTCAAATTCCACGCCATGACTTTTTAGCCAATCAATGTTTTCTCCACTGGCACTGACAAAATCCCGCCAACGCAATGGATCCACCTTGTAGTTTGTATATTCTAATTCTTCTTTAACTATTTCGTTAATACTAGGAAGGGCTAAATCCTCTTCCTTCTGCATGGAACTGCCTAATCCAAACATACCTTCAGTACCAAAAGACATACCACCAGTAACATCTAATTTCTCAAGCACAATCACATCGGCACCTAAATCAGCAGCTTGTATTGCCGCTGACATTCCTGACGGACCTGAACCTACTATTACAACATCACATTCATAAGAAGCATCAGTAGTACTAGTGCTACAAGCACCTAGGCTGAATATAAGCACCGTACATAGCAGAATTGATATTACTTTCTTCAATCTCATTAATTTTCCTCCTTTAATGATAAGTAAAATTTACTAACCAATGATTATGTAATATGACTACCACCCAATTTAATAGGTGGTAGTCATGATAGATATATAAAGGGGGGAACCCTATTTAATATCAGTTAACTATTTGTTTATGCTATAAGCTGCTTGTTCTCCCGCTATTTTACCTGAGGTCATTCCCCATCCTAAGGCTAAACCTTCCACATCTGGATAAGAGACACCGTCAGTTATAGTTCCTAGGGATTCTACGCCTACAGCATAAAGTCCTGAAATTGGATCCTCGTTTGAATTCAATACCTGCATATTCTCGTCTACATTGACACCACCAATGGTGCTATAGCTAAGTGAAACTGATTTTATTGCATAGTACGGTCCATTCTCTGGGAGCTGCTTCATGTAAGTTGTCTCTTTATGAAAATCTTTGTCTTCTCCTTCTTCACAAAGTATATTATATCGCACAACATTTTCTTTCAAAATATCGGACTTCACACCAATAGCTTTTGCAAGCTCATCTAAATTTTCTCCTTTAAAGGCGGTACCTACTTCTTCAGCTCTTTGTAATACTAACTCAATATCCGTCATGGGCATATCAATTGGCAAAGGCTGTAATAAGAACCCGTAATGAATAGGTGGTCTGTTCATACCGACGCCCACAAGCCCTTGTATCTTCAAAGCGTCGATTTGTTCCTGGCTAATCAGTGTGTACCATACTCCACCATTGCCAATATAATAATTTGCACTAGATTGGAGTAGGTCAGCCCGCTCATTTTCATCAGTAAAACGATCTCCCCTTTGATTGACTTGCATAAAAGTTGGTGTAATAGATAAAGTATAGGGAATACTTTTATCAATGATATCGATATCTTCATCCGTCTCTATATCCATATAAACATCTTGTTCATGAGCAACAAAACCTCCAATATTACCTTCTACAGCTCCAGCATCTAGCATCATGTTTAAGCCTTCACCCACATTTTGTGCTAGACCAAAGGTACGTATTGTAGACCCATTATTGTACTTCTTCACCATTTCTATATTGCCACCGAAACCACCGGTAGCCATAATAACTTTCTTAGCATTTATTACAATTTTAGTTCCATCATTTTTTTCTGCCTCTACGCCAACTACTTCTCCTTTATTATTTTGAATAAGTGCTTTTGCAGTGGTTTCATACATGATTGTGTCCACGTTTTCAACCATACTATTATAAAATCCTTGTATTTCATTGCTCATAGGTGGTGCATCATACATCACCATGGACATATTCCCTGAACCATCTCCTACACCTTCAGTAGGAGGTAGCATCCAATTAAATCCATGGTCATCCATCCATTTGATAGTATCTTCACTTTCATTTAAGAATTTACTCAATACCTTCGCATTAGGATACCAGTGACCCTGACTCATCATGTCTTCGTATAATTCTTGAGAATCTATTTCAATGCCTGCTTCATCATGTTCATTAGAACCGATGGTCATTGGCATATATGACAGAACGCCTGTTCCGCCTACTCTTCCTGACTTCTCTATGAGGATAACATTTGCACCCTCGTCAGATGCTTTGGCTGCTGCTACCGAGCCTGATGTTCCCCCACCTACAACTACAATATCACATGTATATTCTTCTGATTCCGTTTTTTTTGCCACTTCAACTTGTAATGCTTTAGGATTTCCACCAGCCAATTCAATGGCATTTTTTACAGCACTAATAATACCGTTGCTTGATCCAGTAGCGCCAGAAACAGTATCTACTTTTAGTGATTGAGATTCTATGATTCGTTGAGGTATGACATTTTTTGCTGTTTCAAAAATAGGCTCTAAATCCTTCGTTGTAGCTCTTAAAAATCCGAGTAACCAGAAATCTCCTGGTGGAATCAGTGGATTTTCAAAAGCAATATTGTCGACTACTTTTACATTAGAAATAGCAGTATCTGTTACTGTAACTTCTACTTGAATGGTTCCATGATATCCCTTAGCTTCGCCGGTGTATGTACCCGGAGTCATACTCAATTTTGGAAGTTCTCCAGAGTTATCTCCACTACTTGCATAACTTAATGCATCATTGACAGCATCAATTATACCTTGACTAGCATTGGTAGCGCCGGATACTACATCGACTTCAGTTGATTGGGCATCAATAATTGCCTGAGGTATAGTTTCAAAAACTTTATCGGAGAGACCTTCTGTTTCCGAGTGTTTGATTACTTCAATATTTGTGATTTTTCCGTCTTTTACTTCTACAGAAATTTCTATTTCTCCGTTATTACCTTGTCCGGTTCCGGCATATGTACCATCTTTCATGCCATTATCATTAGTATTACATGCACTAAAGCTAAAAACTAAAACAATGCATAACAACAGTGAAATTAATTTTTTTTTACTCATTGTTATCCCCCTAAAATAATTTATATAGAATCCATTTGTTGTTAAAAATTTATTAAGGATTCTATGGTATTATTTTAGCGAAGCATGCCACAAATGAATAGCAGTATATCTTTGACTCGTGGAATGTTTTTGTTACATCAAAACTATTTAAAGAGAAAGAGTTACACTAAATACTATTTTTGCAAGCATTTGTGCATAATGAGAATTTAGCGTATTTTTAGGATATATTAAGTATAAGCTCCAATAGAAATTGTCTAATGGAAATGGTTTGAAAACAAAATCATGATTCCCTAAACCTTTTATAAGACATTGTGGAATAAGAGAAATACCATTTTGTTTAAGGACTTGTTCATTTATATAACTTGTATCTGGTGTAGTATATGGAATAATGGGTTCGAAGTTATTAGCCTTGCATTTTTTTATGAATTCATCTAATACTCTAAAATCATTAGATACGTAGTAAAATAGTTCGTTTTTAAAATCATGAAGAGTGAGAGTTTCCTTTTTAGCTAATGTATGATTTTTATTCATAAAGACATATACTTGACTTTTTTTGAATAAAACTGAGTTAAGAGTAGGATCGCTAATTGGGCCAGAAGAGCATGCCATATCTAAATTGCCGTTTTTAACTTTTTCTTCACATTGTTTATCTGGAAAATGGTGTATGGATAAGTTAACATCGGGATATTTATGTTGAATAGCTTCTAAGTTTTTAATCGGAAGTATATTAAATGATCCATATGTAAAGCCCAATTTGAAGTTTTTAACTCTATGAATTCCTTTATTTATCATTTCTTTATTTAATTCATCAAAATATGCTAAGAGTTTTTTCACTTTAGAATAAAAATATACGCCATTTTTTGTTAATTCCACACCTTCTGAAGTGCGAAAAAACAAGGTAAGTCCTAATTCTTTTTCTAGGTTGGAAATGGTTTTGCTTAAGCATTGGCGACTTATAAACAAGGAATCAGCTGCATGAGTGAAGCTTTTTTCTTGTTTGATTTTTACAAAATATCTTAGTTGTTTAATATCCATATTTGACCCCTCTTTTGTTTAATTCAATAACTCTAATAAAATAAATTTGACACATTTCAATTTAGTATTGAGTCATTAATTTGAGGATGTGTCCTATAATCCGTGTGAGAATTTCAAAGCGAAGTGTATTATCAAAAATAGGGATTATTTTTATTATACCAAAAATAAAGTCTGTGCTTGTTATTTACAATATTAAACCGTTACACTCATTTTTGTCAACAATATTAAAAGAGAAGAGTAAGTTGTAACAGATATAGTTTTATCATTAAATGAACCAAGGTTACATGCTGTTGACTATTGAATACTAAGGTATATTAATCGTTTGTAAATGTTGAGTAGTTCCTAAGTAAAATACCTAAAATTAAACATTGGTATAGATTGCTACTTAAAAAA
>JBMNCR010000051.1:0-4626 GCA_049366695.1 Eubacteriaceae bacterium
TTCATTCTAAAATATTTTGCCATTCATGCTGTTTGCAGAATTCTTTAAATAGAACAATAGAAGACTTTTCATTATTTTTAGACCATGTTAAAACAAAATCTTCATATATTTTATCACTGTCAATATCTACATAACATACTGATTGATGCCCTTCAATTTTAAATGTTCTAGGAATGGGTGCAACTCCCATATTAGCTGAAGCCATAGCTATGGTAGTTTCATAGCAATCAACCAACTTTGCATTTTGCATATTAAAACCAGCTTCAGTTAAACGTTTGTGAATTTGGTTTAAGCTTTTTGTTGCGCTTTTAGTATTGCTCATTATAATTTTTTCGTTTTCTAAATACTTAGCTGTGATTTTTTTATATTTTGCCAACGGACTTGATTTAGAAACAGCGATTGCTCCGTAATCACGGAATAAGAATTGGCTTTCAAGGATGGAAATATCATGAACTTCAGATTTTTCTACAAATATAACGTCTAAACTTGCATTAATTATTTCCATAGTTAATGGTCCCCATCCGCTGATTGTTACATCAATTATGATATGAGGGTATTTTTTATGAAAATTTTCTATTAAATAATTAATTTTAGCCCATTCAGTTGGACCATGATAACCGATAGATAAGTGATTATTATCCATTACACTAATTTTTTTAGCTTCATCTTTTACTTTTTCATAATAATTAAGAATATAGGAAAATTCTTTTTGAATGAATTTACCTGCATTAGTCAATTCGACCTTATGACGACTTCTTTTTAGTAACTTAACACCTAAGTCTTCTTCTATTGTATTTAATTTCAGACTCATTGCGGGTTGAGATATAAAAGTTTCCTTAGCAGCTATAGAAAGATTTAAATGTTTGGCAACACTTAGATAACATTTCATATTAAATAAATCTATTTTAAACACCTGCTTCCGTGATTATTAGTTTGAATAATTTAGATAAAAGAAATCATTACATATTGCTTGAACTTCTTATTTTAGAACATATAGAACATTAAATTTATAATATTTGTATATTTATTTAAGGGCGATTTTGTAATTTATTTGCCTTTAATGCTATTTAAACATATTTATGTTAATATTTCAACGTAGTATTTTTCCGACAATAAAAAATAAATACAAAAGAATAATGTAATAATTTATATAATTTTTAAGTGAGATAAAAAATAATGGTCAA
Organism: Eubacteriaceae bacterium; assembly: GCA_049366695.1. GTDB lineage: Bacteria > Bacillota > Clostridia > Eubacteriales > Alkalibacteraceae > JBMNCR01. The sequence goes on from JBMNCR010000051.1 coordinate 1,185, forward strand.
TTTAGCACTATTGTTTTTTTTAAGGTGAATGAATGCCTGTTTCAATATGTCATTTGTTTGACAATATCAATCTGTTATTATTTAATTATAATAAGAGTGTAACAGATACTTGCATCTTAAAATATATTTTTATTAAAGAACAAATGAATATATGGAGGTATTGCAATGGATATTCGTAAGTTACAATATTTTATTTCGGTAGCCGAAACATTAAGTTTTACTAAAGCTGCCAATGAGCACTATATTTCTCAAACTGCTATGAGTCAACAAATAGCGTCAATAGAATCTGAGTTGGAGGTTATGTTATTCAATCGAAGCAAATGCAAAGTAGAAATTACTCCGGCTGGAGAAGTTCTTTTAGGGGAATCAAAGGAAATTGTAACGAAATATGAACAAGCAGTTAAAAAAACTCAAAATGTTTATAAAGGTATTAAAGGCTGTATTCACATTGGATACGCAGGTCCAACAGAAATAGAATTATTGCGTGAAATTATTGAGATATTTCAAGAAAAATTTCCATGTGTGGAGTTGTGTATTGAAAATAGTAATTTTAAAAAATTATCAAAAAAATTAAAAGATGAAATTTATGACATTGTCTTTGCCCTTGCAGGGGAAATTAACAATATAAGTTCATTAGAAAAAGTCACGCTTGAAAATGAACAAGCCGTTCTTGTTGTAAGTAAGAAGCATCCCAAAGCAAATAATAAATTTATAAATGCTTCAGAAGTTGCAGGTGAGGATATTATTATGTTAAGCGAAGAATGTGGACAATTGAATTTTGAACGTATGATTAAATCGTGTAAAAAAGACGGTTATGAACCTAATATTACTGAAAGAGTAAATTCATTAGATACGCTAATTTTTATGGTGGAATTAAATAGAGGAGTTGCATTTTTGCCAAAATCACATATAAATACTTTGAATAGCAAAGTATCATTTGTTGAAATTATTAATACTCATCACTCTTTTGCAGTTGAGATGTCCTGGCTTAGAACGAATAAAAATAAATATATAAAAGAGTTTATTGAAATTACTAGAAAACTATATTATTAGTAAAAAATTTATATGCAGTATCTTTAAGAAGTTTTACTTCTAAGGGTACTTTTTTTTTATGTTTTTAATTCAAATTTAATATTTGTATAATGAAAATATAGTCATAGTCAAATAAATAACAATAGGAAATTGACAGATTAACTATTTTACAATGTATTGCCCTTTTAAATTAGATCTCATAGCAGGAAAAGGTGATTTTTAAAATATGTTATTTCTAATTAAAAAGGATTAAATCAATTTATTATATGTGTATTATTAAAAAAAATATAAGGGGGATTATTATGAACAAATGTAAATATCCACATCTTTTTGCACCTATTATTTTAGGGAACACACTATTTCGCAACCGTATATTTGCATCTCCAACTGGTTATCAAAATCTTAATGGAGACGGTTATTTAAATGATGGTGCTACAGCTTACTATGAGAGAAAAGCCAAGGGAGGGGCAGCTAGCGTTACTACTTTTGAAGGTATCGTGGATGGAGAATTTGGAAAGGGTGGAGCTACTCATATATGTCTCGATACTCCAAATATCGATCGTGGCATTTCTAGAATTGCTCATGCAGTAAAAAGCTACGGAGCAGTAGCTTCTTTAGAACTTCAGCATACAGGAATGTTTGCAAATCGAGACCTTTCTTTCTTTGGGGCATCATCAAAGGGTATTGCCTATGGGCCTGTAGAATGTGAATTGGCAGGAAGAATTATTCGTCCTATGGATGAAGAAGTTATTGAACGCACTATTAAAAAATTTGCTGCAGGTGCTGCACTGGCCAAAAGAGCTGGATTTGGTATGGTGACGGTACATGCTGGTCATGGTTGGTTGTTGCATCAATTTTTGTCACCAAAGACTAATACTAGAAATGACAAATGGGGTGGTGCTAGCATTGAAAATCGTGCGCGTCTTGTGGTAGCAGTATGTGACGCTATCCGTAAAGAGGTAGGTCGGGCATTTCCTATTGAAATTCGAATTAGTGGTTCAGAATGTTATGGTGGGGGCTATGACCTAGATGAAGGGATTGCTATTGCAAAACAATTAGATGGACATGTGGACTTAATCCATGTATCTGCAGGAAATCATGAAATAGAAGAAGTCTTTGCAGTTACTCATCCAAGTATGTTTCTTGAAGATGGATGTAATGTAAAATATGCTGCAGAGATTAAAAAACACATAGAGACTCCGGTAGCAACTGTAGGGGCTCTAAATGATCCTGAATTAATGGAAGAAATCATTGCTACAGGAAAGGCCGATGTAGTAGAAGTTGCACGTCAACTGCTGGCTGATCCAGATTTTCCTAACAAAGTGCGTAGTGGAAATGAAGAGAAAGCAAGAAAATGTATGCGCTGTCTCTCATGTTTCTCAAGTGAGCTAACAAATGGTGAACCATATTGCGCAATTAATCCAGAAAGTGGACGTGAACTGGAAATGAAATACGATATCCCAACGGCTATTAAGAAAAAAGTTTTGGTAGTTGGCGGTGGTGTTGGTGGAATGCAAGCTGCTCTTACGTGTTTAAATAGAGGACATGAGGTTATTCTATGTGAAAAAAGTAGCCGTTTAGGGGGAGTGCTTCGCTGTGAAGAAAATGTTGATTTTAAAAAGACATTGGATTATTACTTAAACCAGCAGGCAAAAGCCATTACTAAATCTAATATTGATCTGCATCTTAATACTGAAGTAACTCCTAAATATGCAGAGGAATTAAACGCAGATATTATTATTGCAGCGACAGGTTCTAGACCTATAAAGCCAAGAATCCCAGGCATTGACGGAGCAAATGTGTTGTCTGCTCAAGATGCATATAATGCCACCGATAATATAGGTGAAAATGTATTGATCCTTGGAGCAGGTCTGGTAGGTATTGAATTAGGATTACACTTAATTAGTAAAGGGAAGAAAGTTAAAATTGTTGAAATGACAGATCACATCAACGATGGTGGAAATTTCCTACATATTCTAGGATTGAAAACTGAAATTAAGAAGTGTGGTTTAGAAATCGAATTTAATACAAAAGCTAAAGAAATAAAGACAGATGGTGTTGTATGTGAAAATGCAAGTGGTGAGAAAGTATTTGAAGCTGATACTGTTATCTATGCAGTTGGGCAGAAACCTTTGCGTGAAGAAGCCATATCAATGAATTTCTGTGCACCAGAATTTTATCAGATAGGTGACTGCATAACTCCTAGAAATATTACAAGTGCTACTAGTGAGGCGTTTATGATAGCTAGGAACATTGGGCGTCTTTAATTAATCAAAAGGAATGGTATTTTTGTTACACTTGACATTATAGAAAAAATCCACAAGGGAATTGTCAAAATTGTCAAGGGACAGTTTTCAACTTTATAGCATTAACACATTTTTACTTGTAATTTCTATAATATTACCTTCTC
>JBMNCR010000052.1:0-8180 GCA_049366695.1 Eubacteriaceae bacterium
TGCGTTTTGATATTCTCATAAGCAATTTCTTTTATCGAAGAAGGGTGTTGTAAAATCTCAAATTTTTCAATCATTTTCTTCTCCTAACATTTAATAATCTAAAAAATCGATAATTGCATGATATCATATAATAAATCTTACCTTAATAATTGTTTATTGTCAACAATCAACAATTATTATAAATTAAACTGAATTCTTTAGATAAAATTAAATTTTAAAATCAAAAACCTTTAACTGTAATCCAAACTTAAAAAATTCAATCACTACTGAAGAGATGGAAGATATAGACTTAGCCCTGGGAAAGTAATTATTAAAATTAGGGTAAAACCCAGCTGGTCAAAATGGTAAAAGTTTCCATAAATCACTTAATTGTTAATCCTGACACTGCATAATCTACATAAAAGCAAGCACCAACAGGTGGGATATATTATTAACAGAACAAATCAATACTTTTTGTATTCATGTCAAAATCAGCATAGAAATTGTCTTTATCAAGTATTACTAAGGCAACAACAACTTTAATCCCAGTAACGGTTCCCTTTGTAAGATGACCCCCTATACTTACTACTTTTCCCTCTTCAATTGTAGAAGCCGAAAAATGTGCATGAACTTCAACTGCTTCACTATCCTTTTTAGATGCTATCCAGCCTGAAAGAGATAATAGCTCTAAAGGTTGTTCAATTTGATAAAAAAGACGGTCTTCATCTTTAACAGGATATTCTTTTGGAAACCATTTTAAGTTTCTACATACTGCTTTACTTAAAGCTCCAACTCCTGATAATATAACTGCTGAATGAATTTTATTATCAACCGCAACTTTAATAATAGCATCCAGTAGCTCTGTATTTTCTTTGACACGAAATTGAAATATCTTCTTCAAATCCCCTTTCCCCAAAAAACTAATCATATCATTTTTCATTTTATTGCCCCTTATTTATTCTTTATAAATAATTGAAATAATACTTATGTCAACATAATCTTAAAGTCTTTTAACATCTTTTAGGTGTCGTAAATCATATTTATAGTCTATGAACCTATACTCTAGATTTCTCCAACAAAAATTATTCTGATTCCAGTATTAAAGAGAAACAAACAATATATACAGTTTTATCTACCCTTTTTTAAATCTAAAATAATTTCTGCAGCTAATCGTGCTGCGGTAGCACAGACCAAGGGGCATTTCTCTAAACCCCCATCTCTATCTCATGCTGCCCCATCTTCTGCTTTTTTAAAATAATAGCTTCTAACTAATACTTTTTTTGAATCTCAAAACAGCGAGCAGTTTGATATATTTCTTTAAAATGATAAATTAATGAAGCTAACACCGGTCGCGTGCACCCTTCATAAGCCCTATCATTACTATATGCAGATCTTGCAATAATACCTAATAATTTATCTCTTCCTCCTGGTCTCATTCTTTTATCTTTATATAAAATATAAATCTTTATTCTTTTCGAGTTTTGGTTCTAGTTTTTCTGTAAAATCTTTTTCTTGTGGCTTTTCCCACATTTTGAATACCTCATACTTATTAGTTTATCAAAGAACGACTAGAAGAAAACAGGAAAGAACACTCATATCTATCCTTACAGATGGGGAATTCCCATTTTCGTAAGAATACTTCTGAAATTTTAACATATTCAAGAGAAATTTAGATTATCTCAATTCATCTAACATTTGACAGATAGCATTTCCAAACAAAGTTAAATCATTTTTACCTAAAGGTATAAACAAGAAACCCTGTTTTATTCTACGTTTTGCTAAAAATGCATCATTAGCACTTATACCAACTGCAACATTTGCTTCTTTACCAGCAATCAATATTTTTTTAATTGCCTTTTCTACCAAAGGATGATCGGGCTTCCCAGTATAACCCATTGATTGAGCAAGATCTGAAGGACCAATATGTAGAATATCAACTCCTTTAGTAAAAGAAATCTCTTTTATATTATCTACAGCTGCAATACTTTCAATTAATGCAATTACTATTATTTCTCTATTTGATAATTCATAATAGTTTGGAATATCCGCAAAGCCATACCCAAGACTCCTTCCGGCTCCTAAACTACGTTTACCATCAGGGGCAAATTTAACTGCCTCTAGTGCCCTTTTTACATCATTTGGAGTTTCAACATGCGGAACAATGACTCCACCTGCACCTGCATCTAACACTTTTAGGATTGCAACAGGACTATTTTCACTAACTCTAACAATTGGTGTTACTCCAGAAAGATCTGCTATTCTAATTAGATTTTCTAAAGCTATTTCATCATTAAAAGCATGCTCATTATCAATGATGATATAATCTACTCCTATCAAACCAGCCATTTCTGCTATTTTATACGAATTAGAATGTATCCAGTAACCAAAAGCAGGTTTTCCAGAATAAATAATTTGCTTAGTTCTATTTTTTTTTAACATTTCACAATACCTTCTATCTATATTCATTATTTAAGTATTGATAATGGTAGTATAAATTCAAAGTTCAAAATTATAGGATGAGTATCATTTATTTGTCTATTCATCTCTTCAGATTATTGAATCTACCATTCTTAGTCTATTTTAAAGGCTCAAACTTTCACTCTAACATAAAGAAATCACTACTTAATTATTTAAATCTCCTAGGTACTAAATTGGTGTAATTATCTTGTTATTACTTGTTTATATTAAAAATATTATTTTCCAATTAGATTATTAAGTTATCTTTAAATTCACTTATAGTGTCTTTAAAAGATTTTAGGAAAATTTCATAATCTGGACCTACACTAAAAAATCTCTCACCTCTTTCAAGCAATTCCTTGATTCTATCACGACTATTAACCATTATAACTGGTTGCTTCCCATATTCTAAAGATTTTTTAATAATTAAGTCTTCCATCTCTATGACTTTTTTCTCATTTGTTTGACCTGGGATACCAGCAGATTGAGAAATATCAGCTTTCCCAGAAGAGATCATATCGATTCCCTCAAGAGAAACAATTTCATCAATAATTTCAGCAGCTTTTATATCTTCTATTTGTATATTGAGGCAGATAATATCATTGGCAACTGTAAAATATTCGTCAGGGGAATACCCAGATATTTTAACACACCTACAGATAGGGCACATACCGCGAGCCCCCAAAGGATAGTATTTTGTTGCTGAAATAGCTTCTTTAGCACGTTCTACAGTATTAACATTGGGTACAACAATGCCTGTAACGCCGAAGTCTAATAGCTTAGTAATATCTTCAAGATTAGAGACCCTAACCTGAACTGGTGTATCAAGTAGATTTGCAGTTCTCACAAGTTTTTTAATATCAGAATAATCAAAAGGAATATGTTCGTTATCAATACGGATAAAATCAAATCCAACCAGTTTAGCCATTTCAATAATATAAGGGTCAGGTGATTGTAAAAATAGACCTAAAACAGGACCTTCTTGACTTAGTAAGTCATTGAAATTTTTCATGTTAATTTACCTCTTTTTTCTTTTAAATATAAACAAATATGTCATATCAACATCTTCATAAAAATGAATGAAAAAGTCTCTTAATTTTCCTTATTCTATATAGCTTAATTGTCTATGGAAAAGAGTAAAATATATTAGGTTACCTATTGCAATTTCTACAATTTAATGTTTATGAGATTATGTAAAAATTTAATCATAACCTAATAGAGGGCAAACAAAGGCTTAGCCACGGAAATATTACTATCAAAAACAGAGTAAATAACAAACAAACCCAAAATGGTAAAAGCCATTTCGCAATCACTTCAAGTTTAAGGCCTGATACTGCAGAACCTGCATAAAGACAAGCGCCAACTGGTGGAGTAGTAAGCCCAATGGCTAAATTACATACCATAATTATCCCAAAATGAATAGGACTATAACCCATCTGTGTAACCAAAGGTAGGAATATCGGGGAAAAAACAATTATACAAAAACCAGTATTCAAAAACATTCCTGCAACAAGTAGAATAAAATTAATTCCAAGCATTATTAGAATAGGGTTTGAAGTAACAGATAGAAAAAGATCAGTTATCTGCTGAGGTACATTTTCTAGTGCTAAAAAATTTGCAAATAGCAATCCACCGCAAAGAGACAAAGCTACTATACCTGTGGTTCTAGCACCTTCATATAAGATTTCAGGTATTTGGTTCAATTTCAATCCTTTAAAAACAAAAATTCCTAAAAATAGAGCATAAACAAAAGCGACTGCAGAAGCTTCTGTTGGAGTAAAAGAACCAGAAAAAATGCCAACTAATATAATTAGTGGTGTCAAAATTGCTAGAAAACCATATTTACCACGTTCCCAAACATTTGAAATAGAAAATTTTGTAGGAGCACCCCAATTATTTTTTGATGACATATAAATATTGAATATTAATAGAACTATACCAATAAGAATCCCAGGAAATAAACCTGCTAGCAACATGTTGCCTACAGAAAGACCATTAGTTACTGCATATATTACCAGTAATATACTTGGTGGTATTATAACAGACATAGTAGCAGAGGCTACCGTAACGGCAGTGCTATATTCTATGGGATATCCTCTTTCAGTCATTTCTTTAATTTCGATTTTACCTAACCCAGCTACATCAGCAACTGACGATCCTGACATTCCACCAAAAAACATACTTGCAAGTACATTAACATTCCCCATTGAACCACGTATGGGACCCACCAAAGATTCAGAGAAATTAAATATTCTATTTGAAACCCCTCCAATAGACATACTAATTCCGGCTAATAAAAAAAGAGGTACTGCTATTAATACATAAGAATCTAAGGCACGATATATTAAAGTAGCCATGGTAACGAAAGGATATATCCCAAAAAATATATTAGTAATTACAAGACTCAATATTAAACCTGCTGCTATAGGAATACCAAGAATCATAAATAAAAAAAATAATAAAACAGTTAAGGGGAAAGCATTCATAATAATACTCCTTGATTGTTTGAATTAATTTTATTCTTTTTACTTTTATTATTTTGCAAGAAATTAAGAATTTCTTCTTTTATTTGAAAAAATATATTTAAGCTAGCCACAGCTAATCCCACTGGCATTGCAGCAGTAAAAACAAACACTGGAAAAGTAAATCCTGCAGTAGTAAACCCCATTTGATAATGAAAAATAGTATTCTTTAACCCAAGATAACTAAAAAAACCTGTGACAATTAAAAAACATACTAAACTAAAAATATATAATAAATCTTTGTTTATTGGAATTTTATTAGCAAAAAAATCTACTCTTATATGCGCCTTATCTTTTGCTGCCACAGCTATACCCATCATAGCTAACCATATATATATATATTTGCCTAACTCTTCAGAAAAAACAACACCAAATACTATAAAACGAGCTAGAATACTAGAAAAAACAACTAATACTAAGAATATTATCAAAAAAATACATAAATATCTTTGTAATCTATAAAAATATTTCATCCCAGCTATTCTCCTTTAGTAACTAGCAACTTATTGAGTTTAGTAATCAATAAATAATAACACCTAACTAATCTAGATACTCACGGAAACCCGTGAGTATCTAGATTTATTGAAAATAATAAAGAATCTCTAAAATACAATAAAAAAGTTAAAAGTTTATCAAATACTTTTTAGAGCATCTAAAAATTCATCTAGCAATTCACTTCCATAGATTTCTCTATATTTCACCCAAATTGGTTCAAGGGCTTCCTTAGCTCTTTGCCTCTCTTCGGGACTCATAATATCAACTTGCATCCCTTCATCTTCAAGAATTTTCCTATATTTTAAAGTATTATCTTTTATATAATCAATTGTATAAGGTACAGATTCGTAACAAGCTTGTTGAATGATAGACCTATCCTCTTCTGACAAGCTTTCCCACCAACTAAGATTAACGACGGCTACTGCTAAATCAACAGAATAATCCCACACAGTATAATAATCTTGTACTTCTTGCCAAGAACGGGAATAAGTATTGATTTCACAATTTTCCTGCCCATCTACAGTTCCTAATTGAAAAGCTGTATAAAGTTCACTAGTGGCCATAGGTATTGCATTTGCTCCCAAAAGATTAAAAATATCTACATAAAGTTGACTATCTTGAGTTCGGATTTTTAATCCCTTTAAATCTTCTATTTTGGTCACAGATCTCTTATTATTGGATAGTTGTCTAAAACTCCTAGGCCAATAAACAGCCATTTTTAAACCAATTCTTTCTAATTTTTTGTTAATTTTCTCAAAGACTGGCAGCTCGTCTTGCTTTTCAAGGAAAGCACAAAGTTGATCAAGATCAGCAAATAGAAAAGGGAGGCTCCATATTGATTGTGTTACTTCTTGCGGAACCAAATATGCTGAAGAAGTAATATACATATTTATTGTACCTTGTTGTGTCATTTCAACTTCTGCATGACCAATTCCTCCTGATAAAACACCATCTATATACATCTTTGGTTCAATTTGGCCATTGCTTAGCTCGATTACTCTGTCGGCAATAAATTTACCACTCAAATAAAGTGGACTTTTAGCATTATCAACCATAGATATTTTAAATGTCATTTCCTGAGAAAAACTCACAATAGAGAACACTAAGACTAATAAAGAGGTTATAATTAAAATTCTTTTTAGTTTCATTCTTAAAATTCCTTTCAGATTATAAAATAGTAATTCAAAAAACATTAACACTTTACATTTTCTCTAGGTTGACTTCTTAGTAAGTTCTCTCATATACCACCTCCTTTAAAACAATGGAAATAATTCACAAAATATTATGCAGCTATAAAAAATATATTACTATAAATTTCCAATAACAACTCTAATTATTTTTGAAATCATTTAAATTACGCTTTCAATCTAAATTTTCTAAGACTCAATATATCGAATGATCTTCTTATTATCAATTCCTATTGTAGAGATAAATATACTGTTAAGTGAGTAACTTCCTTTTAAAATAGCAATACCTAAACTTAATTGTACTAAATTTGTCCTTTGACAATGGAAATTCATTGATTCAGTAACCCTCCTTAATAGGATAACAAAATTCTCGTTTCGGTAATCAAATCCCCATTCTATCTCTTTTTAAGTAGAGAGGGAAATAAACTTTGAGAATAACATTGTAATGGTATAGCCAATGTTTGGCAAAGGACAAAAAAACATTCAATTAATAAGATATAGGAAACCAGTCATCAGCATAGTAAAACTGCCCGTCTTGCTGTATTTGTTAAATAAGGCTGCATGGTCTCCTTAACGCATGATGTGATAGGAAAAGTAAGGACTTTGCCGCATCTGGATAAATGTCAAAGACGACGTTTTTACCGGTTGCTTACTAGGTCTTCCTTCCGCCGAACATATCTCTCCAAAGAAAGGTTTGAGGTCTTTGATAATATATGGCAAATGAAACCATCTTAGTATAATTGGCTATAGGGAACTTAAAATCTCAGACGATCAGTGAAGGACACCAAGACAGAAATAGTTCGCTAATTTGCCTTTCTGCTAAAGTGAAATACAAGTCATTTTCCAGACATTCTTAGACATTTTCCTAGTCAAGGACACAGTAACTACACTTTATCTAATCGGTAGAAAAAGACCACCTTTTTTAATGCTGCAGCGAAGACATGTTTTCATAGATTCTTTATACTGATTTATCAACATTTTTTCAAGGTTCTAAGTGCAAGTTTGTTTTATCATCACCTAAAATAATATAATTTATAACTTTCTCCTTAATTTTATTTGCTTATATAATTTTTATTTGACTTCATACTATAAAATCAAAAAACTTTATTTTTGTAACTGTAACATAGTATATAATCTATATTTATCTGTTTGTTATAATTATGTATAATATATTTCATCAATGCGAGAAAATTACAATATATCATAAAAAATATCCTACACTATCTAAGCAATATAATGATAGTATATTTAAAGGTGCCACAATTTAATTTTAAAATAATAAATTTATATAATTCATATATTGTGATATAGAAGGTTTATGATGATATTCTCGTTTATACCCCATTAATACGTGCTCTTTATTTTTACGTATTCTTAATAATATTCACGAAGGGTTCGTTAGCCTAAAATTTGATGCGGAGAGTTTTGGTTATAGCTATCGACCCACTTTTCCAATGCTTTTTGAAAATCAAAAGGATGATTCCAGTCATATGACCAGATTAAATCTTCCTTTAAAATTCTAATCACTCTTTCATTATCG
>JBMNCR010000052.1:8280-9550 GCA_049366695.1 Eubacteriaceae bacterium
GTAATCCAGAAGGGTTGTCAGTCTTAATATTTTTGATCATGGCTAGGACCAGTTCATTTCTCTTTTTTGCTTTAGTTGATTTTTACTCATCATTCGGACTCACTTCTTTTAACTCACAGTTTAGGATCACCGATGATCTGTTTTAAACTCTGGTTCTCAAGTTGGTGATATTCTTACTTTCAAAGGCCTAATGACCATATTGGAAGAGTTGTTCTTGCCAAAGATAATAGATGACCTGGGATCTCTGGTACTTGTTACATAATTTACTAATCTTAATTTGGCAGATAATCCCTCCAGGACAATCTTTAATTAAGACTACTCTCCTATTTATGCCGTTTCATCTTAGAGTAAGAATAAACTCCTTCTAATGATGGGCTTATTCTAACTTAAAATCATCCTTTTATTAAATGAGAGCAGTATGTTGTAACTACTGCTACCTATAAATAATATATGCTAAACTATTTATTATTTATAAAAAATCCAATGGTTTTTCCTTCTAAAGAATTAATTATTGATTTTGATTTTATCAATCATTTTGTATATTGTCAACAATATATATAATTTGTGTGACTATTTTATAATAATGTCATCTTGTTAATTATCCTGATAAAATCTCACTATTAATAAATAGCTGCATTATACGATGTCTCAAAAACAACTGGCCAGGTATGTGACTATCTCTGGGCTGATAGAAAAACGGGCAACAGTATCTTTAGGACTCTCTACCCGGCAAATCCTTCGCCTCAAGAAAGGAGTCAAAATATCTGGGCAAAGGATATTTCCAAACCATCCATCTTTTTCCCCAAGAAGGATAAAAATATCTCTAGAGGATCAACTGGTCGGGGAGTTTGGGCAGGCTATGAATTAATTGGAAATACAGATGATCGCTGCCAGATCACCTAAAGAATAAGGATCAGATTAGGCCCTTATGGCAAACTCCACAAAGTCGACTGACCGTAGAGCTGAGGTGTCAGGGTATTAAAGCCATCCAGGAGGCCAATTGCGTTTTTAGGTAAATGTACTCTCAAATTCAATGCCTGGTTTGCCGTAGAGACATAAGAAAAGAGCATACTTTATACTGTCCCGGAAAAATTATGTATCGGCCCATATCTTATGTGTAATTCAAAAGTGCACCTATTACCGGGGAAGGGTTTTCTCCTTTTACTATAAACACTGAGCTTTCCCCATTCTACTAAACACTAAGATAAGGTCTATAATAAAAATAATTGGGGGTTAAAGTAATAATAGATAACGAGAAAAGACAATTTAT
>JBMNCR010000053.1:0-61685 GCA_049366695.1 Eubacteriaceae bacterium
TTTGTTTGAATGGTTGATTAACCATAGATTTGTGTGGTGTTTTTCTTTATTCAGGTACATATTAAACTTTGAGTATTTCAATAACCTCAGTCGTTTTAATAATAACTTAGTATTTACATTATCAAAAACATTGCAAAAGCAAAATCCATTTCTTCAGGTCCTTGAATAGCTGGTGCAATAATAGCAGCATCTTCTGGTGATATATTATTTTCTACCATATAATCTGGAAAAGATTTATAATATTCTGATTTAAATTCCATTTTTATTTCCTCCTTTTAATAAACTGCGTATTCACGTACAAATTCATTAACAGCAATAATATTCTCAGGTTTAGCATCAGCTAGTACCAATGGAACTTTGTCAGTTCCAAATATATAATTTCCTCCAGGAGCAAGAATGTCAATGAGTTCTTTTGCTTTGTCAATACACTGTTGTTTTGTTCCGGTGGCTAACATATTAATTGGATAAAATCCTGAAAGAATATGTTTGGAGCCAAGTTTATTCTTGATCGTTTTTGGATCGCCGTATTCAAACATCATTAACGTTCCTTTAGGAAGTTCTTGCAGGTAATCAATAAACCTTGTCCAGTCATGTTCGACAAAAAGGAAAACTCCTGTGCCAGCTTCCCAAAGACCTTCTACTAATTTTTTAAATGATGGCCAATAAAATTTCTTAAAATCTTTTTCCCTCATGTAGGGTGCCATATGTAATGGAATGAATGCTTTGTTTCTAACTGAATTTCTTGGAGTAGCTCCGCATTTTATCATCATTGGGGTAACAGCTTCGCAAGCATCTAAAACTTGTTGAGGACGTCTTCTTATATCCATGCTGATACCACTAAAACTTCTAAACTGATCAGCAATTAAGTCAAAAGGTGCTTCGCACATTGATGCAATCATACCATCAGTTAATCCATATTTAGCATTTGTTTTAGCTGTACCCATGCCAAGCTGTATCATTGAGTCAAAATAAGCTTTTTGTGCTTTAGCATAAGCTCGTGATTTCATAACTGCATCTACATCTAAATTAGTATATACTCTAGGGAAAATTGTATCATGAATACATTTCAAAGGATCTTTAATAAATTCATTATAATCTTCTGGTAACATACCAACAACTTCAGGATGTTGGATAAAGCCGTCTGATCCCATAACAAAATTCTTTGCTTCCAATATTTTGTATATATTAGCAAGTCTAGTTACAACTCCTGGCGAAATATCGCTTTTAAAATCTTTTGCTGCTAAATCTAGAACATTAATGAGTTCTTCAATATTCCATTGAGTTTTTTTCAGATCTGCTCCTGCATATTGAATGCAATATGCACTATCTAGCAATGTAGCATTAGGCACCCTCTTTGGTATTTTGCCTTCATCTAAATCTACAAATAATTGATTTCTCTCTTGAGATAATTTTTCCATTTCACTCATATTATTTCACCCACCCTTGAGATATTTTTACACCTTCGGCAGCATTGGTAGTAAATGCATCTGCTCCTATGTGTTCACATGCTTCTTTAGTTACAGGATTTCCACCTATAATGATTTTAACTGAGTCTCGAAGTCCTGCCTCGTTTAATCCATCCACTGTATCCTTCATAGCTTCTAAAGCTAATGTCAATACTCCACTCATACCTACTATATCTGGTTTTACTTCTTTAACCTTGTTGACAAAAGTACTTACAGGTTGATCGATTCCGATATCGTATACTTCAAAGCCTGCTGCTTCACTCATGCTCTTAAAGATATTTTTACCAATGTCATGAAGGTCTCCGTGAACCGTTCCTAGAACAATTGTGCCAGCTTTAGAGGCGCTATCGGAACCTATTACAGGTTTTAAAGTGTTTATAGCTTCTGTCAATAACTCACCTGCAAAAATTAGATCTCCTACAAAATACTCACCTTTTTCGAACAAATCTCCAACTACTGCCATGCCTTCCTGACATGCTGCAACAACTTTTTGAGCCTCTTCTTCTGAAGGTCTGCTTGAAATGAAGTTATTTAATATATCAATAACTTTTTCTTCTTCAAGTTCTCCTACAGCTTGTGTCAGTGTTTTTAAATCTAACATTTTATACCTCCTCATTTATATTGCACATGTGTGCACATGTATAAAATAAATTATAGCACCATAAAGGTGCTGTGTCAAAAATTTTATTTTTATATGTTTTTTAAATATTTGTATACGGCGATTAAGTTTTCGTATTTAATATCTTTTTCTGTATATAATGCTTTATTTGTAGAAAATATATATCTATCATTTCCTTGAACTTTTTGTTTTAATTGCTCTGCAAAGTTAAGACATTCGTCAATGCTACAATATTTTAAATAGTGAATAGGATAAAAACCGCTGATAAATGTATTTTTTCCTTTGAAATATTTTTGGTATTTGTCAATTTTCAGTGATTCAAAATGTAAAAGTACATTGTTTGAATTTAATTCTGAAATCATATCTGCAAATCTGTCCACGTTACCTTCAACTATAATATAAAGTTTGAAGTCTTCGCTTAAAAGCTTATTAAGTATATAGTTGTAAGATGGATAGAAAAACATTTCGAAATCATTTCTATTTAGAATACCAGGCAAATGTAGTGGCATTACAAGATAGTTAATATTATAATATTTTCTGTAAACTCTTGCTTGTTTTAAGATTAATTCTGAGATTGTCTTACAGGCATTTTTAACATGGTCTGGAATAATGTGAATATCTGATAGAAGCGCTTTAGTTCCTCTTAAATAATCACTTAAAAAATCAAGAGGAGCTGAAATAGAACCCATATTGAAATAGTTAAGACCTTGTTTATTTAAGCTGTTAATTACTTTAAATTGATTTAAAATTTCTTGATTATACTCTTTTAATAATTCAGACAATACAGTTTTATCAATGTTTTTTTTATACAGTCTATTTAGTGAAATATCTTGTATAAAAGGAATAGGATTATTGATAAAGTTACTGTATTCATTTCTTTCTAAAATTGAAATACTTTTTCTTACATATACATCTTTTTTTATCTGCTGCCATGCTTTATTTCCGAGTTTTCTATATATTTCTTTATATTCAGAAAAAAAGCTTAATGCATAATCAAATTTTAAATCATCATATACTATTCTATGACATTCTTCATAATCAAAGGTATTTTTTTTCCTATTTGAATACTTATTATCCACATAGGATTTAATCCAGTAATAATCAGCTAGCAAAAATGATTTTATTTCATTCTTTGAATTTTTTGTGTCAATATTAATAAAACTCACTACTGATCACCTCTCGTTTATAACACCGTTTCAGCATTAATACTTAAAACGTTACTTAAAATATAGAATTCATTGTAACTTATAGCGCTTTTTTTATCAGTAGTATATATTTCTTGAGTTATTAAAAAAAGAGGCTCTCCAAAGTCAATGCTTAAAAACTGAGAAGTTTGGATGTCTGCTTTTATTATGTTAATATCAAGCTTTTTATTTATCTGAAAATGTAGATTTTGTTTTTCCATTATGTCATAAAAATTTGCAAATTTTATGACATCTTCTACTATAGGATTTCCTTTTTCATATGGAAGATATACAATCACATATTCAACAACTTTACCTTTAAATTTATAAGCTTTTCGTATTCGTACTATCTTGTCATAGGGACCTATCATTAGCTTTTCAATTAATTTTTTATTAGCTGAGATAACCTTTACATCTATTAGTTCAATATCTTCAATCTGTACTTTTAAACTCTCTATTTCGTCAAAATCTAATTGATACATCTTGCCTGTAGGTTTGCATACATAGTTGCCTTTCCCTGGTATTGTGTAGATATATCCTTCATTTACAAGTAAAGCTAGACTTTTTCTTAGTGTTGTTCTACTTACTCCATAATGTTCAGCAAGCTCGTATTCAGGTTGAATGAGATCGCCAGCCTTTAATTCACCATTTGTTATTTTATTTTTCACATCATTGACTATATCAATATAAAGAACATTGCTCATTTATTTACACTCTGCCTATCTTTTTGATTTCATCCATTCAAGGCAGATTCTGACACCTTCGGCGGCATCTTGCGAAAAAGCATCTGCACTTAATACTTTGAATAATTTTTCATTTGATACTGCGCCACCCACTATTATAAAAACGTCATCCCGTAAGCCGGCAGCAGTTATATCGTCTATTACTTTTTTTATGTTGTCACCAATCATGGATAGTACGCCACTGATACCTACTATATCTGGATTTTCACTGCGTATAGCCTCAATAAACTTCTCGCTAGATACATCTACACCCAAATCGATAGTTCTAAAGCCTGAGGATTGTAGCATACTGATAAAAATATCTTTACCAACATCGTGAATGTCTTCAAAAACAGTTCCGACTATAATTGTTCCAATAGAAGGACCTTTGACTTTTTTTGAAAATGCCATTCCTTTTATTTTCATGATATTTTTTATAAGTTCACCTGCAACTATTAAATCGGCTATATAGTATTCGCCTTTTTCATACCTTTCGCCTACGAGTTGAAGACCCCTGCTTAATTGGTTATGAATTTCACTTACTTCTTCACCTTTTGATAGTAAGTCAGTAACTATTTTAATAACTATATTTTCATTTAAATCTGCCACAGCATTGACTAATAAATTTTCCATATATTCTCCTAAAATAAACGACTTTACTATTTACTAACAACTATTATATCACTATACTAAATGCTTGTTAAAGGATTTATTATCTAATATTGACCTGATATTAATATATAGGATATAGTACGAATATACTTCCTTTTAAATTATTTCTATTTTAAAGGAAGCATTGAATAAACCAAGTTTTTTCAACTATTTCATTTTAAACTTATTAATTAAGCACAATTATTTTTCCAGTCAAAATTATAGTTGAGTTTTTAAGAACCTCAAATTAAAGATGAGTATATTTAATTTGTAATAATATTTGGGTCTGGTGTAGCCTTTTACTATATTTTGGCTATACTAAAAATATCAGCATATAAGTGGACATATTGTTAGTAAAAAATAGTATACTTAAAGCATACATAATAAATAAAAAAATATCTATTTTATTTTTGTGATTTATAATATAATTTTGTATGAGTTAACAAATTTTCTATGGGGGTAAATGATGAAAGTAATGATTGTCGGCGCTGGTAAGCTTGGGTTAAAATTGGCAGAAGCGATGATATTAGAAAATATGGATGTAACTTTAGTAGATGACAATTCAAAAGTATTGGATAGAATAAATGAACACTTGGATGTTTTGACTATAACAGCTAGTGGGATAAATGTCTCCATGCTAAAAAAATTAAATATTGAACGTTTTGATTTGTTAGTTGCTTCAACAGATAATGATGCAACAAATGCTATGATTTGTACATTTTCTAAAAAATTGGGATGTAAACGAGCAATTGCAAGAATAAGAGATCCTGATTATATAGAACAACTGGAATTTATTAAAACGGAGCTTAATATTGATCTTATTATTAATCCCGATCTTGCAACTGCTACATCAATTTCAAGATATCTTTTGAAGGATGTAATTTTTTATTCTGGTGAGTTTGCTAGTGGGAAAGTTAAGATGATAGACTTCAATATTGGTCACCTCGATGTTTTTGTTGGTAAAAGAATTATGGAACTTGAAGGATTCGATGATCTTATTATCACTGCTATTTCAAGAAATGGTGAACTTATTATACCTGACGGTTCTGTTAGATTGATGAGTGGAGATGTTATTCATGTTTTGGGAATATCTGATGACATAAGATTATTTAGTAAAATATTTAAATTAAAAGGATATGAAAAGAGAGTAGAAAATGTAATGATACTTGGTGGAGGGAATGTCGGATATTACCTTGCAAAAGAACTATCAAAGGCAAAAATAAAGGTTACACTCATTGAACACAATATTGAAAAGGCACAAAAACTTGCTGAACTTTTGAAACATGTTCTTATTATACATGGGGATGGTACCGATGTTACTCTATTAGAAGAAGAAAATATTCAAGATATAGATGCTTTTATCGGAGCTACAGGTTATGATGAGCAGAATTTACTTATGGCCTTGATGGCAAAACAGTACGGGGTATCAAAATCTATAGCTAAAGCAAGCAGGCAAAATTATACGAAGATTATAGATAAGTTAGATATTGATGCTGCGCTAAATCCTGTTAACATTACTGCAAGTAATATATTAAAATATATAAGAGGCGGAAAGGTAGTTTCGGTTTCTCTTTTGCTTGGAGGAAAAGGCGAGGTTACAGAAATAATTGCTACACCAGACATGCCATATTTGAACAAACCTATTGCTAATCTTGATCTACCTAAAGGAATAATAATTGGTGCAATTATTCATGAGGGTGAAGTTATTATTCCAAAAGGCACATCTGTGATAAGTGCTAATGATAGAATAGTTGTGTTTTGTTTATCTGAAGATATAGAGTATTTGAAGTCGTTATTTAGATCAGGTAAAGGAGGATTGTTTAGTGAATTATGGAATCGTAATAAAGATACTGGGTTCAATACTGATAATTGAATCGATGTTGATGACTCCATCGCTGATGATATCCTTATCCCTTAGAGAAGAAAGTGTGTATGCTTTTTTAAATACAATTATTATTACACTATTGATTGGGTTGATTTTTAAATATATCCCGAAAAGCAAAAGTACAATAAAGGCAAAAGAAGGGTTGGCGATTGTTACCATAGGATGGATTGTTATGTCTCTTTTTGGAGCATTGCCATTTTATTTGTCAAATAGTACACCTACATATATAGACGCTTTGTTCGAAACAGTTTCTGGATTTACAACTACAGGATCATCGGTAATAAGTAACGTAGAAGCACTTTCAAAGGGAATTTTGTTTTGGAGATCATTTACACATTGGATAGGTGGGATGGGTATACTAGTATTTACCCTTGCGCTTCTTCCTGCATTGGGTATTGGGGGGGTGCATATTTTTAAGGCAGAGAGTCCTGGTCCTGTTGCGGGTAAAATTGTACCAAGACTTAAAGACACTGCTAGGATTCTTTATGTTTCATATATTTCAATTACCATACTGGAAATTTTATTTCTAAAGTTGGGGGGATTGAGTATATTTGAGGCAATGACACATACTTTTAGTACAGTGGGCACTGGTGGGTTTGGCGTTCGAAACGACAGTATTACTAGTTATAACTCTTATGTTCATGTGGTAATTAGTATATTCATGGTTCTATCAGGGATGAATTTTTCATTGCATTTTACATTGTATAAACGTAAATTTAAAGAATTTTATTTAGATGAAGAATTAAGATTATATATTAAGTTTATTGTGGTATCAATAATACTTATAGTTATAAATTTATTATTTACGATATATGACGATATATGGCTTGCAATAAGGGATTCATTTTTCCAAGTGGGTTCTATTATGACAACTACAGGGTTTTCCACTGTAGATTTTGATTTGTGGCCAACATTTAGTAAAATGATATTGTTAGTTTTAATGTTTATAGGTGGTTCAGCAGGGTCAACTGCTGGGGGAATGAAAGTAATAAGAATTTTAATAGTTTTCAAGTCCATAAAACAAGGGTTATCAAAAATATTTCATCCTAGAGCCTATATACCAATAAAAGTAGGGGGAAGAACTGTTTCAAATGAAGTAATAGAAAGAGTAAACAGTTTTCTAGCGTTACATATAATTGTGTTTATTGTAGCTACTCTTTTTATTTCTTTAGAAGGAGTAGATTTGGTAACTTCTATTTCATCTGTTGCGGCTACTTTAAATAATATTGGTCCAGGATTAAGTCTTGTTGGACCTACAAAAACATATTATGAATTTTCTCAATGGAGCAAATTACTGTTTTCTGCCTTGATGCTTATGGGGAGATTAGAATTATTTACAGTGATTGCTTTGATAGTTCCAAATAGTTGGACAAGAGAAAGCTAATGTACATTGTTAGGTTATACAATAGGAATAATCTAAAGTTTTGAAAACAATAAAAACTAATTAAAGTTAATAAAAGAATAAAAATATAAGCGGTGGGCGTATATCCCACTGCTTATATTAAGAGCTTATCTTTCTAATGAACCAACATATGAGCCTGTACCACCAGAAACATTTACAACATCATACCCTAATGATGATAATTCCTGGCAAGCGTTAAGACTTCTTCCTCCTGATTGGCAAATGATATGATATTGCTTTGATTTATCAAGATGCTTTTCAGGAGTCGATAAGATTAGGGACATCGGTACGTTTTTGGCTCCAGGAACAAAACCTCTCACGTATTCATAGGGTTTTCTGATATCTATAAGATTAATACTGTTTTTAATTCTTTCTAAGTCATTTACGTTAACTGATGTAAACTTATTATTTTTAAAAAAGGCAAACATAAATATCTCCTCCATTTAAGTAATAGTTTTCGTATAGTATATTAGAATATTCTTATATACTAATATACTATACGAAAAAAAATATGTCAATGAAAGATTATAAATTGCAATAATTTTCCTTTAGTACTTCTATAATATTTCTTACACGCTCGTCATTGATAAAATAAGTTATAGACTGCCCTTTTTTTTCTGAATCAAGTAACTTATGTGCCTTTAGAATTGATAAGTGTTGAGAAATTGCTGATTGAGTTAGATTGTTAATTTTATTATGGAGCTCTGTTACTGTCATTGGTGAAGAGAGAAGATAACAAACGATCACCAATCGGTTTTCATTAGATAAGACCTTTAATAATTCTGATACATTTTTCATATTTTCAATATAAAGTGATTTCATGATTCCTCCACTTAGTATTTTAGTATATTTAAATTTTCTAATTATCAATTATACTATCATTTCATTGTTATAGCAACTGAGGTTTAGTAGTGTAGATATTCTTATCATTACTAGAATTATCAATTTCTAGTAACAATAATTTTTTAAAAAATAGTTTTGATAAGCAAACTTTGAATAATTGTTCATACGATTGACGTAGTTACTCGTTTTTAATAATTTGACAAAATTCTAATTACAAGTTATAATTTATTGGTATCTAAAACTCTATCTAACATTTAGATGATAAGTTTAAATGAGTAATGGAATTAGAGTGTATTAATATACTCTTAATAGTATGTATATGATTCAATGGTGAATTAAAATAAGAAATGAAAATTAATTATAACAAGTTATTATAAGGACAATGAGGTCCATATCTTACTTTTGGTGAGGTGTGGATTTTTTTATTGTTTAAAGTTTTATTAATGAATGTAGTTTTTATGTTTTTAAAATTACGGGATATAATTACTTTTATTGTTATTTTAATATATGAAATTTGATTCTTAATCGATGTATAAAAATGGTTGTATTAGAAAAGAAGTATTATGATTTTTTGTAGTATGCTTTTAAATTATCTAGGGGGTAAAAAAATGGACACAGTAATAATTAATTCTATGTGGGTACTAATAGCAAGTATTCTTGTATTTCTAATGCATGCAGGATTTGCGATGGTAGAAGTTGGATTCACTAGAGCTAAAAATGCAGTTAATATTATTATGAAAAACTTTGTTACGATTTCGGTAGGAGTATTATCATTCTTTTTTATTGGATATGGATTTATGTATGGAACTGATGTTGGAAGCTTTATAGGGACGGATATGTTTATGTTAATAAACAAACCAGTCGAGATAAATGGGGTCTCATTTGATATATTTTTCTTTTTTCAAGCTATTTTTGCTGCAACTTGCGCAACAATTGTTTCTGGTGCTATGGCTGAAAGAACAAAATATGGTGCATACATTATATTTTGTTTTATAGCAACTATGTTTATCTATCCAATGATTGGACATTGGATATGGGGTGGCGGATTTTTGGCAGAAAAATTTGGTTTTCTTGATTTCGCTGGAGGAACTGCTGTTCACGCAGTTGGCGGGTTCTGTGCATTAGCAGGTGCTTGGTTAGTTGGTCCGAGAAGTGGAAAGTACAAAAACGGTATTGCACAAGCAATCCCAGGTCATAATATTCCTCTTGGAGCATTAGGGGTACTAATACTATGGTTTGGTTGGTTTGGTTTTAATCCTGGAAGTACTCTAGATATTACTTCGCCAGCAACAGCACATGCTGCGATTACGACGCTTTTAAGTGGTTCAGCAGCAACATGTGGAGCATTACTAGTGAGTAGCATAAAATATGGGAAGGCAGATGCAGGGCTGACACTAAATGGTGCGTTAGCGGGACTTGTAGGAATTACTGCTGGAGCTAATGTAATATCGTTTATTGGTGCAATAGTTGTAGGGTTCCTTAGTTCAATAATAATGATATATTCTATTGTTTTTATTGATCAAAAGCTTAGAATTGATGATCCAGTTGGTGCGATTTCGGTTCATGGTGTATGTGGAGTTTTTGGGACTTTAGCAATTGGATTATTTTCATCAGCAGAAGGAAGTGAAGGATTGTTTTACGGTGGAGGATTATCACTGCTAGGAACACAAATGATTGGAGTTTTGGTATGCGGGGTTACTGCTTTTGTGTTAGCGGCAGTTACGTTTATAATACTGAAGAAAACTATTGGTTTAAAAGTCGATAATCATGAAGAAATAACAGGGTTAGATGAAATGGAGCATGGAGTATCTGCTTATAGCGATTTAATATAATGCTTTTGTAAGAAGAATAAATATGTGAACAAATATAAAATTAGAGAATAATGAGATATAAAGAAAAACCGTATTAAAGTTATATATGCTTTAATACGGTTTTTTTAGAATAGTAGATAAGTTTAAAATACAATGTCTCAAAAAGTATGAATCTTATTTTGACTATACCTTAAATTAATCTTTAATATATATAGTAGGATTTGTTTTTATAGTAATTGTGTAGTAGCGAATTTAATTAAATATGTCTATGGTATAATATATCTGAAAGAGTAAAATATTGTATATAGTGAAATGTATATATAATTAGAGAATTACTTCAGATCATGTAAAAATAATTGATTACATGAATATTTATATAAGAGGCAAATCATTAAAGAATTATTACAGTATAAATTAATTTGAAACTACATTTCACTATGGTGAAATTAGCGAGGGAAATTATAGAATTAGGATTGAGGAAAAACACTAAAAGAACATGAAAATGACATAATTGAATATTCGGAAAGAAATTTTATAATGGTAAATTAATTAATGGTAGGAGATGAAGATAATGAGTAGTGAATTTAGTTTATCAAAGTATTTGAATAATGGAATTGAAAATATCATAAAAGGTATAGTAAAAGCATCTTTTAAAAATCCTAAAGAAACAGCTTTTATTGCAAAGTATGCCTTGGCAAGTAAAGAATCGAAAAAGAAAAGGGAATACTTTGAAAAAAAAGGAGAGAATATTCCTGGATTTTTAATTTCAAGTATAACAAATAGTTGTAATTTGTTTTGCAAAGGATGTTATGCAAGAGCGAACCAATCTAGTGGAGAAGATTATAAAAAACAGCAATTATCAAGTGAAAGGTGGAAAACTATATTTCAAGAAGCTAAAGAAATTGGTATCTCATTTATACTGCTTGCTGGAGGAGAACCTCTAATGAGAAGAGAGGTTATTGAAAAAGCTTCAGAAGTTAAAGAGATAATATTCCCAATATTCACGAATGGAACGATGGTGCAAGAAGGTTACATAAAATTATTTGATAAGAATAGAAATTTAGTGCCAATGCTTAGTATAGAAGGAGATAAAGAACTGACAGATATTAGAAGAGGGGAAGGAACTTATGATAAATTAATGAATGTAATGAATTCGCTTGAGGAGAAAGGTATATTGTATGGCGTGTCTATTACCGTGACAAGTGAAAACATTGAAAATGTCACTGGCAAAACTTTCATTAATAAACTATACCAAAAAGGATGTAGAGCAATAATTTTTATTGAGTATGTTCCTGTGACAGAAGAAACTAAATATTTAGCGCCTACAGATGAAGAAAGAGAGATATTAGAAATTAAACAACAAGAGCTAAGAGAAGATTATGAAGATGCAATATTTTTATCATTTCCCGGCGATGAAAAATATTCTGGTGGCTGTCTTGCGGCGGGGAGAGGTTTTTTTCATATCAATGTAGATGGATCAGCTGAGCCATGTCCATTCTCACCTTATTCAGATATTAATTTGAACAACTGTACTTTAAGAGACGCTCTGAATTCTCAACTATTTAAAAAGCTTAACGAGACAGGATTACTACTTGGAGAACATGACGGGGGATGTCTTCTTTTTGAGAAAGAGAATGAAGTGAAAAAGTTGCTTAAAGATTGTAATAAGTGATTATTGAATTAGCTTTATATAAGAAGTTGTTGGGTTATATAATGATATAGAGCAGAGTAAGAAAAAGAATTATACATTTTATATAACAATAAAATAATATACTAAGACTTATTTTGGATTAAATAATTATTATTGGGAATAATATGCACATTCGAATTAAAAGGAGTGTATATAAATGGCAAGAGTAACAAGGGAAATGGTAGAAAAGTCTGGTGTAGATATAAATAAACTTCTTCAGCTATTAATAAATAATGCATCAGCAGAGCTTACGACATATTACTATTACACAATTTTACGTGCCAACTTGATTGGACTTCAAGGAGAAGGTGTAAAAGAAATAGCTGAAACGGCACGTATTGAAGATAGAAATCATTTTGAAGCCCTTGTACCAAGGATTTATGAGCTTGGGGGTCATTTGCCAGCTTGTATGAAAGAGTTTCATGATGTTTCTGCTTGTCCTCCAGCAAAGTTGCCAGCAGACTCAAATAATGTAAATGAGATATTAAAAGTATTAGTGGGGGCTGAAAGATGTGCTGTTAGCGGATATACTGAAATTTGTAATATGACTGCCGGAAAAGATCATAGAACATATGACTTATCTTTAGCAATTCTTAATGAAGAAATAGAGCACGAGTCTTGGTTTTCAGAATTTTTAGGAGAAGGGCCTTCAGGACACTTTATGAGAAGAGGCAGTACATCTCCATTTGTTACAAAGTTTTTAAGGTAATAATAAAGTAATTCAATGAAGTAGGTAATATTATTAAATTACTTACTTCAAATATTTTTAAAAAGTATATATTAAAGGATTTATACCTTTGTATTAACTTATATTTTAATATTCAAAAATTTTTATATTTCAGAATTAAAAAATATAATACTTATATATAGAAGAGTTTTTTAACTAGTTTAAAAGCATTGCAAATATTTTTGTAATTTATGCATAAATAACAAAAATAAATAAAAAAAATGCTAGATATTGAATTATTGTTTTGATACAATTATGTAAATATATTCGTATTAGAATGACAAAAAAATGGGGGAAACAAATGAATAAAATAGTTATAAAAAGATATGTAGCGCTAATTACAACTTTAATCTTAATACTATCTTTAATAGGATGTGGAGCAAATCAGGACGATGAAAGTAAAAACTATTATGATTTTGAAACGTATATGACTGATGATGAAAGGCAGATGTTGATTGATGAAGATGTGGTTACATTACTATGTGCTAGCCCATATTATAATTCACCTATTGATGATTTTGGACTTGCGGACACTGCATATAATGATTCAAGGGATGAAATAATTAATAATTTATACTTCTTGGGAAATACCATTGAAGAATCAGCTACAGAAATTATTCCTTATATTGATTTATTGCAAGCTTCAGTAATGAAGATGATGGATAACTACAGTGATGAACCGAATCTAAATGATTACATAGAATTTGAATTACATGATTATACAAACTATATGATTAATATTTCACTAGCAACTTCTCAGATTGAGGAGTTTACAGAAACTGATTCAGATTTATATACACAGGCATGGTATGATACAATGAAATTAATCAATCAAGTAGAATTTGGTAATGATTGTCTAGATTACTTAACTCAACTTTCTATAGATACTGGTTTTATACTTGAGTATCTAGAAGAAAATAAGATGCAGATTGATACCGAAACTTCTAATGCTGTCGATATTATCAAAAATTCTCAACATTATGAAGATGCGATTAACGAAATAATTGTTTCATTAGATAAAGTAGCATTTTATTATTCTTTACTTGATGAGTGTGAATTTTATTTTACACTTAGTAATTTTGAATACATGAAAGGTGTTACTACGGAACTTCAAAATAGAATGTCTGAATCATCTACAAGTATTGATGAAGAGATAATGAATTTCACAGAAGAATCTATAGAATTTTATAACGATTTAGCAAAAAAATTAGAAGAAGCTTATATTGCAAATACACCATATGAAGTAGAAATTGATATAAGTAATTCAAGTAATGATTTCTTATTATTTTCTACTGTTTATGCTGTCGAAAATGATGAGTTAAAAACTGCAAATGAATATTATAAAAAAGCTGTATCTGTCAATTCGAAGAAATATGAAAGTAAAAATGATAAAAAGACTTCTTTATGGGATAGAGTAACAAATTCAGTCTCTAAGCATTATAATGGATTCAAAAAAATGACAGGGCATGTAATAGAAATAGGGAATGTACTTGTAAAAGATACCATGGATTATGCGGTAATGAGTGCTTATGGTATAGAAAAAGAAACAATAAAAAAACAAATAAGTGAAAATCATGAATTAGTGAGACAAAAGTATAAAGCCAATACTCTTGGAGAGGAAACAATAAATAATATTAATGGAGTATATGAGGGAATGGAGGAATTTTCTCAGAATGCTTCTGAGATGGTATTTGGAGAAGGAAAGATATCTGATAGTATCGGATTTTTAGGACGATATAGTACAAAGTTGGTTACAGGACTTGGAAGAAGCGTTGTTCAGTTGGTAAACCCAAAATCGACACCAAGTGAACAAATACTTGCGAGCCTTTCTATAGCATTAACTAACGATAAAATTGCTAATGCATTTACTGGAGGATTTTTCTCAGTAACACAAAAATGGATTCCAAAGAGTATGCAGAGTAAGATTGTTAAGAATTCTTCTGCCTTTAAAAAATATATCTTGACAAAAACGGATGATGCAGGCAAATGGTTCAGCAATACTTCCTTTGGAAAAAAAGTAATTGATTTTAGTAGCAAGGTAATGAGTAAACATGGAAATATAATTACAAAAGCAAAAGATAAATTGATAACTTTTTTTACTGGTTCAAAAAATTCTGAAAATGTCTTATTAAAATCTAAAAATAGAATTGTAAATACTGCTGGAAGGATTGTTCAGGTAATGGAAGAAAAAATAAAATCTGAAATTAATAAAGGGGTAAAAGATTATGCAAATGATCTAATAATTAGTAAAAGTACGGATTTTATTAAATGGGCATCCTCATGGTTAGATCCATCTGAAGTAACAAAAGGAGGAGAAGTAGCTAGCTCTTCGTCAAGTAATGATACTGAAGATGATGTGGATACTGAAGATTCTACAGGTGCTGAAGAAGACGTAGAGAAAGAAGGAATTGAAGATTCCACTAATATGGATTCCACAAGTGAAGATAAAATATCTGATAATAACGATGTTGATTATAGTGATTATGCGGGAACGTATGTAGGAAATGGAACTAAAATATCAGTTGGCAATGATTTTAGTTCATCATTAGATAAAAATACGTCCTCTGTAGAACTTGTAATGGATAAAAACCTCATGATTAAAGTAAAATTAAATATTTTTAATACAGGGATGATGGATACAACTGCCAGTTTTCAACCTAGTATACCTGCCACTATAGACAATAATAGTTTTAATATTCAATTTACTGATGATGAAGGAGACCTTGTTACTATTAGTGGGAAATTTAGTGGGACTTCCTTAAATGGTAAGGTAGTAAATAAGATTGAGGGAGATACAGTAACTATACAATTTGTCTCTCAGCTCCAATAATAAAGAATTATATTATTAGATATATGTATCAAAAGTCTACTTTTCATTAAGAAAAGTAGACTTTTTGTAGTGTATGTATTTTTATACTAATTAATAACCATAACCCATGGCGCTAGTTATAAGCGCAAAAATTGATCCTGCGAATAATAACCATAAAACAATAGAAATAGCTGACATTATAAGTGCTGCTTTAAAATAATTTGATTTTGTTTTATTAGGGTCATTGAAAGCCCAAACAAACATCATTACGATATTGACTATTGGTATAATCAAAATTAGAAATGTTATTAACCAGTCTTTGACAGAAAGGACAGGACAAGATTCTACATTGTTATCTACTTCATTCATTTAATTCACCTCCTTTATTAGAACGCTTGCTATATTATACCATAATATAACAAATAAATGTATAAAATTAGGTAATACATTAATATATGGCATATTTAGATAATTATTTGTATAAAAAATATTTTATACAATTATGTAATTGAATATTCTATAAAATTCAACAAACTTCTTAGAATATTTTGTAGAGCATTTTTTTAATATATTATATAATAAGGTTATAATAAATATAGGTATATTATAAAGAGTAAAGAAGGTGTTAATCTTGGATACTAGACAGACTGTACTTGTTGTTGAAGATACAATGATATTTATGAGAATATTAACTGAAATGTTGATGAATACTTATAAAGTTGTAACTGCATCAAATGGAAAAGAAGCATTAAAAATTGCAAAAGTCCAAACGCCGGATATTATATTACTTGATATAATTCTACCTGACATGGATGGATATAAAATATGTAAGGTATTAAAATCATCTGTACTTACAAAAGATATACCAATTATTTTTATTACAGGTATGAATAGTGAAAAAAATGAAGAATACGGATTAAGTTTAGGTGCTATTGATTATATTACGAAACCATTTAGTAGACCCATTGTGATGGCTAGAATAAGAAATCATCTGAAGCTAAAAAAGTATAGAGATCTTTTACAAGAAAATTCTATGATAGATGCGTTAACTGAACTTTCAAACAGAAGAAAATATGATGAAATGATAAAAATTGAGTGGAATAGATGTATGAGGTCAAAAAAGCCACTTTCAGTAATTATGATAGATATAGACGATTTCAAAGTATATAATGATACTTACGGTCATTTAATGGGAGATGAATGTTTAAAAGACATTGCATTATCTCTCAAACAAGAGTTAAACCGAACCTCTGATTTTGTTTGTAGATGGGGTGGAGAGGAATTTGCATGTTTAATTCCAATGAGTGACTCTAATGAAAGTTTCTTAGTGGCTGAGAAGCTTAGAAAATCTGTTGAGAATCTTATGATACCTAACGAGTTGTCAAGTGTTAAAAAGATTGTAACTATAAGCCTAGGAATAGCAAGTAAAGTACCCAGAGCAAATGATGATATTAACGAATTAATTAATAAGGCTGATGAAGCATTATATTTTGCCAAGAGAAATGGGAAAAATAGAGTATACTCGTACACTATGGAAAATTTTGAAGAGAAAGGTAAATAGTATTTCGAATTTGTAATATAAAAAATATAATTAATTAGTAAAAGATTGTAGAGTATAAAGGAGTGAATACTGCTTGATTTTAATGATAGATAACTATGATTCATTTACATATAATCTTGTTCAGTATCTGGAATTATTAAAGGAAAAAGTACAAGTATATAGAAATGATAAAATTACTCTTAAAGACATCGAGATGCTTGATCCAAAGATGATAGTGTTATCACCAGGACCATGTACACCGAAAGAATCAGGAGTGTGTTTAGATGTAGTAGACAAGTTTAAAGGAACTATACCAATATTAGGAATATGTTTAGGTCACCAAACAATAGGTCAAGTGTTTGGTTGTAAGATAGTAAAAGCAAAAGAACCAGTTCATGGTAAAGTGTTCAGAATTACACACAATAACAGAGGCGTATTTAAAAATTTAAAAAACCCTCTTGAGGTAACAAGGTATCATTCGCTAATTATTGATAGAGGATCTATTTCCGATGATTTGGAAATTACTGCTGAAACGAAAGAAGGAGAAATAATGGGAATAAAACATAAAGAGTATATGATAGAGGGTGTTCAATTTCATCCTGAAGCAATACTTACTGAAATGGGTATGGAATTGTTAGATAACTTTTATAAAGCTGCAAAAGGATGATGCATAATGCTAATTAAAGAAATAAATACAAAATTAAATAGTTTTCAGATATATACGTTGTTTAAAGATTTTTCATACAGTTTTTTTCTAGATAGTGGAAGAGATCATGAAACTTTAGGAAAATATTCTTTTATAGGGTTTGATCCATTTTTAGTATTTAAAAGTAAAAATAGCGAAATAAGCGTGAAGACTTGTGATGATGAAAAGGTTTTCCATGGAGATCCTTTTGTAAAACTTAAAGAATTAATGGCACAATATTCAATAGATTATAAAACTGAATTACCTTTTGTTGGTGGAGCGGTAGGATATTTTTCGTATGATCTATGTCATCATATTGAAGAGTTACCTAGAACTGCAATTGACGATGTAAATATACCAGATTGTTTTTTGGGGTTTTATGATGGAGTGATAATCATTGATCATGAAAAAAATAAGACGTATATCGCATCGGTAGGGATAAAAGATGAAGAAAAAAAAGTAATCGAAAATATTGAAGAGCATATCGAAAAAAGTGATTTGTGTGATATGAGGCATGATTATAAAAACAATCATATTAAATATCGTAGTAATTTTACTAAAGATGAATATATGGGTGCATTAGATGCGATACACAATTATATCAGAGAAGGAGATATTTACCAGGTGAATTTAACTCAAAGGTTTGAATATCCTTTGAATATTTCGCCAGTACATTTATATAATGAGCTGAGAAAGATAAATCCTGCTCCTTTTGCGAGTTTTATTGATTTTGGCGAGGGACAAATAGTGAGTAGTTCGCCAGAAAGATTTATAAAGATAAAAGGTACAAGGATAGAAACTCGTCCTATAAAGGGGACTATGCCTAGGGGTAAAACAAAAGAAGAAGATGAAAGAAATAAGTTGCAACTAATAAACAGTAAAAAAGACAAGTCTGAATTATTAATGATTGTAGACCTCGAAAGAAATGATTTGGGGAAGATCTCAAAATCTGGTACGGTTAAAGTGCCTGAGTTATTTAAATTAGAAGAATACGAGACGGTGTTTCATCTGGTTTCAACAGTAGTTGGTGAATTGAAAGATGGAGTTGATGCAATAGACTGTATAAAAGCTACATTTCCAGGAGGATCTATTACTGGTGCACCTAAAATTAGATCAATGGAAATAATCGACGAATTAGAACCTACTCAAAGGAATATTTACACTGGATCAATAGGATATATTGGTTTTAATGGAGATACAGATTTAAATATCGTAATAAGAACTATTTTATGTAAAGACAATAAAGCATACTTACAGGCTGGTGGTGGCATCGTTTGGGACTCTGATAACCAAATGGAGTATGAAGAAACATTTCATAAAGCAAAAGCATTAATGGAAGCCTTGTCGCTGAGTAACATTGAGGATTGAATAAGTACAATTGAGGGATACTTAAATGATAAGAGAGAAATAGGGATATATTTATTATTATTAGAGGTGGTTGCTATAGAATATATATCAGTAAATGGAAAACTTACTAAGAATTGTTTTGTCCCTTTGGATGAAGGATATATATATGGATATGGACTCTTTGAAACTATAAAAGTATATAATAAGAAAATATTTTTTTTTCATGAACATATGCAAAGATTTTTAGACGCGTGTAAGGTATTAGATTTGGATTTGCCCTGCGAAATAGATTGTATTAAAGAATATTGTTATGAATTAATAAATAAAAATAAACTCGCTGATAGCGTGCTACGAATAAGTCTTAGCAAAGGTAAAGAGACAAATCAACTATTCATAACAAGTAGGAATAATGTATATTTATCTACTTGTTATGAAAAAGGATTTCATTTAGACATATGTAAATATCGTAGAAATGAAAAATCGCTTTTAGTAGGAATAAAATCAAATAATTATCTAGAAAATTTGATCTCATTACGAAATGCAAAAAGCAAAGGATACGATGAGACTATATTTTTAAATACCAAAGACAATTTATGTGAAGGGTCTATGAGTAATATATTTTTTATTAAAAATAAAAAAGTATATACTCCCGCTACAGATTGTGGATTGCTACCTGGTATTATGAGAGAAAAAATAATAGATACAATAGTAAAAATGCAGATGGATTGTGAAGAAGGATATTATAAAATAGAAAATTTATTATTAGCTGAGGAAGTATTTATATGTAATTCTATAATGGAAATTATGCCTGTGTCAAAAATTATAGATTCTACCTTTAGAATAGATAAAAAGAGCATCACAAATATAATTATTAGCAAATTTAAAGAAAAATATTATTATAATGAATGAGAGGTAATCAAGATGGATAAAAGCAGAATTGAAAGTGCGGTAAGAGAAATTTTAGAAGCAGTAGGAGAAGATCCTAATAGAGAGGGTCTTATAGATACCCCTAGAAGAATAGCAAAAATGTATGAAGAAATATTTGCAGGATTAGAACAAGATCCAGAAAAGCATTTGGAAGTATACTTCCAAGAAGAAAGACATGAGGAATTAGTTTTAATTAAAGATATTCCGTTTTATTCTGTATGCGAGCATCATTTAGTACCCTTTTTTGGAAAAGCGCATGTGGGATATTTGCCTAGAAATGGAAAATTAACTGGATTAAGCAAGTTAGCAAGAGTAGTTGAAACTATTTCAAAAAGACCACAACTTCAAGAAAGATTGACAGCATCAGTTGCAGATATAATAGTAAAAAAATTGCAACCATATGGTGTAATAGTTGTAATAGAGGCAGAACATATGTGTATGACAATGAGGGGGGTTAAAAAACCCGGATCAAAAACTATTACTTCAGCAGTGAGGGGTATTTTTGAAAGTGATGCAAAGGCAAGATCAGAGGCTATGTCTTTTATAAATTTGGGTAGTTGATTAGAGGAGAAAAATAATGACAGTAGAAAATAATAAAGAAAATAATGTTATTGAAAATAAATTAAAGTTTGGTACTAAAACATATATTATGGGGATACTGAATGTTACTCCAGATTCTTTTTCAGATGGTGGAGACTTTTATAGTATAGATGACGCTATAAAACATGCACAATATATGGTGAATGATGGAGCAGATATTTTGGATATAGGTGGAGAATCAACTAGGCCAGGATATCAAAGGGTAAGTGAGCAAGATGAAATTAATAGAGTAGTGCCTGTAATTACAGCACTTAAGAAAAAGGTTAATACACCTATATCTCTAGATACAAATAAAGCACTAGTAGCTGAAAAAGGTATTTTAGCAGGGGCTGATATTATTAATGATATTTGGGGATTGCAAAATGATAAGAATATGGCTAAAGTCGTTGCAAAATATAATGTGCCAGTTATTATAATGCACAATCAAAAAGATACAGTATATAAGGAAGATATTATAACTGAGATGACAAAATTTTTTAATAAATCTATAGAAATAGCTACTGATGCAGGTATAAAAAGATCAAATATAATATTAGATCCTGGAATAGGATTTGGTAAAACACCAGAGCAAAATATGGTTGTGATGGCTAGATTGAAAGAAATAAAATTATTAGGGTATCCTTTGCTTCTGGGGACTTCAAGAAAATCAATGATAGGAAAGATTTTAGATTTACCTGCCAAGGAAAGGGTAGAGGGTACTGTAGCCACTACTGTAATGGGAATAATGCAAGGGATTGATATAGTGAGAGTGCATGATGTAAGGGAAAACTATAGGGCAGCTAAAGTTACCGATGCAATATTGAGGAGCGTATAAAATGGACAAAATTATTATGAAAAATTTAGGGTTTTACGGATATCATGGAGTGTTAGAAGAAGAAAAAACAATAGGACAAAAATTTTTCATAGACGTGGAATTATATGTTGATTTGAAAAAAGCAGGGAAAGAAGATGACATAGATTGCACTATAAATTATGCAGAAGTATACCAAATAATACAATCCATATTTAAAAGCAAAAAATATGATTTAATAGAGGCAATAGCAGAAGAAATCTGTAAAAAAGCGCTAAAAACATACGAAAAAATAATAGAGATAAGAGTATTAATTAAAAAACCTGAAGCACCTGTTGAAGGAATGTATGATTATTTTGGGGTTGAAATAAGGAGAAAAAGAAATGTCTAAAGCTTATTTGGGGTTGGGTAGTAATATAGGAGATAAAAAAGTTAATCTAGAAAAAGCAATTCAATTACTTGAAGATAATAAGAGTATAGTAGTGATTAAAAAATCTTCATATTATGAAACAGAGCCCGTGGGATATAAAGAACAAGACTGGTTTCTAAACATGGTAGTAGAAATTGAAACTAGTTTAGAACCTGAAGATTTGCTTGAGTACTGCCAATGGATTGAGAAAGAGTTGAAAAGAAAGAGGATAATTAGGTGGGGTCCAAGGACTATAGATGTAGATATACTTGTATATGAGGATTATGAAAGTTGCGATGAAACGCTTACCCTACCACATCCAAGAATTTGCGAAAGAGCTTTTGTTATGATTCCACTACATGAAATAGCACCCACTTTAAAAATAAAAGGAAAGTCAATAGAAGAATTATTGAAAAATTTTAAGGGAGAAGAAATTAAAAAAATATGACAGGGGTACAAAATTGAAAAGGGCAAATAGGATTCTAAATCATCCAAAGTTTATAATGTATTTAAACAAAAATATTGAATTAGAAAGAGAGAGAATATATTGCCATCATGATATAACACATTTATTAGATGTATGTAGAATAACGTATATCTTAGTTTTAGAGAATAATATTAATATAAATAAAGAAATAATCTATGCATGTGGGCTCTTGCATGACATAGGAAGATGGAAAGAATATATTAAAGGAATGGATCATGCATTAGCAAGTAAAGAATTAGCTATTGAAATTTTAAAAGATTGCAGTTTTGAAGAAGAAGAAATTAGTTTAATATCAGATGCCATAGCAAATCATAGAAATAAAAATAACCATAATTCGATATTAAGTGAATTACTATATAAGAGTGATAAATTATCAAGACCTTGTTTTCATTGTGATGCTAAAAGCAAGTGTAAAAGATTTTTGAATGGGGAAAAAGCTATATTAAGGTATTAGATAATGCTTTAATATAGCTTTTTAAATAATATAATTACTAGCCAACTAATTAATCACATATATATATATCATTAAAAAATGGAAAGTACTACCTAACAATATAAAAACGTGAAATATTTCATGAAAACCGAATTTCCATAATTTGATTTTCTCTGATTTGCTTCCATAAATAATAGCTCCTATGGTATACATTATTCCACCTGAAACCAATAATAGAATGGCATCAACTGGGAGAGCTTTGCTCATTGGATAGATAAAAAAAAGAGCTAACCAACCTAGGATTAAGTAAAAACCAGTATAAAGCCATCTGGGAGTATTTAACCATAAAGCTTTCAGTAAAATACCTATAAAAGATAAAATCCATACAAATGCCAATAGTGAATATCCTAATAAACCTTTTAACGAAATTAGACAGATTGGTGTGTATGTGGAAGCAATTAACACATATATCATAATATGATCAATTTTTCTAAGTATTTCCAATCTTTCTATAGACGTATTTTTCCAATGGTATACAGTGGAAGCAGAATACAAACCAATAAGTCCTATAGAAAAAATAATCGAACTAATTACGCTACTAATAGCAAAGTTACTAAATGAAGATATCAAAAGTAGTATCAATCCAGCAATAGATAGAATAAGTCCAAACAAATGAGTAATTGAATTAATTGGTTCACGCATGTTCATTTCAATATACACCTCGTATCACATAGTTTTAAAAACTAGATTATATTACAATAGTATTATATAAATTTCTTTGTGTCAAGGATAGAACAAAAATAAATGTAATAATAAATTTTGTAAACTAGTATAGAATACTATATAATCTATTATGATAAAATAGTTTTTTTTTATACAATGGAGGTACAAAAAATGAATAAATATATGAAATTATTTGATAATAATCAAACAGACACAAAAGAAATTCCTGAGATTGAATTATACATGGATCAGGTAATAACCATATTAGAAAAAATATTGGTCAATTATAAAACAGATAATGAAAATAAAATAATGACAAAAACTATGATAAATAATTATGTAAAAGCTAATATTATAGACAAACCAAATAAAAAAAAATATGGTAAAGATCAAATAATGGAGTTAATCATGATTTATCATTACAAAAACATACTGTCTTTTAATGATATTGAAATACTATTGAAATCATGTAAAAAATATTTTGAAGAATCCACGCAACTTACATATGAGAATTTTACCAATATACGTAAAGAAGTCTTGGACCAAACAAAGTTAGAAGTAGATAAGATTGATATAGAAAAAGATTATGGATTAATGAAACAAATATTAAAACATATTTTAATAGCAGATATAAATAAAAGAATTGCTGAAACTTTAATAAAAGAAATTGATGAACAAAACAGTAAAACAGATTAAAATATAATATTATAAATTTACATTAAAACTATAATAAAATTTGCCGATATATACATATATAAGTTAACTAGAGGAGGTATGAATATGGAAAATACAGTATTTAACAATGAAGTTTTGGAAGCTTTTAATGTGATAATTGATTACTTACCTAAGCTAATGGATGATCCCACTGCAATTTGGATAGCAGATACTGAGAATTATGTAACAATTAGAAATATACCTGAGGTACCTCTTTCAGAAGAAAGCGGTTCTCCAATTGCACCAATGATAAAGGACATGATTAATAAAGGAGAATTAATAGTTAGTGACTTCTCAGAGGGTGTTGAAGTACCTTTTAAATCTTATATTTTACCTATAAAAGGACAAGACGGTAAAATTGATGGAACAATACTTATGGCAAAGAGTTTGAAAAAAAGACAAGAAGTAGTGGACGTAGCTGAGACTTTAAAATCTTCATTAGAACAAATCACTGACGCTATAAATGATTTAAATATAAATATACAAGAAGTAGTAGATGCAAATGAGCAAATATTATCTATTGTTAATGAAGCTAATAGTCATACAGAAGATACTAATGAGATATTAAATTTTATACAAGAGATATCGTCGCAAACAAATTTATTAGGATTAAATGCAGCTATAGAGGCATCAAGAGCAGGAGAATTTGGTAGAGGATTTGACGTAGTAGCTAAAGAAATAAGAAAATTATCCACATCAACTAGTGAGTCGATAAAAAAAGTGGATACTGTATTGAAGAATATAGGTGGTTCGATAAAAAACATAAATGATAAAGTAAGTGATACAAATGCAGTATTTGAAACACAAGCATCAAGTTTAGAAGAAGTTGCAGCATCGATAGAAGAATTAAACTCTACAGCGCAAATCTTGTATTCATTTGCTGAAAAATTATAAGATAGGATTTGGCACAATTTTAAATAGTGCAAATATGATTTTATGCCGATTTTGTTTATGCAAGGTCGGTTTTTTGTGTATAAAAATTATTGAACTTGTGATTTATTCTAGTACACAATTACCCTTACTATTGATTGACTATTGTTTTATACTTTCTACTTTTCACTTCTTTACCATTGAGTAACAGAATATTTGTTTTTAACAAAAAGAAAGAGTATAATAAAAATGGATAATATTACATATAATCATGCAAAAATGGTAGTAAATAATTACAAAACAATTAATTTATTAGTTGGTTAGGGTAGTTAATAACTTAAAAATCTTTTAGTCATAGTTTGTAACATATAATAATTCTTTTGATAAATTAATGATTGATTATTTAGAGTAAAAATTTATGGGGGACAATATGGGATATCAGAGTGAAGCACAGTTAGAAAAACTATTGCTCGAACAATTAATAAAACAAGATTATAAAGAAATTAAAATCGCTAATGAGGAAGATTTAGTTAATAACTTTAGAGATCAACTTAATATACATAATAGAAAAAAGCTACAGGGGATACCATTAACGGATAAAGAATTTGAAAGAATACTACGCTATGTGGAAGGGAAAAGTGTGTTCCAAAGTGCTAAGATTCTTCGTGATAAATTTGTACTTGAAAGAGAAGACGGGTCAGAAGTATACATAGAATTTTTTGATACAAAACTCTGGTGCAAAAACTTATTTCAAGTAACAACACAAACAACGGTGGTGGGAAAATATAAGAACCGTTATGATGTAACACTACTTATTAATGGATTACCCCTTGTTCAAATAGAATTAAAGCGAAGAGGACTTGATTTAAAAGAAGCCTTTAATCAAATAGAGCGTTATAGAAAACACTCTTATCAAGGGCTCTATAGATATATTCAGGTGTTTGTAGTAAGCAATGGAGTAGATACTAAATATTTTGCTAATACAGATAGTGAACTAATGTTTAGCCATACTTTCTTCTGGACAGATGTAAAAAACGAAAGAATAAGTAATCTAAATGAATTTACATCTACATTTTTAGAAAAATGTCATATATCAAAAGTCATTGCCCGATATATGGTCATTAACGACACAGATAAAATATTAATGGTAATGAGACCATATCAAATATATGGAACAGAGGCTTTAGTAAATAGGGCGTTAGAGACAAATAACAATGGTTATATCTGGCATACAACAGGGAGCGGTAAAACACTTACATCATTTAAAACGAGTCAAATACTAGCTAATGAAT
The DNA here is from genome assembly GCA_049366695.1 of Eubacteriaceae bacterium. GTDB lineage: Bacteria > Bacillota > Clostridia > Eubacteriales > Alkalibacteraceae > JBMNCR01. The sequence goes on from JBMNCR010000053.1 coordinate 26,627, forward strand.
CAAGAATTAAGAAAGTATTCTTCCTTGTAGACCGTAAAGATTTAGATAGTCAAACAATAGCAGAATTTAATAAATTTGAAGCAGATTCAGTAGATACAACAGATAAAACTAGTACATTAGTAAAACAAATTAAAGATATAAATAAAACACTTATCATAACAACAATTCAAAAAATGTCAAACGCTATTAATTCACCTAAGTATGTTAATATCATGGAAAGTTATAAGGATAAAAAGGTAATATTTATTATAGATGAATGTCACCGTTCACAATTTGGGGACATGCATAAAGCTATCAATATACATTTTTCAAATGCTCAGTATTTTGGATTTACAGGAACACCACGCTTTGAGGATAATAAAAGCCAAGACGGTAGAAGTACAGCAGATTTATTTGATAAATGTTTACATCATTATTTAATCAAAGATGCCATAAAAGATAATAATGTATTAGGATTTTCAGTGGAATATATTAAGACATTTGAAGGGCAATTTGATGAAGAAGATGATACGAAAGTAAAGGCAATTGATACAGATGAAGTATTTATGGATGATGAGAGAATTGGTTTAATAGCAGAACATATTATTAAGCATCATCATATGAAAACAAGGAATACAGAATATACAGCTATTTTTACAGTCCAGAATATAGAGATGCTAGTAAAATATTATGATAAATTTAAAGAATTAGAACATAACCTTAAGATAGCTGGTATCTTTACATTTGGAGCTAATGAAAATAGTGAGGGAAAAGATGAACATTCTAGGGACAGTCTAGAAAGAATGATTGAGGATTATAATAATATGTTTGATACCAATTACTCTACAGATACCTTTCCTAACTATTTTTCAGATGTATCAAAAAAAGTTAAAAATGCTAGAATAGATATTCTGCTTGTGGTGAATATGTTTTTAACGGGATTTGATAGTAAAACATTAAACACTCTATATGTAGATAAAAACTTAAAATATCATGACTTAATTCAAGCTTTTTCTAGGACAAATAGAGTTCAAAAGTCTACAAAACCCTATGGGAATATTGTGTGCTATAGAAATTTAAAGAAAAATACAGATAAAGCTATACGTTTGTTTTCAAAAACCGATAGTGTAGATACAGTACTTATGAATACTTATGGTGAGTACCTAAAAATGTTTAAAGAAGCACTGAATAACTTGTATAAAATAGCACCTGTTCCTAATTTCGTCGATGATTTACAAAGTGAAGAAGAGAAGAAAGGGTTTATTATCGCCTTTAGAGAATTAACAAAGATACTTCAAAAACTACAGACATTTACTGAATTTGAATTTACCGAAGATAAGCTAGGCATAAGCCAACAAAAATATCAAGATTTCAAAAGTAAATATTTCTTATTGTATGATGAGTTAAAAGGCACTGACTATGAAAAGGTATCTGTCCTAGCAGATATAGATTTTGCCATTGAGCTAATGCACACAGATAAAATAAATGTAAGCTATATTATGAATTTAATTAGAGACATTGATTTAAGTAATAAAGAAAAACGTGAAAAAGATGTAAAGCATATTATGAAAGAACTTGACCGAGCAGATAATGAAGAATTAAGATTAAAGGTAGATCTATTAAAATCCTTCTTAGAAAAAGTTGTTCCAAACTTAAGTCCAGAGGATTCTATAGATGATGCTTATACACAATATGAAAATGCACAAAGAAAAGAAGAAATACAACAATTTGCCTATGAGATAGGTATAGAAGAAGATATGGTAAAAGAATATGTTTCCGAATACGAGTATTCAAGACTTGTAAATCATAAAGAGATAAGTGATGCTATAACAGCACCTTTCCTAGAGAAGAAAAAAATAGTTAATAAGATTAAAGATTTTATATATGAGCATGTTACTAAATACGAATAAATCAGATTGTTGAAATTCCCCCCAATTTCTGAGTCGATACTTCAATTGCAAAGTAGAAAGTTGGAAAGTCGGAAAGTGGAAAGGAAAAGATTCAAAGATATTTTTTATTACCTTACATTAAAACGTTGAAATATTGAAGGAGGACATATATGTCAGTAAGTCAAAAACAAAGGGAACAACAAGCACATTTACATACTAGATTATGGGCTATAGCCAACGATCTAAGGGGTAATATGGAAGCAAATGAATTTAAAAACTATATATTAGGTCTTATCTTCTATCGCTATTTATCAGAAAAAGTTGAAAGTAGGGTAATGCATTTACTAGAAGAAGATAAAATAACATATACAGAAGCTTGGGAGAATGAAGAGTACAAAGAAGCCCTACAAGAAGAACTATTAAATGAAATCGGATATTTTATAGAGCCGAAATATCTATTCTCATCACTGATGAAATCTATAGAAGAGGGAAATTTCGATGTAGAAATGCTTCAAGGAGCTATTAATGATATTACCGAGTCAACTATTGGACATGTAAGCCAAGATGATTTTGACCACTTGTTTGATGATATGGACTTAACGTCAACTAAATTAGGAAAGGATGTTAAGAGTCGATCAAAGTTACTTGCAAAGGTAATGGGAAATATATCAGAGATTTCATTTATGCATGATGATACAGAGATAGATGTACTAGGAGATGCCTATGAATATCTAATATCTCAATTTGCAGCCAACGCAGGTAAAAAGGCAGGAGAATTTTATACACCACAACAAGTATCAAAAATACTAGCTAAAATAGTTACTATAGGTAAAAAAGACTTAAAGAGTGTATATGACCCAACATGTGGTTCTGGCTCATTGCTTCTTCGAGTATCAAAAGAAGCAGACGTCCGTAAGTTTTATGGACAAGAATTAACATCAACCACTTACAATCTAGCTCGTATGAATATGTTACTACACGATGTATCTTACCAAAACTTTGATATAGTAAATGACAATACCCTAGAGCATCCAAGACATTTGGGAATGACCTTTGAAGCAATAGTAGCAAATCCGCCATATAGTGCAAAATGGAGTGCTGATAATAAGTTCTTAGATGACGAAAGATTTAGTGCCTATGGCAAATTAGCACCAAAATCAAAGGCAGATTTTGCATTTATACAACACATGATATATCAGCTAGATGATAAAGGTACCATGGCAGTAGTATTACCCCATGGAGTATTATTTAGAGGAGCCGCAGAAGGAGTAATAAGAAAATATCTAATAGAAGAAAAGAACTACCTAGACGCAGTAATAGGACTACCAGCTAATATATTCTTTGGTACATCAATACCTACAGTAATATTAGTGTTTAAAAAGTGCCGAGAAAATAGCGGAAATGTACTGTTTATAGATGCCTCAAATGAATTTGAAAAGGGCAAAAATCAAAATGTACTTAGAGATAGTGATGTAGAAAAGATAATAAGAACATATATAGATAGACAAACAGTAGAAAAATACGCCTATGTAGCAACATTAGATGAAATAAAAGAAAATGATTATAACCTTAATATACCAAGATATGTAGATACCTTTGAAGAAGAAGAACCAATAGATATTGAAGAAGTACAAGAAAATATTCAGAGACTAGATGAAGAAATTGCAGAAATAGATAAAGAGTTAGAACAATATCTAAAAGAACTGGGAATGTAGGAAGGAGGTAAAAATATGAAAAAAGTACCAAAACTACGATTTCCAGAGTTTGAAGGGGAATGGGAAGAGAAAGAGTTAAAGGAAGTAGTGAATGGGTTTGAATATGGCATGAATGCAGCATCTAAAGACTTTGATGGGGTAAACAAGTATATAAGAATTACAGATATTAATCATACAGATAATAAATATGATTATTCGAATGTTGTTTCACCGGATGCAGAGTTAGATGGAAAGTATTTGGTAAAAGAAAATGATATATTATTGGCAAGAACAGGAGCAAGTACAGGAAAAACCTATTTGTATAATAAGATGGACAGAGTTCTTTATTTTGCAGGATTTTTAATTCGAGCTAATATAAACAAAAAATACAATTCAAAATTTGTTTTTCAACAAACATTGACTGAAAAATATAATAAATGGGTAAAAATAACCTCTATGCGATCGGGGCAACCTGGTATTAATTCACAAGAGTATGCATCATATTCCTTTTACTGCCCTAAAATAAAAGAACAGGAAAAAATAGCTTCCTTCTTTTCATTAATTGATAAAAAAATTCAAAATCAACAGGAGAAGATTGAAACTCTAGAAGAATATAAAAAAGGTATGATACAGAAGATTTTTTCCCAGGAGATTAGGTTTAAGGATGAGAATGGGGAGGAGTTTCCAGAGTGGGAAGAGTGTATCCTTGATGAGATATTGATAGATAATAAGCATCCAGTTGCAAAACCCAAAAATGGATATGAGAGATTAGGATTAAGGAGTCATTGTAAAGGAACATTCCATCAATATATTGAAGATGAGAATAGTATTAGTGTTGATACTTTATACAGAGTTGAATGTAATAATTTAATTGTTAATATTACCTTTGCTTGGGAACATGCAATTGCAATAACGACAATTGAAGATGAAGGAAAACTTGTTTCACATAGATTTCCAACTTATAGATTTGTTAATGGCATAAGTCCAATTTTTATGAAGTATTTAATCTCTAGAAAGCGATTTAAATACGATATGGGAGTTGCATCTCCAGGAGGTGCTGGTAGAAATAGAGTATTAAATACGAAACTATTTAAACAAATACCTATTATTATACCTAATATTAAAGAACAAGAGAAAATAGGAGATTTTTTATCGAGATTAAACAAAAAAGTTGAAATAGAAAAGCAAAAATTGGAACACTTAAAGGTAGTTAAAAAGGGTTTGCTTCAACAAATGTTTTTATAAATATAGTTGATAGTAGTTAGATAGTTGGTTACCCATGGCTTTCATTTGGAGTAATGAAATTTGTTCATACGAACAAGTGAAATACTCTAACGAGTATGCAATTGTATATGGCAAGAGTGTCAAAGATACATAACAAACTACTTTCACACCCTAAATAAAATATGTTAGCATATGCAAAAGAAGGAATACCCCCAACAAACAATTGTTTAACTACTACTACACTATTGCTTAACAATCGCTAAACTATCGTTAGAAATAGAGGTGAAAAAATTGAAACAACTTATATCATTAATACCAATATTATTAGGTTCATTTATTTATATTGGAATTGGTATCTACGCAATTAAGAAAAAAACTCCAATGCATTTTTGGGCTGGTACTACTGTTAAGTCAGAAGAGATAACAGACATAGAAGCATATAATAAAGCTAATGGGATTATGTGGATAGTATTTGGAATTGCCTTTTTTATTTCTTATTTCTTTGGAAGTATATTTTTTATATTAACAGTTATATTTGGATTGATAATAATGATGATTGTTTATAAAAAAATATATGACAAATATAGAGTGAAAGAAAACTAATATGCATTCCTTTTGGGTAGTTTGTCAAGAATAGTCAAGCATTGGCTGCTCCGGTAGTTCTCTGGGGTTAGAGACCTTCTTTAATTACCATTCCAAGACTCTTTGCTAAGCTCAGAGTGACTGGGAAATAGTTGGTTTGTTGGTTAGGTTTTTAAAGTATTCCTTAAGGGGAATGAAATACTATTAAATGAGTATGAAATTGCCTATGGAAATGAAATATGCTTTGCAGCATATGAAAAAGAAGGAATACTCCGATAAATAATTGTTTAACTACTGCTACACTATTGTTTAACAATTGACTATCGTTAAATATAGAATATTGTTTTTTATGACAAAAAAGCGTATAATTCAATTGGATAATATTACATATATTTGCATCAGGTAGGAGAAGAAAAGTATGAAAAAAACTATTCCCCAAAATAATGTTAGTGTAGATTATTATAAAATATTAGAATGTTTTACTAAACTATTAAAAGAAAAGCAAAAAAATAATATTATAAGTATATTTTTGACAGGAAGTTTTGCTCGAGGAGATGCAAATGATTCATCAGATTTAGATGTTTGGTGTATTTTTGAATACGTAGATACAAAAGTGCTGTTTGATGTTGGTGATTTAGCTCAAATATTGCCTGTTTCATATAATAAACTTGAGGTAAATTCTCAATGCTTTTCTTTGGAAGAAATTAATAGTAATTATTTTTCTAATTGGATTGAAGAACCAGTTATAATTTTAGAAGCTGTGCTTTTATATGGAGAAGATTTATTTAAAAACAATGTTTCAGTATCAGAACTTAAACTGATATATAAAAGATATTTAGTAGATATATTAATGAGTATAAGACATTATATTTCTGTGGATGAACCAAAAGAAAAGCTAACCTATCATAAAATTAGAACATATATATTAAAGCCTTTGATGTTTCCATTAAGATTGGAAAGGTATTGTGTATTAGGAAATTACCCTACTACTAATATTGAACTATTAGAATCTTATGAAGGTAGAATGCATAAAATAGTTAAATATTTTCTTGATGAAGAGAAATTCAATAAGGATATTAATAGGAATCATAGAGAAGTATTATCTATAATGCATGATTCGATTTTAGAAATAATTAATGAGTAACTTATAAAAAGAAAGTGGGGACGTCAGGATGTGTGAAATCACAAAACTCAAGATCCAAAACCTCAATATATAGATTGATTTAATATTATATCTCTATATAAAGTATATTTATAAAATGAAAAATACATTTTCACGCATTCTGACGTCCTCGCAAGATTCTGTTTACTCCGAAAGGTTCGTTACAACACCTGCAACCCATACACTTTTAATACTTCTTATTGCAGAGATTTTAGCAGTAGGGTCTCCGTTAACTAAGATCAAATCAGCTCTTTTTCCTACTTCTATGACACCCCTATCAGCAAAATCAAAAATCCGCGCTGGACTGCTTGTAGCACTTTGCAAAGCTTCTATTTGTGAAAGACCGGCATCAACCAATAATTCAAGTTCATCAAAAATGCTACTTCCGTAGGTAACACATACAGGTGTGGTGGGATCATTCATATTTGAATCTGTTCCGCAAAGTATTGTTGCATTTGAATTATATAATGAGGCAGCTGTTTTTCGTAGATTTTTGTATTTAACAGGTAGCCATTTATTTTTGGATTTAATCAGCTCAACTATTCCTTTCATAACATATAAAGTAGGAATGGATACTAATTTTTTCCCGGTTATAATCTCAACAGTTTTTTTTGATAAAGGTTTCGCTACGGGCACATGCGTTAATATGTCAACGCCAGCCTTTATTGCCGTCTTAAATCCGTTTTCTGAAACAACATGAGAAATTACCAATTTATCGTGATTATGCGCTTCATTAGTGATGCCCTTTAAAATATTTTCAGGGAATTCCACTCCGTCATTAAGGCCAATATCTTCAATTATCACTTTGATATATCTCGCACCCTCAGCCACCTGTTCTTTCACAAAGCGCACACTATCTTCAACATCACTTACAATAGAACTTTCACTAAAGCCCATCTTTATCGCTAGCTTACTGTTTGGCGCAAAAGCAGGGCTGTAAGAAGTGAAAATATCTGGAAGTCCAGTTTTGTTTTTTAATTGATTGATAGCATTCGGCGAACGCGTACCCATATCTAACATCGTTGTCACGCCATTATTGACCGCGAGTTTTAAGTTTGCTATATCATAAAGATGAACGTGTGAATCTATCAATCCGGGCAATAGGGTGCACCCTGTTCCGTCCACTATATTACTGCCCATCGTGGGAGAATCCACAATTATCCCATTGTCAATTGCGATATCTGCAGAATCAATCACCCTCTCGCCGTCAAAAACTCTCGCATTTTTAATTATTGTACCAGTCATACTCACTAACCTCCACAGTTTTAAATTTAATAATCGCTTTGCACATTAACATGCAGAGTGTTGATTATTGTTCTTTTTTCGATTATACTATATTTAAGGTATTAGTATCAATAATCAATATTATGTTGAGTGTATATTAACATACATTCCAAAGATTTTTGTTCTATAAAATAAAAGATAGGTAGGAGTAGTCATGAATAACAAAGGACGAGAAGACAAGCGAATCCGTAGAAGTAAAAAAATTATAACACTTACATTTATAGATTTAATGAAAAAAAAGGACATAAGAAACATTACCGTAACGGATATTGCGAAAGCAGCAGATATAAATAGAGGGACTTTTTATTCCCACTATACAGACGTTTTTGATTTAATAAATAAATTGGAAGATGAACATATTGATTTATGTGCAGAATCAATACGTTCAACTTTGGAAAAAGGCAATAATGATTCATACGTTATTATAAATAGCTTAATTTCTTATATAGAAGATAACTATGATATTTACAAAACTTTATTCCAAAGTTCCATTAGTACGGAATTTGAGAAAAAACTTCAATGCTTAATAATAAATACTGGATTTATGATACAGAACAAGAGAAAAGATACTCCTTATAATCGCTTTGTTTTATCTTTCATTGCAAATGGAATTACAGGTGCAATGAAAAAATGGATTACAGAAGAAAATTCAGGAATTGGCAAAGAAGACGTAATTAATATGCTAAATGATATAATACACAGAACAGTTTCTGCTCTTAGATAAGAAATAAGTTTGGGAAAAGTAGGTTTTAACCTATTCCGCAAATACCTATTTTAGTTAGTAAGGCACAAAATTACGCAATTAATATAATTTATAATAAAGCCAAAGGAAAATATAATATAGCATGGAATAGTCAGTAAAAGAAAATATATATAAGTATTAGAGTAATCGGAGGAATTTTGATTAAATATGCTAAGTGCTATAATCTATAAGTATTGTATATAAAAATACGTTAAAAAGAATTAGGAAAATTAAGAAACAGGATATGAGGTAAAAAAATGAAACTATTTATATCATTAATACCATTTACCTTAGGTTCATTTATTTATATTGGAATTGGTATTTACGCAATGAAGAAAAAGACTCCAATGCATTTTTGGGCTGGGACTACTGTTAAGTCATAAGAAATAACGGATGTAAAGGCTTATAATAGAGCTAATGGAATTATGTGGTTAGTATTCGGAATTGCTTTTTTTATATCTTCTTTCTTTGGAAGTGTATTTTTTATATTAACATTTATATTTGAATTGATAATAATGATGATTGTTTATAAAAAAATATATGATACATATAAAGTGAAAGATAAGTAGTTTAGTTAAATAATTTACCTACAAGTATATTGGATGAGAATATGAGAACATGTAAAACCTGTTATCTTATATACTCGTATATCTGAGTTTGTAGATATACAAACTGCAAAAATAAATTATATTTATGTAATATAAGTGCTAAAAGAACGTTTTCTGATGAAAGTGTACAGCTATTACATCGTTTTAAAAGTAGTAATACTACCGTAATATATGAAACAGAATGTAATAATAATGGAAGTCCATTAATAGTGAGAAAAAAATTACGTACTACAATATAAAGCATTATGGAATTAAAATAGGATTCTTATGTATTTGAAGAAATTAAAAATATAAATTCTAAATAAACTATAAAAAAATTCTATGGTCAGTATTTTCTGCTCTCTGATTAATTCGATAAATAACTGGAATAAACTGGACTAAATAAATCGAAGAACATTGGTATATAATGAAATGAGAAGACATAGTTTCCGTGAGGGTTCTTCCACAGGTATAAAGTTTTAAATTGAGGGTGTTAATTATAAAAATAAATAACAAAGGAGATAATTACATGGTTGAAAAATTATTTGATAATGAAGTTTTAAATGCATTCCATACTGTTATTGATTATTTATCCAAATTAATGGATGACCCTACAGCCATTTATATCACTGACTCAGAAACTTATCGAGTAATTAGAAATGTTGAAGAATTGCCATTAAAATCGCAGGTTGGAAATTCATTGAATCCCATTGTTGCTAAAAGAATAAAATCGGGGGAATTGCAAGTATCGGAGTTTTCATCTTCAGAGGTTTCATCTATACCGTTTAAATCATATATATTACCGATAAAAGGGGAAAATGGAAAAATCGATGGAGCTGTTCTGATGGCAAAAAGTTTAAAAAAGAGAAAGGAAGTAGTGGATGTTGCAGAGACATTAAAATCATCATTAGAACAGATAACCGATGCGATAAGTGATTTGAATGTCAATATACAAGAAGTTGTAGAGGCAAATGAACAAATTTTATCTAGTGTAAATGAAGCTACAAGTCATACAGCAGATACAAACGATATATTAAATTTTATACAAGAGATATCGACCCAAACAAATCTATTAGGGTTAAATGCAGCTATTGAAGCATCAAGAGCTGGAGAATTTGGTAGAGGATTTGATGTGGTAGCTAAAGAGATAAGAAAATTATCCACATCAACCAGTGAGTCAATAAAAAAAGTAGATAATGTATTAAATAATGTTAGTAATTCAATAAAGAATATAAACAAAAAAATAAGTGATACAAACATAGTATTTGAAACACAAGCGTCAAGTCTCGAAGAAATAGCTGCATCTATACAAGAATTAAATTCTACAGCACAAATTTTGTATTCATTTGCTGAGAAATTATAAGTTATGGTTTGCAACAATTTCAAATAGTTTAAATATTTTCACGATGAGTTTGTTTATGTAAGGTAAGTTATATATGAATTAAAACATTACTTAGTACTACTATAAGAGAAACAGTCAAGGAGATATTATCGGTATTGTTGAAGGTAATGGAACAAAGGGAGCGAACAGATGCTTGGTATATATGGAAAACATTTCAAGTAATTGTAGAACTATTGCCAGCACTTTAAAAGCAAAGAACCCAGGTAGATATAGAGGATATAGTTGTGATAGTGAGATATGGTTTATTACTTTCACAGTCTCGTATTATAATCTCGAGAAGTGATGCTTTTTAGTGTGGATTTTCAACTGAGAACTTGCTCTGAACGTTAATGATTTAGGGGAAGACCTTGCTGAATTAGTATTTTTAATACATTTCTCTTTCATAATATCTTTTAGTTTTTCTTTGCTATTGCCATAATAAAAAACTCTTTTTTGGTCAGGATCAAATCTGAATTATTGCCAAAAAAGAGTTTTTAAATAAAGAATAACATCTAATACATAAGCATTATTTTATTACTCAAGATATTGTTTTGTAATAATCTTATTTAGTTGCATATGCTGCTGCATTTTTTCCAGCAACTCTTCCAAATGTTAATCCCATTTGAATGGATGTTCCACTGGCTGGATACACGGTATTAAAGAAGCTACCGTTTGCAACTTCGCCGGCTGCATAAAGACCAGAAATAACATTTCCATCTTTATTAATGACTTGTGTATCAAGATTTATTTTAATTCCACTCATTGTACCCAATGTAGCTGGTACAATCTTAAGGGCATAATACTTAGAGGAATCAATTGCTTTGTGACCAGTTAAATTTTTGCCAAATTCAGTATCTTCATTATTTGCTATCATTTTATTATAATTCTCAACAGTTGTTGTAAAGCCATTAGCATCAATACCAGCTTTTTCAGCTAATTCTTCAAGTGAATCTGCTACAAAAGCTGAGCCTTTTTCTACTGCCTGATCTAAAGTTTCTACATATGTATTTTTATCAAAAATTAAATAAGATACTTGTTCATCTTGTTTTACAAGTTCCTCATAGAAAAGTGGATAATCTGTTGTTTCATTGACAAATCGTTGTCCTTGTGTATTGACGTAAAGATATGGACTCCACATTAACATACATATATCAGTGGTATATGCTGGTTCGCCAACGACTTTTCTAAAACCTATAACCCCACCATTAGAAATTACGTCTGCATTTAATGATTTTGCCATAGTAAGACCATCACCTGTATTTCCTGTGCCAACAAAACTGTCTTGCCCTTCTGCAATTGGTGCATATTCTTTCACCAATTCAGAATTTCTATCAAAACCACCTGTTGCTAATATAACAGCTTTTGCATTAAATACTATTTCATTTTCGTCTTTATCAACTGTTTTTACTCCAACAACTTCGCCCTGATCATTTGTAATCAATTCATTTGCTGATGTTTGTAAGAAAATTTCTACATTTTTAGATTCTGCATATGCTTTTAATGGATTTATCAGTCCTGCACCATGACTCGTAGTGCTTTGTGCTCTTAATATCGGGCTAGTGCCAGATACAGTGGGCTCGTTGAATTCAACACCTAGTTCTACTAACCAGTCCATAGTTGCGCCAGATCTTTCAGCTACAAAAGTTAAAAACTCTTTATCGTTTTTTCCTTCTGCTCTTTCAGACCAGTAGTTGACCAAATCTTCTACAGAATCTTCTACTCCGAAATCTTTTTGTGCTTGTGAACCCGTCGCATATACTATACCTCCAGAAAGTACTGTGCTTCCACCTACCATTGGCATTTTCTCAACAAGTGCAACATTGGAGCCAGATTCAGCAGCCTCAATTGCTGCTGCAAGACCTGCAGCTCCACCACCTATTACTACTACATCAAAGTTTTTGCTATCATTTGCACTATCTGTCGATGTATCCGTTGAACATCCTGCAAATAAACTTAAAACTAAAAATACACATACTATCAGACCTATAATTTTGTATTGATTCTTTTTCATTGCATAATCCCCCTTCATTTTTTTATTCTGCTTTACTTAATGCATTTTCAACTGCTTTGATAATACCTTCTGAACTGACAGTTGCACCAGCAACAGTATCTACTTCAGTGCTTTGATTTTCAATAATTGCCTGTGGAACTTGTTCAAAAGCTGCATCAGAAACACCCGCAGTATCATTTTGAGAATTCACAGTAATATTTGAAATTTTTCCATCCTTTACTTCTACGCTTAATTGAATATCTCCATGAAGACCTTCTGCGCTACCTTGGTAAATACCATCAGTCCATTGTGAAGCATTACTACAGCCAATCATTGTTAATAATAGAATAAATAGAATACTTAGATATAGTGATTTTTTTATCATTTAGTGACCTCCTTTGCATATATTTTTCTACAATAATTTAAGGTTTGCGTATTTTTTTGTATAACTTTGAAGGATATATACTAATTCATATAAAATCTAAAGTGAATATTTTAGAAAACATCCTATTTATTACTAAAGATTACACAATCAAACTGCAAATAAATACATGCATGCACGCATAATTTGTTAAAAGTATACTACAATATTAGTATAATTTCAATATATATTTAACAATTTATAACTTTTATATATCTTACTATAATTAATACTATGAGCCAGTGAATAGTATTGAAGGAAGAAATATAAAATAAAACTGTAGTAATTATTTGTTCAATAAATATCGATGAACATATATTGGAAAATCAGTCTAGATATAATTGTAATAAATAGTTAAGTATGCTAAAATAACTAAATAAGTAAATGGAGGTAACCATGACCACCCAAATAAATGAGAACAAAATGGCAGACAAATTAGTAGATAAAGCAATAGAGGTTTTTTCTGTAAAAGGTTATGAAGCAACCAAACTTACAGATATTACAAATGCTCTTCATATTTCTAGAGGTCCTGTTTATTATCATTTTAAAGATAAATACGGTTTATACCTTGTAGCATATAATCAATTTGAAAATGGATTGTTAGAAATTCACAATAGAGTTATTGCTCAAGACAAACACATTATTAGGATTATGGAAGATGTAATCTATGAATTTGTAAATCATATTAAGCGTTTTGGAGTGAATTTCTTTTTTAATATACAAAATGTAGATGAACTAGAATCAATTAATAAACGATACAATACATTGAATTGTCGACTTTATCAAGATAAACTAGAACTTGTCAAAAAGGCCATTGAAGAAGGAGTAATACGAAGTGATATTAATCCTAAAGAAGTGGTGGATTTAGTTTATCTCGTATATTTTGGAATTATCGATGGTTTAAACCTTAAAGTTATAGAGGATTACCCAGATCGAGATATAAAGAATATGGTTAATGTACTATTGCGGGGGATAGAAAGATACTGTTGTGATTGAGTAGAAACTAATAAATAAGTAGGTATTTACGCAGTTGATCATAAGGTCACTATATTAAATAATTAAAAAAAAGGCATGGGACTGATTCCATGTCTTTAAATAAGCGTATCCAGCAACGCTTAATCTTATGGGTAAAAGTTCCTAATGCATATTAGTAGAAGAAAGTACATTCATGTTTATCAAAATAATTGTTAGCAAATACAAAGTAAAATTTAGCAAAAAGCGGCACTTAGCAGAAGCGAGACTATATTTGCGTTTCAATATTAGAATGCTAATATAGCCTGTAATCATCAAATAAACATCAATAATGTTGCTAACACAATATAAAATAAAAATGAGTAAAGGATAGCTTTTTTGTATATATTTTTTTCATAGGCAATATTTCTAGTGAAAATGAGTTTTATATCTTCTTTTGAAAGCTGTCTAATTTTCATTATAAAAATTACTTCAGTAATTACATAAATGATGGTCGGATAAAAATAAGAAAATAATCCAAGTAGAAATGTATTTAAAAAATATGAAAAAGATAATCCTCCTAGTATTGTCCCAATTATTGTTGCAGCTATTGTAAAGAGAAGAAGTTTCCACCATATTTTATATAGTCTCTCCCAGCTATCGTCTGCATAAACTGCTGTTTTTAGAAATGTATTATAAGCTTTATCTGAATAAACATTATTCATATTTTTTTTGTCTAAAGCTTCTTTTGTAGACATTAGAAGTTTATGTATATCTTTGATAACTACAGTAAGTCTGATAGTTTCATTTTTTGATATAATTTTTATCCATCCACCGATGTATGGAATGAATGAGAATTTTAACTTATCAATTTCTTCAAATTTTATTACTGTTTCGCTTTTATAATTCTTATAAATTATCTGTTCATTGTCGATAGAGAATCGTATTTTCATAAACCGACCCAAGAAATACCATGTTAAAAATGATTCTATGGTGAGTATCAGTGCAAGAACGGTAGTGATTAATGATAATTCATCGAATCCATCTGAGCTAAAAAATATTAAAACAAAAGTCAATAACCAAAATATAATAGCAAGAATACCTGTAAGTATAGATCCAAAGTTTCTAAAAAGTTTAATATGCTTTCGATAATAATAATTTTCCAATATGTAAATCCTCCTTGAATTGTTAGTATATTGTATCAAGTTGTTGGAAAAACAAAATCCTTAAATTTTTATAAATACGTAGTTCAAGACTGCCTGAGATTATGAAGTGGATATTATTTGCATATATGTAAGGAACAGAATATTGATGACGACGTAAAAATTAGTTTTTTTTCAACAAACTTATACCATATTATACTAATTATAACATAATATTGACAGAAAAACTGATGACTATACAATTATTAACATTTTTATATCCGAGTTATATGTAGTGCCTAAATCAAAGAAGTTATATAATCATAGAACTATGATAAAATAAGTATGCTTTAATTATATTATCTTCAAGCATTTTACTAATAAGGTTAAATAATTTATAAATTTTTGTCTACTTGTTAGCGATGATTATATATGTATAGCCTTAATTTACGTATGTAACATAATTATAAGCTAGTATTTATTGAAGCGAATTAATTTGCTGATAAACGCATTTATTAAGGTATATTTTATTATAAATGTACTAATGTATTTGAATCATTAAAGATAAAGAGAACTAAATAATTCTATACCAGATTTTGTTTTAAAATAGTTTGATTTTATATTCTTAATAGTATCTTTATTAATACTATCCTCATATATATTCACTATAAAGTCTGATTCAATAATTATTTGATAATCAATACCCTTAATATTATTGTAAGTGTGGTGGTTGCCTATTATATAACAAACTCGTTCAATCATTTCTGTATCAATATCATAATTATTTAAAATATTTCGAGCAATAGGTGGTCCTTCTAATTCTTGGTATTTTCCAGAAGAGGAGTTATATTTACGTTCACTTTCTTTTATACCAATATCATGTAAGATAGCTGTCAATTCGATAATTATTTTTTCCTCTGTACTTAAATTTTCTAGTTGGCAGATTGTTTTGGCAAAGGAGTGAACTTTTAGGGCATGATTTATCCTTTTTACATCGTTATCAAAATAGAAAATCATTTCACGCATTATTTTTGAAATCATATTACACCTGCTTTTATTGTGCTGAGTATTTTAACATATTTATATCTTTTATTAAAAAACTTGATTTATCAAAATCGATTATACCTTCATCACGCATTCGGCACATTTCTCTTGATAAAGAAGGTCTTGTAACATTTAAAAAATCTGCTAGTTCATTTCTATTAACAGATATTTTAAACTTATTCTTTCCTAGTAGGTTATAGTATTCTAATAAGTATTTGCTTATCTTTTCTCTTACATTTTTTATACAAAGATATTCTAACCTTTTGTTCAGCATAAGTCCTTTGTTGGTAACGATTTTTAACATGTTATATATGAGTTCTTTATGACTAATACACATATTAGTACAACTGCCAGTGATTTTATCTGGAGGTAAAAATATAACTGTAGTAGTTTTTGTAGCGCATATAGAAACAGGCCATGTATTTCGATCGGAAAAAGCTACCATCTCTCCAAATATGTCTCCTTGCTTTAGTTGATCCATTAATATTCGATTTCCTAAAGCATTTTCTTTAGTTATATTTGCTTCGCCAATTAGTACTATGCCCAATCCCTCGAATATATCATCTTCTAGAGTTATATATTCATTTTTTTGATATTCATAAACTTTGGGTTTTAAACAATTTAACATAGTATTTATTGAATCACTATCAATATTATTAAACAAAACAGTATGGGATAGGATGTTTGACCATTTTTTGTACATAATTTACCAACTTTCTAATTTAGTAACTATAGTTACTGAATGGTTATGTTAATTATATTACAATCTTACCAACAAGACAAGTTAGAAAATTTTATTTTATGATTTGTAGTATTAAAAAAAAATTATTATTAATTTATGAGGAGGATTATTTATGTCAGATATGTTTTGTTTTCAATGTGAGCAAACAGCTAAGGGAGCTGGATGTACTCAAGTAGGTGTTTGTGGAAAAACTCCAGAAGTATCAAATAAGCAGGATGAATTAACTGGAGCTTTAATTGGTTTATCCCGTGCAGTAAAAGGAAAAGAGATACTAGATATAACTAAAGAATTAATGATGAAGAGTTTATTTGCGCAAGTAACAAACGTTAATTTTGACGGTGATGAAATTGATAAACTAACAAAAGCAGTTCAAGAAAATAAATTAAAATATGGAGATGAAGCAGATTTTCCATACAAGGAATTGTGGAAGGGAAATGAAGATGTTGTATCTTTAAGATCTACATTGCTGTTAGGAATTAGAGGAATGGCAGCTTATGCATGGCATGCATACGTACTTGGCAAAGAAGATGAAGAAGTAACTTCATGGTTTTTTAAAGGGATGGCAGCTCTTGGAGAAGATCATACAGTTGATGAATGGCTTAACTTGTTAATGGAATTTGGAAATATTAATTTAAAGTGTATGGCGTTATTGGATGATGCAAATACTTCTACATACGGGCATCCTGAACCTACTATTGTTACTACTAATGTAGAGAAAGGTCCATTTATTGTAGTTACTGGTCATGATTTATTAGATATTAAAGATTTATTAGAACAAACTAAAGGAAAAGGTATAAACATATATACTCATAATGAGATGCTTCCAGCTCATGCATATCCAGAACTTAAAAAATATGATCATTTAAAAGGAAATTATGGGACTGCATGGCAAAATCAACAAAAAGAATTTGATAATTTACCAGGAGCTATCTTATATACTACAAATTGTTTAATGCCACCAAAACAGTCCTATAGTAAAAATATATTTACTACTTCTGTGGTAGGATATCCAGGGCTAAAACATATAGATGATGGTGAAAATGGTAAAAAAGATTTTACACCTATTATTGAAAAAGCTCTAGAACTTGGAGGTTGGAGTGAAGATAAAGAATTCACAGGTATTAATGGTGGTAACGAATTGATTACAGGGTTTGCAAGAAATACAGTGTTAGGTGTAGCAGACAAAGTGATTGATGCTGTAAAAGGCGGAGATATTAAACATTTCTTTTTAGTAGGTGGTTGTGATGGTGCAAAACCTGGAAGAAATTATTATACTGATTTCGTTAAAAAAACTCCTAAGGATACAGTGATATTGACATTAGCTTGTGGTAAGTTTAGATTTAATGACTTGAATATGGGAGAAATTGGTGGACTACCAAGAATAATGGATATGGGACAGTGCAATGATGCATATTCAGCTATTCAAGTTGCAGTAGCCCTTGCGGGAGCATTTGAGTGTGACGTAAATGAATTGCCATTGACTTTAGTTTTGTCATGGTATGAGCAAAAAGCAGTATGTATACTGTTGACTTTACTAGCATTGGGAATTAAAAATATTTACATAGGACCATCTATTCCAGCTTTCTTTTCATCAACAGTACTTAGTGTGTTAGTTGATAAATTTGGATTGACTCCAATAAGTACTCCAGAAGAAGATTTGAATAAGATGTTACGTTAAAAAGATATATTATAGCAAGGCAACCATATGCCTTGCTATTTTACTAAAGAATTTTCATATTCATTAGTAAAACTACTTCTATTTACTTGAATTTTTTCCCCATCTGAAGTTATAACAATGGTTCCTTTACTTGCAGTTTGATAAGCTTTTACATCAAATGCTTTAAGAGTTGATATAGTAGTGAAATGAGGATAATTATATGAATTTTCCCTAACAGTAATTACTGCTATTTTTGGTTTTACCTTAGAAATAAAGGATTCAGGGCAAGAAACTGAACTTCCATGATGGCCTACTTTAAGTACGTCTGCCTCTAAATTAACATTAGAAGATATTATGTCATTTAATATATCTCCTTCTGCATCTCCCATAAATAAAAAAGAAACATCTTTAAAATCAAGTTTTATTACTAATGAATATTCATTTATATCCTCATATTTATTGTTGAATGGTGAAAGGACATAGAAATTATTATTTGCAAATTTATAAGACATCCCGGATTTAGCATAGGATATTTCATAGTTTTTTTTTTCAATTATATTAGTTAAATTTTTATTTGAAGTACTATCATATTCTACGTCAGGAGCAAGGATGGTACCTATTTCAAATGATTCTACAATATCGTCCATACTTCCTATATGATCTTCGTGTGGATGTGTTGCTATTAGATAGTCTATTTTTTTAATATTTAAACTGTGTAAATATTTTAATATATAACTACTATCCTGATTATTTCCAGCATCTATTAACATATTTGCTCCTGTAGGATCTTGTATTAAAATGCAATCTGCTTGACCAATATCTAAAAAGTGTACAGTTATATTATTAATATTTTGAGTATTTGTTTGAATATCTAATGAATTATTATTGATATCACTAGTTGTGTAAGCTATATATAAGATAAGTACAATTAATATTAATTGAAAATAATTGATTTTTTTAATTTTTATCATAATAAGATTTCCCTTTTCAATATGTGTATATTCAATATATTTTGAAGAAAATAAAAATATTATTCGTGGGTATTATTGGTTTTAAAAATAAGTTGACATATTGCCAAAATACTGTTATATTGTTAGAAAGCTAAATTCAATGATTGGAAATAGTAGAATACACACAGAAATAAAGCGAATCGGGGTTGGTGTGAGCTCGATATGGAAGTGTTATTTGAATGGTTCCATAAGAAGCAGTGTGAAATATATAGAGTAGCACGAGCCGTAAGTTTCACGTTATAGAAACGGGGTATCGATATTATTTGTCCGTACCTTAATTGAGAGAAACAATTTTATTGTTTAAAGCAGGTGGCAACGCGAAATTTATGCATTTCGTCCTATTAATTGGATGAGGTGCTTTTTTTATAAACTGTTTTATATATAATTGTTTAAATTGGGTGGCACCGCGAAGCATTTCGTCCCTGTAGTGGATGAGATGTTTTTTTTGTAAACAATTAAATTATTAGCTATTTAATTGAATTCAGATAATCAAAAGGTAATGTTGTTATTTAAATTATATGAGGAGGTTAATGTATGATTTATCCAGATAAAAAACAATATGAAGAATATAAAAAGGAATATTCAGTCATACCAGTAATTAAAGAAATAGAAGGGGATATTGATACTCCTATTACTTTATTTAAAAAACTTTGTGAAAACAAAGTAAGCTTTCTGTTGGAAAGTGTTGATGGAGGGAATAAATGGGGAAGGTATTCATTTATAGGTAGAAAACCATATATAACAATAAAAGGAGAAAACAAAAAAATAACTATAACTAAGGATAATAAGATATCTAAAGAATATGGGAAGAGTTTAGATATAGTAAGAAAGTTGTTTAAAAATTATAAGATGCCCAATCAAAAAGAGTATCCAGATTTTTTGGGTGGAGGAGTAGGATATATAGCCTATGATGTGATTCGTGACTATGAAAAACTCGTGCAAATTAATGAGGATGATATTGAATTACCGGATTTGCATTTGCTCATAATGGAAGAATTTATTGTATATGATCATATGAAACAAAAAATTTTAATCATAATAAATAACTTTACTGAAAAAGATGAAATAAGTTATACACAATCTTTAGATAGAATTCAAGAGATTGAAAGAGAAATAAGGGAAGTTGTAGTTAACTTTAGTTTTAATAATCAGTATGAACATTTATCTTTTAAAAGCAATGAAACGAAAGAATCATTTATGAGAAAAGTGAAAACAGCAAAGGAGTATATTAGAAAAGGTGATATTTTTCAAGTAGTATTATCACAAAGATTTACTATAGATACCACAATTGAGCCTTTGGAATTTTATAGAGTATTAAGGAGTTTAAACCCTTCGCCATATATGTATTATTTAAATTATGGAGAATATCAAGTAGTAGGGTCTTCTCCAGAATTATTAGTAAAATTAAAAGATAAAAAAATAGAAACATGTCCTATTGCAGGTACTAGACCAAGGGGAAAGAATGAAGAAGATGACGATGCTTATGCTGTAGACTTGTTAGAGGATGAAAAAGAAAAAGCAGAGCATTTGATGTTATTGGATCTAGCAAGAAATGATATAGGTAAATTATCTAAATTCGGTTCAGTAGAAGTAACAAATTTTATGGAAATACAAAGATATTCTCATGTAATGCATATTGTATCAAATGTAGTAGGTGATCTTGATGATAAACATGATATGTTTGATGTGATAATATCATGTCTTCCAGCTGGGACTGTTTCTGGTGCTCCAAAGGTGAGGGCAATGGAAATTATTGATGAATTGGAAACTACAAAGAGAGGCTTATATGCAGGGAGTGTAGGATACTTTGGATTTAACGGAAATATGGATATGTGTATAACTATTAGAACAGTATTATTAAAAGAAGGTAAAGCATATATACAAGCTGGAGCTGGTATAGTGGCGGATTCTAATCCTTCACTTGAATATGAAGAAACATTAAAAAAAGCTGGTGCATTAATTGATGCTGTTAAAAAAATGGGAGTGATTAAAGATGATACTGATTATTGATAATTATGATTCGTTTACTTATAACTTATATCAATTTATAGGGGAAATAAATTCAAACGTATTAGTGTATAGAAATGATGAAATAACTATAGATGAAATCAAGAACTTAAAATTAGAGCGTATTGTTATTTCACCAGGACCAGGATATCCTAGAAATGCTGGTATATCAAAGGAAGTTATAAGAACTTTTGGTAAAGAAATTCCTATACTCGGAGTATGCTTGGGACACCAAGCAATTGGAGAGGTATTTGGTGGAAAAATCGTAGAGGCACCAAAGATGTATCATGGTAAGACATCTATTATAGAACATAATGAAAAGAAATTGTTTAAGGGAATAAATAAATCTTTACAAGTGATGAGATATCATTCTTTGATTATTGATAAATCCAATTTTCCAGATGAACTAGAAATTACGGCTTCAACAAAAGATAATGAAATAATGGGTATCAAACATAAAGAATATCCTGTTTATGGAGTGCAATTTCATCCAGAGTCGATTATGACGAATAAAGGAAAAACAATTATTAAAAATTTCTTAGAGATCTAAAAATAATAATACATTTTAATAATAAATTATTTTGAGGAGGCAAATTATGTTTAATAAAATATTAAATAAACTTGTAAATAAAAATAATCTAAATGAGTCAGAAATAATTATGGCGATGAATGAAATAATGGAGGGGAAGGCTTCTAATGCTCAAGTTGGAGCATTTCTAGTAGCTCTAAGAATGAAGGGAGAAACTTCTGAAGAAATTGTAGGGTGTGCAAAAGTTATGAGAGAAAAAGCATTGCCTATCAATATCGGTAAGATAGATGCAATTGATACTTGCGGTACTGGAGGCGATGGTAAAAATACTTTTAATGTTTCTACAATATCAGCTATCATAGCCGCAGCAGCCGGAGTGACAACAGTTAAACATGGGAATAGATCTGTTTCAAGTAAGTGTGGGAGTGCAGATGTACTGGAAGCATTGGGAGTAAATATTGCATTAAAGCCGCAACAAGTACAAAGATGTATTGAAGAAATTAATATAGGATTTTTATTTGCACCTACCTTTCATATTTCCATGAAAAATGTTGCACCTGCTCGTAAAGAATTAGGCATAAGAACGATTTTTAATATTTTGGGTCCATTAACCAATCCTGGGAATGTAAACTCTCAAATAATGGGTGTTTTTGATATAGCTTTAACCGAAAACATAGCACAAGTTCTTAAAGAGCTAGGTTTAGAAAGAGCTTATGTATTGCACAGTTTAGATGGGATGGATGAGATTAGTATATTTAATAAAACAAAAGTTAGCGAATTAAAAAATGGAGAAATAAATACCTTTTATATTAATCCTTCAGATTATGGATTGCAAGGGGAAGATTTTAATGAGATTTCTGGTAATTCTTCCAAAGATAATGCAGGGATTATACTTGATATACTTAAAGGTAAAAAAGGTGCTGCTAGAAATATCGCATTGCTAAATGCTGGGGCAGCAATATATATAGGAAATGGAGCTGTATCTTTAGAAGAAGGAATTTTAAAAGGTAGTCAAGTAGTTGATTCAGGATTAGCTTTAAAAAAATTAAATGATTTTATTGCATATACTAATAGGAGTGAAGAAAAGTGATATTAGACAAAATTGTAGCATTTAAAAGAGAACAATTAAAAACTATTAAAAAAATTATTCCTATTGATGAATTGATGTCAAAAATAAACAAGAAACAAAAAAGAGATTTTGCTAATGCATTGATAAAATCTAAAGACTTGGCAATAATCTCAGAAATAAAGAAGGCTTCACCATCAAAAGGAATAATAATGGAAGATTTTGATCCTGAAAATATAGCTGAAGAATATGAAAAAAGTAATGTAGATGCAATTTCAGTTTTAACAGAGACAGAATTTTTTAAAGGAAGTAATGAATATTTAACTAGTGCAAATAATATCACCACAGTTCCAATCTTAAGAAAAGATTTTATTATTGATCCTTATCAGATATACGAAGCAAAAGCAATAGGAGCTGACGCGATTTTACTGATAGCAGCAATTTTAATGCCGGCAGAAATTGAACATTTTATGAATATAGCAGAAGAAATGGGAATGGATGTATTGGTAGAAATACATAATATATTTGAATTAGAAACAGTTTTGAATTGTGGAGCTAAAATTATTGGGATAAATAATAGAGACCTTAATACATTTGAAGTAGATTTAAAAACAACAGGAGATTTAGTACCACATATACCAAAAGAGAAGATAGTTGTAAGTGAAAGTGGTATAAAAACAAAAGGAGATATGGATTATTTAAAAGATTTAGGAATAGATGCAGTTTTGATAGGTGAGAGCTTTATGAAAGCTCCTTCTATAATTGGGAAAATACAAGAATTAAGGAGCTAGGTTGTAATGGAAATCAAAATATGTGGTTTAACAAGACCAGAAGATATAGAATTTGTAAACGACTTAAATCCTGAATATGTTGGGTTTGTATTTGCTGCCAGTAAAAGAAGGATAGATAAGGAAAAATGCAAAGAGTTAACGAGATTATTAAATAAAGGTATTAAAAAAGTAGGCGTTTTTGTTAATAGTTCAGTTAATGAAATAAATGCAATTGCAAAATATTGCACTTTAGATATTTGTCAATTGCATGGAGAAGAAAGTCCAAAACAATGTGGTGATATTAAAAGAAATGTCTGGAAAGCTTTTAGAATAAAAGGAAAAGAGAGTTTTGAAAATATATTAGATTACGATGTGTCAGGATATTTGTTAGACGCTTATCATGAAAATATTTATGGCGGAACAGGAAAGACGTTTCAGTGGGACCTAATAACACAAATAAACAAAGATAAAAAGATAATATTAGCTGGAGGGATTACTCCAACTAATGTGCAAAAGGCAATAGGAGTTAAAAATGTACAAATAATAGATGTAAGTAGTGGAGTAGAATCTAATGGCATAAAGGATTATGAAAAAATGAAAAAATTAATAGAAAGAGTGAGAGGAAATGAAAAACAGTAGGTTTGGAAAATACGGAGGGCAATATGTGCCTGAAACATTAATGAATGCTCTTATCGAATTAGAAGAGCAATATATAAAAGCTATGCAGGATAAAAAATTTCAAGAAAAATATTTGTATTATTTAAATGAATATTCAGGAAGACCAACATCGCTTTATTATGCAAAAAATTTAACTAAAAAATTAGGTGGAGGAAAAATTTATTTAAAAAGAGAAGATTTAAACCATACGGGAGCTCATAAAATAAATAATGTAATTGGGCAAGTACTATTAGCTCTAAGAATGGGGAAAAAGAGAATAATAGCTGAGACTGGCGCGGGACAACATGGAGTAGCTACCGCTACAATTTGTGCTATGTTTGACTTGCAGTGCGAAGTTTATATGGGGGAAGAAGATATAAAAAGACAAGGGCTTAATGTTTTTAAAATGGAGCTACTTGGAGCAACTGTAAATCCTGTAAAATCAGGAACAATGACTTTAAAGGATGCTACTAATGAAGCTATAAGAGACTGGGTTAGTAATGTAGAAGATACATACTATGTTATTGGTTCCGTGGTTGGTCCCCATCCATATCCTACTATGGTAAGGGATTTTCAAAGGATTATAGGAGATGAGGCAAAGAAACAAATACTACAAAAAGAAGGAAAGATGCCGGATTATTTGATTGCATGTGTAGGAGGAGGAAGCAATTCCATCGGTTTATTTTATCCATTTATTAATGAAAAAACAGTTAAAATACTAGGAGTAGAAGCTGGAGGAGAGGGAGTAGATACACAAAAACACGCTGCTACTATTACAAAAGGAACAATTGGAGTAATTCACGGAATGATGACATACTTGTTGCAAGATGAATATGGACAGATACTACCAGCCCATTCTGTTTCAGCAGGTTTAGATTATCCTGGTATTGGACCAGAGCATTCATATTTAAATGATATTGGAAGAGTAGAATATGTATCTGTAACTGATAAAGAGGCTTTGGATGCTTTTAAACTATTAAGCGAATGCGAAGGTATTATTCCTGCATTGGAGAGTTCACATGCGTTAGCACATTTAATAAAATTAGCTCCTAAAACAAAGAAAGAAGAGATAATAATCTTAAATTTATCAGGTAGAGGGGACAAAGATGTTTATACAGTATCCGAAATTATAAAGGGGGAAGATTAATGGCAAGCAAAATAACGAAAAAATTTAAAGAGTTACAATTAAAGAATAAAAAAGCATTAATCACATATGTTACAGCTGGAGATCCAGATGGTAATACAACTGAAAAATTAGTTTATGCCATGGAAAAGTCAGGGGCAGATATTATTGAGTTAGGGATACCATATTCTGATCCACTAGCAGATGGACCTGTTATACAAAGAGCTGCAACGAGGGCTTTGTCAAATGGTATAAATATTGATAAGGTCTTTAAATTAGTAAATAATATCAGAAAACAAACACAAATACCTTTAGCTTTTTTATTGTATTTTAATTCAATATATGCTTATGGTATAACTAAGTTTATCAATAATTGTCATAATTGTGGAGTAGATGGTCTAATCATACCAGATCTACCTTTAGAAGAGAGAGAAACATTTAAAGAATATTTAAAAGAGTATAATATTGATTTAATTCCGTTGGTAGCTCCTACATCGGAAGAAAGAATAAAGAATATAGTAAAGGAAGCAACAGGATTTGTATATTGTATATCTTCATTGGGCGTAACGGGAATGAGAAAAGATTTTGGAGACATTGAAACATTTATGGAAAAGGTTAATAATTATACAAACTTACCTTTGGCAATAGGTTTTGGAATATCAGATGTAGAATCAATAAAGAGATTAAAGGGATTGTCACATGGATTGATAGTCGGTAGTGCAATTATAAAAAAAATTGAAGAAGGAATACCAGATAACACGATAATTAATAAAGTAGAAGAATTTGTTGAAGAACTTAGAAAAGGAATGGATAGTTAAATTTATTTTTAATATAAGATGTACTTAGTTGATATATCAGGCTTTTATTTGGAGGTCTGATATATTTTTAATATAAATTCTAAATAGTCATGCAGAATATTAGAAAAATCTGAATTGGTAGTTATTAACTTTATTATGAGTTTCATATATATGGGAAACACTATCCGCTCCTTGATTTTGGCTGCTTATGTAATGTCGAAGATTTAAAAATCTTAATGCTATGTTGTATAGTAGATATCTGATAGATAGAAAAATTATTGACAAACGAACTTTGCTATAGAATAGCTATTAAATTATATATTAAATTACATTTAATAACTAAAATATGATAAAATAGCAGATAAATAGAGGAATATATACATAAAATAACAATAATGGCTGGGACTCAAGCTGAATTGTGCATGCATCTTTGTTAATAAAAAAATTAAGGTTTACAGTGTAAATACGGATATGATATAAATAGATTAACTTGCACAACTCGTATATACAAGTTGTCAGCATACCCATTACTTGATGCATAACAGTATGAAAACGTATGCATTAAAAATAATAATAACAAAGAGAATAATGGGTGATATAATATATTTGTATTTACAGTAGAAGTATGTAGATATTTGTACAAATTAATGGGAGTGTAAAAAATATATATGAGGAGTTTTGAAAATGGAATGTTGCGGAAACAAGAATGTATTAAAAGTGGAATTCAAAGACGACAATATTGATTTTACTAGATTAGATGATGTTTTAAAGAAATATGAAAATATAAAAGGTAGTTTAATAACTATTCTACAAAATGCTCAAGAAATTTATGGGTATTTACCAATGTCTGTATTAAATTATGTAGCAGAAAAAACAGGAGTTAAACCTGCAAAAGTTTATGGAGTTGCTACATTTTATACTCAATTTCGATTAAATCCTGTTGGAGAATATTTGATTATGTTATGTCAAGGGACAGCCTGTCATGTTAATGGTTCTAAATCAATTGAAGAAGCTATTTGTGAAGAACTACAAATAAAAGAAGGTGAAACAACTGAGGACAACTTGTTTACTTTAAATAATGTAGCTTGCTTAGGATGTTGTAGTTTATCTCCTGTAATGATGATAAACGGTGAAACTTATGGTAAATTGACTCCCCAAAAAGCTAGAGAAATAATACAAGAAATTAAAAAAAATCATTCAAATGAAAAGGGGGCATAATAGAATGAAAATTATTGTAGGATTAGGCAGTTGTGGTATTGCTGCAGGTGCTAGCAAAGTATATGATCAATTAAAATTAGAATTAGAAAATAATAATATTGATGCTGATTTGCAAATTGCTGGATGTAATGGCATGTGTTACTTAGAACCAATAGTGGAAGTTATTGATGACAAAGGCAAGAAACAAACATTTGTTAAAGTAAGTCCTGAAAAGGTTAATGAAATAATAAAAGAGACGGCAAATGACACTGATCTAGTGATTAGTGAGGAAGACTCAGCTAATCGGGATAAACAACATAAAATTGCAACAGAATATTGTGGTATTATTAATCCAGAAAATATTGATGAGTATTTGGAAATGGGAGGATATAAAGCCGTCGAAAAATGCGTACTTAATATGACACAGCAAGAAGTTATAGAAGAAATAAAAACATCAGGTTTGCGAGGAAGAGGCGGGGCAGGATTTCCAACATGGTTTAAATGGAATGCAGCTCTTCAATCTACAAGTAAACCTAAATATATGGTTTGTAATGCTGATGAAGGTGATCCAGGAGCATTTATGGATAGAAGTGTTTTAGAAGGAGATCCACATAAACTTATTGAAGGTATGATGATAGGTGGATATGCAATTGGAGCAGAAGAAGGTATTATTTATGTTAGAGCAGAATATCCACTTGCTATCATAAGACTCGAAAAAGCTATTAAGCAAGCAAAAGAAAAAGGTATATTAGGTAAAGATATATTTGGTAGTAATTTTAGTTTTAGTCTAAGAATTAAAGCGGGTGCAGGAGCATTTGTTTGTGGTGAAGAAACAGCTCTTATTGCTTCATTAGAAGGTGAAAGAGGGATGCCTAGATTAAAACCACCCTTCCCAGCACAAAAAGGTTATTGGGATCAACCAACAAACATTAACAATGTAGAAACTTTTGCCAATGTTCCTTGGATATTGTCTAATGGTGGAGTTGAATATGCAAAATTTGGTACTGAAAAAAGCAAAGGAACAAAAGTTTTTGCACTAACTGGAAAGATTAAGAATGGTGGGTTAGTAGAGGTACCTATGGGAATGCCTATTAGAGATATTATTTTTGGTATTGGCGGAGGTATACTTAACGATAAAGAGTTTAAAGCTGTTCAAATGGGCGGTCCTTCAGGAGGATGTATTCCAGCACATTTGCTAGATACGCCTGTTGATTATGAATCTATTGTAAAAACTGGTGCTATAATGGGATCTGGCGGTATGGTAGTTATGGATGAAACTACTTGTATGGTAGAGATGGCTCGTTTCTTTTTAGATTTTACGAGAAAAGAATCTTGTGGTAAATGTATTCACTGTAGACTAGGTACTAAGAGAATGTTAGAAATCTTAACAAGGATAGTTGAGGGTGATGGAAAAGACGGGGATATAGAATTATTAGAAGACTTGGCAATACAGATAAAAGATGGATCATTATGTGGTCTTGGACAAACTGCACCAAATCCTGTGCTTAGTACAATTCGTTATTTTAGAGATGAATATGAGAAACATATCTATGAAAAAAAATGTCCTGCAAAACAATGCAAAAATCTATTGCATTTTAATATACAAGAAGAAAATTGTATAGGATGTGGATTATGTAAGAGAAAATGTCCTGTTGGAGCAATTTCTGGAGAGAAAAAAGCTACACATGTTATAGATCAAGAGCTATGTATTCAGTGTGGAAAATGTTATGAAGTATGTAAATTCAATGCAGTAGAAGTGCAATAAATAGGTGGGAGTGAAAAAAATGTCTTTAATACGATTAAATATAAACGGAAAAGAAGTTACGGGTAAAAAAGGTCAAACCATATTGCAAATATCACAGGAAAATGGTATAGAAATACCAACTTTGTGTTACGATGAACGTGTAAAAATTTACGGTTCTTGTGGTTTATGTGTAGTTGAGGTAGAAGGTATACCAAAACTTCTTAGATCATGCGCTACTATGGCGAGTGATGGCATGGTAGTATCAACAGATACAAAAAGAGTAAGAAATTCTAGAAGAACTGCTTTAGAATTATTGCTATCTGACCATACAGGAGATTGTAAAGCACCATGTGTTTTAGCTTGCCCTGGAGAAACGGATTGTCAAGGGTATGTAGGTCTTATTGCTAATGGAGAGCATGCGGAGGCATTAAAACTTATCAAAGAACAACTTCCATTACCTGGTAGCATAGGTAGGGTATGCCCCCATCCATGTGAGGATGCATGTAGAAGACAATTAGTTGAAGAACCAATATCTATAGCATGGTTAAAAAGATTTGCAGCAGATATGGATATGATGAGTGAAGAAATGTTTGTTCCTGAAATTCAAGCAAGTACAGGTAAGAAAGTTGCTATTATCGGAGGGGGTCCGGGTGGATTAACCGCTGCATATTATTTGTCTAAAAAAGGTCATAAAGTGACAATTTATGATGCTATGCCAAAGATGGGTGGTATGTTAAGATACGGAATACCTCAATATCGTCTCCCAAAAGATATTGTTGACAGTGAAATAGAAGTTATTGAAAAAATGGGTGTAGAATTAGTAAATAATATAAAAATAGGTAAGGATATAGATTTTGAACATCTAAGAAAGCAAAACGATGCAGTATATGTTGCCATAGGAGCTTGGAAAAGTTCGAACATGAGATGCAAAGGTGAAGAATTAGATGGTGTAATTGGAGGAATTGATTTTTTAAGAAGAGCCATGCTTAATGAAGACTTACAAATAGGCAATAAGGTAGCTGTTGTTGGTGGTGGTAATACTGCTATGGATGCATGTAGAACAGCAGTAAGACTTGGAGCAAAAGAAGTTTATGTTATATATAGAAGAACAAAAGAACAAATGCCTGCAGAAATGGTCGAAATTGTAGAAGCTGAAGAAGAAGGCGTAAAGTTTAAGTTTTTAGTAAGTCCAATAGAAATAATTGAGGAAAATGGTAAAGCATCAAAAGTAAGATTGCAGAAAATGGAATTAGGTGAACCAGACCAAAGCGGAAGAAGAAGACCTGTTCCTATCGAAGGAGAAGAAGAAGTGCTGGATGTAGACCTTGTAATTGCAGCTATAGGTCAAGGGGTTGATATGGCTGGATTAGAAGCGTTAGAGTCTACAAATAGAGGAACAATTTCGACTGATGAATCTACATTTTTAACTAGTATGGATGGTGTATTTGCAGGTGGAGATGCTATTAATGATGGTGCAGGAATAGCTATCGAAGCAATAGGAGATGCCAAGAAAGCTTCTGATGTAATAGATGGTTACTTAGCTGGGGAAGTAGTGCCATATGTGAAACCGTATGTTGTAACAAGGGATGACTTAACAGAAGAAGATTTTATTGATCGAACTAAAGCGAATAGACCACATATGCAGCATTTATCACCTGAAGCAAGAAAAAGTAATTTTGAAGAAATAGTAGCAGGATATACAGAAGAACAGGCTATAGACGATGCAAAGAGATGTCTAGAATGTGGATGTCACGATGTTCTTGACTGTAAGTTAATCGAATATGCAAATCAATATGATGTAAAACCAGAAAAATTAGCGGGAGAAGTACATCACCGTGAACAAGATGATGCACATCCTTTCATCGTAAGAAACAGTGATAAATGTATACTATGTGGATTATGTGTTAGAGTATGTAATGAAGTAATGGATAATGAAGCTCTAGGATTAGTGGATAGAGGATTTGATACAGTAGTAAGACCAGCCTTAGATTTGAATTTAGCTGATACAAACTGTATTGCATGTGGTCAATGTGTTGCTGTCTGTCCTACTGGAGCACTACAAGAAAGACTTCAAATAGAAAAATCTGTGCCATTAAGAACTAATGAAACGAGTACAGTATGTTCTCATTGTAGTGTAGGTTGTAATATTAATCTTAATACTAGAGGAGATATGATATATAAAGCATTACCTGATAAAGAAAGTAAAGTTGATGATGGTCTTCTGTGTGTAAAAGGAAGATTTGGATATGATACAGCTCAGAAAGATTTGAGAATCAAGGCTCCTATGATAAGAAAAGAAGGTGAACTTCAAGAAGTATCTTGGGATGAGGCTATTAGATATACTGCTAAAAAAGCTCAAAGTATTGCAATGTTAAATGGAAGCGATTCTGTTGCAGTAGCTGTTTCAGATAGAAACACTAATGAAGAAATATATTTAGCGAAAAAAATCGCTAAAGAAGGATTAAAGACTGATAATATTACTTCATTTAATAGAGTGTATGGTGGAATAGAAAATGTATTAGGTTATGATGCTTCTACAAATACTTTTGATGAATTGCTAGCAACTGAGACAATTGTATTAATCGGTTCAGACATAATGAAAGATCATCCTATAGTTGGAATAAAGATAAAAAATGCTGTAGCAAAAGGTGTTAAATTAGTTGTAATAAATCCATTTGCATCACATGCTGACAGTTGGGCTCATAAGAAAATATGTACTGATAATAATATGGATTTCTTGAAACAAGTAGCAAAGGGATTAATAGATAATGGATGCGAACCTAAAAATGTTGTTGGGTTTGATGAATTAAAAGCCAGCTTAAAAGATATTGAAGTTGGCGAAGAAGCTAAACAACTTGTTGAAATATACACAAAATCTAAAAAAGCACTGATTGTTTTTGACCAGAATAATATTACAAGCGACGGAGCAAAAATGATAGCAGACATCGCTGTTATTTCAGGTCATATTGGTAAGGCAAGAAGTGGAATTATCCAACTAAAACCTAAAAATAATAGTCAAGGTCTAGTAGATATGGGCGTAGATAAAGACAATAAAGAAATTATTTCTGCAATTAAAGAAAATAAATTGAAATCATTGTTTATATTTGGAGAAGATATACAGGATATTGACTTAAGCAACCTAGAGTTTTTAATGGTTCAAGACCTATATATGACAGAAACGGCTAAAAAAGCTGATGTAGTTCTTCCTGCTGTAAGTTATGCGGAGACTTCTGGAACATATACAAATACTGAAAGAAGAATACAAAAGATAAATACAGCAATACCATCATTAATAGGCAAAGAAAATTGGATGGTGTTAAAAGATATAGCTGTTGAATTAGGCGTAGAATCAAAATACAATAGTATAGCTGAAGTTACAGAAAACATAATTAAACAGGTTCCAGAGTATTTTGGTTTGGATCTAGAAAAAGCTGGAGAAGCAATATGGCCTATTGCAGAAGGAAATGTCTTGTATACTAAGGGATATAATTTTTCTGATAAAAATGCAATATTGCAAATAGTTAAAGATGGAGAATTATATAATAAGAAAGAAACAACAGATTCTCACGAGAAACTATTTTCTAAAATACTTACAGAAAACAAATTGGTTTAGCATAAAAGTTGTGTCATAAGCTTGACACAACTTTTTTTTTATACAATAATAAGTAGATGTTTAATATTAATTGTTTAATTGCTACGAAAAAGTGGAATAATTAAAATAAATTTAATAATATCATTAATATTTAAAAATATATGTAGAAGGAATGATTAAATGGAACAAATCAAATTTGAAGATTTAGAATGTAGCCTGGAAATAAAAAGGGCAGTTAAAGATATGGGTTTTGAAGAGATGACACCTATACAACAATTGGCAATACCAGAAGTTATGGCAAATAAAGATATTGTAGGTCAAGCACAAACTGGAACGGGAAAAACAGCAGCTTTTGGTATTCCAATCCTTGATAAGGTAAATCCTGAAATGAAAAATACTCAAGCACTTATTCTATGTCCTACAAGAGAATTGGCACTTCAAGTGTCCGAAGAAGTATCGAAGTTAGCTAAATATAAACATGGCATTAAAGTAATGCCTATTTATGGTGGACAATCTATTGATAGACAAATTAATAGTTTGAAAAGAGGGGTGCAAATAGTTATAGGTACACCTGGACGAATAATAGATCATATTAATAGAAGAACGTTAAAATTAAGCAATCTTGAGTTGCTTGTGCTTGATGAAGCTGATGAAATGCTAAATATGGGTTTTAGAGAAGAGATAGAAAAAATAATTGAGAGTGTGAAATCAGAAAGACAAACCCTTTTGTTTTCAGCTACTATGCCAAAAGCAATATTAGAAATTATAAATAAGTATCAAAAAGATCCAAAGATATTAAAAGTATTGCATAAAGAATTAACAACACCTAATGTAGAACAAATGTATATAGAAATAAAAGAAAAAGATAAATTAGAAGTTCTTACAAGGCTAATCGATGTTTATAATCCAAAATTATCAATAGTGTTTTGTAATACCAAAAAAAAGGTAGATGAAGTTACAGATAATTTACAAACTAGAGGTTATAGTGTAGATAAAATTCATGGAGATATGAAACAATCTATTCGGACGAATGTAATTGCTAAATTTAGAAGAAGTGATATAGAAATTTTAGTAGCTACTGATGTAGCTGCAAGAGGGCTAGATATAGATGATGTAGAGATTGTTTTCAATTATGATATGCCATCTCACGAAGAATACTATGTCCATAGAATTGGAAGAACAGGTAGAGCAGGAAGATCCGGATCGGCGTTTACTCTAGTTACTCCAAGAGATTTTTATTTATTAAAAAATGTTATAAATTATACTAAGAAGAAAATCAATCGTCATCCTATCCCTTCAATTAGCGAAATTGAAACAGTTAAAATTGAGGGATTTCTAAAAAAAATAAAAAGTGTTATTGAAAAAGGAGATTTAAATAGATATATTAGTATTTTAGAAAAATTAATCGAAGGTGAGGATTTTCAATCTATCGAAATTGCTGCAGCGTTGTTAAAAATGGAATTAGAGTTACCTGAGAAAGAATTAATTGAAATTCAGGAAAAAAAATCTAGAAGACCAAATAAAGACAGCTCTATGGTTAGAATGTTTATTAATATTGGGAAGAATAAAAAGATTAATCCTAGGGATGTAGTTAAATCAATAGCTAGTGAAACAAGTATTAGCGGTAGTAAAATTGGAGATATAGATATTTATGATAATTATACCTTTGTTGATATTCCTAAGGAATATGCAGAGGAAGTTATAGATTTGATGCAAAAAAATACTATTAAAGGTAATAGAATAAATATAGAACGTGCCAAAGCAAAAAAAATAAGAGGAAGACGAAGAAGTCGATAAAATTTAACTAATAAAAGAGAGGAGACTGTGTGCTCCTCTTTGGCTGTTAAAAAGTATAAATATTGCAAAGAATTCTTATAGTTTCTCTTTAATAATACCTTTTCTATAGGCATGGATTAGCATTTCTAAAAAATAAATTTGTCTATTTAGTTTTTTCCCTATATCAGTATCAGCAACTCTTTTTCTATCTAACACTTTTTCGATTACACTTGTTGTAGAACGAATATCAATTCCATCATTTATGGCTTTTTCTACAGATTCGAAGTGCATATGACTAACTAATTGTAATCCATATGAAT
>JBMNCR010000054.1:0-14582 GCA_049366695.1 Eubacteriaceae bacterium
CTTCTATAATAAAAAAACTTATTGTTTTCCTAAAGAAATAACTACTGTCACTTTGTCATTATCGGATATAATAGTATTTGCAGAAATTGATTGACTGATAACCTTACCTTTTTCTACTACTGCATCAGATGTCGAATCTTCTGGATTAATTAGTTCGCTATATTGATAATCAAATAAACACCTTAATCCCATTTCCTTTGCAATTTCATTTACTTCATTTTCAGTTTTTGACGATAAATCAGGAACTACTATTTTCATCCCTTTTGAAATTACAACATTAATAGTTGTACCTGTTTCTACTATTTCATCATAAACCGATTGTTCTACAATTTTTCCATAAGTTCCTGATTCTCCATATTCTTCAGAAAATACAACTGTTATACTTCCATGGTTTTCGTTAACTGCATCTCTCCATTGCAGAATATCTAGTTTTGTTTTACCAATAAAACTCGATACATCGACTTTTCCTAGAGAATAATAAATAACTATTTCGTCACCACTGACGATTTTTTTTCCACTTGAGACACTTTGACTATATATTTTCCCTGAATTATAAGAATCACTATACCGTTCTCTTATTGTTAATGTAACATTATTTGACTTTGCCCATTCTTCTGCTTGAGTTTTTTCCATTGATGTAAAATTTGGTACTGTGATTGCCTCACCTTTAGATACTTTTACTGTTAATTCATCTGTTCGCATCATTTCTGTTTCTTTAGTTACACTTTGATAAACTACTAATCCCGAATTTACATATTCGTCAAAAACTTCTTCAATATTTATTGATACGTCATTTTCACTTCCCCAAGTAATTACTTGAGCCACTTGACCGTTGGAAAAATCTGGTACAGTTACAGTTTCTGATAACTCTTCTGCTCCATCAGAAATGCTAATTGTTACTCTGCTTTTTCTCTTAAAATCATCTTCAGTACCATCCAATAGTTCATAACTAATCACGCTATCTTTTTCAACTAAATCACTATATTCTGTTTCAATTTTTGCCCCCGATAGCTTATTCTCCTCTATCCAACTTTCGATTTCACTAGCAGTCATTGTTTCTATTTCTGGAAATTCTATGCTTTCATCTCCATCTGGTCCTAAAGATACTGTAATTGTCATTGAAGAATTTTTCTTAATTTTTTTATCTGATTCTTCTTCTTGAGATATTAACATATCTTCCTCTACATCAAAATCGTATATATCATTTATTACGAGATTAATACTATTCTTTTGAGCCCATTCATATGCTTCATTTATATCCCATCCCGTCATATCCGGGACAGTTACTCGACTAGTAATATACATGATTGAAGATACTGCTATAATTAACACAACTAATGCCACACCTATGCCTATATATTTTTTCTTTGTTATATTGGGATCTACATTTTCAAAACTTTCTTCACTAAAGCTCTCTGGTTTTTCACTATCCATCGCTATAGACTCTAAGAAACTTTTTTTATCTGACATTCTCTATTCAACTCCCTTATTTTTTGTCAAAGTAATTTAATTTTTTCTATATAATATTTAATTACATTTCTTCCTCGAATAACTTTCCATCCTTTAGTCTTAACTTTATATCACTCTGGCTTGCCACATCATCGGAATGAGTAACTAAAATAATTGTTTTATCATATTCATGTGCTAAAGTTGTAAACAGTCCAATAACTTCTTTTTCTGTAGCTGTATCTAATGCCCCAGTAGGCTCATCACCTAATATTAAATCGACATCTGTTGATAGTGCTCGAGCAACAGCTACACGTTGTTGTTCTCCACCTGATAATGTTGTAACCCTTCTATCTGCTTTTGTCTTAACAATTCCTACTTTTTCTAAAATACTATATGCAATTTTTCTCATATCACCAGGTACTTTTTTATCCATAATCATCATATCTGATTCCACATTTTCAACCCCAGTAAGATAATCCATTAAATTATACTTTTGGAATATTATCGCTATTTTATTACGTCGAAATTTTGTAAAACCGAGTTTCTTAATATCTTCTCCTTCATATATAACATTTCCTTTCTCTGGATTATCTAGTGCACATGCTATAGCAAGCAATGTAGATTTTCCACTACCTGAAGGTCCCAATATGGTATAGAATTTACCTCGCTCGAAGTCATAACTTAAATCTTTTAAAATTACACGTTTTTTGCCACCATCTACATATCCATAATTTATATTTTTCAATTGGAATATTAATTCACTCATACATAAACCTCCTTTATTAATAATCTTGTAAAATTTTCTTTGGATTGTAACTCATAATAATAGATAATGGTATGGTTGAACCTATAAGTACCAACCCCATACTAACAAATAATAGATTAATCATTACAGATGAACTAATTGATACGTTAAATTCATCAGCTACATTATCCATACTAACATCACCGTAAACAGATGTGGTATTTGCCGATCTTTGTCCTCTCATTTGAAACATGCCTGCATCGCTGCTGCTTTCAGCAACCAATTGATTTTCGACTATCCAATTACTTACTTGATTTGAAGCTATATTACTTGTACCTACTGATAAAACAAATGCTATTACCGCTACTACAACCATTTCTAGGATGAATTGACTAACAATTTTAACTTTTCCTTCACCGCTGGATAATAATAACCCTATTTCATATTTTCTATCTCTAACAAAAATTGTAACGATAGCTAGTATTATTGCTGCTCCTGCAATAAATACAACCCAAATCAATATTGTGGCTATTAATGAAATTAAATCTAAAGGAGCTGTTAATTCTTCATATGTATCATCATTAGAATATAGAGTATGATACTCAGATGTTAATAACGGAGACACTTCTTCTTTAAATTGTTCAACATTCATTGGATCATCGAGAAGATAAATAATAGTTGCAGTTGTAGCATCACTTCCACTTGTGCCATTTATCTCATTAGTAACAGCCAAAGAAGCAAACAATGTATTTGCACTATAGTCTTCTTCTATAGCTTCATAGATACCAATTATTTCAAAATCTTCTACAAAAGTGCTAGTCTCTGTATCTGTATCATTAAATCGATTATTCATATTAGCTTTTTCAAGGCTTACGGTATCACCAATACGCAAATTATTTTCATTTGCTAAATCCTCTGAAATTAAAACTACATAATCTCCATTTTCCAAATTATCTTCAGATAACATTTCCCCTTCAACTAAAGTGACGCTTTCTTGTTCAAAATCTAAAGGAGTTGTTTTATTAGATCCACTCAACGTAAAATCACTAGCACTTCTTATAAATCCTCCACCAGATTCTTGAGTTTCTACTGGTTCCATATTTTCTGAGCTAACATTTGAATTTTCTGTAATAAAATAAGTATCGACATATTTATTCTCACCTATTTTTTCAGCAACATCTATTGACAATTCTGGTGGTCTTTCCCCATTAACCATTGCTGATGTGTAATCCATCTGATATTCAACAGCCGCCCCTATTTGATATCTTATATAATCCTTCGATTCATCAATGCTATTTTGAATTATAAATCCTGTAAATACTAAATTAAAAACAATCACCAGTATAGTGAATAGCATTACTGTTTTTACCGGGCGACGAATCAAACTTTTAATACCATGTTTTAACAATCTCATACTTAACCTCCTAGTTTCTTAATAAATATTAAAGATTACTTAAGCATTCTCAATATAATATAAGAAGCTTAATTATTCCTTAAAATATAATAAATGCTACCGATTTTATTTTTTATAATACCACCTACCTAATTACCACGATGGCATGAGCAGTTGTTGAAATCAAAATATTATTTAGGGTATATAGGCGTATTATGAAACTAAGTATTGCATTATTTTTTCACGCGATTGCCCTGACCACCTCATAATCTCAACTTGATGAAAATTGTAGATATGATAAAATAGAGCACTAAGAGATCTTTTTGAAATTAATTAATAAAATGAAACAAGCAATGAATACTATTGAAATTGGCAAGTATAGAATACTACAGAGGAGTACATCATGACAAAGAATATATTAATAATTGAACCATTTTTTTCTGGATCCCATGCATCTTGGGCTAAACAATATAAAAAATACAGCTCACATAATATTAAAATACTAAGTATGAAAGGACAATTTTGGAAATGGAGAATGTATGGTGGAGCTGTTACCTTAGCTGAAGAATTTATGTCTTTAGATTTTGATCCAGATATTATTTTAGCCACTGATATGATAGATTTAACGACCTTTATTTCACTAATTAGAAAAAAAATAAAACCTTCTGTCTCTATAGCAGTATATTTCCATGAAAATCAATTGACCTATCCATGGAAAGCAAATAGTAAAGATAAAGAGCTTCAAAGAGATATTAATTTTGGGTTTATGAATTATACAACTGCTTTAGCTTCTGATCACGTATTTTTCAACTCTCATTACAATATGAATTCTTTTTATATTGCCTTAGAAAATCTTCTTAAAAAAATGCCTGATTATAAACACACAGGAATAATTGATTATCTTTATAAAAAGTCAGAAGTTCTGCCCATCGGTATTAACTTAAAAATAATTGATGAAGGCGACAAAAAAGTATATACAGAAGATTTACCCCTTATTCTTTGGAATCATAGATGGGAATTCGATAAAAATCCCGAAGACTTTTTTAATGCTCTTTTTATATTAAAAAAAGAAGGTCTGCGATTTAAAGTTGCGATTCTAGGCGAATCATATAAAAATTCTCCAGCAATATTTAATGAAGCTTTTAAAATCCTAGATGCAGAAATTATAAAATCAGGGTGCCTTAGTGGTCACAATTATTTGTCATGGTTACTCGCTTCTGATATCCTTCCTGTAACATCTAACCATGACTTTTTTGGTATAAGTGTCATGGAAGCAGTGTATAGCGGTAGTTATCCCATTTTACCAAAACGTTTAACCTATCCAGATTTATATAATCTTGATGAGAACCCTGAAATATTCTATGAAAATTTTAATGAATTAGTTGATAAATTAAGATATGCAATAATCAATATTAGTGTGATTAGAAAAAAGAGTTATAAAAAACTTGCCTCACCATATGACTGGACCAACTTAATAAATCGCTATGATGAGACAATTGGTAGTTTAAAAGCAAACTAATCCATTTTATTAACTATTAACAGAATCAAACTAATGCATTTTCTAAACCCGAATCTTCTATTAATAAGATACTAGCAGGAACCATATCGATAATTTCTTCAATTTGTTCAAAAGATTCAGGCATACCAATAATATTTAAATCCGTAGATTGCGTTTTAATTGCATCATAGAAACTACCTACTTTAACACAAATGTTTGTATCAATTGGTAATCTTGCATGTTCCACAAATCGTGACAAGTCTTCTTCTATCTGTTTTATTTCCGAGATACTATCCACTACTCTGCATAGGGTTAATCTTCCATGCCAATTTTTCATTATCTGAATAGAGCATAAAACTCCTAAGTTATAATTTGTACTTTTATCACGCAACCATAAGTGAATATCCTTTTCTTGTCCAAAACCATACTTATTGTGGGCATGTAAACATAATATTCCCAAATTTTGTTTAATGTCTTCCAAACTAATCAATACATCTTTAAGTTTCTTTCTTTTTTCTAAATCTTCACTAATGGTTAAAAATATTGTGTTTGGCGGAAGAAATACATTTACTAAACTTTGTAATATAATACTTAAATTTTGATTGTAATTACCACTACGTATAAAAATCTGCTGAGCAAATAAATTTTCTTTTTTTAATGGTTCCATTACTTCATTTATACTTTCTTTTTCCTCTTCTTGATCATTATTTATGTCCTTGATAGTTAAGTAATAGACTCTACCTGAAGGGTATATTAAGTTTCTAATAAAACGTGATACTCTTTTAAAATCATGCGGATTTTCAATGGGAATAACAATCGAAGGCTTCCACAATCTTGGATGATAGGGCATGGACATAGATTTTTGGGCAGCCCACTCTGCTAAAGATATAAATACTCCTCCTCTAACGTCTCCCCAAGGAGATACTAAATCTTTTCTTTTTAAAATATAGTAGATAATAATAACTATAAAAAAAGTAACTATGGTAAACACTTTATTAATAAGTATCATTGTAAATAAACATCCAATTAGCCCAACTATGGGAATAAATATCGATATGCGAAATCGCGGACGATAACTCATTACTCCTATTGCTTGCTCTATCAAAACAACGACATTTATCATACAATATGTAGTTAAAAAGAATAATGTTAATAATTCAGCTAAACCGTCTAAATTACTTGCTAATAGCACACCCAAAGATAGTAATGATGAAACAATAATTGCGTTGCGCGGTTCATTATTTGAAGCCTTTGACGCAAAGAATTTTGAAAATGGAACTGATCTATTCTGTGCTAATGCAGCTAAAGTTCTAGGCGCACTTACTAAAGTAGACAAAGCGGATGATATTACAGCACCCATGATACCAGCGATAATTAAAAACTTGTATTTTCCTAATTGCAAAATTATTGCATTGTCAGAAAGTAATAATTCTACAGGAGCTTGTTTTGAGAACCATATTGCAACAAAAATATATACTATAAACCCTGTAAATACAGCTCCTAATGTTCCATTAATAATACTCTTCCTAGGATTTTTTAGTTCACCTGACATTGTAACTCCTGCTAAGACACCAGTAACTGCGGGGAAAAATATTGCAAAACTTTCCCAGAATCCACTTTGTTGAAACTCTCCAATCAATACTGGGCTTCCTGGATTGATTGAAGGTCCAAGTATAAATGACACAATAGAAAGACATACTGCAATTACAATAAGATATTGTATTCTAAAAGCTAATCTAGCACTTATCACTGATAAAATAGTTAAAATTCCCCAAAGAATGAATCCAACCAACCAAGTAGGATGTTCAAAAAAAGAAGACCATAATTCAGTAAAACCTGTAATATAAAAAGCAACGGATATAGCTTGTGAGAAATAAAGAGGAATTCCTATCGCTCCACCTATTTCTAATCCTAACGACCTAGATACAATCGCATATGCTCCTCCGGCATCAATTTCTATATTTGTTAACATTGAAGACATGGATAAAGATGTCGCTATTGTAATAATGTGCGCTAAAATAATAATAGCTAAAGCACCTACAATACCGGTATTCCCAACTACCCAACCTAAACGCATAAACATAATAACCCCTAGTATTGTTAAAATAGTTGGAGTGAAAACACCTTCAAACGTACCTAGCCCTTTACGTTTATCTTCCATTATATAATGTCCCTCCTTTTTTTCTTCTTAAACAGTAAATCCATTTCACAAATCTCGACTTACATATATTCACATATTACCATATTTATTTTTATATTGCTTTAATATTTTTTTATTTTATATACTCTCTGCTTTTTAGCAAAAATCAATTTTTGTAGATATTCACTTCTATTAACTGACTCAATCAATTAATAGGAGTATAGATTGTATACTTATTCATTTGTAATCAACTTGCAATTGTGCTTGCATATATGTATTATTCCATAATGTTTATTAACTACTTTATCATTCGGCAAGTGTTTAAGTAGCACCAAAGTAGCGGTTATTTTAAAGGACCCTATATAACATAGGAACAGATTGAGTTGGATAGATTTTGTAAATAAAACCAGAATCTAAAAAAATATGACTTGGTTCATATAGTAGACAAAAAACTGTTCATGCAAAAATAATTGCGAGTAAAGTAATCGTATAACAGAAAATTAGTGAAATATTAAGTGAAAACTGTATTTCTTTGATTGGTATAGCTTAAAGGTAAAATTACGTCAACATATACTATAATTACGTATCCTTTTTCGCCTTAAGCCATACCTCATTATTTTTCAGCTATTTAAAAGTATTAAATTTCACAATTATTACTTATAAATTACTATTATTAAAATATGCTATTTAACAAAACGAGGAATTTCTTCCACATCTCTATCTTCATTACGTACCATTTGATCATATGGGAAACGAGCAACTTTTACGCGAATTTCTTTTTGTGGAGTACCCGGAGTTCCCCAAATTACTTTAAGTTCTTTTCCTTCTTCGGCATACTTAGAATCAATGAAAACTAATGAAATCATTGTATTGTAATAGTAACTGTAGATACGTCCTGTGCTATTACCTATCCATTTTCCATCTGCCATGACTTTATCAGCACGATATATAGCTCCACCGTACATATTCTCCTGATAGTACATATCCACTTCTTTA
Source organism: Eubacteriaceae bacterium (assembly GCA_049366695.1). Classification (GTDB taxonomy): domain Bacteria; phylum Bacillota; class Clostridia; order Eubacteriales; family Alkalibacteraceae; genus JBMNCR01. The sequence continues at coordinate 8,222 of JBMNCR010000054.1, forward strand.
TCAATTCTTTCACAAGGTTCAACTTCTTTTCCCATAAACTGTGTAGCAAAAACTGCACCTACATCCTCTGCATTCCATTCTAAAGTAACTACCGTTCTTGGAGGATTTTTAGCTATCTCTTCTAGCGCGCTTTTTCCTCTGAATTCATGGTTAAAATTTACTAAGAATCCCCAACCCACATCATAGGGTGTTACGAATCTGCTCTGAAGTTCATCACCTACGCTTCCGTGTAAACGTCGATTCATATTATATAGTCCTAACGCAGGATTATTCATAAAATATTCTGCAAGTTCTGGTTCGGATTCCATCCAAGGCATTGGATAATGTATCAAAATATTTGGAAATCCCGCTTCTGTATGGTTAGGACCGCTATAAGCGTGCATACCCTGTTTTTTTGCACCAAATGATTGTCCTGCCTCCCAGATTTTTGCATAAACCTCATCAAAATCTTCTATAGAACCATGGACTTCGTAAGCTAAATTACCAGACATTCCCAATCTTAACACTCTCATATCCTTATCACCAATTTTTGTCATACGGTGTCTGGCAAATTTGATATCATGGAGATCACATTCGCATGCTTTCTCTAATATTTCCAGGGATTTTTCTCCTGCTATTTGAATAAAATACTCTTGTCCTGTTATATTGATAGCTTCAACCTCTAATTCACTGGTATTTGCATAGTAGGATATAATAGGATCAAGCCAATAAGTTCGGAAAGTATCCTCTGCAATTTTAAGAACAACACCATCTGTTAACACTTGTCCTTTATCATTACACATTACCGCATGACGAATTGATTTCCCTTTCATTGTGCTAAAATCGTTTACACAAACTGAATTTAAAAATTTTGCAGCATCTGATCCTTTTATGTCACAAATAGGTGACATCATTAATTGTGTTCCTATCCAAGCAGAAGTCTTAGATGCTATAATTTCATCTTTAATTCCAGTATACTCGTACGTAATTTTAGCAGGTCCCATAGGGAAAAGTAATGTTGCACCCTCGTAAACAGGGCTATCTGGTTTATAAAACATATTACCATCTCCTCAAAAATTTATTTGTGACCGCATCTGCAGTATGCCGTCCGCAAATTATTTTTTGTATATATACACAAATTGTAATTATAAATTTATTATAACCTCATTGTTTTTTTTTGTAATCGGTTATATAATGAGAAATATTAATACGTTTTCGTCAACTTTAAACATATGAAAAGAGGAGTACAATGGAACTAACTGTGGGTATACTTGTGGAAGAATTATTTTCCTACAATCCAATAGTATATAAATCTATTTCTAACAAAGCCAAATTTAGTCGTATTCAATCTTTTGACCCTGAAGATACAAAGTACAACCCCTCGACTTTATATCTAGTAGATGATACGTCTTTTGATGTCGATTTTAGTCATAATTACCCAAATCATATTCTGTTTATAGGTTGCGAAATTTCTCAATCCTTTGCAAAAAATGCTGATACAGTTCTTTTGATATCAAAGGAACTATCTCTAGAAAAGTTATTTCAAATTCTAATGGATCTTTGGATTTCGTATGAAAACTGGAGTCAGGACATGTTGCTTGCAATTATTGAAAATAAAAGTATTGATGAATTTATAGAAATTGCTATTCAAAAGTTAAAGAATCCTGTCGCCATTTTTGATAATAGCATGACCCTAATTACATCAGCAGGCGAATTTCAAAAACCTTCTAAAGGAACTATTTGGGATATAGTTGGAAATTCTGAGTATACAATCACTAACTTTTTTACTTTGCAGGAACAACTAGAGTATTCTACAAAGGCAGTTTCAAATAAAGGTGAACCTTATGTATACCACCCTTCTACAGATAAAGATCATACATACGTCACATCACACATTTGGATTAATAACAAGTTATATGCAAATCTTGGTTCAGTGGATATCAATGCCCCCTTTTCAAATGCTCAACTTGACCTTATTCGGCATGTTACGAAATGTTTAAAATTATTTTTTTCGAGCAATGACACTTATATGTCCATTATAGAAGACAATACTAACTTTCTAAAGAATCTTCTCGAAGATAATATTTCAGATGAAAAAATTATTTCCTATCATTTGAAAAAATTAAGTTGGGATATTTATGACCATTTTTATGTTGTAAATTTCCACTGTCCTTTACCCTTTAATACACCAATTGAATCCATTTCCTATAAAAAGTACATTCATCATTGCTTTCAAAAATCTTTAATCATGGTATACAAGGATTCTATCATTTTGATCGTAAGACATAAAGATTATCCTATTCAACATCAGTTAGAAAAACAAAAGCTGGAACAATTGTTGAATGAAAAAAATATGAAATGCGGAATAAGCGCTTGTTTCAACAATTTCATGCTACTGAAACAATATTACATTCAAAGCTATTTTGCTTTAGAATTCTGCAAACAGCAAACTGATATATCCAGTCAACATTATCAAGATTGCCACGAAAACCACATAATGCATTTACTAAAAAGCACCACAGATTTAAGATGTTTGTGTCATCCACTGATTCTTTCCATATGGAATAGTCATGATCAGAACAATCACCAACTAATCAATTGTTTATATCATTATCTATTAAATGGTCGAAGTTTATCATTGACGTCAAAGGCATTGCATATACATCGCAATACACTCATTTATAGAATAAATAAAATATCTCAAATATTAGAAGTAGATTTAAAAAACATCTCTTCAAAGGAGCTATTTTATTTTCTTTTTTCATGTATGTTGGTTCAGCATTTGTGATATACGTAGTACTAAAACACTATATAACTCCTTTTGGGATTTGATATTATCTAACCAATAAGCAGTTATTTATCATAATAAATCTCCTTCCAAATATTTAATTTAATAAATGCCAGTTGACGGTCATTAATTTCTTAGTTAAATTTATAGTTTTTTTATCCCCCCATCCATATCCACACTTTTATAAATCCGCTAAAATTTAATAAGTTTATACAGTTGACATTATATTTTAATTGTTTTTTCTTGTCATTGGAAAAATAATGAGAAAAACATAATGAATTTTTATACATTTCTATCTAATATTGCTAGAGTTTAAATAAATTCCAGTATTTAAATATAATAAATTTAATAATGAATACTATAAAAACTAACACACCTTATTGATATATCAAAAATTAAGGGAAGTCTACACGATCAGCAGACTTCCTTTATCTAGTAAGTGATTTTATTCCAAAGAAACACTATGTATATATTTGTTGAATCATTTTACCCAATAATTATTGTTATTAATTATTCTCCAAATCGTGGAATATCCTCAACATCCCTGTCTTCATTTCTAATAAATTCGGAGTTGTATGGGAATTTGGCAACTTTTACTCGTATATTCATCTGTTTTGTACCTGGAGTACCCCAAATGAGGGTTAATTCAGTCCCCTCATTAGCGTATGCTGGATCAATAAATCCAAGAGATAACATGCTATTGTAGTAATAAGATATCATCCTTCCTGAACTAATTCCTATCTCTTTACCATCACACAAAACCTTATCGGCACGGAATTCAAATACTCCATTAAATGCGTTCTTGACATATTCGCAATCTGTATCCCCTGTAATATATTCACAAGCTTCCTCACCTGCTTTTAGCATTGTAGCAAAAACTGCGGCTACATCATCGCCATTCCATTCCAACGTCACTGGAGTTCGTCTTGTCTTGTTTGCTATTTTCTCAAGGGCTTCTCTACCAGTAAATTCGTGATCAAATTTAACCAAGAAATCCCAACCCACATCATAAGGTGTCATAAAGCGTGTCTCCAGATCATCCCCAATACTACCTGTAAGTTTACGATTAATTTGTTGCCATGAGAGCTGTGGATGCGCATACATATATTGTGCCATTTCTTCACCTGATTCGAACCAAGGCATCGGATAATGTAAATGGATATTAGGAAAACCTGCTTCAGTGTGATTGAACAAACTGTAGGCATGCATACCTAACTTTGTAGCGCCAAACTTCTCTCCACTGGACCAAACCTTATTGTAAACATCATTGAACTCTCCAATGGGACCATGTATCTCATAAGCTAGATTACCTGACATACCCAAACGGATGATCTCAACATCTTTGCCGTCCATTTTCTCTTTACGGTGTCTAGCAAACTTAATATCATGAAGGTCTTTCTGGAATGCATCCTCAAGAATCTCCAAGGATTTTTCACCAGCAATCTGAATAAAATATTCTTGCCCGCTCATATCCTCGCCTTGAACATCCATTCCGCTCTTTTGAAGAAGGTAATCAATGGGAGGGTTAAGCCAGTATGTACGGTATCTATCCTCACTAATACGGATAACTACTCCATCGGTTAGAATTTGACCCTTGTCGTTGCAGATTACTGCGTGGCGCAGGCCCTTTTCAGTAAGTTTTGAAAAATTATTCGTGCAAATAGAATTGAGGAACTTTACGGCGTCTGGTCCGTATACATCATAAATAGGCGACCACTGCAAAGGAATACCAATCCAAGCGCTCTTACGATAGCCATCGATTTCTTGTTCAACACCTCCAAACTCATACGGTAAGGGTGTTGCTGATGCATCTATTTGAAAAAGCAGTGTTGCCTTTTCCAACGCGGGGTTATTATTTGTACTCATATTTTCTACCTCCTAGGTTTTTTTTTGCTGACATGAGAAGAATTTTCACATATCATTCTTCGTTATTCACTTCAATCGTCTTAAAAATTTTGGTAACTGCAGTATACCTTAGAATTTTATATGCACGCGCATACATATTGTATTTATAGATTAATTATAATATCTCTATTCCTATTTGTAATCGTTTAAATAATTAGAAAAAACAACTGTGTTTTCGTTATTTTCTACAAACAACAAAGCCCCTGCTATATTTTATGGATACTTCCATACACCTTCTTTAATATCAAAACAAAAGAATATTCACGCTATTTTTGGCATTTTTCTTAATTGTAATTAGATTATATGATTTATATTTTGTAATTCATGTTAATTTTATTATTGTATCACTTTGTATTTATGTGTATAATCGAATTATTATTTGTTGGTTTTTGTTTAAAATAACTAAAGTCATTTATTCGAGGTGAACAATGGATATCAATATGCACATTATTATGGATGAGCTTCAACAGTATAATCCAAAGGGGGTAATTAAAGATTCAATTGAACTTAATATTAAGCAACCAAGATTAGTAAAACAGGAATCTACTGTTTTTTCTAAAGATTATTTGTATGTAACTGATTCAGAAATATTTGTTAAGCGATTTGATGAATTCAAAGATTATAATGTCGTTTGTGTAGGTTCTTATAATTTAGAAATGACAGGAAAGAAAATGAATTGTATTTGCATTAGTTCTTCATTTAAATTAATTGATATTTACGATAGTCTTCTAGATATCTTTGAAAAATACACATCTTGGAACCTAAAGCTTTTAAATTCCATTGTAAAAAACAATCCCCTACAGGATGTATTAAACATCGGCGCCACTGTTCTTGAGAATCCAATAGCTATGTTTGATGCTTCTTTTGTTTTTATCATGATGGCAGGGGACCTTCCTAAAAATTATGAAGGAACTATTTGGGAAGATGTTATGTCAACAGGTCATGCCCCATTTTATAAGCACCCAATAGAAGAGCAAAGAAAAGCCCATAATTTTTTGATATCAAATAAAACACCTTTTTTTTATAAACATAATGTTACAGATAAGCATAATCAAATCATGGCAAGTATATTTGTTAATGAAAAAAGATTTGGTTTAGTTGGCCTGATTGATATCAATAAACCATTTACATTAGGTCAGCTTTCTCTTGTCCATCACATCGTGAAAAAACTCCAAGATGCGTTAGAAAAAAGCAGGGAGTTTATTGATTCAACGGAAGACTCAATCTATTGGATTGATAGGTTAATAAAGGGCTTTTCTATAGAAGAAAAAATTGTACACTATCACCTAACAAAAAAGAAATGGAGTGCTTCTGACAATTATTATATAGTATATTTTTCAGGTACAAATAGTTTAGTGGATGAAGACTTATTGAACGTTTATATGCATAAAATTAATAAAATCATCAACTACTCCATCACGTTACTTTATGAAAATTCAATTGTGTCCATAATCAGAGAACTCGACCATTCTCCAAAAGATTTACTGTTCATGAACAGCCTTGAAGAACTTGTAGATAAATTTGGTTTAAAGTTTGGTATCAGTATGATGTTTTCAAATATAATGGATCTGAAGTACTACTATATACAAAGCAAGGTAGCATTATCAGAGGGTATTCAAAAGAACAAACAATGCTATAAATGTCAACCTAAAATTCCTCAAAAATGCGCATTTAAGATTCCCCAGTTTT
>JBMNCR010000055.1:0-4903 GCA_049366695.1 Eubacteriaceae bacterium
GTCCCCGTTGTTTTGATGGAATAAAATATGACGCTAGAAACTTTTTTAGTTTCTAGCGCCGTTTCTTTATCTATCATTTACTGGGAGTTGTCTATTCCCGTGTTTTGATTATTTACTATAATTACATAATCAATCCCATAATAAAATCAAACATAGATTTTTCTGACTTGTTAATTGATGGCATCATGTATTGTTCTTCTTCCGGTTTAATTTTATTATCAATTATATATTTTTCTTGGTTTATCAGGTAGTCGGATATTATATTATCCATATATTGTTTCCTCCTTCATAACATGGTTATCATATACAGCATATTCTCTGACAAATTCATTGACAGCAATAATATTTTCTGGACTTGCATCGCGTATGGTTAAAGGAGATTTATCATATGAGAATATATAACCGCCATCTGGGGCGAGAAGATCAATATATTCTTTAGCTTTATCAATACATTCCTGTTTTGTTCCGCTTTTTAAGATTGATACAGGATAAAGTCCAGAAACTATATGTTTTTTCCCTACTTTATTTTTAACTAATTTTGGATCTCCGTATTCAAACTGCATTAGTACTCTTCCTGGCAATTCATTTAGATAGTCTAAATAACGCATCCAATCATGTTCGCAGAATATGCTAACTCCCATTCCATTTGATTGTAACCCTTCAATACATTTCTTGAAAGTAGGCCAGAAGAATTTTTCAAAATCTGAAGTTTTTAAAAATGTTGGCATATGAACAGGGATGAAAGTTCTACCATATCCTGTAGGATTTGGATTAGTACCATTTTTAATGGCGATAGGTAACATAGCTTCTGCAGCTTTTATTACTTTATCTGGAATCCTTCGTATATCTTTTACGATATTAGTAAAGCCTCTTAGCTGATCAGTGATTAGATCAAATGGGGCATAACAGGCCCCTCCAAATGCAGTATTGGCAAAGCCATATTTAAAAGTGGTTTCCATTATATATCCGCCCATTTGAAACATTATGTCATTTTGAGTTTTATATGCATTTGCTAAGATTAAAGAACGATTTCCTGGTGTGGTATCTAAATTTTTATATAATCTAGGTAGTATTGTATCGACGATAAATTTATATGGATCTTCTATTAATTGATCAAATTCATTTGCTTTTATAGAATGAGCTTCTGCATGTTGTAATAATCCTTGTTCGCTCATTGTATAACTGTTACCTCCAAGAATGTGATAAATCAAGGGTACATTAATCATCATTGTAGGAAGAACATCACTTTTAAAATCACAAGAGACCTTATCAAAAATATTTTTCAATAAACTAATATTCCATTGTGCTTCTTTTGGATTAACACCACAATATTGAGCAGCGTAAACAATATTAACAGAAGTATTTACGGGTACTCGCTTAGGTATTTTACTATCATAAATATCATAAAACAATTGAGTTCTTTCTTGACTAAGTTTCATCATATCATTCATTTATTACTATCACCTCTATTAGATATTTAATTTAGTTTTAATTTTCAGTAGAAACAGTAGTTTTTTTGTTCATAATTACTAAAGTATAAATTACTACAAAAGAGACAAGACACACTAGACCAAAAGCTACAGGAAATTTAATCCAAGTAGTATTTAATAATCCCATTAACCAAGCAAAGAAAAATGATGCTATAAAACCAGCTACTCCACTAAAACTATTCATTAACGCAAATGCTTTAGGTGTTGCATAAGCTGGCATCATATTTCCTACAATCATCATAACTGAAGGCATGCCAGTGCTAAAACCAAATCCAGTTATTGCCATTCCTATTGCCAATAATGATAGACTATTTCCAAATAGCACAATGGCATATCCAATAGCTGCTATTCCCAATCCCAATGAAAGTGTGAATCTCTGTGTTTTCTTATATATTTTGCCAAATATTAATCCTGCGATCATACCTCCAACAGTATTCATTGTAAGTACAAATCCTGCAGAAGCTGCATTGCCAATACCTTCTCCTACGATAATAATAGACATATTTAATAGTAAAGGCATCATTATAAGCATCATCAGCCCAAACCCTAATGCAATTCCCCATATAGCTTTTGGCATTTTAAACTTAGGGATACTATTATCAGTTTCTGAAATAGGTGCAGATGGTGGATTAGGTAACCAGATAATTACAATAGCTAATACAAGAAGAACTATTACATGTGTTAAAAAAGTGTGCTGCCAGCTAATTACGCAGAGTATACCACCTAGCATTGTATATAGTATTCCACCACAATTCATTACTACGCTTGTTAAACCCATTAATGTAGCAACGGTGGATTTTTCAAAAAGACCAAACATTAAACCAGGTCCGAGTGGTGCAATCAATCCTAAAGATACTCCGAAAAGAGCTCTCATAATCAAAATTAAATAAAAATTGTTCAAGAAGAATGGTGCTATACCTGAGAAAGTCATTAGTGAAAATGCAAATATTAACATTCCTCTATAACTTATTACTTTAGGTGTAAGTGCACCTGCTATTAAATTCCCTGGTACCATCATTAGGGAAGGTATAGTTGCTAACATCATGATTATTGCCTGGGATACATCAGGGAATGCCATTGCTAAGTTAGCAATGGCTGGAGTCACTGCATTTGGTAACATTACTACAAATGATAAAGATAAAACTGCAATTGTCATAAAAAATTTTTTATTCATTTTAAAATCCTCCTTTAATAAATCTATTTTTAAAATAATTCTGTTCTTGATTTTAAGTTCGTTTACAGTATTTTTGTAGTTTTAAGTGATATAGCAAGTACTCTACTTATTCCTTAGATATTTGGTTTTACCACCAATCTTACTTTTGTAAATAATTCTTATGTAAATATTAAAATCTCTTACTATTGCTATTTGTATTAGTAATACACTAGCTGATTTACCTACTTTTCATACTTGGGTCTGTTGACACCAATCCTCCAATTTTGTTAGTTTTTAAATATAATTTCAATCCCTCCTTTGTAGAAATATTTGCAGTAAATTATATACAACATTATATTTAGTCAAAAGTTTATAATATTGTAATACATAATAATTTTTACATAATACAGGTTTTGATGTCATCATACATATGTTGAAAATTTTTAATAATAAATTCGACTTAGTAGAATTTATTGTATATACATTTAAAATTACAATGATTCTTATATTTTTTGTTTTTATGTATTATAATGGTAGTAGAAGGTGATAAAATGAAGATAACAGTACCAATGATTCTCGATAAATTAGAAAATTATGAATACGAGTACTTATCAAATGCAAAGAATGCAGTTCATAATATTACTAATACTAGGCTGCTTAAAAATAATATAAATGAATATCACGATAATATTATTTATATAATTAATGGTGATGATTGGATAGAAAGTGAATTTGCTGCTCCATCTAATCTAATAGTTGTTTCTACTTCTAATATCAACTTTTTAAATGTTAAAAATGATAATAATACTATATTAATAAAATCACAGGAAAATATTTTCTGTATTATTGAGAAAATACAAGATATTATTTCGTATTATAACTATTGGGCTGACTTATTATTAAAAAGCTTATCAGAAGATAAAGATTTAAAATATATTGTAGATACTATGCAAAAGTTTATTAAAAATCCTATATCAGTAGTTGATTCAAACTTTAAATTATTAGAATTATCGAAGTTTGAAGTAATAAAAGATGGTGAAAAGGAAAATATTAAAGAAAAATATCCTGATGATCATTATATTTTTGATATGTGTACTAATAATCAATTTAAAAATTTTGTGAATAAAATGAATAATAGCATTAAACCTGTTTATTTTGAAAAAAAAGAAGATATGGTTATGGCAAATTTATGTACAAATATTACTATAAAAAGAACAAAAATTGGTTATTTTGCAATTTTTGAAGCTCATGTACCTATTACTCAAGGGATTATAGATATATGCGAATTTCTATCTACTATTTTATCTATTCATCTCCAAAAGAATGAATTGATTCGTTATAATGAGGGGATTAAATATGAATATTTTTTAAAAGATTTATTAGATGGAAAGTCAGTTGAAAGGCATGAGGTTAATAATATTTTAAGCTTTTTAAATATATCGGTTAAAAACAATTTATATATTTTTAATGTTAGACCAATCGAGTTTAATAACAATTATATGGAATTATCATATGTTCGAATGAAGTTAATGCAACTCATGCAGTGTGATTTTAGTATTATTTATAAGAATAATATTGTTTTTTTGCATGAAAAAAAAGATATTTCAAAGGATGTAGTAGAATTTTTAAAAAGTGTTAAAATGAGTGCGGGAATTAGTGAATGCTTTTATAATCTTAAAGACATAAAAAAATATTTTATGCAAACATTAAGAACTCTTGAAATTGGCTACAAACTTAAAAGAGATGAAATTATTTATAATTATAATGATTATCAAATATACCATATGCTTAGTCTGTGTGACGAACTAGGAGATATTGAAGAATTTTGCCATAGTTCATTATTAAAACTAATAGAATATGATAAAAATAAACACACTGATTTTACTCAAACTTTATACAAATACATAATATGTGGAAGATCACAAAAAGAAGCTGCGACGGAATTATTTTTACATCGAAGTTCATTATTGTATAGAATTAATAAAATTGAGGAAATAATGCAGGTTGATTTAAACGATTATAAATCTTTTTTTCATATACAATTGTCCTTTGAGTTACTGAAATATAAAGGTGTATTTAATTATTAGAATTAGATTATTATTTATAAGCATAACATTTTGTAAAACACTAGGGACAGTTCCTTTTGTTTTGTTTATTACATATGCTAATCTATATATGAGACGATTCTATGTCAAGATAAGCAAAGCAACTAAGCGTAACAGCACACTATCATATAATAATGAGAGACAACAACAACGCA
>JBMNCR010000056.1:0-13386 GCA_049366695.1 Eubacteriaceae bacterium
ATTTTGATGTATCGCTTAAACCAGCAGTATCTATCATCATTATAGGTCCTATTGGTAATAATTCCATTGCTTTGTATACAGGATCTGTAGTAGTACCTTTAACTGGGGATACAATTGCGATATTTTGATTGGTAACAGAATTGATTAAACTAGATTTCCCTACATTAGTTTTACCGAAGAACGCTATATGTACTCTGTTTGAGGAGGGCGTGCTGTTTAAACTCATTTATCTAACTCCTTTCTGATATACCTGGATTAGTAATTTGATATACATCCATAATATGATTAATTTTTTCTTCAGTAAATATTCTTTCTTCGAGTAAAATTGTTTCTATTGTTTTATTCGTTTTAAAAGCTTTTGTTGCAATATCTGCGGCTTTGTCATACCCAATATATGGAATTAGTACTGCTGATAACGCTGAAGAATTTTTTACGGTATTAGTACAATTAGTTTCATTTGCTTTTATATTTTTAATACATAAATTATCGAATAAATGTATTCCATTAGTTAATAGTTCAAGTGAATTCAATAAACTATCAGCAATTAATGGGGAAAAAGCATTGAGTTCAAGTTGTCCAGAATAAGCTGCTGCAGTGATACATGAATCATTTCCAATAACTTTATAAGATACCTGTATTAGCATTTCACACATTACTGGATTAACTTTTCCTGGCATGATTGATGAACCTGCTTGGAGAGGTTGTAAGTGTATTTCATTTAAACCTCCCTTGGGACCCGAGGCCATTAGCCTGATATCGTTAGCAATTTTTATTAAATTTACGGCACATGATTTTAATAAACCTGATACCTCAACGAAAATATCCATGTTTTGTGTAGGGTCTACAAGAAAATCGCTTCTAGCTAAGCCTAAACCTGTAAGATTTTGTAGAGTTTCAGTTATTTTGTATATATATTCTAATGAAGCATTTAAACTTGTACCTATAGCAGTACCGCCAATATTTACTTCGCGAAGACGTTCTTCCACTTTATATATTCTCCATCTATCTCTAGATATAGCTCGTGCATATGATCCGAATTCTTGACCTAAAGTAATAGGTAAGGCATCAGAAAGTTGAGTTCTACCAAGCTTTAATACATCTGCAAATTCATTTTCTTTTTTCTGTAAAGATTCTTGTAGTTGAGCTAATGCTTTTGCAAGTTTCCTAATCTTATAGATTGAAGCTATTCTTATGGCAGTAGGATAAACATCATTTGTACTTTGAGAGCAATTCACATCATTGATCGGGTGTACTAAACTATAATCGCCCCTTGTGCCGCCTAATTGTTCTATGGCTAAATTTGCGATTACTTCATTTACGTTCATATTTGTAGAAGTTCCGGCACCACCTTGCAATGGATGTGTGATAAAACTAAAATCTAAACCATCTTTTAATATTTTATCGCAACTGTCTATTATTGCACTGGCAACATTTTTAGAAATTAAGCCTAATTGTAAATTAACAATGGCAGCAGATTTTTTAATTAATACAATCCCTTTAGTTAAATCAATATTTACTGTATCATTTGATATATTGAAGTTATTTTTTGCTCTTTGAGTGTTTATTCCATATAGCATCTCTTCGGGTATTTCAATTGTGCCTATGGAATCTGATTCTACGCGCAAATCCATATTTCACCTACTTTCTTTAAATTATTCAATAAAAAAACCTTATGCACGAGAGCATAAGGTTAATATCTTAACAATGTTTCGCAAACAAATGGTTGCCGTCAATAATAAATCTTCGGAAACTACTGTTTATTAATTAAAATAATGTCCTTGCTCTCAGATTGAATTCCTTGAGTTTAGATTAATATGTTATAAATATAATATATTTTATTTTAATAGTCAAATACTTTGTTATATTTTTATTAATATTATTAAATAATAGCGTTTACTCTTTCTATTTCAATATGTTTACCATTCCATTTTAGATATGTTAAAATACCTCCTAGATTATCAGAATTATTAATACCTATTATTCTTTGATAAGCTAATAGTTTAAATAATTCATTGTAGTCTTCTATTATAGGAGAAAGAGCTCCTAATGAAAGGACTTCACCGTTAGTAATTTTTATTAGATTACCTTTTTCGTCATAAATACCATTTTTTATATATAAATCTTTATTATTTTCAACATCTAAAATAAACTTAGTGCTATCTTCATCATCAATTACTTCAATATTAAAACATTCTATAAAATTTACATTGTATTTAGAAATTTTTTCAAAACTTTCTGAGTCAAACAATAATGCAATTTCGTTATTTATTAAAGTATATAAATAAGATAATATATAACCGCCACTACCACCAGTATCAATCTTGACTAAGATGTCTTTTTTGTTTTTTGATGTGAAATTAGCTAATAATAGTTGAGCGTTGTAACCGGCAGCAAACTCCATTGTGATTTTTATTAGTTTATTACTTTTTCCATCTTGAATAACTATTGAAATATTATCTGAAAATATTTCATCAGGTGATGATTTTTCTCCTACAAGATAAACTTTATCTACAATACAATCTCCTGTTACATCTCCGAATTTATAATCTAAAAAATAATATTTATATGAACTCTTGTCAAAGTAATTATACAACATAACAGAACCTCCAAAATTTACATAGTCTATTATTATCTTATGCTATTCGTTTATTTTGGTGTTCATATTACATGAATAATATTTACAATAATAGTAAGGGAAAGTGTTTTGAAGATGTCATGGGTAGATAGGATGCTTACGTGTGTAGTATGAATAAATAATAAATTTAAAACTGGTATTAAGAAGTAATCGTAAATTATTAATGTTACTTACAAATACTGATGATTTTCTCAATGATAAGTTCAAGATCGGCAAGTTTACCTTTTCCAGTATCTCCGCAAGCAAGTCGTCCATATGCAGGTTCTACAAAATGATAACCTGACTTTTTGAGTTTTGTTATATTATTTTGGAGTATCGTATTTTCCCACATAGCTGTATTCATAGCTGGAGCAATTATTACAGGTGATTTTGTTGCCATTATTGTTGTTGTAAGTATGTCATCACATATCCCATTCGAAATTTTTCCAATAAAATTTGCTGTAGCCGGTACTATTACAAAAATATCAGCTTTCTTTGCTATGGATATATGTTCTATATCAAGGGTATGGATTTTTTCAAACATATCTGTGTGTACTTTGTTTTGAGTAATCGTCTGAAAGGTTAATGGAGTGATAAATTCACAAGAATTCTTAGTCATTATTACGTCAAGATTATAGTTGAGCTTAATTAGGCGACTAGCAAGCTCAGCAGATTTATAACAGGCTATTCCACCAGTAATTCCAAGTACGATATTTTTCTTATTCATAGTAGGCCTCCTTTCCATAGCAAGCTTATTATTCCTTTTGATATGTGATCTTTAGTGTCAAAGTTGCCAATAATATCTCCATTTTTATCAATAATAAAAGCTTCGTGCATTTCATTTTTTATCTTTATCATATCATTGGCAACTACTAAATCACATTCATTATCAATTATTTGTTTTTTAGCAGCCGCCACAAGAGTGTCTATAGTACTATTATTCAATAGTTTAAAACCTATTAAGAATGTATGAGGGCTGATCTTTTTTATCATATTAATTACTTTGGGTGTTTTTTTCATAATGAGACAGATATCATTTTCTGATGATATCTTGTTTTGTTTATTTTGTTGATTGTATGATATATGTTTAAAATAATTTAATAGCTCTTTTTTTGAGTGACTAGATTTGGATAGATTTAGTTTTATTATTTCTTCAGCCATTTCATTAATACTAATTGAATAATTCAAAGTAAAATCTGATACTGCCATGGAATGTATAAAGATATTGATTTCATTTTCACTTAGTAATTTTTCAGTTGTGTTTTTTAGGTCCATAACATTTGTAATTTCCATATAAGTAAGCATATTCATATTTTTATTTTTGATTATTGGTTTTTTAGAGGTTTTTGTATGGATGTAGTATATCATCAAATCTGTATTATTAGATTCTGCATATTGTAATAATTGGGAAGCAATAATGCTTCCTAATTCTCCTGTTGAATTATTTGTTATTTTTCTAATACTATCTATATATTCTGATGTACCACCTGCAGTTATTATAATTCTTATCATAATTATTTCACTCCATGTTTTTGTTAATTTCAGCGTGTTTTATATCAATAATTTCATTTGAATCATTGAGTATGCAAATAGCAGGTTGATAATTTTTAGCCTCATTTTTATCCATGAGTGCATATGAAATTATTATTATCTTGTCGCCTTTTTGTACAAGTCTTGCTGCAGCACCGTTAACACATATCATTCCATCGTTAGTTTTGCCTTCAATAGTATAGGTTTCAAATCTTGCACCATTATTAATATTCACGACTTGAACCTTTTCTCCTGGAAGTATATCAGACTGTTTCATTAGATTGCTATCTATGGTGATACTTCCAACATAATTAATATTTGCATCTGTTATTGTAGCTCGATGTAATTTCGATTTAAGCATTGTTATAAACATTTGATCACCACCTTATTTAAGTATAATATTATCAAGAAGTCTTGTATTTCTAAAATTTACAGCAATTGCAACTAGGGTAGGGGAGTTTACTATTGAAATATCTTCTAATGTTTCATTGTCTACAATTTCTATATAATCTATATTTGCAAGTGGAGCTGAACTTAATAATCTATTTAGCTCAGATTTTAAGATAATAACATCTTTCTCACCCGATAAGTACAATCTTTCAATTTCTTTAAGTGATAAATTCAAAACTGTAGCCTGACATCTTTCTTCTTCATTAAGAAAGATATTTCTTGAACTCATTGCAAGTCCATCTATTTCTCTGTATATAGGGCAAACTTGTATGTTAACATCAATAAACAAATCGCGTACCATTTTTTTAATAACTGCACATTGTTGGGCATCTTTTTGCCCAAAATAAGCATTGTCGGGTTTTATAATATTAAAAAGCATGGTTAATATAGTGGTAACACCTTTAAAGTGTGAAGGTCTTGATTTTCCACATAATTTTTTTGTAATGATTCCTTCTATTTCAACATAAGTGGATGAACCTACAGGATACATTTCAGTAGTATCTGGACAAAAAAGTATATTAGCACCTGATGTTTTAGCAAGTTGAGAATCACGCTTAATATCTCGTGGGTATTTTTCAAAATCTTCGCCAGGAGAGAATTGTGTTGGATTTACAAAAATACTAACGATGACAATATCATTTTCTATCTTTGCTTGGCGTATTAATGAAAGGTGTCCTTCATGTAAATAACCCATGGTCGCTACAAAACCTATTTTTTTGTTAGTATATTTATATGTAAGTATATTCTTTAACTCGTGTACTTTATTTATTATTTCCATTATAGATCTCCTTGATTTTGTTAATAACTTCCATATTAATTTTAAAAGTGTGTTTCTCTTCAGGAAAAATGCCGTTAGATACTTCATTAATGTAGTTACTAACTGAGTCTCCAATCAGGGTTTTTAGATCAGTATATTGCTTTGAAAACTTTGGAGAATCATTGGAGTACATGCCAAGAAGATCATGAAGTACAAGAACTTGCCCGTCGCAATATCTTCCGGCTCCAATTCCTATAGTTGGTATAGAAATAATATTAGAGATTATCTCTGCTAGTTTTTCTGGTATGCCTTCAAGTACTATTGCAAATACTCCCGATTTTTCGAGGGATATAGCATCTTCAATTATTGCTGTAGCGCGGTGAATGCTTTTACCTTGAACCTTAAAACCTCCAAAGACGTTTACTGATTGAGGTGTTAAACCGATATGACCCATTACAGGTATTTGTGCATCTACTATTGCTTTGACTTTGTCTGCTACGTTTATGCCACCTTCCAATTTAACTGCATTACCTTTTCCTTCTTGAATTAATCGTCCTGCATTTTTTATTGCGTCTTCAGTATTAATATGGTAAGACAAAAAAGGCATATCTGCTACTACAAAAGCTCTTTTAACTCCACGAGCTACGGCTTTACAATGGTAGATCATATCATCCATTGTTACCTCTAAAGTTGAGTCGTAACCTTGAACAACCATTCCTAGAGAATCTCCAACTAAAATAGAGTCAATACCTACTTCGTCCAAGATTTTTGCTGTGGAATAATCATATCCTGTAAGCATTGAAATCTTTTTTTTATTTTTTTTACATTCTTTAAATGAAGTAACTGTAAACTTGGTATTCATTTACTCACCTCTTAATAATTTTATAATATTGTTATGAATATCATTCTTATTCATTTCTTTTTTTATCATTTCAATTGTTGATATACCTAATGTTTTGTACAAATCAAAATATTCCGGAGTATGTTTGCTAATAGCATTAATATGTGATTGTATAGTTTTTTCATCTCCTCTGGAAATAGGTCCAGTCAGTGATTTAGCACATCCTTTTTTGTAAATATTATCAAGCGTGGTATTAATCAAAGGTTTGAAAATTTCTTTTGAAAAATTTTCGTCAAAACCAATTTCTTTTAGTATCGTATAGCCAGAATCTAAGAGAGTTACTAAATAATTACACATAATGCAAGCCGCCGCATGATACAGAATTTTATCATCAGGATTAATTTCATAATAATTTATGTGTGCATTTTTTAAAAATGATTTAATCAAACCATAATTCTTTTTATTGCCTTCTAAAGTGAAAGAAGTATTTTCTATTATATGCAAAGGTACATTATGGTCAGAAAATGTCATCAATGGATGAAGAGAATAACAACCACACCCTATATCAGCAAGGGGAGAAAATATGTGAGATGAAATAGAACCACTAGTGTGAATAAATACTTGTTTATTATTTATTACGTTTATATTTGAAATTTCTCCAATTACATCACTAATGATATCATCTTTTGTTGTAATAAAAACAATATTATTAAATCTTATAATATCATCTAACTTTCTATAATAAACTATATCATTCATATTTTTTGTTTTGGAACTAATTGATGATCCTTTTCTATGATAATAGCTTATGATATTACCTTTGCTAAGAAAATACATACCTAAAGATATACCTACTTTACCTCCACCAATAAATCCTATTTTCATAAATCACCATCCGAATCAAAATAAAAAAAGTTTCTTTGTTCATATAGACATGCACAAAAAAACTCACCTATTATTTAGGTACGAAAATTATCTTATATGCAGTCTCTGTCAAAAGGATCAAAGCATTTTTTTTTATATATATTTATAATATGTGTGATTCATATATGATATCACCATAAATATAAAATACATCAATTTAGGAAGAAATGCAAGAGATTCAATGAATAAACTATAAATTATCTAAGTAATATATGTTGCCTTTATTGATGTAAAGGAATTTAATCAGTGAGAATAACTACGATGAAAATTATTTTAATTAAATAAATAGAGAACAAATAAATTTTATATAGATTTTAGACTAATGATAAATCCTAATTTGTATATTACAATCAAACCCAACAGGCTTACGTATGTTTCGATACGTTGCACCTGTAGGGTTTTATTATTATTGATTGAGAAAAAAAGTGATTTCTCTTTTTGCACTTTCTACAGAGTCTGAAGAATGTATTAAATTTTCATTTTTAGTGTTAGCATAAGTTCCTCTAATTGAACCTATTTCTGCTTCCATTGGATCTGTTGCACCTGATAATTTTCTCATTCCTTTTATTACATCTTCACCATTAACAACCATAATAATAACTGGTCCACTGCTCATATATTCTACTAAATCAGGGAAAAAACCTTTATTCTTATGTTCATTATAGTGATAATTTAGATCCTCTACAGTAAGTGTTTTCATAAACATAGAGCTAATGAAGTACCCCTTATCTTCAATTCGTTTTATTATTTCACCTACTAACTTTCTTTTGATTGCATCAGGTTTTAAAATTATTAATGTTTCTTCTCTTTGCATTATTACACCCCTTAATTACTTAATTTCACACGAATAAAATTATATCATTATGGAAATAAAAATGAAACGGTTTATTGATAAAATTTATGATATAATGTTTATACATTTATTAAAATCGTCATTATGGTTAGCAGAAGGAGTTTTATATAATATGGATAAAAAACATATTTATGTTTTTTCATTATTTTTTGTTCTACTATTCGTATTAGGAGTAGTGATATCTACTTATATTGTCAATTTTGTACAAGCTGATTCATTGATAAGTTTTATTTTATTTAGAATTGCGTTAGTACTCTTAATAATGATAGTTTTATTAGCTATCTTTATCATGATAATTCAAAAGTATCAAGATAATTTAAAACTAAGAAATAACAAGATATTTTCATTTAATAAAGCTCGTATAGATAATTTAACACAAATATATAATTTTGATTATTTTATCAATATTTTGCAAACAATTGAGGAACCTTTTTATATAGTCATGTTAGACATTGATGATTTTAAAGGAATAAATAATAAGTTTGGTTCAGTAATAGGCGACTTGGTTTTGAAAGTTGTAGCTAAGACACTTAAAGAAAATACTCGTGATATAGATGTTGTAGCAAGATGTCAAGGGGATGCCTTTGTTATAGTTTTAAAATACTGTGTTGCTGAAAATGCTGTTCAAATTATGGAGAGAATTAGTAATTCTATAGTAGACAATAAAGGATTGGCAGAAAAGAATATCCGTTTAAAAACGTCTATCGGGATGTATTATGTTTCTTTAATGGAGTCAAATGAAATAATTTTTAGAAATACTGTAAAAGCTTTAACTGAAGCAAAAAATAATAATTCAAATAAAATTGTTATTTATAATGAGGCTAGTAATGAGATATAGTATTGAAGAATACAAAGAATATTTTCGAATAATAATCATATCATAATTTTTTTTTCAATATGTTTAATAAGTGACGGTGATTGATTCTTATAAAATCTTGATTATTTCTTTGAATAATAGATATATTCATAATAAAATTATTATCTACTAAATATGAAATATTGTTAGTTTTCTAGAATGAGACAATCAAATTTACCCATTATATAACCTAATCAATAGTCAATAAATTCCACAAAAAAATATCAAGCATATATTTCTTAGTTTTAAAAAAAACAATTATAATAGAAATTTTGTAGTAATTTTATTATTATATATATTAATGTAAAGGAATTATAGTCATTTAAAAGAGAGCTATCGAAGCAGATATTCAACCAAAGATTTAAAAGTTATTATAAGTGAAACTATTTTATGTATAATTTTTTGTCTTCTATTAGAAATTGATATTTGTGAAATATAATAATAGTGATAATTTTTTTTAAACTGGAGGGGATGTTTATGACAAATGAAGTATCGATTATAGGATCAATTCTACATATACTGGATAATTCAGGAGGAATTTCTATTATATCTGATAAAACTATATCTTCTTCATCAGATATTGATGATTATCTTGAAAAACATTTAAAAAAATGTTTTTATGATATTGAAGTAAAAAATACAGTTTTCGAGAATGAGATGGAGAATGAGTTTCTAAGTCTTGCTAAAAATTTTATAAAAAATGATAATTTTCTAGAAACGAGTAAAAAGATTGCAAAAAAATTCATAGATTTTATGATTAATGGAACAAAAATTCCATCTGGAGACTTAATCATTGTAAATTTTATTTATGAAGAAAATACCTATTTAGGTATTTTAAAATTTAATTATAAAAATAGTTACGTTCATTATGTGGATAGTGATGATGGAATACAAAATATAATTGTAAAACAACCTTGTTCATTACCATTAGAAACTCAAAAACTAGATGAATTTGTAATTATCAATTTAGCTGATTTCAAATTAATTGTTAAAGAAAAAAAATATGAAATAAATGGGAAAAAAGAGAAGTATTTGTCTAAATATATTTTGAATTCAAAAATAGTAATTTCTGATAAAGAAGTAGTAGATATAGTTGAAAAAACTGCTCGTAATTTAATACGCAATGAATATGATGATGATGTAACTAAATTAAGTACATTCAGAAGAGTTATTTCTGATGATTTTCAAATGGCTAATGAGATTGATATAGAAAATATTGCAAATATAACATTTGAAAATGAAAATACTAAGAATTCATTTAAAGAAAAAATTCAGAAAGCAGGGATACAAGATAATAAGATTAAAATTAGTCCTAATATAGAGAAGAAAATAGTTAAAAAGCAGAAAATAGTCACCGATAGTGGAATTGAAATAAGTATTCCTTCGAATTGTTTAATGGATAATGAAAAAGTAGAATTTGTTAATAATATAGATGGAACAATATCTATTGTAATTAAAAATATTGAAGATTTAAGGAATAAATAGTAAGTAAATACTAATGGATATTGTAAAACTTCTAGAATTGTATCTAAAAGTTTTACAATATTAATGAAAGAATAAATATTTTCACTTTTTAACTATGTTAAAATTATCCTCGATAAGCAACCAGTTTTGAGGAAAATCTGGTCCTAAAGCCCAATAATAGAATCCACGTATTCCTAGATTTTTAACTAAATTAAACTTGGCTTGAATACTTCTAGCATCTTCAAACCAAACAATATGTTGATTTCCTTCATTATCATAATAATTGAAGTAAGGAGATTGAACAGAATAGTCGTAATTTATTACTGCTCCGTGGTTTGCAGCTATTTCGATGGCTTGTTGGGGACTTACGACTTTTGCCCATTTACCTCCTTTTACATAAGGTAATGTCCAATCATAGCCATATAATGGAATACCCATCATTATCTTGTTCCTAGGAATTTGAGTAACTGTATAATTCATGACTTTTCTAACTTCATTGATTGGAGCAACAGCATATGGTGGTCCGCCAGACCAACCCCATTCATACGTCATTATAAAAATAAAATCTAGGACTTCACCATGAGCTGCATAATCATGACCCTCATACAAGGTACCAACTTGTGTACTTGATATTTTTGGAGCTAAAGCAGAAGATACGTAATAACCTTTTGGCTGAAAAAAGTTAGCGGCTTTTGTTACAAATTCATTATAGGGTACTCTATTATCTTTGCCTAAATACTCAAAATCAAAATCTATTCCTTTATATCCTTTTTCTTGCATTATTTTTAATGCATTGTTTAACAATTTATTTTGTAATTCTTCATTAGAAAGTATAGTGGTTGCTAAATCCTGACTAAATGTACCGTCTTCATAATTAGTAATAACTAGTAATGGTAGGATTCCATTATTTTTTGCAGCATTTATTGCAGAAGTATCATCAGTTGGTGTTAATGTTCCATCTCTATTTACTGAATAACTAAAAATATTCAAATAAGTGAGAAGTTCACCTACTTTATTTACTTCTTCTTCTGTATTTTCTGAAGTCATTTCAACATCAATATAGGATGAGGCTTCTTTTGATGGTTTGTAAGCTGGTGGAATATATAGACGTGTACCAATAACTAATTGGTTTGGATTTGTAATGTTATTTGTTTCAACTAACACATTGATTGGGACATTTAATTTTCTACTTATACTATACAAAGAATCTCTAGGCATAACCCAATAAAAACTACCTGTTATTGGAATAACAAGTGCTTGACCTATAACTAATCTATTGGGATCACTTATTTCATTTGCTTTTGCAATCTCATCAGCTGAAATACTATAAGCTTGCGACATGCCCCATAATGAATCGCCTGGCCGTACTACATGTATTTGCAAAATATCACTTCCTTATTTTTTTTATATTATATTCACTAAATTTAATTAATGTTATAAATAAAAATAAAAAAATGGATTTGAATTGTAATCTTATAAAAAAATAGATTAATATATTAGTAATTTTAATATTTGAAATAATTCAATTATATTTTAATGGATATGTATTTTATGGAGATAAGAGAATTGAAGTATTCTAAATTATCTTTACATTAATTATGGTTGCATATCTATACGTAAGCATATCTATTGATTCGACAATTCCTAATGAAGTTATTGGACATTGGGAAGGTACTTTGGAGATGCAGTATTGGAAAATGGTGTTATAAGAAAGAAACGAAAGAAACTAGGGAAATTAATTGGTATTAAATCGGACTATATTGTTGTTGATGCTATAATAAATGGTGAAATTAGTATGCTTGATGAATTAGATTCACGTACAATTACAATGCCTATTAACTATAAAGAAAACTTACTAAAAGGTAGTATTAATTTAAAAGAGAAATTCAAGTATCCGGATCCGCTTTTTCCTTATCTTGAGTTGAAATCTGTAGTATATTAAAGATACTCAATATCTGAAATAATCATTACTAAACTAACGATATTAAATCTGAAAATAAGATATAAAAAATTTAGATAAGTTCATATTTGTATCGAACTTATCTAAACTAGTTTTATACTTAATTTACATTATACATTCCATGACTACTCATATAATTGAATAGTTCTTCACCATGTCTTTGTTCATCCTGTTGAATATGCTGCATCGCTTGTCTAACTAATGGATTAGCAGATTCAAAAACATCAATGTCATAAGTGCTAGAGACATATTTTTCAGTGGACAGCAAATCGCTACAAAGCACTTTATCGCTTTGATTATTCATTGCTCCTTGAAAATTATTTGGAACTGAAGGTTGTTGAGGTTGTTGACCGTGGCTTAAATCTGGTTGTTGTCCTTGTAGTAGTTGATTAATTGTATCATAATGATGCTGTTCCTCTCCAGCAAGTTTATTAAAAAGTTGTTTTAATTCTTCATCTTGAGCCTGTTGAGCATAATTTTGATACTTTTGTATACAAATCTCCTCTTGGATTTTTCCATCTTCTAAAAACATTCGTTCTTTTTGACTAAGTTGCATTTGCATAAGTAATCGCCTCCGAGAATATTTTTTGCAAAAGATAGTATTATTATGCAGTTACTTAATGATATTTTTAAAATAATTATTAAACTTCAATGAGTATAGGTTAAAGTAATGATGTATATCCGAATATGTCTAATGCAGTACCTTTTAGCAATTTATTTTGCTATTGTCCTGTATCGCTTTTAATACGAAAAGCTATCATTAATTTTGTGAAATAAAAATATGAATAAGAATAGATATCAAGAAATTACTTTTAAGAAATAGTGGAAATAGTACACTCTATTCTTGATTAGATGACAAGTAGGGGGAGATATAGACATAGTATTAGATATATTCTTATCAAATTCACATAATAATATATGAGTATTTATAAAAGTGATAAAATAAATAGAAAAAAATTATTAATAAAAAAGTTAAAGTATCAATGCAGAAATTCGAAGATGTAGACAGACTGATGCTTTTAAAAGTTTGAGGTTACTCATAGAGTAACCTCAACATTTTTAGTTGATTTTAATCTTTACCTTGGAGGTCCCGGTCCTGGTCCGCCCCAAGGAGGTCCTGGAGGTCCCGGTCCTGGT
>JBMNCR010000056.1:13486-149325 GCA_049366695.1 Eubacteriaceae bacterium
GAGGTCCCGGTCCTGGTCCGCCCCAAGGAGGTCCTGGAGGTCCCGGTCCTGGTCCGCCCCAAGGAGGTCCTGGAGGTCCCGGTCCTGGTCCACCCCAAGGAGGTCTTGGAGGTCCCGGTATTAACCAAGGTAGCCACGCCCATATAGGTCTTTTATTTATATTAGACATATTATTGTTCCATCCTTTCATAACCTATATTACATATTATGAAAGGATGGAAGGACAGGTGCATTGTCCTAGCGTAAGAAGAAGACACATTCGAGTTCCTTATTTATATATATGTTATAATGAAAATTATTAAGTATTTTATCATAAGTTGTAATATAATCATTATCTTTTTATAAGGTACTTATGTATATTTGGTATAATCTATTTTCTAGTAGGTAATTATCAAAAAATTGTATGGTATAATATTAAAATAAAAATATATATTCTTATTTTATTGATAAAAAAGAAATTTTTTTGTGCTGTTATTTTTGTATAGAAATTTACAATTTTTTAATATATTATCTAATGTATAATTATGTATAGAATATTCATAAATTACTAATTGATGAGGTTACAATAATTTTAATAAAATAATAAAACTTATGAAAAATAATTGTATCAATAAAGAAGATATTGTATTATTAATTTTTATAGATTACTATAATTTTTTGGAGGAAGATATGATTTATTTACTAGCTATAGCATTTGTAATTAATTTAATATTGTTTGTAATGCAAATAAGAAGATGTAAAACTAAAGGACAAGAAATTAAAGATAATAAGTTAATAACAACGTTGTTTATGACTATGATTCTAATAGTAGTTAATTTTTTTATTGTTTTATTTAATTAGAGTCAGTATTTTTAGTAATGTACTAAGAAATATGAATAAAAACAATAATATATAACGAAGTAAGTAGAATAGGTGTTGAAAATGTGTGGTAGTTTTGTTGCTCCTAGTGATGTCAAAGAAATATTAAAAAAATACAATATTCTTAAACGGGGTGCGATAACTAATAATATAGGAGAGGTAAAATTTCCTTCAATGTTAGTACCCGTGATAATTTATGATGAAAAATGCTATGAGAATAAATTATTAGAAATGAAATGGGGATGGTTATTTAAGGAAAAAAAATTCTTACTAATAAATGCTAGAAGTGAAAATTTGTTTAAAAAAAATTTATATAAAGATGTAATTATTAATAAAAGATGTATTATACCAGCTAATGCTTTTTTTGAATGGGATGATAAAAAAAATAAATATACTATAAGAGTAAAAAGATCAAAGATTATATCATTAGCAGCTTTGTACAAAACTTTTATTAATGATAAAAAAGAGTTGATAGATGGTGTTGTTATACTTACAAAGGAAGCAGATAATCAATTAAAAACAATACATCACAGAATGCCATTAATTCTAAATGAAGAACAAGTAAGTAAATGGTTAAATTATAAGTTTATCGAAAAAAAAGATATGGATAATTTTTTTTTGAATGATGTTTTGCATTATGATATTGATTGCAAAAAAAGAGTTCAACAAATAAGTTTTTTAGATTAATTATATGAAAGTATTATTTCTATCTGATATAATTATCTTAAACTTATATTATTAAATAAGGATGGTAAAATGATAAATTATTTGATGGTAATTATATGTTATTTTATAGGGAATATTTCATTTTCATATCTATTAACAAAAATTAAAATTAAAAAAGATATTAGAAATTTTGGAAGTGGAAATGCTGGTACTACAAATGTACTCAGAGTTTTAGGGAAAAAATATGCAATTTTAGTATTAATAGGTGATGCTCTAAAAGGCATGATTCCAATTGTTTTAGCACAAGTTTTTATTTCAAATGAAACATTTATTGCATTATGTGGTTTAGCTGTTATATTAGGACATAATTGGCCTGTTTTTATGAATTTTAGAGGCGGAAAAGGTATTGCTACATCTATTGGAGTTTTTGTTATATATGATCCTATTATCGCTTTAATTTGTGTATCAATTGGGGTAATAATTATAATAATTAGTAAATATGTTTCCTTAGGATCTATTATGGGAATGGCAATATTACCAATCGCAGCGATTTTTTTATCGCGAAATAGAGAAGAATTAATACTGACCGTACTAGTCAGTGTGATTTCCATATATAAGCATAGATCAAATATTATGAGGTTAATAAAAGGAAATGAAAATAAACTTATGCTAAATAGAAAAGTATAACAAGTATAAGTTGATTTTATTTAGTCATAATAATAATAAATATTGGAGGTGACTAAATGAAAATAAATAGTAACATAGTATGTAATGTGAAAGAATGCAAATATCATGCTCAGAATCAAGATTATTGTTCATTAGATAAAATAAAAATTGTTAAAAATGCAAATAATGTAACAGATGAAAAAGAAACGGATTGTCATAGTTTTCAATCTATGGTATAATCTAAAATCTATTTAAAAATGATTTGATTAAAATCAAATCATTTTTTTTATTGAAAACACAATATAATGATGTTATAATTGAACATGCATACCATATGTAGAAATGGAAAAAATAAGGAGGAATTTACTTGTCTTATCTAAATAATGTTATAACTAGAGTATTTACAAAAAAACTTGAAGAGGATAAATCAATTACAGTGTATGATTTATTTAAATGGAAAACTGTAGATGTGTTTATGAAAAACTGGAAAACAGGAAAAGTTATAGCAGATATGAAAGAGCTGGAATTTCCACAAGATTATAGCCAGACTGCTTGTAATATTATTGCAACAAAGTATTTTAGAAAAGCAGGTGTAACCAATCAAGTAGGTTATGAAAGAAGTATGAAGGAAGTTGCACATAGGTTAGTATCTTTTTGGATAGATGCACTTAAAGAAGAAGGTATTATTAAAAGTAAAGAAGCCTATAGCATTCTATATGATGAGTTAGTCTTTAGCTTGTTAAGTCAAATGTGGGCTCCCAATTCGCCTCAATGGTTTAATACAGGGTTAAACAATACTTATGGTATAAAAGGTAGTACAGACGATTTATTTTATTACGATGAAAAATTAGGTAAGACAGTTAAGAGTAAAGATAGATATACTAGAACCCAAGCATCCGCATGTTTTATATTGTCTATACAAGATAAATTGTTAGGAGAACACTCTATTTCTGAACAATATGTTAGTGAGACAAAGCTATTTAAGGGTGGTTCAGGTGTAGGAACAAATTTTTCTTCTATAAGGGCTATTGATGAGACATTATCTAATGGTGGGAATTCTTCAGGCATGATGAGCTTTTTGCAAGGGTTAGATAAAAATGCTGGTGCAATAAAATCAGGTGGAACTACAAGAAGAGCAGCAAAAATGGTGATTAACGATATTGATCATCCTGAGATAGAGAGCTTTATTACTTGGAAAGCAAAAGAAGAAAAAAAAGTAAGAGATTTAGGTAAAATGGGATATGATACTTCTATGGAAGGAGAGGCGTATTATACAGTTGGTGGTCAAAATAGTAATAATTCAGTAAGACTGAATAAAATATTTATGGATAAAGTCACTAATTTGATTGATAATCCTGATGAAGAAATTGAACTTACAGGAAGAGTAGATAAAAATATCAATAAAAAAGTTAAAGTAAAACATTTATGGGATTTAATAAACAAATCAGCATGGGAATGTGCAGATCCTGGTTTGCAATTTGACGATCTGTTTAATTATTGGAATACATGTCCTGCTGGAGAAGACGGAAAAATTGGTGCAAAGCATAATAGGATTAATGCTACAAATCCGTGCTCTGAATATGCATTTTTAGATGATACTGCATGTAATTTAGCATCTATAAACGTATATAAGTTTTATGATAATACAGTACAAAATTTTAAAGTAGAAGAGTATACTCACTTGATTAGTATTATTCAGCTGATTTTAGAAGCTTCAATTTATTGGGGGCAATTCCCTACAGAAGATATTGCAAGAAAAAGTTATATGTTTAGAACAACAGGGTTAGGTTTAGCAAACACATCCTCACTATTGTTGGCATTAGGGATTCCATATGATTCTGAAGAGAGTAGAGCATTAGTTGCATCTCTATGTGGGATTATGACTGGTACTTCGTATTGTGTATCTGCTTTAATGGCGCAACTAGTTGGTTCATTTGAAAAGTATGATATAAATAAAGAATACATGTTAAAGGTTATAAGAAATCATGCAAGAATAGCTGGTTTATTAGATGATGAATATGAAGATATAGATTATAAACCTTTAAAAGTTAATCATGAAGTTTTACATAAATTGAATTTAAATAAAATTAGTGAAGAATTAAAAAATTCCTGGGATAATGCGCTAAAATATGGTGAGATCAGTGGATATAGAAATGCTCAAGTTAGTGTTATTGCTCCCACAGGGACCATATCACTGGCTATGGATTGTGGTGCTACATCTATAGAACCATTTTATAGTCATATAGTTTTTAAACAATTGATTGGTGGAGGAAGTTTAGAAATAGTTAACCCGGTTTTAAAAGTTGCGTTAGAAAATTTAGGTTACAAAGATAATGAGATTGAAGTTATTATTAATTATATCATTGAGAAAACTGAAGATGGAAGAATGAAAAATGATTCTGTTCATGGGGCCCCTTATCTAAAAGAGGAACATTATAAGATTTTTGATACTGCTAATATGATTGAACCTCAAGGTCACGTTTTAATGGTATCTTCGATAACTCCGTTGATTAGTGGATCAGTTTCAAAAACTGTTAATTTACCAAATAATGCTACTATTTCAGATGTAGATAAAATTCACAGGTTAGCATGGGAAACTGGAAGTAAAGCGATAGCTATATATAGAGATGGATGTAAGGTTTGCCAACCTTTGTCTTCTGGTATCAATGTTGATAAAGAAAAAAAATTGGAAGATTACACATATGAAGAATTGCTTGATTATAGTCTTAATTGTGTCAAACATGTGCCAAATAGAAAAAGACCAGGTGGGATGAGATTAAGTCGTACTCATGCCGCAAAAATTGGTGATATAGAGTTATATATTACAATTGGTTTTTATGAAGATGGAAGTATGGCAGAGGTATTTGTATCTACTGATAAAGAAGGTACTGTGGTAAAAGGTTTGTTGGCGTCATTATCTAAATCTTTATCAAATATGTTGCAATATAATATACCTCCGAAGGAAATATCAAGGTTACTAAGAGGTCAACAATTTGAACCTTCAGGTTTTGTATCTAGGCATCCTTATATTAAATATGCTTCATCCATATCAGATTTATTAAGTAAAATAATTGATATAGAACTTGGAGATTTTACTCGATGTCAAGTTAAACCTGAGACATTCTATCGTGTTAATAATTTTAATAATAAAGAAGTAACTGTTACTGTGGAAAACAGTAAACAAATTTCCGTTGAAGATGTTGAAGGAGAAAGAATATACGGTGAATCTTGTTCAAGTTGTGGAGGAAATAGATTAGTTAAAAATGGTACTTGTAAAGTATGTTTGGACTGTGGGACAACTACTGGATGCAGCTAATGATATAAAACAATTAAGGGATTATAGTAAGGTAAGCCTATGAAAAGTGAATAAATCTAGTAGGTTATAATAGATTTTATAATGTAGTTGAGAATATTTTTAATCAAACACAAATACGCTTTTGTTAATAATTATGGAAAGAAATAAAAGACAACCTAATTTTTTCAAACTCGCTAAGCTCAATCAGTGAAAAAATCTTGACGGTTATCTTTTATTTCTTTTTAATTTAACGACGCTATTATTTGTTTATTGTTTAAAAATACACTAAATAGTTATTTGCTTTGATCATAGTTTATGTTTATTAAGATTTGTAAAAACTGATGGTGAAAGTATAGATATAGGCTTAAGAAAGTTAGGTAAAGAAAAAAGCAGATATCTAATTTTGTTTTTGTTGATATTTTATGATATTGTCGATTATAATTTTATCAGAATCGGTAAAATTTCCATAGACTTTTTTAGTTTTTTGATAATTTGATAGTTCAAGTATATTTCTGTTTGAAGTTTTTATCCATTTATTATATTTGAAGTTATTCCATGCAATTAGTTTGGGAATATACGTAAATATGTATAACCCATGTTTTGATATAATTAATGGAGGATATTTTTTATTTATAATTATCATAAAAAAACCATTGAGGTACATAGTTATTAGAGAAAGTGTATGGGAGCTATTAATAAAAAATTCATTTATACCCACTTCAATGATAAATAAGAATATTATGAAGAAATAAGATAGAAAAAATAATGATCCACCTACAATAAAGATTTTATCAGTTAGATTTTCAATATAACTTTTAGTCTTTGCATCATTTTGTTGTGAATAGTAAATGGTATCCTTACTTACATTGTTTAAAGTAAATACAAATTTAATACAATAGAATATACTATATATAGTTGAGGTGGTAATAAGTATAAAGTCTACATAGTCAATAATTTGATATGCTGATATATTCAAGATGAAATTAGATAATAAAACAATGAAGAAAGCATTCACGATTGCAATAATGATTAAAAGGGATTTATTCATATGATAAATCTCATTAAACCTTGCACTTAACTCTTTTGGTTCTCCCATAGATAATATGGATTTCCGTATTGCATCATTTTCTTCCATTCCTTGTTCAATTTTTTCTTCTACTAAAGATTGTATGTGATCATATATTTCAGAGCTAATATCTTCATGTAAATCAGTATTTAATACAGATTGCAAAATAAGTTCAATATATTGGTCGATTTCTTTACTCATAATGTACCCCCTAAAAGTCTATTCATAGAATTACTAAAAACAATCCAATCTTTTTCAAGTTTTTTTACCTCTCGCAATCCTTTATTTGTGATTTCATAGTATTTTCTTTTTCTTTTATCTTGTTTCCAATAGGATCTAATATATTCTTTTTTTTCCATGCTGTGTAGTATAGGATATAAACTTCCTTCTTTCCATTTAAAAGTATTATTAGATTTTTCAGTAATTGTTTTAATCATTTGATAGCCATACATAGGTTCTTTTTCTAACATTTTTAATATTAATATTATAGAACTTCCTTTTAATAGTTCTTTATTTTCAATCATATTATCACCTCATACATAGAATATCTATGCATAGAATAACATAGTATTGTTGTATTTACAATACTATGTTAAGAATGTAATAACTTAGATATGTGAATTTAAAAAATCTAAATATTTGTACTAAAGTATATATTAAAAAAAACTATCCATATCTTTACTATTGTAGTAAAATAGGCTTTATGAGGTTTTGTTAAAGAATGTAAGTTATGATATTCAATTGATTTAAGTTTATAGAAGTAGGTGATAGTTATGGATAGTAATATTTATCGTTTAAAATATTTAGAAAAAGAGATTATACTTATTGCTACAGCCCATGTTTCCAAAAACAGTGCAAAGGAAGTATATGATGTAATTACAAATGAAAAACCTGATTCAGTATGTATAGAACTAGATGAGCAAAGATACAAATCTTTAAAAGAAAAGGATAAATGGAAAAATACTAATATTATTAAGATAATAAAAGAAAAAAAAGTTGGATTGATGTTTACTAATATTCTTTTATCAAATTATCAACGAAAAATTGCTGAACAGTTTAATATTAATGCTGGAGAAGAGATGATTCAAGGGATTAAATCGTGTGAGGAGATTGGGTCAAATTTAGTATTAGCTGATAGAGAAATCCAAACTACTTTTTTAAGAGTATGGAGAGGAGTATCATTTTGGGGAAAACTTAAGCTGATTTTTAGTATAATGTTTAGCTTGATAGATGATGAAGAGATAACTGAGGAAGATTTAGAAAAAATGAAAGAAGAAGATATGCTGAATTCTGCATTATCAGAATTATCGAAGAATTTTCCTGGATTAAAAAAATATTTGGTTGATGAAAGGGATCAGTATTTAGCAAATAGGATCAAGAATGCTCCTGGAAATAAAATTGTTGCTGTTCTTGGTGCAGCTCATGTTCCTGGTATTAAAAAGGAGATATTTAAGGAGCAAGATCTAGATGAAATTTCTACTATACCTCCAAAGTCTGTGTTATCAAAGGCTATAGGATGGGTTATACCAGTTTTAATAGTGGTTTTTATTGCTTCAACATTTAGTATTGATAAAATTTCTGGATTTTCACAAATGAAAAGTTGGATTTTGTGGAACAGTAGTCTTTCTGCTTTAGGAGCATTTATTGCATTTGGACATCCGTTATCGATAATTACGGCATTTATTGTAGCTCCTATCAGTTCTTTAAATCCTTTATTAGCAGCAGGATGGTTTGCAGGATTAACGGAAGCTAATTATAGAAAACCAAAGGTAGATGATTTTGAAAAATTATCAAAAGATTTATATTCATTCAAAGGATTATGGAAAAATAAAGTGACTAGAGTGATGTTAGTTGTAATATTTGCTAATATTGGTAGTGTAGCAGGTACCTGGATTAGTGGAATAAATATTTTTAATACTTTTATGAATACTTTTTTTTAATAGTATAAATGAAAAAAGAGGACGGAATATTATCCTCTTTTATTCTTCTACTTTTTCAAGAAATATCTTGTCATTAAAGGAACCTCTTGATTTGCGTTTTTTCATTTTCAAGTAATCAATATGCAGAGGTTCAAATCCTTTAAATTTTATTAAAGCATCTAATACTTCGTAGATATCCGCAAGTTCTTCTTCATTATTAGATATCCTAAATTCTTCAATTTCTTCAATGACTTTATTAAGAAGAGCTTCATTGTATTCATTATCAGATAACTTTCTAGTATCACATTTTCTTCCGCTTTCCTTGATTATTTGAGGAATACCATCTCGTACAAGTTTATTATATGACTTTGACATAAATATCACCTCTTAGATTATTATTACTTTTATTTACATCTTAATGCAAAGAATCGAAAATGAAAAGAAATATTTTAGTTTTCATGTTATAATTATTAATGTTTATAAATTTAACTAATGGAGATGGGAATTAATTGAATACATACTACTTTCATAATGGATGTTTAAAAAAAGAAAATATACCAACGACTACGTCAATACCTGAAAATTCAGTATATGAAGTACTTAAAATTATTAACGGAAAACCATTATTTTTTGAAGATCATATGATTAGGTTTAAGAAATCGATAAATAAAACAGGCAATATTTTTGATATGCCTGAAAAAGAAGTGCTTAATGAAATTGTTTTTTTATGTGATGCAAATAAAGTCTTTGACACTAATATTCGTGTTATATATATTCCTGTTGAAAATGAAGAGGCTTTTGATTTCGTTGTATACTTTACTGATAGCTTTAGGAAATCATCATTTGAAGAACAAAATGGAATAAAAGTTGAAACTGTTCAAATTGAAAGGAATAATCCGAATATAAAAACAATAGGAGAATCATATAATAATAAGATTCAGGATAAAAAAAAATCTAATGTTTTTGAGTTTTTATTAGTGAATAATGATGGAGAAATAACTGAGGGGAGTAGATCTAATGTTTTTTTTATAAAAGATAATGTGATTTATACACCCCATTCAAAAAACATTTTACTGGGAGTAACTAGAAAGCAAATACTAGAAATATGCAATAGTAAAGATATAAACATTACGTATCATAATATTAAATTAGAGGAAGCTTATAAAATGGATGCAGCATTTATCTCTAGTACTTCAATTGGTGTTGTTCCTATAGCATCAATTAACGAGAAGGTATATAATACTAATAATAGTATTGTTAAGATGTTACAGGATGAATATGGAGAACTTGTCGAAAAATATATAAAAAGTTTTGTACTTGATATATGATATGTATAGTTTCTGAAGAAATTAGCAATATAGCATTTCAAAATCTAAAAAAAATAACAAATAATATTATTAGAATAAAAAAGTATATGGGTGTATATCCAGCAATAAGCGCTCATGTAGATATTCAATGCTTTAATATAGAAAAGAATTCATTATTGGTTCATCCTTTGTTAGATAAAAAAACATTAGATGAAATCAAGGAAAACAATATTAAGGTTATTATGGGAAAAAGTATTGTAGGTGAGAAATATCCTGAAAATATTGCATATAATGCTGTAAGGGTTGGCAACTTAGTTTTACACAATACAAACTATACTGATTCCGTACTAAAAGAAGAAGCATTGCTTAGAGGGTACAAGTTAATTAATGTAAAGCAAGGATATACGAAATGTTCAGTTTTAGTAATCGATAATAATTCAATAATTACCTCAGATAGTGGTATAGCTGATGTAGCTATGAAAAATAATATAGAAGTATTATTGGTAGATAGGGGAAATATTGAGTTGCAAGGACTAAACTATGGGTTTATTGGCGGTGCTAGTGGTACCAATGAAGAAAATGGGATCATAGCTTTTAATGGAAATATTAAATTGCATCCTAATTATAACGAAATTAATGAATTTATAAATGGAAAAGGTTTTGAGCATATTTCATTAATTGAGGGAAAATTATTTGATATAGGTAGTATATTTTTTATTTAAAAGACATTTTGCATATTAACTTTTTCTTTTATATAAACATGTTCTAGATAAAAAATAAGTGTGGAAAGTTCTGTAAGTGAAAAATCTTTATTTTTGTTTATGATAAACTGTTGAGACTTAACTAACGATTTTTCAATGTTATCTAATTCCTCATGCTCAATAACTAACTTCCATAATTTAACAGTAAGCTCCCATCTCTCGCTGAAGATTTCAAGTTTTTTTTCAGCTTCAGACCAATTATCTTTACGAATATCTTCTGTAATACTAGTAATTTCAGTACTATAATTGTTTGAGGTATTTTCTATATAATAATAAATTAATACACTACAAATTATAACTAAAACAATAATTATCAATGAAACTAATAATATTCTCATTTATTATTTTCCTTTCGATGAAAAAATAATTTGTTATTATCTACATATGCAAGAAATATATCTTTATCAGAAGTAATTCCTTGATTTTTAAATTCATTATCTAACCATTCTTCTGATATATTCCATTGCTTTAAGTTTTTGTATACTCGTTCTCCATCAGCAATTACTGTTATAGGAAGTGATTTATCATCTTTTGTAAGGATACTGACTTGTCCGTTTGTTTCAAAAATAATGTACTCAAGTTCATGAAGTTTTGGGTATCCTTTAGTTCGTAACTGTTCATTCAAGTCACTTATGCTTATTCTTAACTTTTTCATTTCTTTTTCTTGTAATATGCCACCTTTAAGTACAATAGAAGGTTTGCCACATATAATTTTTCTTGCTAAATTACTTTTTAAAATTAGAAAAGTGATTACTGCTTCTAGAAAGAGTATAGTAAATATAGGAATAAGTCCATTGAATAATGGTATGTCAATACTTTCTAAGGGAGCTGTAGCAATTTCAGCAATCATAATCGTAATTACTAATTCGTTTGGTTGCATTTCTCCTACTTGTCGTTTACCCATTAATCTAATTACTATGAATACCATTAAGTATATAATTATGACTCTTATAAAGATTATTAGCATTATAATGCTCCTTAAATATATTTCTATTAAATTTATTATGTACTACTAATAATAATTAATTCTTTATTTAACTAGTTTTAAATCTATTATATTTTGGTATTATATATACAAATAGCTTAATTAGGAGGTAATTATGCGTATAGCAGCTTTTTTTGATGTGGATGGTACATTATATAGAGATTCATTAATGGTTGAACACTTTAAGAAACTAATCAAATATGAAGTATTAGATCCTTGTATTTGGCATGGGAATGCAAAGAAAAAGTTTGAAAATTGGGTTAAAAGACATGGTGATTACGAAGATTATTTATTAGAAATTGCAGATATATATTTGAATAGCATGAAAGGTTTAGATAAAGATTATATTAATTTTATTACAGATCAAGTTATAAAGTTAAAAGGTGAAAGAGTATATAGGTATACTAGAGAAAGGATTGTTTGGCATCAAAAAGAAAAACATGAAGTTGTATTTATTTCTGGAAGTCCTTCCTTTTTAGTAGAAAAA
The DNA here is from genome assembly GCA_049366695.1 of Eubacteriaceae bacterium. Classification (GTDB taxonomy): domain Bacteria; phylum Bacillota; class Clostridia; order Eubacteriales; family Alkalibacteraceae; genus JBMNCR01. The sequence goes on from JBMNCR010000056.1 coordinate 25,497, forward strand.
ATGGCACATAGATACAATGTCCGTTATTATAAAGGAACAGATTATCTAGTAGATGAAAATAATAAATTTACTGGAGAGTTGATTCCTATGTGGGATTCTAAAAATAAAACTAGAGCTATAATAGAATTTGTAAAAAAACTAGATATAGATTTGAAAAAAAGTTATGCTTATGGAGATACAAATGGAGATTTAGATATGTTGAAAATGGTTGGAAAATCAATTTTAATAAATCCAATAAAAAAATTAGTGGAAAATGTGCAAAGTGATGAAGAATTACGAAAGAAATCAAAAATAATAGTTGAAAGAAAAGATGTAGTTTTTAATATTCCTGCAAATATTAAAATTTTATAGTTTAAAATTAATTATTATAAAAATAATTAAAAAGATATATGTTTAGGTATTGACATTTTCTATAAAGGATATTATATTTAATAACAAATCACATATAAAGAGACTATGATAAGGAAGATTAGGATAATTCCGATTATTAAGAGAAGAAGTACAAAGCTGAGAGTATTTCTTGATTTGGGTATCTGAAAACCACCTTAGAGTTATTAGCTGAATCAAAGTATGCTATATCGGTGTTGTGCCGTTATCTTATAAAGAGAGGATCTAAAAGATCAATTTGGGTGGAACCGCGTTTTGACGTCCCTTGCTAACAGCAAGGGACTTTTGTGTTTTTTTTATAAATAAGGAGGAATTATAAATGATAAGAATATCACTGAAAGACGGTAGTATTAAGGAATTTAATGAAGATGTAAGTGTTTATCAAGTTGCTAAAAATATTAGTGAAGGTCTTGCTAGGGTAGCCTGTGCTGGCGAAATAAACGGTGAATTGGTGGATTTACGTACGATTATTAATGAAGACTGTAGTTTAAATATATTAACATTTGATAGTGTTGGAGGAAAACATGCATATTGGCATACTTCTACACATATTATGGCTCAAGCAGTAAAGCGTTTGTTTCCAAATGTAAAACTAGCAATTGGTCCTGCAATTGAAAATGGATTTTATTACGATTTTGATATAGAGACACCTTTTACTCCTGAAGATTTAATTAAGATAGAAGGAGAAATTAAAAAGATAATAAAGGAAAAACTTAATATTGAAAAATTTACATTAAGTAGAAAAGAAGCACTGGAAAAAGTATCTAATGATAATGAAGACTATAAATATGAATTGATTGAAAATTTACCTTCAGATGCAGTAATTAGTTTTTATGAACATGGAGAATTTGCCGATTTATGTGCTGGTCCACATTTAATGAATACTGGATCAATAAAGACATTTAAACTACTCAGTATTGCTGGAGCATATTGGCGTGGGGATGAAAAAAATAAAATGCTACAAAGAATTTATGGGATTTCTTTTCCTAAAAAAAGCATGTTAGATGAATATATAACAAAAATTGAGGAAGCTAAGAAAAGAGATCACAGAAAATTAGGAAAAGAATTAGATCTGTATTCTATTTTGGAAGAAGGTCCAGGTTTTCCATTTTTTCATCCAAAAGGTATGGTATTAAGAAATACATTAGAAGATTTTTGGAGAGATATACACAAGAGAAGTGGTTATTTAGAAATAAAGACTCCTATAATTTTAGATGGAGAACTTTGGAAAAGGTCAGGGCACTGGGATAATTACAAAGAAAATATGTATTTTACTGAAATAGATGGAAGGGAATTTGCCGTTAAACCTATGAATTGTCCAGGAGGTATGCTTATGTATAAGAGGACAATGCATTCATATAGAGATTTACCTCTAAAAATGGGTGAATTGGGATTAGTTCATAGGCATGAATTATCAGGAGCTCTTCATGGTTTAATGAGGGTGAGAAATTTTACTCAAGATGATGCTCATATTTATATGACTCCAGATCAAATGAAAGATGAGATTATTAAAGTAATAGAATTAACTGATTATATATATAATATTTTTGGATTTAATTATCATATCGAATTATCAACAAAACCAGAAAATGCTATCGGAACAGATGAACAGTGGGATAAAGCTACAGAAGTATTAAAAGAGGCATTATTAGAAATAGATAAAGAATATAAGCTTAATGAAGGGGATGGAGCATTCTACGGACCTAAAATTGATTTTCACTTAGAGGATTGTCTTGGAAGAACATGGCAGTGTGGTACTATACAACTAGATTTTCAGATGCCAGAAAGATTTGATTTGACTTATATTGGAGCAGATGGAGAAAAACATCGTCCAGTTATGGTTCATCGTACTGTACTTGGAAGTATTGAAAGATTTATCGGAATATTAACTGAACATTTTGCTGGTGCTTTCCCTCTGTGGTTATCTCCTTTGCAAGTAGTTATTTTGCCTATAGCATCTGCTCATCATGAATACTGTGAAAATTTAAAGAACATGTATTTAGAAAAAGGGATAAGAGTTGATGTAGATTATAGAGATGAAAAAATTGGATATAAGATAAGAGAAGCACAGTTGCAAAAGACACCATATATGTTGGTTGTAGGTGATAAAGAAATTGAATCACATAGTGTTGCTGTAAGATCTCGAAAAAATGGTGATGGAGGAACAATTGATAAAGCAGATTTTTTAAAAAATATTATTAGTGATATTGAAAACAAAGTTATATAAATTCAGTAAAAAAGGCTTCTAGTTAATCTAGAAGCTTTTAAATTATAAAAAGTTTAAATTTCGATATTGTTATTCATTAGATATTTTGATTCGAATCTACTATTACTTTGTTGGAGAAAACAAACATTCGGTTTACCTTCTCATAAGTAGCCACAGATATCACAGGGAATACTTTCTCAAGACTACAGAATGCCTCATATCTTATCCTTTTTACGTCTAAGGCGTTGTTTTTATGAAGCTGATTTTAATATCTTGTCAAGTTCTTTTCCATTAATTGTTTCTTTTTTTATTAAAATATTTGCTAATTTATTTAATTTGGATATATTGGTTATGATTAACTTATTTGCTTTCTTATAACATAAATCTAGGATATGATTAACTTCATTGTTGATTAATCTAGAACATGTTATGTCCTCTCGTTTGTTAAATGTTTTGTTTTTATACTGACTCATACCATATTCACAAACCATTTGTGATGCTAATTCGTTAGCTTTAACTAAATCGTTTTGTGCACCAGTGGAAATTTCTTTAAAAACAATTTCTTCTGCAGCCCTTCCAGCAAGTAGAATCGTTATTTTATTTATTAATTCTTCTTTTGTATGAATAAATTTATCTTCATTAGAAGAATTTAAAACAAATCCTAAAGCGCTGCCATGAGGAACTATAGAAATTTTTTCAATTAAATCATTATTTAAAATACTTCCAGCAAGAGCATGGCCAGCTTCGTGAAAAGCTACTATATTTTTTTCTTTTGTTGTTAGTATTGTTGTTTTATTTTTTATGCCAGCTACAACTTTTATTAATGCTTGATTTATCTCATCATTACCAATTTGATTTAATTTCTTTCTTACAGTTAGTAAAGCTGCTTCATTAATAATATTTGCAAGATGAGCACCCGACATTCCATGAGTTTTTTTTGCTAATAAATTAATGTTTACATCTTCATTTATTGGCTTGTTTTTAAAATGTACAGTCAATATATCTTCTCTTGCTTTTACGCTTGGATTTCCAACAAATATATGTCTGTCAAACCTACCTGGGCGTAGAAGAGCTTTATCTAAAATATCCATACGATTGGTAGCTGCAATGACAATAACATTATCATAATTATTAAATCCGTCTAATTCTATTAGCAATTGGTTCAGTGTTTGATCTCTTTCGCTATTATTGTCAACACTTCTAGATATACCAATTGCATCTAACTCATCAATAAATATTATGCTAGGAGAGCTCTTTTTGGCTTTGTCAAATAGAGATCTTATTCGACTAGCGCCGATACCTACAAATTTTTCAACGAACTCTGAGCCACTTGCATAAATAAAAGAAGCTTTAGTTTCACCGGCAAGAGCTTTGGCTAATAATGTCTTTCCAGTACCAGGAGGACCGAAAAACAAAACACCCTTTGGAATTTTAGCACCAATTTTAATATATTTTTTCGGGTCTGTTAAAAAATCACATAACTCAATCATTTCGTCTTTTATTTCATCTAAACCGGCAACATCTGTAAAAGAGATGCTATTATTTTCAGTAATATCTTTGTTTTCTTCTTTAATAGAAGATGACGGTACTATAAACTGAGGTATATATGAAGGTTTTATCCTAAATGCTACTATTGATATTAGTACAAATAGCATAGTTAACCTAAATATTGGGTTGTTTATAAAATTGAATTGATTTATCTCTAATATGGATAATACTAATAACAGAATAATTGAAACTATTAATAAATTTCCTTTCTTTTTCCACATATATTTTCACTCTCCATAAAATATTATAATAATATCTTTTACTGTTTTAATTAATAAAATTAAAGATAAATTAATGTAATTGAGGAAAATATTAGAATTTATCCATAAAGTATATATATAATAATATTATTCTGTTTAAACTTTTTTAAAAATGGATATAATTTTTTTTGAATAAATGATATAGTATGTTATAGAGTATAGATAAAAATTAATAAAATATATTAGGTTTTTATTGACTATTAGTTATTAAAGTGGTAATATTTAAAAGAAAACAAAGTAGAAGGAAATCTTCTCACCTTAGTTCTGAAGGATCAAGGTAAATACTTCATTTATTTTTTATTTAAATGTGTATTGTGAGCGGATATATTTCTATCGGCTTTTTTATTTTTATGTGGAGGTGTGTCGGTATTAGTAAAGAAATTCAAATCAATGAACAAATCAGAGATAAAGAAATAAGAGTGATTGATCAAAATGGAAAACAACTGGGTATAATGAGTTCTAGAGAAGCTCAAAAGTTAGCTGATGAAAATGAACTAGACTTACTTAAAATTTCGCCAAATGCAAATCCACCAGTATGTAGAATTTTAGATTATGGTAAATTTAAGTACGAGCAGAGTAGAAAAGAGAAAGAAGCAAAAAAGAAACAAAAAGTTATTAATGTGAAAGAAATTAGAATGTCTGCTTCTGTTCAAGAACATGATGTGAATGTAAAAGCAAAAAATTGTATTAAATTTCTTGAAAACGGTGATAGAGTTAAAGCATCAGTAAGATTTAGAGGAAGAGAGATGTCTTATACAGATATTGGAAGAAAATTATTGCTGAAATTTGCCGAAAAAGTTTCTGAGGTTGGAAAAATCGAAAAACAACCAAAACTTGAAGGAAGAAGTATGGTAATGTATTTAGTGCCAAAGAAAGAGAGTTAAATAATAAATTTAATTTGGTTGATTCTAAATGTATAAAATAGACTAAAGCTTATATTAGGAGGGAGGAACTCATATGCCTAAAATGAAATCCCATAGAGGAGCTGCAAAAAGATTTAAAGTAACTAAAGCTGGTAAGGTAAAAAGAGCAAAAGCTTACAAAAGTCATATTTTGACAAAGAAAAGTCAAAAAAGAAAAAGAAATTTAAGAAAAAGCGATTTTTTAACAGGTGGAGACGCAGAAAATATAAAAAAAATATTACCTTATTAATATAAAGTCTGGTAGGAGGTTAAGGACATGGCAAGAGTAAAAAAAGGTTTGAATGCTAGAAAAAAGCATAAAAAAATACTAAAATTAGCAAAAGGCTATTACGGAGCTAAGAGTAAGCAATTTAGACCTGCAAATGAAGCAGTAATGAGAGCACTTAGATCCGCATATTCAGGTAGAAAGCAAAAGAAGAGAGATTATAGGAAATTATGGATTTCAAGAATAAACGCAGCAGCAAGATTGCATGATATTAATTATAGTAGATTTATGAATGGATTAAAAAAAGCAGAAGTTGAAATAGATCGAAAAATTCTTGCAGAATTAGCTGTAAGTGATCCGAATGCTTTTAAGCAACTTGTTGATGTTGCAAAAAGTAAATTAGTATAGACCTCAATTAGAGGTCTATTTTTCAATACCAAGACTTTTAATTGTAAAGTCATTAAGCTATAATAGATACATAATAAATGAGGGATTATTAAGAATATGTCAAATATATTTAAATATTTAAAAGAAAGTATACTAAAAAGAAGTAATAATATCAAACCTACACAAGTACTTGTGTTAGGTTTTGGGGTAATCATTATTATTGGTTCTATTCTATTATGTCTTCCAGTTGCTTCAAAGTCAGGTGAGTCAACAAGCTATTTAACTGCTATATTTACAGCTACATCAGCAGTTTGTGTAACAGGATTAGTTGTAGTTGATACTGCTACATATTGGTCACCTTTTGGACAAGGAATAATCTTATTCATGATACAAATCGGTGGGCTTGGTTTTATGACTCTCACCACATTACTTTTGTTAGTATCTGGAAAAAGAATAACCTACAAGGAAAGACTGATTCTTCATACATCTTTCAATACAAATAATCTTCAGGGAGTAGTTAAATTTACAAAGTATGTATTAATTTTTACATTCCTGGTTGAGGGTATAGGAGCAGTATTATTATCTATAAGGTTTATTCCTGAGTTTGGAATGCAAAAAGGGATTGTAATGAGTATTTTTCATTCTATTTCTGCATTTTGTAATGCAGGATTTGATCTGGTAGGAAATTTTCGAAGTTTTACTCCTTATGCGAATGATTTTTTAATAAACTTTACTTTAGGTATGCTAATTATTATTGGTGGCTTAGGTTTTTTTGTTGTGAGTGACATTTTTAGAAATAAAACATTTAAAAAATTTACTATGCAAACAAAACTAGTATTATCTATATCGGGAGTTCTAGTAATTTTTGGTGCTGTTTTTATGTATTTTACCGAGTTCAATAATCCAAGTACAATGAATGATTTGCCTTGGTATGGTAAAATATTTTCATCAGTATTTCATTCTATTACTCCAAGAACTGCTGGTTTTAATACACTTGATATGGCTAATATGTCTACTGCAGCAATTTTTTTGACAATTGTATACATGTTTATTGGAGGATCTCCAGGATCAACCGCTGGTGGAGTTAAAACAACTACTATAGGAGCTGTTTTAATTACAGTGACTTCATTGTTAAGAGGAAAAAATGAAGCAGAAGCATTTAGAAGAAGTATCTCAATTAATGTAATAAAGAGAGCTGTAGCCGTTATTAGTATTGGTCTATTTATTGTTATTTTGGTAATAATGATATTATCAATAACTGAGGATGCTACATTTGTTGAAATAGTTTTTGAAGCTTTTTCTGCTTTTGGTACAGTAGGTTTATCAATGGGATTGACAACAAAGCTTTCTACTATTGGAAGAGTAGTAATAATGTTTACTATGTTTATCGGTAGATTAGGGCCACTTACGATAGCTTTTGCTATTTGTGAGATGCAATCTTCTGAAGGAGGAACATATAAATATCCTGAAGGGAATATACTTGTAGGGTAGAAGGGAGATATGAAGATGAAACAATTTGCTATTATAGGAATGGGAAGATTTGGGTATAGTTTGGCTACAAAACTTTATGAACTTGGTTATGACGTCTTGGCAATAGATGATGATGAAGAGAATATAAAAAATATTGCTGAAAGAGTTACTTATGCAGTTCAAGCAGATGCTACTGATATTAATACATTAAAAGCTATTGGATTAAGGAATATTGAAGTTGTTGTAGTAGCCATTGCAACAGATATTAATGCTAGTTTAATGACTACTTTAAATGCAAGGGAACTTGGAATAAAAGAAGTATTTGCTAAAGCCCAAAATGAACAACATGCAAAGGTATTATATAAAGTAGGAGCAGATAGAGTTTTTTTACCTGAGAGAGATATGGGAAATAGGGTTGCACATAATATTGCATCAAATAATATATTAGATTTAATAGAGCTAGATCCAAATCATAGTATTATTGAAATTAATGCAATAGAACAATGGGAAGGTAAAAGTCTGGCTGATTTAGATCTTAGAGCCAAATATGGAATAAATGTAATTGCCATTAAAAGAGGAGAAAAACTTAACATTTCTCCAATAGCTAAAGATGAAATACAAAAGACAGACATCTTAGTTGTAATAGGAGACAATAATTCCATAGCTAAAATAAATAATGGTGAAATAGATTAATGAAATATTTGACAAGTTATGAAAATGATAGTATTAAACATATATTAAAACTTAAAAATAAAAAATACAGAGATTTATATGGAGAATATCTAATAGAAGGATTTAAATTAGTAGACGAAGCCATAAAAGCTAAAGAGGATATTATATCAATATATATATCTTCAGCAGTCTATGATGAAAAGAAGAATAATTATTATTTAGACAGTTCTCTTAGAAATAATATTATTATAGTTGAAGAAAATTTATTTAATAAATTGGTTTCTACTATAAATACTCAAGGGATAATAGCATGTATAAAGAAAAAAAATGAGTTGAGATTTAATGATATTAATTCAAATGTATTATTATTAGATCGACTACAAGACCCTGGAAATTTAGGAACAATAATAAGGACTGCTGATGCTTCAGGTTTTATGAAGATAATAGCAAGTAAGGGGACTGTAGATATATATAATGATAAGACTGTTAGGTCTGCTATGGGATCGATTTTTCACTTAGATATAATAAAAGAAGCGGATTTAACCACTGAAATACAAGAATTGAAAAAAAAAGGTTTTATTATTCTTGGTTCACAAATATGTGCAAAAAAAATATATACAGATTTAGATAGCAAGAATAAATATGCACTTATTATAGGGAATGAATCAAAAGGTGTATCCATGGAATTATTACAATTATGTGATGAGAGAATAAAAATACCTATATTTGGGAAAGCCGAATCGTTAAATGCATCAGTTGCAGCAGGTATTATGATGTATCATATTTCAAGTATAAATAACAAGTTGTCTTGACAATTGTTTAAAAAAGAAGTAGGATTTTATTATTTAGTGTAAGTATAAAACAATTTAATATAAAGCTATGAAGGAGATAAGTAAATTAATACTTATTAAAAAGAGATTAGGTGTATTTGCTGGAAGCATCTATTTGATAAGATAATTGAAATTCACTCTAGAGCATCAAGGTGGAATTATAGTATACTTTGGCGGTTATAACCGATATATTATTTAAGAGGATAATTAATAATCAATTAGGGTGGTACCGCGGTAAATTCGTCCCTTGCATAAATGCAAGGGCTTTTTTAATGATTTAAAAGATGAGAATTGGTTGTTAAAACGATGCCGCTAACAGTGTTTTAAATAATGAGAAGAATTAAATTAAATTATAATTTGAAAGGAGAATATAAGTTGAAAGAGAAATTAGGAAATTTAAAAAATGTTTATCTTAAAGAAATAATAAAATTAACTAATTCTAAAGAATTTGAAGATCTAAGAGTAAAATTATTAGGTAAAAAAGGTGAATTAACAAAAATACTTAGAGATATGGGAAAATTAAGTAAAGAAGATAGACCTATAATTGGGAAGGTAGCTAATGAAGTAAGAGAAGCCTTTGAAAAACAATTTGATGCTCAGAAACAAAAAATAAAGATTTTAGAATACGAAGAAAGATTTAAAACTGAGACGATAGATATTACTATGCCGGGAAAAAAGGAGGATTTTGGTGGATTTCATCCTTTGAATACTGTAATTGAAGAATTATCAGATATATTTATTGGAATGGGATTCTCTATTGCTGAAGGACCTGAGATTGAATGGGCTAAATATAATTTTGATTATTTGAATGTACCGGAAGATCATTCAGCAAGGGATTTACAAGATACTTTTTATGTTCATGAGGATATTGTGCTACGAACACAAACTTCTCCTATTCAAATTCGAACTATGCTATCCCAAGAGCTGCCGATAAAAATTCTTGCTCCAGGGAGAGTATATCGATCTGATGAGATCGATGCTACACACTCGCCAGTTTTTCATCAAGTTGAAGGTCTTGTAGTGGATGAGGGTATTACAATGAGTGATTTAAAAGGTACATTAGATATGTTTGCAAAAAATTTATTTGGATCAAAAACAAAAACAAAATTTAGACCGCATCAGTTTTATTTTACTGAGCCTAGTGCTGAAATGGATGTAACTTGTTTTATGTGCGGTGGTAAAGGTTGCAGGGTTTGTAGTAATACAGGATGGATTGAGATATTGGGTTGTGGAATGGTACATCCCAATGTGTTTAATGCATGTGGAATTGATGCAGAAAAATATAGTGGATTTGCGTTTGGAATGGGACTTGATAGAATAACTATGATAAAATACGGGATTAATGATTTAAGATTATTATTTGAAAACGATATAAGATTTTTAAAGCAATTTAAATAAGGAGGTTACAATATGTTAGTATCGTTAAATTGGCTTAAAGAATTTGTTGAATTAGACAATGTGGAAAATGATGAAATAATTGAAAGAATGACAATGTCTGGGACCAAAGTTGAAGGTATTGAAGAATTAGGAGAGAGAGTTTCTGGTGTCGTAGTAGGGAAAATTATTAGCATTACAAGACATCCAGATGCTGATAAATTAGTAGTTACAAAAGTTGATGTTGGAAATAAGACCCTTCAAATTGTAACAGGGGCTAATAATATAAATGAGGGAGACTATATTCCAGTTGCACTTATTGGTGCTAAGTTAAATGATACAAAAATAAAAAAATCAAAACTAAGAGGTATAGAATCTCATGGTATGATGTGTTCAGCTGAAGAATTAGGTGCTAATACTTCACTTTTACCAAAAGAAGACACAAATGGAATATATATTTTAAAAGAACAATATCCCTTAGGAATTGATGTTAAACCTATCTTAGGATTAGATGACAAAATAATTGAATTTGAATTAACTGCTAATAGGTCAGATTGTATGTGTATAATCGGAATAAGTAGAGAAGTCTCTGCTACTTTTAACAAACATCTAGTCTTGCCAGTTATAGAAGTTAATGAACAAAAAGAGAAAATTGATGACTATTTAAATGTAGAAATTGAAGATGATGTTTTGTGTCCTAGATATGTAGCTAGAATGATGGATATAAAAAAAATAGAGCCATCTCCATATTGGATGCAGAAAAAATTGATAAATAGTGGAGTACGTCCAATTAATAATATTGTAGATGTAACAAATTATGTAATGCTAGAGATGGGTCAACCATTACATGCATTTGATTATAAAAAACTTCAATCAAAAGACATTTTAGTAAGAACTGCAAAAAATAATGAAGAAATAATTACTCTTGATAGTGTAAAAAGAGAACTAGATGAAAATATGTTAGTGATAACAAACGGTACGGTGCCTGTAGGGATTGCTGGTGTAATGGGTGGAGAAAATTCGGAGATAGATAATAATACTGATATTATTGTTTTGGAATCTGCGTGTTTTGATAAAAAAAGTATAAGGCATACATCAAAAAAACTAGGTTTGAGGAGTGAAGCTTCGAGTAGATATGAAAAAGGTGTAGATTCAGACTTAGCAGGATTAGCAATCGAAAGAGCAGCACAATTATTAGAAGAGTTGAATGCTGCAGAAGTTTTAAATGGTAAAATTGATGTATATAAAAATAAAAAAAATAAAAAAAGATTGAGTGTTAGTATAAATTGGATAAATGAATTTATTGGTATAAATATTTCAGGGGACGAGATGAAAGAGTATTTAGAACGTCTATTTGTAGAAGTAGAAATAGATGGAGAAAATCTTGAAGTAATAATACCTACATTTAGACCAGATTTAGTGATAAAAGAAGATATCGCTGAGGAAGTTGCAAGACTATTTGGATATAATAATATACCTAATACTATTATGAGAGGCGCTACAAGTCAAGGACGAAGGAACAACAAACATATATTGACTAATAAGATAAAATCATTATTATGCGGTAAAGGTTTTTACGAAGTATTAACCTATTCTTTTACAAGTAAAAATAGGCTAGAGGCATTAAATTTAGATAAAGATAATCCTCTATCAAAAGGAATTAAATTGATAAATCCTTTAGGAGAAGAAAATAGTTTGATGAGACCTACATTAATACCAGGTATGTTACAAGTAATTTCTCATAATTATAATAGAAATGAAAATGAAGGATTGTTTTTTGAAACAGCTGTAGTGTATAATTCAATTGCAGATTTGGGTGAAAAATTACCAAATGAAGAGAAAAAAATATCTATAGGTGTATATGGTGAAAAAGATTTTTTTGATATGAAAGGATATATTGAACAAGTTGTTGAAAAAGCAGGAATTAATTGTAAATTAGAATATTTAAGAAGTGAATTATCCATGTTCCATCCCGAAAGATCTGCAAAAATAATAATGAATAATGAAGAAGTGGGAGTTTTTGGGGAAGTACATCCCATTGTAGTAGAAAACTATGATTTGCCTGAAAGAACATATATATGTGAATTAAATTTAGAAAAAATATATAACTATTCTGATACTCATATAAGTTTTACTGAATTACCTAAATACCCTGGAATAAGTAGAGATATTGCATTATTAGTTGAAAAAAATATAACTTGCAAAGATATAGAAGATATAATAAAGGAAAATAGCGAAGGACTTTTAGAAGATATTAAGTTATTTGATGTGTATCAAGGGAAACAAATTAAAAATGGTTATAAAAGTATCGCATATTCTTTGATTTTTAGGGCAAAAGACAGAACGTTAACAGATAAAGAAATTAACCATATATTTAATAAAATAATAAATGAAGCAAAGAACAAATTAGATGCACAATTAAGATAATAAGAAGTTATTTTAATGTCATAAAAATGGAACAAAATAAGCACCAGTTTTTATGTATAATTTAGGACTAAAGTTGTTACTTTAAGTCCTTTTTTTATGGTAAAATGAAAATATATTTAATATAGGAGTGAAGGAATGGAAAGAAATATGACGAAGGATATAAATTACTGTACTAAGTTATTAGCTAGTCTAGGGGATGTAATTGGAGCATCTACAGTATTACTATATAAATGGAAAGATCATCAATCACTCAATCTTCAAATTGTGGGCAAAAATGAAAAAGAATTAGTAATTAAAAAAAGCATTTGTATTAATAAAGAAATATATTTAAATAAAGTGGAGGAATATTATATATCTGAACATTTTTTAGACAATCATATAAATATAGAAATTCCTCTATATGATAAAGAAAATATTTTATTTGGAATTATAGTTATACTAAAAGAGGAAAACAATCTAAAAAATTATGAGATTGATGTCATTAAAAAATATATCATACTATTAAAATACAAATGGAAAAATACACAAATAAAAGATGATTTTCGTTTTGTAGTAGATAAACACAATAATGTAATTGAATATGAAGGTGTTTTTAAAGAAGCAAAATTTTTTAAAAGTAATTTTATTAATAAAAAAATATCTGAGATTTATTCAGTAAATATATCTAATCATTTAAATAGTCTTATTAATAAATCTATTATATCAAAAAAAGAATATATATATATATTAGAATTAAATATTATGGAAAAAAAACTATTAATCCGAGTAGATATACATCCCTTTGAAAATGATAAAGTAATAATTAAGTTTTATAGCATGGTTAATGAAGAAAAAACTAATGAAAATATGCATGTATTTAATATTCAAATATACACTAGTTATATAATAAAAAGATTACTAAAAATGAAAAAGGATAATATGATAGATACACTAAAGGAGCTTGTAAATGAATTAGGGATTGTTAATAGAGTAGATCAAAGTTTTATTTCATTATATAATGATGAATTATCGGAGAAACTTTTATTTTATAATTGGTGCAAAGAAGGAAATGAAGATGCTGAATCTTTATTTCAGGATGTAAAAACAAAGAATGATTTAAAGAATTATATTCACCCCACTATATTTGCTATGAATAATATTGACAATGATTATATTTTTTTTGGTGTTAAAAAACAAGCATTAATAGAAGCAAAAGTTAAATCTTTAATTATTGTAACTTTTGGACAAAGGGGTAAATTTTCTGGTTTTATTGGAATGAGTTATGAAACTAAATATACCGAATGGAGTAAAGAACAAAAAAATTGTATGCAAATATTTTGCGATGTTTTATCAAATGCTTTATCGTGGTATGATTTAAAAAATGAAATTTATATAAAAGATAATCAATATGAAAACTTAGTAGAGAAATCACCAGATGTTTTAATTAGATTTGATAAGAATTATAAGATTATATACACTAATACTTCTATAGAAAAATATAGTTTTAAAAAATCGGAGTTAGTTGATAAAGTATTATTTGATAATAAAATTAGTAATGGTATTCTTCTAGATAAATATATAGATTATCTATATTTTATGCAATTGAATAAAAAAGAATATGAACTTAATATTAATACAGAAGAAGGTAATTACTATAGAGTACGATTGATTCCAGAGTTAAATTCCCTAGGTGATTTTGAAACAGGTATATTAATAATTACTAATTTAACTGAATATATAAAGATAGAAAAACAAAAAAATGAAAATGAAGAGAAGTTAAAATTGGCTATTGAAGCTAGTAATGCTGTTATATGGGATATAGACATAAAAAGCGGAGACATAAATTATTCGCAAAATGAATTTAATTTATTAAAGTACAAAGATAAAAGTCCAATAATGAGTAATAAATTATATTATAGAAAAATAAAAAGGCAAATTATTAAATATTTAAAAGAATCAAAAACAAATATTAATAAAAGATTTAAATATGAAGCAAAAATAAAAGATGATATGGGCAAATCAATATGGTTGTTAATTCAAGGGAAAGTAACAAATTGGGATATAGATAATAAACCACTTAATATTATGGGGACTGCAATAGATGTTACAGATACAAAACTTAGAGAAAAACAAATAAAATATTTAGCAGAACATGATTCTTTAACAGGATTGTATAATCGTATGTATTTTGAAAAAAAATTGAATGAGTTAGATCAAGAAAGCAACTTTCCTTTAGGAATTATAATGATCGATGTTGACGGATTAAAGGTAATAAATGATGCCTTTGGGCATACAATGGGAGATGATTTGATAAAATATACTGCAAAAGCATTAAACAATGCTTTTGGTGATATTGATAGCATAATATCTAGAATTGGTGGAGATGAATTCGCTGTAATTGTATCTAATATAAGAGAAGAAATCTTAGAAAAGTATTCTAGAAAAATAAATGATGAATTAAGTAATGAAAAAGTCATTTCTGTAACTCCAAGCGTTTCAATTGGGTATGCAATAAAACAACTGCCGCATCAGAATATTACATCTATATATAAAAAAGCTGAAGATATTATGTATAAAAGTAAACTATTAAAATCTACTAGTACCAGAAGTACAATAATCAAATCATTACAAAAAGCATTACAGGAAAAAACTCATGAAACAGAGGAGCATTGTAGTAGAATAAGATACTTGGCTACAAAAATTGCAAAAAAAATGTCATTGAATGATTCTGACATTGATGATGTTATATTGTTAAGCGGTTTGCATGATATAGGAAAAATTGCTATACCAGAGAGTATATTGCGTAAACCTGGGAAATTAAATGAAGAAGAATGGATAATTATGAAAACTCATTGTGAGATAGGGTATAGGATAGCATCAAGTACAAAAGATATATATTCAATAGCTGAAGATATATTATCTCATCACGAAAGATGGGATGGACAAGGTTATCCGAGAGGACTTAAGGGTGTAGAGATTCCATTGATATCGAGAATAATATCAGTGGTTGATTCATATGATGCGATGACCAATGATAGAATCTATAGAAAAGCTATGAGTTCTAAAGCTGCTATTGAGGAGATTAGTAGATGTAGTGGTAGTCAATTTGATCCTGAAATAGTGAACATTTTTGAAAAAATTATGAAAGATGATGTATAAAACTACTCGTAAAGGAGAAGACATAATGAAATTATTAATAATAAATTGTGGGAGTTCATCAATAAAGTTGCAATTGGTAAATATGCCAAAGTTTAAAGAAGTTGTAATAGTTAATATTGAACGATTAGGAAAAGAAGATGCAATAGTAAATATGAATATTAATGGTATTAAAACTAAAGAAGTAATGTCGATAAGTAATCATTCTGAGGGATTAAAGTACGTTTTAAATAAATTATTTAAGGGAAAAGACAAAGTGTGTAAAGTAACTGAAGTCCAAGGTGTTGGTCATAGGATAGTCCATGGTGGAGAAAAATTAAGTAAATCCATGTTGATAGATGACCATGTTATTAATTATTTGACAGACATTAGTGATTTGGCGCCATTACATAACCCAGCGCATATTTCAGGGATAAGTGCATGTAAGAAGTTATTGCCCAAAATTCCACAAGTTGCTGCTTTTGATAATGGTTATCATGCACAATTACCAAAACACGTATACATGTATGCTATACCAAATAGCTACTACAATAAGTATAATATTAGAAAATTTGGTTTTCATGGCATAGCGTTTAGAAGTATGACTCACAGAGTAGAAAGCTTATTAGATATAAAAAGTAGCAATAAAAAGATGATATTATTGATGTTAGGTAGTGGTACTACTGCAAATGCAGTTAAATATGGAAAATCTATTGAAGTGAGTACTGGATTTACGCCATTAGAAGGATTAGTACAATCAACTAGATGTGGAGATATAGATCCTGCTGCACTTACGTATATAATGAAAAAAGACAATATTTCTCCTGAAGTAATTGAAGATATTATAAACAAAGAAAGTGGATGGTATGGTATGTCAAATGTTAGTAATGATTTGAGAGAAATATATGAATCTGCAAATAACGGAGATGAATTAGCTCAAGTTACTATTGATGCCATTTGTCATAGAATAAAAAAATATATCGGAGCATATGCAGCTATTTTAGGTGGTGTAGATATACTGGCTTTTGGTGGAGGAGTAGGAGAGAATGCTTGGTATATAAGGGAAAAAGTATGTAGTGAATTGAATTTTTTAGGTATTGAACTTAATAGAGGAAAAAACAAAAATGTAGAAGGCGAGGCAATCATATCTACAGATGAATCAAAAGTAAAAATAGCTGTTGTAAAGGTAAATGAAGAGAAGATTATTGCTGATGATACATATGAGATTATTAAATAATTTCGATTTTTTATTTGAACTTTAAATAAACTAAAAAATAGAATATTGAGCCATAAATACTTTTGTGTTTATAACAAACTAGTCATATAATTGTATAAAGGGTTAACGAAAAAATCCAATAGATGTTTTTATATATAACTGAATTAATGATAAATAAAGTCAGAAATATGATATATCTAAAATGTATTATTCTAGTGGAAACTTATTTTTATGATTTATTTCTAAAAACATTACTGTTATAAAAATCTGTGTAAATATAAATGAAAGACTTTGAAAAAAAGCAAGTATTGTACTGTATACTATCAGTATAGGAAATAAGAATGTTATGATTAAGGAAAGCACATTAAGTAATAAAAACATTATTATTGAAAGTGAACAATAATAATAGAAAATATTCCACCAATTTTTTTTTGTAATTTTTTTACTGTATTTTAATGCAACTAATGGAGAAGAATTATGTAGAATTATTGATTGAAAATAAAATATATAATCAATGAATAATTTTAAAATAATTATAAGTGAAGATATACTTAAAATACTAATAAGAATAGTAGAAGGATAAAAAATATCAACTAATATTGTTATCAAGAAAAGCGTAGCTACAATTATAAAAGCCAATAATAACAAACCACGGATTAATTTAATAAATACTTTTTTTAAAGATTTTAACAGCTGTTTTGTACTGCTTTTTTCATTGTGAATAGCATTATTTACCATATGAATTAGCATAGGATAAGGAATAAGAAATGAAAATAGAAATAATACGTATATTAGAATAACTATTTCTATAGGTATGCTCATCAATGATTCAATAGTTCCATCTCCTAAATATATATATAGGAGTGAATATGCTAAAAAAGATAAAGAAGTAAGAAATGAAATTTCATATATATTATTTTTAAAAATAGTTGTGCTAAGTTTTATTATATTAATAAAAGAAAAATTATTTCTATTTAGCTCATATTTCATAGTTTCCCTCCCAAAAATAACTTTTATTATTATATCATTCAAATGAAAAAATGGCTATTACTATTAATTTAGGATTTGAAAGGAATGTTTATTATGCAGGCTAAAGAGTATGTATTAGCAATAGATTGTGGAACTCAAAGTATCAGGGGATTAATATTTGATAAAGTAGGTACTTTGGTTGCTAAAGAAGTAGAAATTTTTAATCCTCCGTATTTTTCTTTAAATTCTGGCTGGGCAGAGCGTAATGCTCAGTTATATTGGGAAGATTTGATTAGAATTATGAATAAGTTAAAAAAGAATTATACTAATTATTTTTTTAAGATATGTAGTATTTCTTTAACGACTCAAAGGGATACTTGTGTATTAATAGATAATAATGGCTCACTATTGCGACCTGCAATCTTATGGGTTGACCAAAGAAAAATAAAAAAACCAAAATCTATCAATTCAATCTATAATTCTGCAACTAAACTAATAGGTATGAAAAAAACTATTGAAGAGTTTAACCGTTCTTGTCATGCTCATTGGATACAAGAAAATGAACCAGAAATTTGGGAAAAATCATATAAGTATCTAATGTTATCAACTTTTTTAATTTATAAGTTAACTGGAAATTTTATTGATACTCCTTCAGCGCAGACAGGTCATTTGCCATTTAATTATAAAAAGAAAAAATGGGAACACTCATATGCTTTGAAAAGTAATATATTTCAAATTCCCAAAGAAAAGCTTTATCCTCTAATTGAAGCAGGTGAATTATTTGGAAAGATTACTCAATTAGCTGCAAAAGAAACTGGTTTATTACATGGAACTCCTGTTATCGCATCTGGTTCTGATAAGGCTTGTGAAACATTGGGAGTAGGCTGTATAAATAATGAATTAGGGAGTATTTCTTTAGGTTCTCAAGCTACAATAGAAACTGCTACAAAAAAATATTATGAAGCAATTAAATTTATACCACCTTTCCCAGCAATTATCCCAGATGTGTATAATCCAGAAATAAATGTTTATAGAGGGTATTGGATGATTACTTGGTTTAAAAATGAGTTTGCTTTGAAAGAATTAATACAATCGAAAAGTAAAAATATATCACCAGAAGAATTGTTGGATAAGAGATTAAATGAAATACCTCCTGGATGTGATGGACTAATACTACAACCTTATTGGGGAAAAGAAATAGTTCGTCCAGAATCTAGAGGTTCGATAATTGGTTTTAATGAACAACATACAAGAATACATCTTTATCGGGCTATTATAGAAGGAATAGGATTTGCTTTGTTAGATGGTTTAAACTGTATAGAAAACAAATCAAGTAAGAGAATTGAGAGATTAGCTTTGTCTGGAGGAGGAGCTCAAAGTGAAATAATATGCCAAATAATGGCTGATTTGTTTAATAGAGAGATTTACACTGTACAAACAAACGAAACATCTGGTTTAGGAGCTGCTATATCATCTTTTGTGGGAATGGGAGTATATAATGATTTTCAAAGTGCAGTAAAGGGTATGGTGCATGAAAAAAGTGTGTATAAACCTAAAGTATCTAATGTTAAGATTTATAGTGAATTATATAATAAGGTTTATAAAAATATTTATAAAAACTTAAAAGGTTTATATAGAAATATGGAGGATATTTATTGAGCAGTTGACATTTTATGATATAAGGAATAATATATTTCTATGATTTTATTTGTCGTAATAGTGAAACATATAATAATTTTGCTATTGAAAGGAGGATACATTTGTTAAATTTATATGACCAATATCTATTAGGTTTAGATGTTGGGTCTACAACTATTAAATTAGTGATATTAGATAATAACTTAAATATTAAATATAGCCAGTATAAAAGACATTTATCAAATATTAGAATAACTATACAAGACATGATTAAAGATGCTTATGATAAATTAGGAAATATAACTTTAACTCTAGCTGTTACAGGATCAGGTGGATTATCTGTTTCTAAATGGCTCGGCATAGATTTTGTTCAAGAAGTAATTGCATGTACTAAAACTGTTGAAACTTTTGTACCACAGACAGATGTTGCTATAGAATTAGGTGGGGAAGATGCTAAGATAACATATTTTGATTATTCTATAGAGCAAAGAATGAATGGTACTTGTGCCGGAGGGACAGGAGCATTTATTGATCAGATGTCTGTACTCTTACAAACCGATGCGCTGGGTTTGAATGAGATGGCAAAGGATTATAATGTAATTTATCCTATTGCTTCAAGATGTGGAGTATTTGCAAAAACGGATGTTCAACCACTATTGAATGAGGGTGCTAAAAAAGAGGATATATGTGTTTCTATACTACAAGCAGTTGTAAATCAAACTATAAGTGGCTTGGCTTGTGGAAAGCCAATAAGAGGAAATATTGCTTTTTTGGGTGGACCACTTTATTTTTTATCTGAATTAAGAAAAAGATTTATTGATACTTTAAAACTATCGGAAGAACAGATAATTTTTCCGGAAAATTCACAATTATATGTAGCCATAGGTGCTTCTATTCTTTCGCAGGATAATAATGAGACTACAGAATTAAGAGAAGTTTTACATAGAGTAGATGCAATACAAAAAATAGAAAATCAAGAAATTAATAGATTGAATCCTTTATTTGCTAATGAGAGAGAAATAACCGAGTTTAATCAAATGAACGATAAATATAAAGTAAAAAGAAAAGATATAAATACTTATAAAGGAAGATGTTTTTTAGGGATAGATGCCGGTTCTACTACTTCTAAAGCAGCTTTAATTAGTGAACAAGGAGAGTTATTATATACTTACTATAATAGTAATCTTGGAAGTCCCTTAGATCAAGCAATACATATTTTAAAAGAAATATATAATATATTACCATGTGATGTAGTAATAGCAAATTCTGCTGTAACTGGTTATGGAGAAAATCTGATTAAATCAGCTTTAAAAATTGATTTAGGAGAAATCGAAACTATGGCTCATAGTAGAGGAGCTAAATATTTTTTACCAGACGTAGACTTCATATTAGATATAGGTGGACAAGATATGAAGTGCATGAAAATAAAAAATGGAATAATTGATAGTATCTTGTTAAATGAAGCTTGTTCATCAGGATGTGGATCTTTTTTAGAAACCTTTGCTCATTCATTAGGCATGTCTATTGAAGAATTTGCTAAATCAGCTTTGCTATCAAAATCACCAGTTGATTTAGGTACAAGATGTACAGTGTTTATGAATTCTAGAGTAAAACAGGCTCAAAAAGAAGGCGCATCTGTGGGAGATATTTCTGCAGGATTATCTTATTCAATAATAAGAAATGCTCTCCAAAAAGTAATTAAAATCAGAAATGTTGAAGAATTAGGTAATAATATTATTGTGCAAGGTGGGACTTTCTATAATGATGCTGTTTTAAGAGCGTTTGAAAACATACTTGGGAAAAATGTCATAAGACCTGATATATCTGGTATTATGGGAGCTTTTGGTGTAGCATTGATTGCTAAAGATAAGTATGAAGATTCTTACAAAAGTACGCTTATTTCTTTGAATGAGATAGATAACTTTAGTACAGAAACATCTTTAAAAAGATGTGGTAAATGTACGAATAATTGTTTATTAACAATTAACAAATTTTCTGATGGTAGAAGTTTTATTTCAGGTAATAGATGTGAGAGAGGTTCTAGTGAAATTAATATAAAGAGTAAAACTAAACTACCTAATATATATGAATATAAATATAAACGAATATTTAATTATAAATCTATTAGTGATGATGAAGCGATAAGAGGAAAAGTTGGAATACCAAGAGTATTAAACATTTATGAAAATTATCCATTTTGGCATAAATTTTTTACTCAGTTAAAATATAAAGTTATTTTATCTCCCGATTCAAATAAAGAAATATATGAAGAGGGAATAGAAACAATACCTTCAGAATCAGTATGTTATCCAGCAAAAATTGTTCATGGACATATAATAAATTTAATAAAGAAAGGTATTGAATTTATATTCTATCCTAGTATTTCATATGAAGAGAAGGAAATAGAAGGCGTGGATAATACATATAATTGTCCAATTGTTATGTCATACCCTGAAACTATTAAACATAATGTGGATTATCTTGATGAGCATAAAATAAAATATATGAACCCTTATTTGCCTTTTAATGACTATGAAAGACTTGAAACTAGACTGATTGAAGAATTTTCTCTATTAGGAATAAAAGAGGAAGAGATAAAATATGCTTGTTCTGTTGCATGGAAAGAAAAAGATTTGTATAAATTAGATGTACAAAAAAAAGGAGAAGAAATATTACAGTATATCCATGAAAATAATATAAAAGGAATTGTGCTAAGTGGAAGACCGTATCATATGGATCCTGAAATAAATC
Organism: Eubacteriaceae bacterium; assembly: GCA_049366695.1. Taxonomy (GTDB): domain Bacteria; phylum Bacillota; class Clostridia; order Eubacteriales; family Alkalibacteraceae; genus JBMNCR01. The sequence continues at coordinate 47,874 of JBMNCR010000056.1, forward strand.
ATGGATTACCTAATATAATTACTGAATTAGGGATGGCAGTTTTATCAGAAGATTCCATTTCTCATTTGAAAAAAGTGAATAGACCATTAAGAGTGTTGGATCAATGGAAATACCATTCAAGATTGTATGCTGCGGCTCAATATGTAATAACGAATCCAGACATAGAATTAGTACAGTTAACTTCATTTGGATGTGGACTTGATGCAGTAACTAGTGAGCAAGTGCAAGAAATATTAAATACCGCTGGAAAAATCTATACTTTGATAAAGATAGATGAAGTTAGCAATTTAGGAGCAATAAAAATAAGGTTGAGATCATTAAAAGCTGCAATTGATGAAAGAAAACTTAATAATACTCATCTGAATTTAAAAACTAATGAAGAAAAAATTGTTTTCACTAAAGAAATGAAAAAGAAACATACAATTCTTGTACCTCAAATGTCTCCAATTCATTTTGATTTTATTGAAGATGTAATGAATAAATCTGGGTATAAAGTAGAGGTGTTACCCAGTGTTGATAATCATGCTATTGAAGAAGGATTAAAATACGTTAATAATGATGCATGTTATCCTTCCATAATTACAGTAGGCCAAATGATGAAAGCGATTAAATCAGGTAAATATGATTTAAATAATGTATCACTTATTATGTCGCAAACTGGAGGACCCTGTAGAGCTTCAAATTATGTAGGATTTCTAAGAAAGGCATTAAATGATGCAAATCTAGGACATATACCTGTTATCTCTGCAAATTTAGTAGGATTAGAGAATAATCCAGGATTTAAAATTACTTTACCCTTAATTAATAGGGGGATTATGGGTATGGTATATGGTGATTTATTTCAGCGTTTATTATATGCTACAAGACCATATGAAGAAGTAGAAGGATCTGCGGAAAAATTGTATAATTATTGGAATAAAATTGCTAAAAAAAATATTAGGACAGGTAATTTAATTGTTTTTAGAAATAACATAAAAAAAATTGTGTATGCTTTTGATAAAATACCATTAAGGAATGTTGTAAAACCAAAAGTTGCAATAGTTGGAGAAATATTGGTTAAATATCATCCTACTGCTAATAATAATTTAGTAGACGTATTAGAAAGTGAAGGAGCAGAAGTAGTGGTGCCTGATATTATTGATTTCTTTTTGTATTGTGCATATAACAATACTTTTAAATATGAAAAATTGGCAGGCACTAAGAAATCAAATGATAATAGTAAAAAATTTATTATGCTTTTTGAGTGGTATAGAAAATGTATGAAAAAAAGCTTGGAATTAAGTACAAGGTTTAGACCTCCATCAACTATTGAAAGAAAAGCAAAAAAAGCTGAAGAATTAATTTCTTTAGGTAACCAAGGAGGAGAAGGATGGTTTTTAACTGCTGAAATGATGGAGTTAATAGAAGATGGTATACAGAATATTGTATGTGTTCAACCATTCGCGTGTTTACCAAATCATGTAATGGGAAAAGGTATGATAAAACCTATAAGAAATAAGTATCCTCTTGCAAATATAGCTGCTATTGACTATGACCCAGGAGCAAGCGAAGTAAATCAATTAAACCGAATCAAGTTAATGTTAGCAGTTGCATACAAAAATTTAGATAATTATGAAACTACTTCAAATAGTACTATATAGTATGTTAATTAAATTGTATATTAATTATATTTTCTACATTTACTAAATAAATAATATAAAACATATCATTTAGAATGAAAAAATATGAATAATAGATAAATGTAGATAGTATATAGATATATAATTCAAAAGTTCCTTTTGTTAGGAGCTTTTTTTGTACCCCTATATTATGAAGAGATTTTGCGTAGTGTGGAAATAATTACATGTAATCGTAAATCATAATGATGTTGACATATAGAATATATGATATTATAATAAACGTGAGAAAAAAACAATACTATGAAATAAATTACAAGGAGATATATATGGCTTCAAATAAAGATATAAGATTAATTGTAAGATGTTCAAAGATGTATTACGAAGAGAGCATGAAGCAAGAAGATATTGCAGTTAAGTTAGGGATTTCTAAAGCTACAGTATCAAGGATTTTAAATACTGCAAAAAGTATGGGGATAGTTAAAATTACAGTGGAAAATCCATACCCAAAAGAACATATTGAAATTGAAAAAATACTAGAAAAAAAATTTCAATTAAAAGAAGTTATCATAGCTGATATACAAACTGAAGATGAAGATGAATTGAGAAGAGAAATTGGAAAGGAAGCAGCGAGATATCTACAGAGAGTGCTAAAGCAAGATATGTTAATTGGAGTTGCAAGTGGCACTACATTAGCAGCTATTCCAGAGTTTGTAGATAATAATCGAAATAATCAATTTACTTTTGTTCCCATTGTAGGAGGAAATGGTCAATGTAATGCTGAAATTCAATCAAATACTATTGCATTAAATTTTGCAAGAGCATTTAAAGCAAACTATAAAATTTTGCATGCACCTGCAATGGTAGAAAAATTAGAAAGTAAAAAAGCATTTATTGAAGATCCAGGAATAAAGTCTGTGCTTTCATTAACTGAAAAATTAGATGTTGCATTAGTAGGAATCGGTTCATCAACTTCAAAGTCTACTGTAACAATGGTAGCTGAATTTATTACTTCAGATGAACTTGTTGAAATGAAAAAAAGAGGAGCTATTGCTGATGTTTGTAATATCTTTATTGATGAAAATGGAAATGAAGAAAAATTTAGTACTAATAAAAGAGTAATAAGTATTAGAATGGATAGTTTAAAGAGAACACCCCTAACTATTGCAGTTGCAGGAAATATGCTAAAAGCTGATGCTATTGTAGGAGTAATGAAAACAAAGCTAGTTGATGTATTAGTTACAGATATATGTACTGCACAAGAAATGATAAAAAAGTGAGGTGGAAAACTTGTTAAATATTGCACTTACCGTATTCGGATTATTGATAGTTCAAGGACTTTTGACATATTTTCAAATTAATAATTATCGAAACAGTGTGTCAGAGATTCGAAAACAAGGGAATCTCTTTGTAGGGCAAGTAAAGGGTAAATTAAAAGCAGGTAGTATTGTTCTTATGGCCCTGGATTCTAGTGGCAATATTATTAATGCAAAAGCTATGACAGGTATAACTGTTTTTAACCGTTTTAGATCTTTTCCAGAGATAATTGGGAATAATATATATTCAAACCAACAATGGTTAGAAAGTATTAAAAATAAACAGGTTGTAAAAGCCATTAGAAAAGGTATAGAAGCTATGAATAATCAAATGGAAGATGATGAAACTATAGATGCTATAAATGATGATAATAACTAAGTCTAAGGACTTTGTTATATATAAATTAAATTAAAAGGAGGAAATTACATGGATTTTTTAGCTAATTTAGCTGAAAGTTTTATCGGATTATTCAATGCCGGAGGAGCAACTTTTATGGGATTAGTAACGGGAATACTGCCGACACTAATCGTACTTATTACTTTTGTAAATTCTATTATAATGTTAGTAGGAGAAGAAAAAGTAGAAAATTTTGCAAAGAAAATGACTGGTAATATTTTTACAAGATACACGATATTCCCACTATTAGCGGTATTTTTCTTGACAAATCCAATGTGCTATTCATTTGGAAAGTTTCTAGATGAAAAGTATAAACCAGCTTTTTACGATGCAGCAGTTTCATTTGTACATCCAATTACAGGATTATTTCCACATGCGAATGCAGGGGAATTATTTGTTTACTTAGGAATAGCAGATGGAATTACAAAACTAGGTTTACCTATATCAGGTTTAGCAGTAAGATATTTTATTGTTGGTCTAATAGTTATATTTATTAGAGGTGTAGTAACAGAAAGAATCACATTAATGATGATGTCGAAAAAGGGGGCGAACTAAATGGCTTTTAATACAATTCGATTAGAAAAAGGAAAAGGCGGATGGGGAGGACCATTAGTAATCAAACCAGATGAAAAAAGGAACAAAGTAATATCTGTAACTGGTGGAGGTATTAGCCCCGTAGCTCAAAAAATTGCAGATTTAAGCGGCTGTACAGTACTTGATGGATTTAGTACTAGTGTTCCTGATGATGAGATTTTTGTAGCTGTAGTAGATTGTGGTGGAACAGCTAGATGTGGTGTATATCCTAAGAAAGGTGTTTATACTGTAAATTTAACACCAGTAGGACAATCAGGACCATTAGCACAATATATTAAAGAAGATATTTACGTTTCAGCTGTAAAATTAGATAATATTACTCTTGCAGATGAAAATGCAAAAGTAACTGAAAAAGTTTACGAAGAACAACCAAAAGATAGTAAAGTTGCCAGCAATCAAAAAGGAATAGCTAAATTCGGTAAAGCTATAGGTGGAGTAGTTGGAAAGTTCTACTCAGCCGGCAAAATGACTATCAATATGGTTATTAATAATATTTTACCATTTATGGCCTTCGTTTCAATGCTTATTGGAATAATTTCTTCATCAGGTATAGGAAATATTTTGGCAAAAGGTATTGCTCCTGCTTCTGGTAGCTTGCCTGGACTATTATTAGTATCAGTAATTTGTGCTTTACCAATTTTATCACCGGTGTTAGGACCGGGCGCTGTAATTGCTCAAGTGGTTGGTGTATTTTTAGGAGTTGAAATTGGAAAGGGTAACATTCCTCCTCAATATGCATTGCCAGCATTGTTTGCAATTGATCCACAGGTTGGGTGTGATTTTATCCCTGTAGGATTAAGCTTAGGGGAAGCTGAGCCAGAAACAGTGGAGATTGGAGTACCTGCGGTATTATTCTCAAGGTTGATTACTGGACCGGTTTCAGTAGTAATAGCATACTTATTTAGTTTTGGATTATTCTAAAATATTAATGTAGCACGATTACATAACGTGCTACATTTTCACTTAAAGAATCATTTAGAAAAAAAATAAAATTATGAAGTAATGTTGGAGGTAATCATGAAATACCAGGTGACGATTAGAAAAATAGGAGAAATAGCTTTAGACTTTTTATCAGAAGATATGTTAATAATTTTTAATGAAAATGCTCCAGCAGAGTTAGCTGAAATTTCTGTATTGCATACTATTGGTGAATTGAATGAAGATGTAAAAGTAGGGGATATGGTTGTAATATGTAATGAAACATATGTTGTTACAGCTATTGGGGATGAAGCAAATCATACTTTGAAAACCATGGGACATTGTAGTTTAAAATTTGATGGATTAAACATGCCACAATTACCTGGTACAATCCATTTAAAAGGGAAGATAAATCCTAATATTATTATCGGTGGAAATATAACTATACAATAAATAAGGAGGCATATAATAAATGCTTAATTTAAATACAAAATTAAAAGAATTAGAAGTAAGTGGAAAAACTATAAAAATGGGCCTTGTAGGGGCAGGACAAATGGGCAAAGGAATGGTAAGTCAAGTTATGTTGATGAAGGGTATGATCCCTGCAATTGTTGTAGATATTAATGTTGACAATGCCATAGAATCATATACATTAGCTGGTGTAAAAAGAGAGGATGTAGTTGTGACAAGCAAACTTTCAGAAGCAAATAAAGCTATGGAGCAAGGTAAATTTATTGCATCCGATAATGCAGATTTGCCGGCTAAAGCAAACTTGATTGATGTAGTAGTTGATGCAACTGGTGTGCCTGATGTTGGGGCAAAAATTGCACTTGATGCTATTATGAATAAAAAACATATTGTAATGCTAAATGTAGAAACTGACGTAGTTGTAGGACCATTGTTGAAACAACTTGCTGATAATGCTGGAGTAATTTATACCGGTTCAGCTGGAGATGAACCAGGTTCAGTAAAAGAAATATATGATTTTGCAGATGGAATGGGTATGGATATTGTTGCCATAGGAAAAGGAAAGAATAATCCTGTTGTCTTAGGTTGTAATCCTGATACAGTATATGAACAAGCAATTTCATCAGGAGTAAGTCCTAAAATGTTAACAGCATTTAAAGATGGAACTAAAACGATGGTTGAAATGACAGCTATGTCTAATGCTACTGGGTTATTACCTGATGTAAGAGGTGGTCATGCATTGACAGCTACAGTAAACGAATTGCCAAATTTATTTCAACTTAAAGAAAATGGTGGTATATTAAATAATACAAAAATAGTTGATTATGTAAATGGAGTAGCTCCTGGTGTTTTTGTTATAATCACAACTGATTTACCACAGATACATCATGAAATGCAATATTTGAGTATGGGTCCTGGACCAAACTATGTTTTATTTAGACCATATCACCTAACAAGTTTAGAAACACCACTAACTGCTGCTAGAGCTGTTATTTATAATGAACCTACTATTGTTCCTTTGCCAGGCAAACCAATAGCAGAGACAATCACAGTTGCAAAAAAAGATTTAACAGCTGGTGATATGTTAGATGGTATTGGAGGATTTACAGTGTATGGCAGTTTTGATTCATACGAAAATGCAAAGGCTGAAAAAGCAGTTCCATTGGGATTAATAACTAAAAAAACAAAACTATTAACACCAAAAAAACCTGGTGAAATAATAACTTATGATGATATAGAATTAGATAAGTCCACATTGATATATAAATTAAGAGAATTACAAGAAACTTTAATTGGATAAAAGTTGAGTTACAACCCTTTGAAAAGAGATGTCTTTATCTCTTTTCTTTGATTTATGAATTATATAAGTAAATGAAAGTAAGTTATTAGTATCAAAAAGCTAAGTTTACATGTATACCGTATTTACTAATATAGATTACAGAAAAAATATGACAAGTGCTGAAAGCTTTCGCCTTTGAAGGGAGACTAACATGAAGAAAATAAAAGAAATAAAGTGTTTTTTACTCGATATGGATGGTACCATTTATTTGGGAGATAAATTAATTGATGGTGCAAAAGATTTTTTAGATAAACTAGATGATAATGGTATAAAGTATATATTTTTAACTAATAATTCTTCTAAAGACAAAGAAGCGTATGTAAGAAAGCTATCGAGATTAGGTATTAAAGCAGTGGGAGAGGACGTTTTTTCTTCAGGCGATGCTACTATTCAATATTTAAAGAAGAATACAAACTACAAAAAGATATTTTTACTAGGGACACCTCCATTAATATGGTCTTTTGAAAGAGAAGGTTTTGATGTAATTTTAGAAAAAGAAAAGGAAATAGATTGTGTAGTTTTAGGATTTGATACAACATTAACCTATGAAAAACTTTGGGCGGCATGTGATTATGTTAAAGAAGTTCCATATATTGCAACTCATCCTGATTTGGTATGTCCATTAGAAGATAATAAAAATATGCCTGATATTGGTGCTATGATAGCATTTATTAATGCTGCAACTGGAAAGGAACCTATAATTATTGGTAAGCCTTACGAACATATATTGAATGCAATAACGGATCTATATAAATATAAAAAAGAAGATTTAGCTATGGTTGGAGATAGATTATATACTGATATAAAAATGGGTAGTGATCTAGGGATTAAATCATTTTTAGTATTATCCGGTGAAACATCCACTGAAGGTTATAAAGAATCTAATATTAAAGCAGATTATATTATGGAATCAGTAAAAGATATTATTAAATACTTATAATGGAGGAGTAATATATGACGAATTATAATGAGCTACTAGATAGACAAATTGATTGTGAATGCGGACGAACACATTATGTACCAATAAAAGAAGTGAATTTTAATTTTAAGAAAGAAGAATTGCCTCTAATATGTGAAAAGTACTTTTCAGGTAAAAAAGTTTTAATAGTAGCTCATAAAGGTACACATGAAACTACAAATAGAATAATATTTGATTTAATGAATCATACTAGTTTTCAAGTATCAATATTAGAATTTGATGATGAAAAATTAATCCCTGATGAGAAAGCTGTTGGAAGGATTCTTATGACTACAGATAGAGATATTGATGGAATAATATCAGTCGGCTCAGGAACGATAAATGATTTAAATAGATTGATTGGCAGTAGAGTGAAAATTCCAGTAGTAACAGTAGCTACAGCACCTTCGATGGATGGATATGCTGCTTCAGGATCATCACTTATGTATATGGGAATTAAAAAAACTATAAAAGGGTGTCCTGTAACAGCAATATTAGGAAACGTTGATGTTATTAAAGATTGCCCCTATGAGTTGATTCAAGCAGGATTTGGAGATATTATTGGAAAAAGAACTGCGCTTACAGACTGGGTTTTATCAAGAGAAATAAATGGGGAATATTGGTGTGATAAAACAGTAGGATTAATTAAAGAGTCAACAGATTTGTGTATAAGAGATGCTCAAAAAATAAAAGAGCGCAATATAAATGCAATAAAAAATCTGATTGATGCCTTGGTTCTCTCAGGAATAGCTATGTCCATTGTTGATGATACAAGACCTGCTTCAGGTGGGGAACATCTAGTTTCTCATTATTTAGTTATGAAAGCCATTGAAAGAGGAGAACCGTCACCATCTCATGGAATAACAGTGGGTATTGGAACATTAATAATAACAATTTTATATAAATTCACACTACAATCACACGAATTTAAAAAATTAGAAAATTCTCAAAATATAGAAACGCATGTAAAAGAATATTTACCTGAAGAAAGCGATGTAATTTTATGGTTAGAAACTATCGGTTTATCTTGTGATGTAAAAGATTATGGAATTGACGAGAAATTATTAAGAGAAATTATCTTAAAAGCTGGATTTATAAAAGACAGATATACAGTATTTATGTTGCTTGATTCATTAGAATTATTAGAAAATGCAGCAGATTATTTGAATGAGTATTTTTTTAATCGTTAAATTGGATAACCAGTAAAATATAAGTTGTAAAATATTACAGGAAGTTTTACTTTACCTATTTTTGACATAAATAAATCTATAATAGTACTAATTCATAGAAAAAGTATAAAACAAAAAGAGTTTTATGCTTTTTTAATTATAGTTAATTTTATGACAATAATTTTCGCATGATATTTTAAGAAAAAGTTAAGACTATGTAATCATAGTCTTAACTGGGGAATTTTTTTCTTATAGAAAAAAGGGGTGTAATTCCTATAAGATTAAGGGGTTATATATGTGATGCTATAATTATAAGCTAGGATTCTATCTATTTCAAGAGTATATACACAAAAAAACATTGTAAAGGTTTGCAGGAATTATAAATTTAAATACTATAAATAATACATTATTTTATATATTATTTAGTTTTGCTTGTTAAATATTTATAAAACACCAATGAATTCCATCTTCCATGGAAATCAAAAATTTTGCTTAAAGTTTTTTATAAATAGGCATTTGAGTAATAGGTCAAAAAACTACTGAGAAAAACGGTGAGGACAGGAGGATGAAGAAAACATCAGGCACAGTAGGATGTATAAAAATGGACTATTAATTATACTCGAGTAAGACAAATAATCCAAAATATAGTATATTATAAGTATAAATACTATATACATGGGTGAAGTACATGTCTAGATATAAATGGAGAAATTAATAGAATATAAATAGGTTTTATATCGCAATCATATAATCAAAAAGATATGTGTAGATATTTACATGTGTATACTTTGTGATGGCACAAGACCATATAAGAAGCTTGAAAGAGAATGCCTTCTATATATTGAAGTTATGTGGTTATTGAATAATATAAAGATAGACATTAAAATAATTAGATTTTAGAAAAGATAATCCTAAAGGATTAACAAAGTTATGCAAATAGTTATTAATAATCTGCGATGAACTCAGTTTATTTGGAAAGAAATGATTGTAGTATATTGTTTTATGGAGATTTTATAGTGTATTGTATTGTTTATATATATTTGTTATAATTTAAAGAAATTAGTGGAGGTATATTTTATGAATAAAGAATCTGAAAATGAAGTTGGAATAATTGAAATATCAGAAGATGTAATAGGTTCCATCGCTAGTTTAGCTGCTTTAGAGGTTGATGGTGTTGTTGAAATGGTAGGTGGACTTAAAAGTGAATTAGTTGAAAAGCTAGGTAAGAAAAACCAATCAAAGGGTGTAAAAGTAATTCGTAATGAAAATGAAGTTACTGTAGAGATATATTTAATTATAGAATTCGGAGTACAAATTCAAAATGTTGGTAATAATGTTCAAAAGAGAGTTAAACATTCTATTGAAGTTATGACAGGTTTAAATGTTGTCCAGATTAATGTGAATGTTGAAGGAGTTCGATTAAAAGTATCGGAATAGTAGTTATAACCCCTCTAAGTTATAATAACTTACTAGGGGTTGTATGATTATCTGGACTAATTAGGAGGAGTTTATGAGCAGAAGCTATGCAAGGGAAGTAGTATTAAAAACAATTTTCCAATTAGATTTTTATGAAGATGAAAGTAAGGAAAAATATCTAGAACATATTAAAAGGTTTAAACTCAATAAGTTAGATTCGGAGTATAGTGTGGGAATGATAACACAGATCTATGATAACAAAGAAAATATTGATGATATAATAAATAAGTATTTAGTTAATTGGGATACAAAGCGCTTAAATTTGATGGAATTGTCAATTTTAAGGTTAGCCACATATGAAATTATAAAAAGAAAAGATATACCTATTCCTGTTTCTATATCAGAAGCAATAAATTTTACTATTAAATACAGTGAGAAAGAATCTGTAAAGTATATTAATGCAGTTCTAGAAAAAGTAGCAAAAGGTGATGAGAGTATTGGATAAATATTTTCTTGGTATAGATACGAGTAATTATACTACATCTTTAGCTGTGATTAACGAAAATGGAAAAATAATAAATGATATAAGAATACCTCTTAAAGTAAAACTAGGAAAAAAGGGTTTAAGGCAATCAGAAGCAGTATTTCAGCATGTTCAAAATTTAAATAAATTATCTGAACAAATTAACAATTATGGTGAAAAAATTTTAGCAGTAGCCTCTAGTACTGTACCAAGGATTGCTGTGGATTCATACATGCCTGTTTTTAATGTATCCAAAAACATCGGTCATTTAGTTTCTTCACTTCTGGGAATACCTTTTCATGAAACATCACATCAAATAGGTCATATTAGAAATGCTATTCAATTTTCTCAAATAAATACTAAAAATCCTTTTATTGCGTTGCATTTAAGTGGAGGAACCAATGAAGTGTTATTTGTTGATGTTAGTGATAAAAAAATTGACATAGAAATAATCGGTGAAACTTTAGATATTACTGCAGGACAATTAATTGATCGAGTTGGTGTTGATTTGGGATTAAATTTTCCTAGTGGAAAAATCATGGAGGAAATAATATGCCAAGATGATAAGGACTTGATCCAACTTACTTATTACTTTAAAGAAGGAAATTTTAGTTTTTCGGGTGTAGAAACATATTTGAAAAGACAATATAGAGAAAATAAATTTGATATTAAACACATTTGTATAAATGTATTTAATAATGTATATAAATCTATAGAAAAAGCAATTTTATATCATAGTAATTTGTACAATACTAAAGACGTATTGCTATTAGGCGGTGTTATGAGTAACATGTACATTAAGAAGAATTTGTTAAATAGTTTAAGTAGTAGTGGAATAAATATTCATTTTTGCAAAGATAAATATTGTGGGGATAATGCAGTTGGGGTAGCTTTTGTTGCTAAAGATAATTATGGAGAATATATATGAACTTAAAAGTATTAAGTGTTAGTAAATTAAATAATTATATAAAGAAGTTGTTTAATAATGATGTAATACTGAATAATCTTATAGTTGAAGGTGAAATATCTAATTTTAAAAACCATACTTCAGGACATTTATACTTTTTACTAAAAGATAATGAGAGTAGAATATCATGTGTAATGTTTAGATCTAATGCTGAAACATTAACTTTTAATCCAATTAATGGAAAAAAAGTAGTGGTAGAAGGTTATGTTGCCTTATATGAAAAAAATGGTCAATATCAGTTATATGTTAAAGAAATAAGGTTAAAAGGTGAAGGAAATTTATTTATTCAATTCGAACAGCTGAAGAAAAAATTGAGTGATAAAGGATATTTTGATTCAAAAAGAAAACTCCAAATTCCTTTTTTTTCAAAAAGGATAGCTGTTGTGACTTCGGAAACTGGAGCTGCGTTAAGAGATATAGTCTCAATTACAAAAAGACGTAATAAAACCGTTAAATTATTTGTTTTTCCAGTATTAGTTCAAGGGGAAAATGCTAAATATGATATTGCAAAAGCAATAGAAATAATTAATAAATGGAATTTAGTAGATATAATTATCTTAGGAAGAGGCGGTGGGTCAATTGAAGAATTATGGGCATTTAATGAAGAAATAGTGGCTAAAAGTATTTATAATTCTAAGTTGCCTGTTATATCAGCAGTTGGACATGAAACAGATTTTACTATTTCTGATTTTGTAGCAGATTTAAGAGCTCCAACACCTTCTGCTGCTGCGGAGCTTGTAGTACCTACATTAACAAGTTTACAAGAGAAATTATATAATTATAAAAGTAGATTAATACGGGTGTCCTTGAGTAAATTAGAAATAAATAAAAGGACTTTAAATGAGTATAAAAATAATTACATTTTTAAACGGCCTTGTGATTATCTAAATGAGTATAAACTGCAATTAGATGGATATTCAAGTTCATTAATCAATCTATTAAAGGATATTATATATTTGAATAGAATAGAATTACTGAATTTAAAATCTAAATTGAATTCATTAAATCCTAAGGATAATAATTTTAATTGTTTAGTGATGAATTTACATGGAAAAAGTATAAGAAGTATTAAGCAGTTAAAAATGGGAGAAAAAATAGATGTCGTTTTACAGGATGGAATAGTTAGAAGTAAGATTATTGATATTAATGAGGGTGGAGAATAATGGGAGATGACAATAATTTTGAAAAAAAACTTGAAAGAATTGAAGGCATTATAAATATGCTTGAGGAAAATAAAATTAATTTAAAGGATTCTACTTCATTATTTGAAGAGGGTATTAAATTAATAGATTTATGTGAGAAAGAATTGGATATGACAGAAGATAAAATCAAAAAATTAGTTTCGATCAATGAAGAAATTTCTGAAGAAGATTTTAATATAGAAATGGAGTAACAATTTAATATGGATCATAATTTATTTAGAGAAAAAATTAGATTGATAAATATTTATATCAATGAATATATGGACAAAATAGATGGCAGTGTTCCTATGAAACTTAAAGAATCTATGAAGTACAGCATTTTTGCTGGTGGTAAAAGACTTCGACCGATTTTATTGTTAGAAACTGCAAAAGGTTTTAATAAGAATATTGACAATGCAATACCATTAGCATGTGCTATAGAGATGATACACACGTATTCTTTGATTCACGATGATTTACCTTCTATGGATAATGATGACTATAGAAGAGGAAAACTTACTAATCATAAAGTTTATGGTGAAGATATTGCTATTTTGGCTGGAGATGCTTTATTAAATTATTCATTTGAAATTATGACAGATTATGCTCAATGTTTATCAGGTGAATTATTAAAAAATTATTTAAGAGCTTTAAAAGAAATATCCGCATCTTCTGGTACTAAAGGAATGATAACTGGACAAGTAGCTGATATAATGAATGATAGTAGTGATATTAATATTGAAAAATTAAATTTTATTAATAATCTTAAAACAGGCGCATTAATAAAAGCATCAGTGATATCAGGAGCTATAGTTCAAGGTGTAGATAATGAAATATTGAATCAATTAACTTATTTTAGTGAAAAAATAGGATTAGCCTTTCAAATAGTTGATGACATATTAGATGTGGTAGGAGATAGTAGTAAAATAGGAAAAAATATAGGAAGTGATGAAAAAAATAATAAAATGACCTATGTGAATTATTATGGGATAGAAAAATCAAAAATAATTGTTGAACAGATAATGAACGAAGCTATAGAATATTTAAATAATTCTAAAATAAAAAATTCCTTTTTATTTGATTTAACAGAATTTATATGTAAACGAGATTATTGAATTGGAAATTAATAAAATTGAATAAATGAATATAATGTGTTATAATCTTCTTAAAATTCTGTGGTGGTGCAGTATTCTAGTCAGATCTATCACTTTTTAAGGCGGGGCTAAAAATCCGTCAAAGGGCACATCGATGAAGTTCCTTGTTTTGGCTTCTGACGCCCAGTTGGGGGTTATTTCAGGGAGTAAGGAAGATGGGGCGATCCACAATGGCATGTGGGCGATGACCCTGCTTCCGTGGAGACCCAATTTATTGGGAGAAACCTGCTAAGGTGTTGAATAAATATTGAGGCAGTGTAGCCTGCCTTGAGTGAGTTAGGTGGATGGAATGTTCAGTCCTTATGCTTTAGAGCTCAAAGCTAGAGGGTATTGCTATTCGAAACCTACCTTGCAAAAGAGGCTAGGAAGTGATGTGACTGTAGAGGAAAACTCCTAGACTGTTCTATACAGAAATATAATAAGGATTACAGTGTGTACTAAGTGGTAATCTAGCCCTGTTGATGGTGACACAACAGAGAATGAGTTATGGGAAACCGTCTGGTTGGCGACAATTAGATATCATTCTGGGAAAACCTGCTGGACCTAAGTCGCAAAGTTTACTTATTATATTACCACCATGATATTAATATTTTAAAGAATTATGAATAACATAGTTCTTTTTTTGTTGAATAGGAAAATTTTGCTTTACTATTCAATAAAAAAAGAAAAGGATGTAGTGATTATACTTCTCTCTGGTGATGCATTTACGTATTTTACGCTGTAGCAGGACAACAGCATGTACTGTGAGGATAGCAAAGTAAAATGCGGAAAGGCGAAACAGAGGCGGATTTAGATATGTATCATTACCTTTATACAGGTGATGGCGTATGTTTTATATTTCTAGAATTTGAGGTTGATATGTATATTAACAATTTTGAGAAGTATTATTGCTAATTGTAATATACTTTAGACTTATTATTAAAGAAAATGTAAGTTGTATAAAAGGGGAAAAAATAAAAATGAGAAAGAAAAATAGTAATACAAGAAATAAGAAAACAAGTAAAAAGAATACATGGATTATATTAATAACTATTTGGACATTTTTTTTAGCTGTGGGTTTTAACTTTATATCAGAAGTATTACTAACTAATAGACATATATTAATATCATTTATTATTTTACTAATAATTATATTCATTGGAATTTTTTTTGATATGATTGGTATTGCAGTGGCTTCAACCGATTTAACACCGTTTAACTCAATGGCTTCAAATAGAGTTAGGGGAGCTAAAGATGCTGTTGATATAGTAAAAAATGCAAGCCAAGTATCTAACTTTTGTAATGATGTGGTTGGTGATATTTGCGGAATTATCAGTGGTGCTACTTCAATAAGTATCGCTTATCAATTATTGACGTATTATTCAATATTAGATATTTCGTTTACTATTGTCATATTAAATGGCTTTGTGGCATCGATTACTGTTGGAGGCAAAGCTATAGGTAAAAATATTGCACTTGGAAATAGTACTGAAATAGTGTATAAAGCAGGGTATATTATTTCTATAATTAAAGGAATATTTGGTAATAAAAAATAAGAATAGGTGATGAAGTTGAATAAAAGGTTAGACTCATATTTATTTGAAAATGGATATTTTGATAGTAGAGAAAAAGCAAAAAGGAATATAATGGCTGGCAATGTATTTATTAATGGAAAAAGAAAAGAAAAACCGGGTGAAAAAATTAAGAATATTGAAACTATTGAGATAAAACAAAAAGAACTTATTTACGTGAGTCGTGGAGGATTAAAAATAGAAAAAGCTTTTAAGGTATTTGATTTTGAAGTAAAAAATTTGATAGCTATGGATATTGGTGCATCTACTGGAGGATTTACTGATTGTATGTTGCGAAATGGTGCGAAAAAAGTGTATGCAATTGATGTTGGATATGGACAATTGGATTGGAAATTAAGACAGGATGAAAGAGTGATATGCTTAGAAAGAAAAAATTTTAGACATATGGATTTTGAAGAAATTAATGAAAAAGTTGATAGAATTACTATGGATGTATCATTTATTTCAGTAGTAAAACTATTAGAAAAAATAAAAATATTTTTGAAAGAAAATGGTGAGGCAGTTATTCTTATAAAACCTCAATTTGAAGCAGGCAAAGAATTTGTTGGAAAGAATGGAATTATAAAAGATAAAAATATTCATGAAAATGTTTTATTTGATACACTACAGGAGTTTAAAAAAAATGGATTAAAGGTTATGGCCTTAGATTATTCTCCTGTTAAAGGTACAAAAGGAAATATTGAATACATATGTTATATAAAAAATACATGTAATGAAGAAATTGATCAGAATTTTGATAAAATGATAGATTTAGTGGTAAATAATGCACATAATGAACTATAATTATAAGTAATTACAAGACTTAATACACAAAGTACGAATGGCGGTGTAGTATGAAAAAAATTGGGATTTATATCAATACGAGAAAAGAAAATAGTTTTTATTATGCTAATTATATAATCGATAAATTAAACGGATTAAATATTTCTACTTATACTACAGAACATATTAATAAAAAACTTGATAATAAAGATGTTATTGAAGATGAGGAATTTTTATTTACTAAATGTGATTTGATTATAGTTTTAGGTGGAGACGGGACAATATTGACTGCATTAAGAAAGATTGGCAAGAATGAAGTACCATTAGTAGGAATTAATTTTGGAAAATTAGGTTTTTTAACAGAAGTTGAAGAGAAAGATATTGATAAAACTATTGATTTATTATTAAATGATAATTATAAAATAAAAAAAAGAATGATGTTAGAATTAGAATTTTATGAGAATAGAAAAACAATCAAATATTTAGCATTAAATGATATTGTAATAAGTAGAGGTTCTAATTCAAGGATAATTAATATGGAAACATTTGCCGATGGAAAACTCATTGAAGAGTATAGAGCAGATGGGTTAATAATATCTACTCCTACAGGATCCACAGCATATTCTTTAGCCGCAGGAGGGCCAATTGTTGAGCCAGATAATGATTTAATAATTATTACTCCTATTTGCCCTCATTCTTTACATAATAATAGAAGTGTAATATTAAATGGTTCAAAGATAATCCATGTAGTGATAACAGGAAAATGCGAAGAAAATAGTGTAGCAACAATTGATGGACAAATATTTATAGAGCTGGACAATAATAAAAAAATAACTATAAAAAAATCGAATATTCAAGCAAATTTAATTAAGTTAAATGAAAAGAATTATTTCGAAATATTAAGGCATAAATTGACAGAAAGCAAATGAAGGAGGAATTTATTTGAAAGTTGCAAGGCAGTCGAAAATATTACAGATTATTAATAACCATAAAATAGAAACCCAAGAAGAGTTAGCAATTAAACTAAAAAGTATTGGGTTTAATGTTACACAAGCTACTGTATCAAGAGATATTAAAGAACTTAGATTAATTAAAGTAATGAGTTCTAACGGAAGCTACCATTACGCACCTTTCAAAGAAATAAATAATGTAAATAATGAAAGAATTGTAAACGTTTTTCGAGAGTTAGTTGTTAGTATTGATTATAGTGGAAATATTATCGTGATAAAAACTTTGTCAGGAACTGCCATGGCTGCTTCAGCCGCAATTGATTCATTGGAATGGATTGAAATAGTGGGAAGCATTGCAGGGGATGATACTATTTTTATAGTTGTAAAAGATATTGAGAATATTGAGGATATAGTTAGTAAATTTAAAAAAATAATAAAATAACCAAGAGAGTGAGGTTTTTTTTGTGTTATTTGAATTAAATATAAAGAATTATGCCTTAATTGAAAAACTAAATATTCAGTTTAATAATGGTTTCAATGTTATTACAGGAGAAACGGGAGTAGGAAAGTCGATAATTGTAAATGCTCTTACTATGTGTTTAGGAAGTAGAGCTAGTAAAGATCTAATTAGAAAAGGCGAAAATAAAATGGTTGTTCAAGCAATATTTACAATTGATACTCCAAGTAATAAGATTATGAATTTTATGAACAGCGTCGGTGTTGAATGGGACGAAAATCTTATATTAACAAGGGAAGTTATGTCCACTGGAAAGAGTATTGGAAGGATAAACGGTAGGGTTGTTAATATAAATGATTTAAAAAAAATTGGGTCAATTTTGATAGATATACATAGTCAAAGAGAACATCAATCTTTGTTGGACAAAATAAATCATATACATATATTAGATGGTTTTGTTAATGAAAATCTTAATGAAGAGTTAAATTCTTTAAAGGGTGTTTTGGAAGAATATAATAATCTAAAACAAAAAAAAGAAAAAATTATTAAAGAAGAACTTGAAATAGAAAGGGAAAAAGATTTATTAAAATTTCAATTATCTGATCTAAATCAATTTGAATTAAGTGACGAAGATGATGTGAATCTTGAACAACAACTAAAAATATTAAGTAATGCTGAATTGATATTTAATAATAGTAGTATTGCATATGATGCATTATATAGTAATGAAAAATCAATATATAATAATTTGAGTATATGCATAGATGATATAGTAAAAGTAGCCAATATAGATAATAATATTCAAGGATTATTGAGTCAATTAAAAGAGTCTTTAACAATTATCGAAGATGTTTCATATACGCTAAGAGACTATAAGGAAGATATTCAATTTGATGATATTGAATTGAATAATATAAATAATAAATTAAGTGTAATAAATAAGTTGAAAAAAAAATATGGACCTGAAATAAAGGATATAAATAAATATAAAGAATATGTTAAAAATCGTATAGACATAATAGAAAATAAAGATGAAATCATTTGTGAATTAGATAAACAAATTAATATTAAGAAAAATAAATACTTGAATATTGCAAAAAATATATCAAATATGAGAAAAAAAACTGCAAAAGAATTTGAAGAAAAAATTACTAAATTATTAAAAGAATTAGCTATGGATAAAGCTGAATTGCAGGTTAGAATAAAAACAGATATAGAAAGATTTACAAAAATGGGAATAGATCAAGTAGAATTTTTTATTAAAACAAATTCTGGTGAAGAGTACAAACCATTGACTAAAATTGCATCTGGAGGCGAATTATCGCGAATTATTTTAGCAATAAAAAATGTCATTAATACAAGTGATGAGCTTTACACAATAATATTTGATGAAATAGATACAGGAATCAGTGGTAAGACAGCACAAGTAGTTGCTAATAATATTAATAGTATTAGCAAATTTTGTCAAGTTATAACTATAACTCACTTACCTCAAATTGCTTCAATGGCTAAAACGCACTTTAGAGTAAGTAAAGTAAGTGAGAATAATAAAACATTTACTATTTTTGATAGATTAAAATTTGATCAAAGATGTATAGAAATTGCTAAAATGACCAGTGGATCAGAAATTACTGAAACAAGTATACAACATGCAAGAGAAATGTTATCTATTCATGGAAAAAATGAATGAATTAAACAAAAAGTACCTTAGTTTACTTTAATAATTCGAATATAAGAAATTAGCAAGGAGAAAATAAACTTATAATCTTAAAAGGAGGTGGAATTTAAATTCTATGAGGATTAAATTAAACCGTAAGAAGATAAGTTTATTTTTTATATGTTTTATTTTTTTTGTTTTAACTATGAGTATTATACTTGAGAATTTATTAATACCAAACGAACTATACTTACTAAGTGGAAAAAAGAATGTACTTAAATATGATTTGCCATTAAAAATAAACATATCTAGCGATAATAATGAAATACTGCAAGTGAATGGAAATATTTCAGATAATTACGATGTTGATTTAAATAATCCTGTTGTTTTTGAAAGTGAGAGTTCTGGAAGTGTAGATTTAAAACTAAAGCTTTTTGGTTTACTTCCTGCAGATATTAAAGTTAAGATTTTGCCAAATATTAAATTATTCCCTGGTGGTCAATTAGTAGGTGTGAAGTTGGAAACAAAAGGAGTAATAGTGGTTGGTTTGCAAGAATTATTAGCTGTGGATAATACTAAATACAATCCAGCAAATGATGCGGAATTATTAGTAGGAGATATTATATACAAAATAAATAATATCGAAGTTAATACAGCTGATGAAGTAACAAATTTAATAAACGATTTAACAGAGGAACCGCTAAAATTATATGTACAGAGAAAATCTGAAAAGAAAGTAATTAAAATAAAACCGATTCAATGTAAATCAGATGATAAATATAGAATCGGGGTTTGGGTTAGAGATAATACAGCTGGAATAGGTACTATGACATTTTACCAAGAAGAAACGCTCATATTTGGGGCTTTAGGACATGCAATAACAGATATAACCACTAGTATAACAATACCTGTTAAAGATGGCTCTCTTGTTTCTTCAAAAGTATTATCTATTCTTCCTGGCAAATCAGGTAAACCTGGTGAAATCAGAGGAGTGTTCTACAATGAAAAAGAAAAACTTGGACAATTAATTAATAATTCAGAATTTGGTATTTTTGGTCAATTATCTGAACCATTAAACAATGGGATATATACTGAGCCAATTGAAATAGGTTTGCAAAATGATGTTAAGATTGGACCGGCAAAAATACTTACTACGTTAGATAATGATGAAGTTGCGGAATTTGATATATATATAGAAAAGAAAAATTTACAGTCAAAGCAAAGTGGCAAAGGAATGACTATAAAAGTTACAGATAAAAGACTACTAGAAGAAACAGGTGGAATTATTCAAGGTATGAGTGGGAGTCCTATAATTCAAGATGGTAAATTAATAGGAGCAGTAACTCATGTATTTGTAAATGATCCTACTAAAGGATATGGTGTTTTTATTGAATGGATGATAGAAGAATCTAGAATTAGATTTGTCGAAAAATAATATTTTAGATAATAAATGTAAAAAGATTATATAAAAGAAGGAATATTAAAAGAAGTATAGAATAACATTAAGGAGAAATGTAAAATTTGTTAAAACTTGAGTATTTATAAAAGGGGGAAGTGTTGTGCAAACTTACAAAGTAGTAATCGCTGATGACAATAAAGATTTTAATAATTTAATGGGTGATTACATTGATAAGCAAAAAGAATTTAAAATAGTTGGAAAAGCTTATAATGGTAATGAATTACTAGAAATTATTCAAAATGAAGTACCTGATATTATTGTTTTAGATGTAATAATGCCTGAATTAGATGGACTGGGAGTTTTAGAGAAATTAAGTAGTATGGATTTAAAGATTTCACCAAAAGTAATTATGCTTTCTGCAGTTGGGCAAGATACTATTACTAAAAGAGCAATGACTTTAGGAGCGGATTATTATATTGTTAAGCCATTTGAACTAGATTCGTTTGTAGACAGAATGAAACAATTAGTTGAAAATACATTTGTTATTTCTGATGAAAATACAAAAAATGAATACGTTAAGAATTCAAGTGATATAAAAAATACTCAATTTGAAATAACAAGTATATTGCATGAAATTGGAGTACCAGCACATATTAAAGGATATTTATACTTAAGAGAAGCAATACAAATGGTGGTAGATAATTTAGAAATATTAGGAGCTGTTACTAAAGAATTGTATCCTTCTATAGCAAAAAAATATAACACTACTTCAAGTAGAGTAGAACGAGCTATAAGACACGCAATCGAAGTAGCATGGACTAGAGGCCGTGTAGAAACTATAGATAATATCTTTGGTTATACTATTGACAATCATAAAGGCAAACCTACTAATAGTGAATTTATCGCAATGGTTGCTGATAAATTAAGGTTAGAAAGATATAATTACGCTTAATAAACTTATTTTTATCAATAGAATCAATGTTAAATATTAATAAAAATATTATTGGAAAGTGAAGTTTTTTAAGTGCTTCATTTTTCTTTATTTATATTAAAACTATTAATAACTAAAGTAAAATAATTTATTGTTGCTTCTTGTTATGTATTTATTCTACTTGTTTAATTAATTTGAAAAAAAATTATCATTATGGTAGAATAGCAAGGTAAAATCAGAAGTTTGGAGGAATAGTAAATGCAAAAATTAGTACCAATTGCCATGTCTAATAGACATATTCATTTATCTCAAGAAGATTTGGAGATGTTATTCGGTACAAGCTACGAATTAACACATTTTAAAGATTTATCGCAGCCTGGGCAGTTTGCCTGTGAAGAAAAAGTAGATATTATAGGATCTAAAGGAGCTTTAAAAGGAGTTAGAATTCTTGGGCCTGTAAGGAATAAAACACAAATAGAAATATCTGTATCTGATGGTTTTGTACTAGGAGTTAAAGCACCTATTAGAGATTCAGGACATTTAGATGATTCGCCAGGAGTAAAAATTGTAGGTCCCAATGGTGAAGTTATATTGAAAAATGGAGTAGTAGTTGCCGCAAGACATATTCATATGAATTTTGAAGAGGCAAGTAAATATAGTCTTAAAGATAAGGAAATAGTAAGCGTATTAGTTAAAGGTAAAAGAGGTTTGGTTTTTAATAATGTTTTAGTTAGAACAAATGAAAATTATAGTCTAGAAATGCATGTTGACGTTGAAGAAGGTAATGCAGCAGGTGTGAAAAATGGTCAACTGGTAGAAATAGTTTAATAATAATATTACTGAGAAACAAAGTGTCTTTTTAAATAATAGATACTTTGTTTTTATAATCATGTAGAATAAAAAAAAAAGAAAAATTTAAAATGTAAAAAAATATTAATAAATGAGGTGTAAAAAATGCCCGATCCTATTGCGTTTGTATTTTTTGGATTTGAAGTACGATGGTACGGAGTATTAATTGCATTGGCAATGATGATAGGAATATTGATTGCAATAAAAAGAGCAAGTAAAAAGAATATAATTGCTGATCACATATTGGATATATTAATTGTAAGTATACCATTCGCTATTTTGGGAGCTAGATTATATTATGTTGCATTTAGTTTAGACTATTATCTTGCTTATCCTGAACAAATTTTTGCTATATGGTTAGGAGGTTTAGCTATTCATGGTGGTTTAATCGGTGCATTTATTGGTGGATACATTGTTTGTAGAATTAAAAAACTTAATTTCCTAGTGATATTAGATATATTTGCACCTTGTTTTCCATTAGGGCAAGCTATTGGAAGATGGGGGAATTACTTAAATCAAGAAGCTTATGGGAGTGAAACAAATTTACCTTGGGCCATTACTGTTACAGATCCATTAAAAGGAATAATAAAAGTACATCCTACTTTTTTATATGAATCAATATCAAATATTATCATTTTCGTCTTTATTTTATTTTATGAGAAAAAATTCAAAAAGACTGATGGTGAGTTGATTTGTACATATGCAATACTATATTCTTGTGTTAGATACTTTATTGAAGGATTAAGAACAGATAGTTTGTATTTTTACAATTTTAGGATAGCTCAATTAGTAAGTATTGCACTAATTATACTGGGATTAACGTTTTTAGTAATATTAAGAAAAAAACAGATAAATAAAGATAAATATAATTAAATAGAAGAAATTGATTTGAAGACTTATAAGAGTCTTCTTTTTTTATTGGGTATAAAAGTACTAATTTTTGCTAACCGTTTCTCAGACGCTTTTTTTTTATGTAAATAACCTTAAAAAGTTGAACTAAGTGGGTGATGGTGGTATAATATGGGTAGATGTGGGGAAGACAGAGGTGAATATTGTGTTTATTGGAGAATATCAACATAATATTGATAATAAAGGTAGATTAACAATGCCTTCAAAATTTAGAGATGGATTAGGACAAACTTTTATCATCACTAAAGGCTTAGATAAATGCTTGTTTGTTTTTTCTCTACAAGAATGGAATAAATTTGAAAACAAATTAAAAACTTTGCCTATATCTAGTAAAGATGCAAGATCATTCACACGTTTTTTCTTTGCAGGTGCTGCTGAATGTGAATTAGACAAGCAGGGAAGAATAATGGTGCCTGCTAATTTAAGAAATTATGCTGAAATAAGTAAGGAAACTTTCGTTATTGGTGTTTCTAGCAGGATAGAAATATGGAATGAAGACAATTGGAATAATTATAACAATGACGATGATCTTAGTTATGATTCAATAGCCGAAAAAATGACAATGCTAGGAATATAATAGAGGTGGTTTTATGAAATTAAATCATACTTCAGTGCTGTTACAAGAATGTATAGAAGGATTAAATATAAAAGAAAATGGAATATATGTAGATTGTACTATTGGTGGAGCAGGTCATAGTAAAGAAATATGTAAAAAGTTAACTCAGGATGGTACTTTGATTGGAATTGATCAAGATGACTATGCATTAAATAGATCCGCAGAAGTAATAGATAAATATCCATGTAATAAAATAATTGTAAGAGAAAACTTTTATAATATCTTAGATATTCTAGATAATCTTAATGTCAAAAAAGTTGATGGAATATTGATGGATTTAGGGGTATCTTCTTTTCAGTTAGATGATAATGATCGAGGATTTTCATATAAAAACAATGCTCGTTTAGATATGAGAATGGACAAAAGACAGAAAAAATCTGCATATGAAATAGTTAATCAATATAGCGAAAATCAGTTATTCAGAATTATAAAAGATTATGGAGAAGAAAAATTTGCATCTCGTATATCCAAAGAAATTGTGAGAAATAGATTAGAGAAACCTATAGAAAATACATTAGAACTTGTAGAAATCATAAAAAAATCTATTCCAGCAAAATTTAGGCGTGAGGGTCCACACCCTGCTAAGAGAACGTTTCAAGGCATTAGAATTGAGGTGAATAATGAGTTAGTAATTTTGGAACAAGCAATAAAAAATGCGATTTCATTACTGAAATTTAATGGTAGAATATGTATTATTACATTCCATTCATTAGAAGATAGGATAGTGAAACATACATTTAAAAATTTGGAAAAGCCTTGTGAGTGTCCTCATGATTTTCCAAAATGTATGTGTGGCAAAGTTCCTCAGATAAAAATAATAACTAAAAAGCCAATTTATCCTACTGAAGAGGAATTGTCAATAAATCCTCGCAGTAGAAGTGCAAAATTAAGAATTGGGAAAAAAATATAGGTATATTATTAATAGGGGTGAATACTAATGGTAATAACAAAAAAAAGAATGTATAATTATTATTTAGAAGATGACAAAGTTGCTGTAGCTCGAATTCGCGATAAGTATAAAAAAAGAGATAATAAAAAGGTAAACGGAAGCTCTAAAATAAAATGTATACTTCTAATTGCATTAGTATTTTGCCTTGGGATTACACTATTGTATCAACATTCTAGAATTAATAAAGTAAACCAAGATATTATTATTATAGAAAAAGAATTAAAAGAGATTAGAATGATAAATGATAGCAAAGAAGGATCTATTATTTCAAGTCTTGACTTAGATGCTATTGAAAAAATTGCAAAAGAAGAATTGGGCATGGTAGAACCATCTGAGGATCAGTATACATATTTAGTAATATCTGATTCTAATTTGCACGCAGATAAAGATGAAAGTAATAATGCAAATAATTCAAATAATAACGAAAACGTGGTTTCATGGCTTGCAAGATTGATCGACTAATTGGAGGTTGAAAAATTGTCTATTTATCATCTAAGAAGAAAAAAAAGGCTTGTATTTGCCTTTTTCATTTTTTTTATTGTCTTTATCGTCATTGCAATAAGGTTAACCTATATTCAAGCATTTGATTCAATAGACTTAACAGATGACCAGATTGAACAATTGATGGGTGAAATTCCCTTAACTGCTACTAGGGGAGATATTTATGATAGAAATATGAATATTCTTGCAAAAGATGCTTCTGCTAGTAGAATTTATGCTAGACCAAATGATATAGATGATCCTGAAGATGTAGCAGATTATCTTAGTCAAGTTTTAGAATTAGATAGAGAAACGGTATATAATAAAATCATAGATGAGTCTCATTCGCTAATATTAATAAAGAGAAAAGTTGATAATGATATAGCATTTGAAATTAGAGATATGGATTTCAAAGGTATCGAAATTTCTGAAGATAAGAAAAGGTATTATACAAATGGTAACTTTGCATCATATGTACTAGGATTTACAGGTACAGATCATCAAGGATTATATGGAATAGAAAGTATTTATGATGATGTCCTTAGTGGAGAAGATGGTGTGTTAATTTATGAGAAAGATGGAAAGAGTCAAAAAGTACCTTCTGGATATCAGGTTAGAATACAACCAACATCAGGAGATAACGTAGTTTTAACAATAGATAGTATTATTCAACATTTTATGGAATCAACAGTTGAAGAAACAGTTAAAAACTTAGATGCAAAAAGAGTTATAGCTATAGCAATGGATCCTAATACAGGTGAAATCTTGGGAATGACAAGTAAACCCGATTATAATTTAAATGATCCAAGAACAATATCTGAAGAAATTAATGAAAAATTATCTGTAGAAATGGAAGATAAAAATCTTGGAGAAAAGCAGCTAATTATGTGGGAAAATCCTGCTGTTAGTTTTAATTATGAACCAGGTTCAACATTTAAGGTGATAACTGCTTCTACTGCTTTAGAAGAGGGAATTGTAACTGCTGAAACTCCATACTATGATAAAGGATATATCGAAGTAGCCGGAACGAAACTAAAATGTCATCTTTATCCTAGGAGTCATGGAGCTGTAACATTTGCAGAGGGTGTACAACATTCGTGTAATCCGGTTTTAGTAGAAACTATATTAAAAATTGATCCAGATATATTTTATAAATATGTATACAATTTTGGTTTTGGAGATAAGACTGGAGTACAACTAGACGGTGAACAATACGGTATTGTACCTCCAAATGAAGATATAAATATTGTAGATTATGCTACTAAATCTTTTGGGCAAGGTATTTCTGTAACACCAATACAGTTGTTGACTGCTTTATCCTCAGTTGTAAATAATGGGAAATATATGCAACCTAATATAGTAAAATATATATTAGCTCAAGATAGTAGTGAAATAATTAAAGAGTATCAACCACAGGAACTAAGACAGGTAATTTCAGCTGATACAGCAAGTATATTAAAAGAGATTATGTCTAAAGTTGTAAGTGAATCAACAGCATTAAAAGAGTTAGCTGGGGATTATAGTATAGGTGGAAAAACGGGAACAGCTCAAAAGATAATTGATCATGCATATGCTCAAGGTGTGTATGTGACTTCTTTTTTTGGATTTGCCCCTGTAGATGATCCACAAATAGCAATTTTATTGATAATCGATGAACCAAAAGGATATGCGTTAACAGGAAGTAATACTGCAGCACCAGCCGCGATTGATATAATTAAGAATGTATTGAAATATTGGGATGTACCTGAAGAAGATAATGAAAGTTTTGGAGAGAGTAGTTTAGTTCCAGATTTAAGGAATCAAGAGATAACACTAGCGAAAGAAGTACTAGAGTATTTGGGTTTAGAATATGAGATTAATGGCGATAATGAAGAAGGATATGTGGTGGATCAAATCCCTATGCCAGGAGAATTGATTGATAAAGATACAGTTATTAGTTTAACAGTATCTGATGAAATTAATGAGAGTGAAGAAAATACCGTAATTGTCCCCAATGTAACTGATATGACGGTGCAACAGGCAAATGAGACATTAACTCGGATAGGATTAAAGTTAACAATTACCGGATCAGGTGGAGTTTCGCAACAACAATCACCTTTATCAGGAGAAACAGTTGAAAAAGGTTCGGAAGTAATTGTTGAGTTTAAACCAATTGAATAATCTAGGCCTTGACCATGTCAAGGCTTTAACTATTGAGGAAATTTAATTTTTTAAGTTATTTTTTTGCCTAAGTGTTTATTTATATTTGATTCTTTAATTTCCGGCAGTTGTAAAGTCTTAATATAAGGTTTTGTGAATATGATGAGTAATAAAACATAGTTGAGTTTTTTATGAATATATAGGATAATTATTAAAAAAGAGGTGAAGTATTTGTATTTACATGAGTTATTAGCTGGTATTGATTATGAATTATACAATGGTAAGACTCATATCAATGTAGAAGAAGTATTCTATGATTCTAGAAAAGTAGGCAAAGATTCACTTTTTGTTGCAATAAAAGGATTTAAAGCTGATGGTCATAAATATATACAATGTGCCATTGATAAAGGTGCTAATACTATAATATTTGAAGATGATCCAGGAATAATTGATCATAGAATAACTTATGTTAAAGTAAAAAATACTAGAAGTACATTATCAAAAATAGCGTGTAATTTTTATGGTAATCCATCAGAAAAAATAAATATTATTGGAATTACTGGTACAAACGGTAAAACAAGTATAAGTTTTATATTGCATCATATATTGTGTCATGCAGGCAAAAAGACCGGAGTTATTGGTACTATTGGCAATTATTTTGGAAAAAATCAGAGGAGTAGTACTCATACTACCCCAGAATCTTTAGAATTACATGGAATTATTAAGGAAATGGTTGAAAATGGTTTTGAATATTTGGTAATGGAAGTTTCTTCTCATGCAATCGATCTTTACAGAATAGCGGATATTAGCTTTAAACACGCTATATTTACTAATCTAACTCAAGATCATTTAGATTTTCATGGAAGCTTATTAGAGTACTTTAATTCTAAAAAAAAGTTGTTTTTAATGAGTAAAGAGTTGAATATTGTGAATTGTGACGACGTGCATGGGAAAATATTACTGGAAGAATTAGAGAATAAAAACAAACCTGTCTTAAGTTATGGGATTTTTAACAAAAGTGATATTTATGCTAAGGATATTGATTATTCAACAAAAGGTGTTTCATTTATACTGTCAAATAGCATTATGGAAGAAAAGCTAAGCTGTCCTATTCCAGGTGAATTTACGGTATACAATATTTTAAGTGCTATTTCAGTCGCTTTATATGAAGGAATACAAATTGAAGCAATTAAAGAATCGGTAAAAAATATGCCTACAGTTCCAGGAAGAGTGGAAAGAATGAATATTGATACTTTATATGATGTTGTTATTGATTATGCTCATACTCCAGATGGATTGAAAAATGTTTTGCAAGCACTTAAGCAATATGTAAAAGGAGATTTGATAACTTTATTTGGATGCGGTGGAGATAGAGATACTACAAAGAGAAGTATTATGGGAAAAATTGCTGGAGAATTAAGTGATTATTGTATTATCACAACAGATAATCCTAGATCTGAGGAACCAAAAAAAATCATTGATGATATCATAATAGGTATCAAAGATACTAAATGTAAATATGATGTAATAGAAGACAGATATGAAGCTATAAAACATGCATTAAATATAGCTAAAAAAAATGATTTGATACTTTTAGCAGGGAAAGGTCATGAAATTTACCAAATATTTAAAGATAAAACAATTGAATTTGATGAAAAAAAAGTCGTAAAGGAGATTCTTCATACAAATGATACCAATTAAGATAAAGGACTTAATAAAAATTGTAGATGGTACTATTGTTTGCCAAGGCGATAAAGAAGAAATATTCAATATTTGCATTGATAGCAGGTTAGTCTCTGAAGGATCTTTATTTATTCCACTCAGGGGTGAAAAATTTGATGGGCATGATTTTATTGAAAATGCTTTCAATGCTGGGGCTGTTGCAGTATTAACAGAACGTGATGATGTTGTAGATGTGAAAAATACTCTCATTAGAGTTCGTAATAATTTGAATGCAATACATAAAATAACAAAGTACTATAGAAGTATCGTGAAAATACCTATAATTGCTCTAACTGGTAGTAGTGGAAAAACTACAACAAAAGATATAGTGTATTCTATACTAAAACAAAAATATAATGTATTAAAAACTAAAGGTAATCAAAACAATCATTTAGGTGTTCCATTAACGATGTTTAGGATAGGAGAATATCATGATATAGCTGTAATCGAAATGGGCATGAATCATCTTGGTGAAATAAGCAAATTAGTAAATATTGTTTTCCCTGATATTTCAGTTATTACTAATATAGGTGTTACGCATATAGAAAATTTAAAATCAAAGGATAATATATTTAAAGCAAAAAAAGAAATTTTTGAAACATTGAATGAAAATAAAATCGCTTTAGTGAATGGCAATGATGAATATCTTAAAAATATTGATAATACTAAATTTAAATTGATCAAATATGGAATAGAAGGAGAAAAACTTGATATTGTTGCAAGAAATAT
Source organism: Eubacteriaceae bacterium (assembly GCA_049366695.1). GTDB lineage: Bacteria > Bacillota > Clostridia > Eubacteriales > Alkalibacteraceae > JBMNCR01. Next base: position 78,010 of record JBMNCR010000056.1, read on the forward strand.
AAAATCTTCACTATCCGGAATAAGTTTTGAAATTTATGCAGATGGAGTAATGGAGTCATATAATTTTAAATTGCCAGGTAGACATAATGTATTCAATTGTTTAGTTGGAATATATATTGGTAAACTATTCAAATTAAATAAAGAATTTATTCAGAAGGGTTTAGATGAATATATTCCAAGTGAGAATAGGATGGATATTAGAGATATAAAAAATATGAAAGTAATAAATGATAGCTATAATGCAAATCCTGATTCTATAAAGGCAGCCTTAAATGTACTTGTTGACTATAAAATGAAAAATGGGAGAGCTATAGCTATTTTAGGAGATATGCTTGAAATGGGTAATAAAGCAAATGAATTTCATCGTGAAATTGGAGAGTATCTATCACAATTGAAAGAAATAGATGTATTATTAGCAGTTGGGAAACATGCAAAGTATTATTTAGAAGGTGCAGTACAGAACAAAATGGAAAAAGATAGATGTATTCATTTTAATAATACAAATGAAGCTAGTGAGTATTTAAGTAAGATTGTTAAAGATAACGATAGTATCTTAATCAAAGGTTCGCGTGGAATGAAAATGGAAGAAATATTGTACACACTTGAGAGGAGTTAAAATATGAATTTAGTACTGATATCTACATTTATATCTTTTATTGTTATACTTATAATTGGTCCGTTTTTCATTCCTTTTCTTAAAAAGTTAAAATTTGGGCAGAATATTAGAGAAGAAGGACCAAAAAGTCATATGGTCAAATCAGGTACTCCTACAATGGGGGGGATTATGATAATAATTGCTATTACATTGACATGTCTTGCATTTGTAAAAGACACATCAGAAATAATTATTGCACTTAGCGCTACATTGGGATTTGGTTTAATAGGATTTATTGATGATTTTATTAAAGTAATTTTAAAGAGAAATTTAGGTTTGAGAGCATATCAAAAAATTATATTACAATTTGCTTTAGCAACTTTTATAACAATATATAGTGCTAAGCATCCTAATATTGGTACTATAATGGATTTGCCTTTTACAAATAATGTAATAGATTTTGGATATTTATACATACCTTTCACAATATTTTTCATTGTGGGTTTTGTTAATGCAGTTAATTTAACTGATGGGCTAGATGGGTTAGCTTCAGGTGTTTCAGTTATAGTAGGAATTTTTTTAGTTTTTTCAAGTTTATATAATGGTTACTATGAATTATCAGTATTTGCTGGAAGTGTAGTTGGAGCATGTATAGGGTTTTTAAGATATAACTCTTATCCAGCAAAAGTATTTATGGGTGATACTGGTTCTATGGCAATTGGTGGTGCATTAATATCTTTAGCAGTGCTCACTAGAATGCAATTATTTTTTATAATTGGGGGAGGAATTTTTTTGATAGAAGCTTTATCAGTTATGATACAAGTAGGATACTTTAAAATTACAAAAGGTAAAAGAGTATTTAAGATGGCTCCAATTCATCATCATTATGAACTTTTAGGTTGGCACGAAAAAAAGGTAGTAAAAGTGTTTTGTTTTTTATCTTTTGTTTTTACAATAATAGCATATGTAGGATTAATAATTAAATTATAGGTGATAATATGGAAAAAAAATATTTGATAATTGGATGTGCACGAAGTGGTGTGGCTGTAGCAAATTTTTTATTAGCAAAGGGAAAAAAGGTGATATTATCTGACAATAAAGATTATGATGATGTAGTATCTTCTTTTCCTGAAATAATAAATCTTGGATATAATAAAGATATAATATTTGATTTTGGAGGACAACCTAATGAAATAATTTTAGAACAAGTTGAAGAGATTATTGTGAGTCCTGGGGTACCATTAGATTTGCCAATTATAAAAAAAGCTGAAAAAATGAAAATAAAAATTATAAGTGAAATTGAATTAGCATATAGGTATATAAATGCACCTATTATTGCAATAACAGGTACTAACGGAAAAACTACTACAACAACATTAACTGGAGAAATATATAAGAATAGTGGTAGAAAAACCTATGTAGTAGGAAATATTGGAGATCCTATTATAAAATACGTTGAAGAATCAAATGAAAAAGATATCTTTATTGCAGAGATTAGTAGTTTTCAACTTGAAACCATTGAGGATTTCAAACCATATATTTCAACTATTCTCAATATTACACCAGATCATTTAGATAGACATAAGAATATGGAAAATTATATAAAAGCAAAGTGTAGGGTTTTTGAAAATGCTCTAGAGGAAGATTTATTCCTAATAAACTTAGATGATCCAATTCTTTCAAAAATGAAAATAACAAATAGATGTAATAATATATACTTTAGTATTAAAAATAAAGTAAAAAGAGGTGCTTTTTTAGAAGATGGCATTATTAAGGTTGCAGATGGAGAGAAAACACTTCAAGTATGTAATGCAAAGGATTTAAAAATACCAGGGATACATAATATAAAGAATGCTCTCGCTTCTGTAGCTCTAGCTTATTATGGTGGTGTTGAGATTGATGTTATTAGGGATACACTAAAAGATTTTAAAGGTGTAGAACATAGATTAGAATTAGTAAGAGTACTAGACGATATTGCATTTATCAATGACTCAAAAGGGACTAATACTGATGCTAGTAGTATAGCGATAAAAGCAATTGATACACCAATTATATTAATTGCTGGAGGATATGATAAAAATATTGACTTTGATGGGTGGATAAATAGTTTTGAAAATAAAGTAAGATATCTTATAGTTATGGGAGAAACTTCAAATAAAATTACTGAAGCAGCTTTAAAAAATGGATATAATAATGTAATACAGGTTGATTCATTGGAAAGAGCTATTGAAAAAGCTTATGAAAAATCTAAAAAAGGGGATACAATACTACTTTCGCCAGCATGTGCTAGTTGGGATATGTTCAAAAACTTTGAAGAAAGAGGAGAATTATTTAAAGAAATAGTCAATGATTTGGGAGGCAAGTAAATGAGTAAAAAAAACCCCAGTGATTTTTTGTTAATATTTTGTATATTGAGTTTAGTATGTATAGGTGTAATAATGGTATTTAGTGCCAGCATCTATAGTTCTAGTGTGAATTATGGTGATCAGTATTATTTGTTTAAGAAACAGCTTTTATTTGCTGGAATTGGATTAATCGTGATGTATATTGTATCAAAGGTGAACTACAAAATATACTTTAAATATCATAAACACATAATGATTATATCTATAATATTATTAATTGCTGTTTTGATACCTGGTATAGGGAAATCATTAAATTATGCGCGTAGGTGGATATATGTTGCTGGTATGAGTTTTCAACCATCTGAGATAGCTAAAGTTGCGGCAATAATTTTCACGGCAGCTAGTGTAGCCAATTTAAAGGAAAAAATTAGAACTTTTACTAGGGGTATTCTGCCATATTTAATTTTAATAGGAATATTATGTGTATTAATATATCTAGAACCAGATTTAAGTACAGCTTTAGTGATAGCTTTGATAATAATAGGTATAATTTTTGTAGCTGGTGGTAATATGGGGTATTTAATGTCACTTGGAAGTGTTTTAGGTGTAGGAGTAATATACGCCGCATTTTTTACTGATTTTAGAAAGGGTAGGTTAGATGCATTTTTTAATCCAACTGAACATCTTACTGAAGGTGGATGGCAAGCACAACAATCTTTATTAGCATTAGGTTCTGGAGGAATATTTGGTCAAGGATTAGGTAATGGAAAGCAAAAGATGTTCTATTTACCTGAACCGCAAAACGATTTTATATTTGCACATATTGGTGAAGAACTTGGCTTGATTGGGACTTTATTAATACTAGCGCTTTTTCTTCTGCTTATATGGAGGGGATTGAGGATTGCACTTTATGCTCCTGATACTTTTGCTTCTTTATTAGCGTTTGGTATAATCTTTATGATTGGAATCCAAGTGATAATTAATATTTTTGTAGTTACTCAAATTATGCCTGTTACTGGAATGCCCTTACCATTTATTAGTGCGGGTGGTTCATCATTAGTGTTGCTTATGGCTAGTATGGGTATACTGATAAATATTTCGAAATATACACCCATTAGTAGGAGGTAAACTATGAAAATTATGATAGCAGCTGGGGGAACAGGAGGACATATTTATCCTGGGATAGCCATTGCAAAATATATACAAAAAAATAATAACGATGTAGAAATATTATTTGTTGGTACTAAAAAAGGTTTAGAAAAAGAAATCGTGCCCAATGAAGGATTTAATATCAAGTTTATACGAGTAAAAGGTTTTGAAAGAAAAATTACATTAGATACGTTTAAAAGTGTCAAAGAACTCTTTTTAGGTTTAAAAGATGCAAAAAAAATAATTAAAGTTTTTAATCCGGATATAGTTATTGGAACAGGAGGATACGTATGTGGTCCAATATTATTTATGGCAAGTAGAAAAAGAATTCCTACATTGATACATGAACAAAATGCTTTTCCGGGTATCACTAATAGGATATTATCTAGATTTGTAGATAAAATAGCTGTAAGTTTTATAGATGCAAAAGAATACTTTAATAACAAAGATAAAGTATTTGTTTCAGGAAATCCAATTAGAGATGACTTTAAAGTTAATAACAAGAATAAAGCAAGGGAAGAATTGGGAATTCCTAATATTGCTACTCTAATTACTGTTATGGGAGGTAGTCAAGGTGCACGAAGTATTAATTCTAGTATGATAGATGTAATAAAAAAATATAAAAATGATCAAGAAGTTTATATTATACATATTACAGGTAAAAATCAGTATGATAAAATAATTTCAAACTTAGAGAGTAATAACATAAATATTGATAATATAAACAATATAAAAGTGTTGCCTTACTCATTCAAAATACCTATTCTATTTTGTGCATCAGATTTAATAATTTCTAGGTCAGGAGCAATGACTGTATCAGAAATTTGCGCTGTAGGTAGAGCATCTATCTTAATACCTTACCCTTATGCTACGAATAATCATCAAGAATATAATGCAAAAGTAATAACAGAAAAAAAGGGAGGTATTTTAATTAAAGATGCCGATTTAAATGGAGAGAAACTTTGTAAAAACATACAATCATTATTAAGTAATAAGAAAAAATTACATGAAATGGAAAACATAACATCAAAATTAGGGATTTTAAATGCTGATGCATTAATATATAATGAAATTAATAAATTGCAACACGCTTAATTGTAACATATTAACTTCTTTGAGAATATGATGAATATAGGTTATTCGCTTATATTTTCCGGAGGTGTTAATTTAATGAGTAAGTATATAGTTACCGGTGGTAATAGATTAAATGGGGAAGTTACTATTCAAGGGTCAAAAAATGCTGCCCTTCCAATTCTTGCTGCTTCAGTATTAAATCAAAATGTGAGTATTATTAGAAATGTACCAAACATTCATGATGTTGATATAATGATAAAGATATTAAAGTCAATTGGTTGTGATATAAAAAAAGATGATAATACTCTAATAGTTGATTCAAGTAATGTAAGTTCTGTTGAAGTATCAGAATCTTTAGTAAGAGAAATGCGTTCTTCAATTATTCTATTAGGTGCCTTACTATCAAAACATAAGGAGACAATATTCTCATATCCAGGCGGCTGTGATATAGGTTTGCGTCCTATTGATATTCACTTAAAAGGATTAAGAAAACTTGGCGCTGAGATAAAAGAGTCTCATGGGTATATTTATTGTAGAGCAAATAAATTATATGGTAATAGTATTACTTTAGATTATCCTAGTGTGGGAGCAACTGAAAACTTAATGTTGGCTGCTAGTTTAGCTGAGGGTAATACTATAATTAGAAATGCTGCTAAAGAACCAGAAATAATTGATCTGCAAAATTTTCTAAATGCAATGGGAGCTAAAATTTCTGGTGCTGGAACAAGTGTTATAAACATTATTGGAGTTAATAAGTTAGAATCAGTAGATTATTCTGTTATTTCAGATAGAATAGTTGCTGGTACATATATTGTGGCATCTTGTATTACTGGCGGAGATATATTATTAAAAAATGTTAAAATTGATGATATTAGGATTGTTTGCTCAAAATTGACAGAAGTTGGATGTAGTATAATAAGTTATGATAGTGGAGAAATAAAAGTGTTTTCTCCAAATGTTCTTCAACCCATAGAATCTTTAATTACGCTTCCTCATCCAGGATTTCCCACAGATTTACAGCCTCAAACATTAGCTTTATTAACTGTTGCAAATGGAACCAGTGTAATAAATGAAACAATATTTGAGAATAGATATAAACATGTACCCCAATTAATTAGAATGGGGGCAAAGATACAAATTGAGGGAAGAATCGCGATAGTACAAGGAGTTAAGAAATTAATGGGTGCAGTTGTTGATTGTAGTGATTTAAGAGGTGGAGCTGCATTGGTAATAGCAGGATTAGCAGCTGAAGGTTCTACTTGTATTCAGGATATTTATCATATTGACAGAGGATATGAAAAATTAGATGTTAATTTAAGAGAATTAGGTGCAATTATTCATCGACAAGAGGAGTGACGAACAATTGTCATTAATAAACTTAAGAAAAAAAAACAAAAAACAAAGGCACTATAAAAAAAAATATGTTACACTTGTAGTAGTAATGTTTTTATTAGTGGTAATTACAATTTATTTTCTAACTCTTACAGATTTTTTCAATATTGAAGAAATACAAGTAATTGATAATAATAGAATTACTAATGATGAAATAATTCTTAAATCTGGTTTAAACAGTACTGATAATATTTTTATGTTCAATAAAAAAGAGGTTTTGCAGTCAATTGAAAAGATACCATATATACAAGAAGCAAGTTTAATTAGAATATTTCCTGATAAAGTTAAAATATATATAAAAGAAAGACAAGCATTATGTATTTTTTATTATCAGAATAAATATGTTTATATAGATTCTGATGAAATCATTCTTGAATATATTGATGATCTTAATGAAATAAATATACCAATTATTACATTAACATCTGATTCCGTTGGTACTATAATAATAGGTAATAAAATTCAATTTGAACCAGACTATGTAAAAAATAATCTTTTTCAAATATTAATAACATTTTATGATAATGATTTGTTGAAATATTTATCTGAAATAAATATCACAGATGAAAATTTATTATACGTGTACACAAAAGGTGGTAGTATAATAAAAATAAAAGATAGTGATTCAGTTATAGAAAAGCTTGAATTTTTAATAACTTATTTACAAGAAAAAGATGAAAGAATGATAATTGATCTAACACATGATGGAAACCCAACATATATTCCCAGATAATATAAGGAGAGATTACCATTGAATAAGTTTAGGGGAAGAATAGAGATAACAATAATATGTATGATAATAGGTATTATGTTAATTATGCAAATGAAATCAATAGATGATTTAGGTGGTTTAGTTACAACACATAGGGCTGATCAATTACTGATTGAGTTAAATCAAATTAAAGAGAATAATGATGATTTACAAACAAGAATAAATGAATTAGAAGATCAATTAAGTTCTTTTGAAAGTCAAGCAGCAGATAATAATAAGTATGTAGAAAAATTATTAAATGATGTAAATAATGCGGAGAAGATTTCTGGATTAACTGATTTAGAAGGTCCAGGGTTAATAATTACATTAGACTATAACGATTTAGAAGAGGATAATTTTAATCCATTTGAGTATAATTCATCATTACTATTATTATTAGTAAATGAATTAAATTCAGCAGGAGCTGAAGCTATTAGCATCAATGATGAAAGAGTAATCAACAGTACAGAAATAAGGTTAGCTGGGAGTCACATTAATGTAAATGGAAAAAAGAATTCATATCCATATATTTTTAAAGTTATTGGTGATTCAGAGACGTTAAAATCTGCTATAAATTTGAGAAATGGGATAGTAGATGTCATGGAGCAGAGTTATATTACTGTAAGTATTAAACAATCAGATAGTGTCCTTATTACTAAATATAATGGATTAATAAAGTATAAATATGCACAATCTGTAGATCAACAGTGAGGTGTATGTTATGGGTAGTAAATTATCTAAAATTATAGTAATATTACTTTGTATATTTATCGGTTTTTTTACCAGTTATTCATTACTAGCATCTTCAGATGATGATTCTAATGATAATGGAATAATAACGCCAAAAATGATATATAATTATCAAAATGAAATAGATAACTTTGAAATTAGCAATAGAGAACTCAAGAAATCTATTGAAGCACTTTTATCTAAATTAGAAGGATATAATGAAAATAGTACTGATAACGAGTCAGTTGAAAAAGAGTTATTCAATGAATTAGAAAAATATGATATAATTACTGGAAGGGTAGATTTGTATGGACCTGGTTTAGAGATACAATTATCTGATAGTGAAAAAATACTTGAACCTGGTGATAATATTAGTGATTATATTATTCACAATAGCGATGTTTTAGAGATAATTAATGAATTAAAAGCTGCCGGTGCAGAAGTAATTGCAATTAATGGTTATAGAATTGCTTGGAATTCAAACATTGACTGTGCAGGTCCTGTGATTTATGTTGATGATGATTTTATTGCTGGATCTCCTTTTAAAATTGAAGCTATAGGTGATAAAGAAAAAATGTATGCAAGCCTTGAATCAGAAGATAGCTTAGTGCAAGTATTAAGATACTTTGAGATAAATATTAAAATTGTTGAAAAAGATGTAATAATAATTAAAGGCAGAGATTAATAACCTGCTAGAAGGGTGAATGATTAGATGGTTCTTCCATTACTAGGTTTACTTATTGGTGTGATGCTTGGGTTTGTTATACCAATAGATTTACCAACATCATATACTTCATATATGTCAATTGCGCTATTGGCAGCCTTAGATTCTGTATTTGGAGGAATAAGAGCAGATTTTGAAGGTAACTTTAATTCACATATTTTTATTTCTGGTTTTTTTGGTAATGCAATAATTGCTGCTTTTTTAGCTTATTTAGGTGATAGATTAGGTATTCCATTATATTATGCAGCTATATTTACATTTGGGACAAGATTATTTCAAAATTTTGCAATAATAAGAAGAATTGTTTTAAAAAAATTAGAAGAGAAAAATAAACATAAATAAATACCATTATTCTTAAGGGGGTAAAAAAATTTGCTAGAGTTTGATATGGAATTAGAACAATTTGCTCATATAAAAGTGATTGGAGTTGGCGGTGGAGGAAATAATGCCGTTAATAGAATGATTGAATCTGGATTAAAAGGTGTTAATTTTGCTGTAGTAAATACTGATAATCAAGCACTATCTCTTTCTTTAGCTGAAGAGAAGATTCAGATTGGTGAGAAAGCAACACAAGGTTTAGGAGCTGGTGCAAATCCCGAAATTGGACAAAAGTCCGCTGAAGAAAGTGAAGATACCTTGATAGAATCAATTAAAAATACTGATTTATTATTTGTAACTGCAGGCATGGGTGGAGGAACAGGAACAGGAGCTGCTCCAGTAGTTGCGAGAATTGCTAAAGAATTAGGGGTATTAACAGTAGGTGTTGTTACGAAACCTTTCTCCTTTGAAGGAAAAGTAAGAATGAATAATGCAGAATTAGGAATACAATTATTAAGTGAAAATGTGGATGCTTTAGTTACTATACCTAATGACAGATTATTGCAAATGGCTGATAAAACTACATCATTAAGAGATGCATTTAAAATGGCTGATAATGTTCTATTACAGGGTGTGAGAGGAATTTCAGATCTTATAGCAATTCCTGGTTTGGTGAGTTTGGATTTTGCTGATGTAAAAACAATTATGAAAGATACTGGTCTTGCACATATGGGAGTTGGTAATGGAACAGGTGAAAATAAAGCAGCAGAAGCAGCAAAACAAGCTATTCAGAGTCCGCTTTTAGAAACTCAAATAGATGGAGCTACAGGAGTATTGCTTAATATTACAGGAGGTCCTGATTTAACTTTATTTGAAGTTGATCAAGCTGCTGAAATAGCACGAGAAGCTGCAGATCCCGATGCTAATGTAATTTTTGGTGCAGCTATTGATGAAAGTATGGAAGATCAAATTAAAATTACTATAATAGCTACAGGATTTTATAATAAAACCCAAAAAACACAAGAAGTAAAAACAAACAAAAGTGCAACCACTAGTGCAAGTGATGAGTCTTTTAATATTCCATCTTTTTTAAGAAGGAAATAAATTTTTAATTATTTATTTTTTATTATTGATATTGTTATTAGAATAAATATTGATTTAAAACACCTAATATAGGTGTTTTTTTTATGCTGAATTGAGGTGTATTTCTATTAAATAAAAAAGAAAAGAATTTAGCGTAAGTATTTATATATGTTAAAAAGTGGTAAAAAAGCTATATTTATAATTTATATTTAAAACAAATAAATCGACAAAAAGTTATAATTATTTTTTCTATTAATGACATATTTTGATTGCTTTAAAATATATAATATATTAATAGATTAATAGATTAATAGATTAATAGATTAAAAGGGTGAATATTTTGTATTATGTTTATGGGGAAGTAGTAATTATAGAAAACATTTTAATAAACTTAATAATACTTATATTTACTTCTAAAATAATAAGAAAAAAAAATAATATTTATAGATTTATTATTGCATCGCTTTTTGGAGCTATTTATTCTATTATGCAATTACAATACGATATATTAAATTATATAATAATTAAAATAGTTTTATCAATTCTAATAATAACTATCTGTTTTTATCCTTTTAGTATAAGAGAGCTTATAAATGCTCTATTGGTTTTTTATGGCATATCATTTTTTTTTGGAGGTTGTGTAATAGCCTTAATATTTTTTATGAAGGCAAATACTGATTTAACTTTTCAAATAAAGGGAGTAACATCATCTATAATTATAATCGGTATATTGATATCAATTCTAATAGTTATAAAAATAAAAAGTCTTATAGTTGATATTAAGTTGAAAAACTGTAATACAGATATTATCGACATAGTTATTTGCATAGGTAATAATAAATTAAGAATCAAAGGATTTATTGATACTGGTTGTTCGCTTCTAGATAATCTAACTGGTAAACCAATCTTGTTGACTGAGTACAATGAAATTAAAAAAATATTGCCAATAGAAATTCAAAAATATTACGATAATTATACTGATAAAATTGATTATGATATTGATAAAAAGATTACTGATTTGAATATTTTAAAGAAGATAAGATTTATTCCTTATAATACAATTAACTCTGAAAATGAATATTTACTCTGCTTTTTAGTTGATTATATAGAATTGATTAATAATGATTTTGTTCAGAAGATTGATAAAGTATGTATAGGAATATGTAAAAAAAATCTTTCTGATAACAAACAATTTCAAGCTTTAATAAATCCAAAATTATTATATGTGTGAATGGAGGACTATTGTTGAAAAAGATTCAAAGGGTAATATTTAAAATTAGATTAAAAATATCTAAGTTGTTTTTAATTATTGATTACTATCGTAAGAATTTTGTGCATTATATTGGTGGAAGTGAAGCGTTACCTCCACCCTTGAATAGTGAGGAAGAAAAATATTTCATTAATTTGTTGCGAAAAGAAAAGGAAATTGCTAAAAATATTTTAATAGAAAGAAATTTAAGGTTAGTGGTCTACATATCAAGAAAGTTTGAAAACACAGGAATTTCTATTGAGGATTTGATTTCAATTGGTACTATTGGATTAATAAAAGCCGTAAATACTTTTGATCCAGATAAAAATATTAAATTAGCAACTTATGCCTCAAGATGTATTGAAAATGAAATACTAATGTTTATAAGGAAGAATAGTAAAATAAAGATGGAAATATCATTTGATGAACCATTAAATATTGATTGGGATGGAAATGAGCTTTTGCTTTCTGATATCTTAGGAACAGAAGAAAATGTAACTCAGACTAATATAGAAAAAGAAGTAGAATTTCAATTATTAAAGATGGCTCTAGATAATTTAAATTCACGTGAGAAAAAAATTGTAAAATTAAGATTTGGTTTGGAAAATGGAGATTCAAAAACTCAGAAAGAAGTTGCAGATGAGATGAATATATCTCAGTCATACATATCAAGATTAGAGAAAAAGATATTAAAAAGATTAAAGAAAGAAATTTATAGGATGATATAGATTAATTTGCATTTAAAAGCTCTCTAATTACATGAAAATGTATATGATTTATATTGAAATCATATAATGAGAATGGTAGTTTAATAAAAGTATAATGTGTTTATTGATGGATGATTGAAAAAAAAGAAATTTAACATAGTTGTTTATACTGAAGTGATACTTACTATGAATTTATGCTTTAAGTTAATACTTTAGTATACAGTCATAAAAATATATATAATAAGGTATTTGATTTTAATTTTAATTATAATAATCTAGAAAATATAATGTTAATTTCCACTTTATAATTGTTATAAAGTGGAAATATTTTTTTGAATAATAAAAATCCATAACGGTAATAATCTACTTAAGTAAAGCATTTTGAGAAAGGATGACATTTATGTTGAAAAAAGTAGAAATTTGTGGTGTAAATACATCACAATTACCGGTTCTAACTAATAAAGAAATGATGGAGTTATTTAAGGAGATTCATAAAGGGGATCAAAATGCTAGAGCTACATTTATTCAGGGAAATCTAAGATTGGTATTGAGTGTTATAAAAAGATTTAATAATAGAGGAGAAAATCTTGATGATTTATTTCAAGTTGGATGTGTAGGATTAATAAAAGCAATAGATAATTTTGATCTTTCACACAATGTTAGGTTCTCGACATATGCAGTGCCTATGATTATCGGTGAAATAAGAAGATATTTAAGAGACAATAATTCTATTAGAGTAAGCAGATCTTTAAGGGATATTGCATATAAAGCTCTAAAGATTAGAGATGAATTAGTATTAAAAAGTGTGAGAGAGCCTACAGTAGTGGAAATTTCTAAAGAATTAGGAATTCCTAGAGAAGAAGTTGTATTCGCATTAGAAGCTATTCAAGATCCAGTTTCATTATTTGAGCCCATTTATCATGATAACGGTGATGCAATATTTATAATGGATCAAGTTCAAGATGAAAAAAACAAAGATGAAAAATGGATCGAAAATATTGCCGTTATGGAAGCAGTGAAAAAATTAAATAATAGAGAAAAACTTATTATCAAAATGAGGTATTTTGATGGAAAAACACAAATGGAAGTTGCAAATGAAATAGGAATATCTCAAGCACAAGTTTCGAGAGTAGAAAAGAATGCATTATATTCTATAAAGAAGATTATGACAAATTAATTGTAAATCGTGGACAATTTATGTCTAGTAATGTATAATAATGCTAGCTAAATTTGGATTGGGGGAGTTAGCTTGAAGTGTCCGTTTTGTAACCATATGGAAAGCAAGGTAGTTGATTCAAGACCTACCGAAGATGGGAGCGTTATTCGTAGAAGAAGAGAGTGTATAAATTGCTCAAAAAGATTTACTACTTATGAAAAAATTGAAGATATTCCTTTAATGGTTATTAAAAAAGGTGGGCAGAGAGAGCAATTTAATAGAAGTAAAATAATGAATGGTATAATTAAAGCCTGCGAGAAAAGACCTATTTCAATAAAACAAGTAGAGAATATTGTTGATATTATTGAGAAAGAAGTATATCAAAGTCTTGAACGAGAAGTTTCTTCAGAATATATTGGAGAGAAAATAATGGATCAATTAAAAGAAATTGATGAAGTATCTTATGTTAGATTTGCGTCTGTATACAGACAATTTAAAGATATAAATACTTTTATGAGTGAATTAAATAAATTATTAAATGAAAAATAAGCCCTGTTAACACAGGGTAGTTTCATTATATGAGGTGTTTTTTAATGTATGAAGAAAAAACCATAGAAAGTAATGATATTTATAAAGGAAAAATAATTAGTTTAAAAGTAGATAAAGTTTTGTTATCTAATGGGAATGAATCTACAAGAGAAATAGTAACTCATTTAGGAGCAAGTGCAATTGTAGCTCTAAAAGGGAATAATATTATTTTCGTTAAGCAATATAGAAAACCTATAGAAAAACACATAATTGAAATACCAGCTGGGAAACTAGATATAAATGAAAAACCTAAAGATTGTGCAAAAAGAGAATTGCAAGAAGAAACCGGTTATATAGCTGAGGATATAATAGAATTAGGTCATATTTTTACAACACCAGGGTTTAGTAATGAAATTATTCACATTTTCTTTTCCAAAAATTTGACCATTGGAGTTATTAATCGTGATCCTGATGAATTTATGGATGTTATAGAGATACCCCTTGAAGATGTTAAAAAAATGGTTTTATCCAATGAAATCAAAGATTCAAAAACACTATCAGCATTATTAATGGCATTACAATATTTAAATATTTAACAATCATATTCTTCTCCTAATATGCATAACTTGTATCATAAGGAGGAGATTTTTTGAATAAACGAGAAATTATTAAATTTATATCAAGTAACAGAAGAATAGTAGTATTATTAATTATAATGTTCATTATAGGAATCGTTAGTGGAACACTATGTGTAAAGTCGCTTTCGGATGTACAAAAAACAGAGTTGATTAATTATTTAAGTAATTTTTTTAAGGTTTTGAGTAACAGTGAAGACATAAATAAAAATGAAATGTTTTTACAATTACTATATGATAATATAAAGATATATGGTTTATTATTTATCTTTGGTATATTTAGTTTTGGTATATTTTTAATACCTATATTAGTAATGCTAAAAGGTTTTATTCTAGGATTTACTATTGGTTTTATTTTAGATGAATTATATTTAATGGGGCTTTTATTTTCTACAGTTGTAATATTTCCTCAAAATATTTTATATATAATGGGTTTAATTTTAAGTTCATCAATTGGAATGATTACATCATATAGAAAATTACAGAGTAAAAGAAAATATGCATTATTTACTAGTCATAAAAGAAATTTTCAACAATTAATTTATTACATAGTATGCATTTTAATTGGTTATGTTCTAACTGCAATAGGTTGTGCATTTGAAGCATATGTAACACCGATTTTCATAATATTTTTTTCTAACAAATTATTTTAAAGAGGTGAGTTTTTTGTTTAAAAGAGTTATTTGGATAGTAATAGATAGTGTAGGTATTGGAGCATTACCTGATGCATATCTTTATGGTGATGAAGGTAGTAATACATTAGAGAATATTTATAAAAATATAAAAGATTATAGATTGAAAAATTTAGAAAAAATGGGTATCGGAAAGATCGATGGAGTAAAAAACATACCAAAGGATAGCGAATCTAAAGCAGCATATGGAAAGGCTATTGAAAAATCGCCTGGAAAAGATACTACCACAGGACACTGGGAAATGTCAGGTATTATACTGGACAAACCTTTCCCTGTATTTCCTAAAGGATTTCCAAAAGAATTTATAGATGAGTTTGAAATAAGTATTGGTAGAAAAGTTTTAGGTAATTATCCTGAATCAGGAACAAAAATTATTCAAGACTTAGGTGATAAACATGTTAATACTGGAAAGCCAATTGTTTATACTTCTGCTGATAGTGTGTTTCAGATAGCTGCTCATGAAGATGTAATATCTCTTGAGGAACTATACTCTATTTGTACAATTGCTAGAAATATGTTGGTTGGGGAGTTAAGTGTGGGAAGGGTTATAGCAAGGCCTTTTATTGGTACTAGTGGAAAATATAAACGAACACCTCATAGACATGATTTTTCTTTAAAACCCTTTGGCAAAACAGTATTGGACAAAATAAAAGAATCTGGATTAAATGTGATGGGAGTTGGCAAAATTCATGATATATTTGCTGGTGAAGGTTTGACAGAATATGTTCATATGAATAATAATATGGAAGGTATAGATAATACATTAAGATATATGAATAGTAATAAAAAAGGTTTGATATTTACTAATTTAGTAGATTTTGATATGATTTATGGACATCGTAATGATTTAGAAGGGTATGCTTTTGCATTACAACAATTTGATAATAGATTACCTGAAATAATTGAAATGATGGATGAAGATGATGTGTTAATCATAAATTCAGATCATGGATGCGATCCAAGCACTGTAAGTACAGATCATTCTCGAGAATATATACCTATATTGATATATGGAAATAGAATAAAATCAATAAATTTAGGAATTCGTAAAACATTTGCTGATATAGGTGCCACAGTATGTGAGTTGGTAGGTGTAGACAGAATAAAGAATGGGGAATCATTTTTTAGTGAGATAATAAAATAGAGAATTTTATCCTATGATATCATAGGATAGTAACATAAGTATAGTAACAGTATTTTGAGTATAATTAAATTGCACTTTTGTTGTTTAAATAATATGAAATATTTTACGAGGATAAAAAAATATAAAATTATATATTTCTAAAATATCATATGTTTTTCTATAATATGACAATATAATTCAAATATATATGTTTTTCTTCTTAAAAATTATTGATTAATACCGAATAATTATTATTAGCATTTATTTTTAGGAGTGAAATATATGAATAATACTTTTTCTATGAAAGTTAATATTCCTAAGTTAATAATAGCAATCAATGAATCTGATAATATTGAAGAAATAAGTAGATTAGAAAATATTTTGCTTTGTATTTATGCATCTCCTATATTACTGTTAGCTTCATTAAGTAACTTTATAATGCGTTATTTTTTATGGAATGAAGCAATATGGGAAATATGTTTTGATAGTTGTATTTTTCTATTATTAGCAATTATATTTGAAATAATATCAAGGGTGAAATTGTCTACTACAATTGCTACTATATTTATTTCTATTTTGTACTCAACTTGGTTTGTTTTTGTTTCATTAAGATTTTATGAACGTATCGGTCCAGCAATTTGGACATTAGCAATTTTGCATATGGTTCTAGCAATAGCTCATATTAATAGGATTGTGTTAAATGTAATTAGTATTACTACTTTATTTGTAATAATGTATTTTTGGATTTTTTCTAGTGACAAATTTTATGTTTTAAATAGTGTTTATTACAGTTCTCAGATTACATTATTTATTATAATTTTTATAGTATCTGCAGGAATACATAAAATAAATTCTATTCGTTATAAGAGAGTTATTAATCAACTGAAGAGAGAAATAGTGAAAAAAGAAGAAATTACAGATCTTTATCAAGAAATTTCACAATCTCAAGAAGAATTACGGGAACAAAATGAGTTGTTATTAAAATATAACGTTAAAATAAAAAGAAACGAAAAAAAATTGAATTATTTAGCTTATCATGACTCGCTAACTGGATTAGCTAATAGAAAAATGATTATAGAACGATTGGAAAAAAATGTTAAATTGTGTAGAAAGAATTCCACTTTATTTTCTATTGCCTTTATAGATATTGATAATTTTAAAAATATAAACGATACTATGGGGCATCATGTAGGAGATGAATTTATTAAAGAAGTATCTAAACGATTAAGACGATATGTTCATAACGATGATATTATTGGACGTCTAGGTGGGGATGAATTTGCGCTAATAATTCAAAGTAAGAGAAGATTAAATACTTTTCTATATATCGAAAGAATAAGAGAATCAATTTCGCAACCTTTTCAAATCCAAAATACATCAATTTTTACTTCAGCTAGTTTTGGCATTGCAATTTATCCAAAAGATGGGGAAAATTCGAATGAGTTACTTAAAAATGCGGATATAGCAATGTATAAAGCTAAAAAAATGGGGAAAAATAACATTCAATTTTTTAATAATTAAATAAAAAACTAATATCTTATTTAATAGTAAACAAAAGTATTTATAAAATTATTAATAAATACTTTTGTTTAATTTGACAGTTATTTAATATAGCTTAGTCTTGAGACAGATGATGGAAAATATTCATTATCTAATATAAAAAAAAGGAGGTAAAATCAAATATGCAAATATTACTAAAAATAGAAGTAGAGATATTATTTTTTATACTACATAATATGCACAATACTATCATGGATAATTTTATGGTTTTTTTTACAACTCTAGGGAATAAAGGGTTAGTATATATTGTGATTTCGTTGCTTCTTATATTAAATAGAAAATATAGAAAAATAGGAATTATGGTTCTTGTTGCATTGATTTTAGCGGCTATTTTGGGGGAAGGGATATTAAAACCAATATTTCAACGTCCTAGACCATTCATTAATTATCCAAATGTAAATCTATTAATTGATATACCACCTTCGTACTCATTTCCATCAGGACATGCGATTACTTCATTTGCTGTTGCAGGTATATTAGCGAATGAGTTTAAAAATATAAAAGTTATAATTTATGGATTAGCTATTTTAATGGCATTTTCAAGATTATATTTATTTGTTCATTATCCTACTGACGTTATAGTTGGAGCTACCCTTGGAATGATGTGTTCAATGTTTGTGATTTTTTTATTTAAAAAATGTATGAAATTGGTTATATAGATTAACCATTTTTTTAGTATAAGAGTTATTTCTATCCATAAACTATAGTTAATATTATAGTGGAGGTAAAAATATGAAAAAATTTATAACATTAGTTATCTCGGGTTTATTAATTATGAACTTCGCTACTGTTGAAGCTGAAGATTTAGAATTAGAGTCTTTATCCACCATTTTAATTGATGCGGATAGTGGACAAATACTTTTTGAACAAAATAGTCATGAACAGTTACCACCGGCAAGTATTACAAAAATTATGACTATGTTGATAATAATGGAAGAGATAGATAAGGGTAATATAGGTTTGCAAGACAATGTAACCGTGAGTCAATTTGCTGCTGATATGGGAGGATCTCAACTGTATTTAGAACCTAATGAAGTAAGAATCGTTGATGAATTATTAAAAGCAGTTGCAGTAGAATCTGCAAATGATGCGGCAGTTGCTTTAGCTGAATATATAGCTGGTGATTATCAATCATTTATTAGTATTATGAATAAAAGAGCAAAAGAATTAAATATGAAGGATACAAATTTTGAAAATGCCAATGGATTACCTTCCTCAAATCATTATTCTAGTGCATATGATATAGCACTTATGTCAAAAGAATTATTAAAGTACTCAAATATTCATAATTATTTAACAATTTGGATGGAAGATATAACTATAGGTGTAGAAAATGATAAAATAAGAACAATAGCTAATACAAACAAATTATTAAAATTAGATAATAGAGTTGATGGAATAAAAACTGGATATACTTCTGAGGCAAAATATTGTTTATCAGCTAGTGCGAAGCAAGGAAATATGAAATTAATTTCAGTAGTTTTACAAGCACCTTCTTCTAAAGTAAGATTTGAAGAAACAAAAAAATTATTAGATTATGGTTTTAATAAATATAAAAAAGATATTATTATTGAAAAAAACGAACCTATGGGAGAAGTAAGTATCACTAAAGGAGCTAAAGAAAAATTACAAATTGTTGCTAATGAAGGATTTAGTCAACTTATGGAAACTAGTGTAAATAAAGAATATGTAAAAGAAATTAATATTCAGAAAAATATTAATGCACCAGTTGTGAAGGGTGATATAATGGGTAAAATAATAATAAAAGAAAGTGGTAACGTAATAAAAGAAGTTGATTTAGTAGCATCTGAAGATATACCTAAAATAACAATTTTTAATTTGTTTAATAAACTTAGCAAAGATTTTTTTATATTTTAAACTTTACTTACTTTATAGTAATAAGAATAATAGTGTGTATAAATAATTAAGGGTGCAAAAAAGAGTTGCTCACAACAAGTAGATCGCGCATTGAACCAATCACAAACATATTTATGCAAATGTGATAGAAAGAGTAAATAAGAGAACCTAAATTATCGGAATTAAATGTTATCAAATAGCCGATAATTCTTAACGGTTCTTTTTTTCTTTGAATTAAGTTATCCTGAGCTGATGTGTTCAGCACAGTGATTTTATTATATATCTATATATTCTCATATAATACGCCTATATACTCTTGATAGTTTTTTACTTTGAACAACTGTTCATGCTATGGCTGTGTACTTCGTATATTTATCTATTGTAAAACTATATAATTAACGATATAATCATATATATTATTAATCCGGAGGTATGAAAATTGACTGAGAATTTTATTTTTTCTAATCATGATACAGTTGAACTTGCAAAAAAATATGGAACACCCCTATATGTTATAAGTGAGGATATTATTAGAAAAAATGCCATGAGTTTAATTAATGCATTTGAAAAACAGGACATTCAATATGAAATAAATTATGCAGGCAAGGCATTTTTAAATATTACTATGTGCAAAATCGTAGAAGATTTAGGATTATCATTAGATGTAGTTTCAGGCGGTGAATTGTATACAGCATTTAAAGCTGATTTTCCAATGGAACGAATTTGTTTGCATGGTAGTAATAAATCTATTCAAGAATTGAATATGGCAATAGATTATAGAGTAGGACGAATAGTGGTAGATAGTGAGTATGAATTACGGTTATTAGATGATATATGTAAAAAACGTAATTATAAAATGGATGTGCTCTTAAGAATATCTCCTGGTATAGAAGCTCATACACATGAGTATATTCAAACTGGAAGAGTAGATTCTAAATTTGGTATTCCATTAAAGTGCGTTTGCGATATTTTTGAAAATAATAAAGATTTAAATAACTTAAATATCATTGGCTTACATTGTCATATTGGTTCCCAGATTTTTGATGAAAGACCTTTTTTAATAGCTACTGGAGTAATGTTAGGTCTTATTAAGGATTTAAAAGATAAAAACATAAATATACAAGAACTAAATTTAGGTGGTGGATTTGGAATTCCGTACTTAAAAGATGATTCGGTTTTTGACATTGATATATATTTAGATAAATTATTTAAAGAAGTAAAATCAATATGTCTAAAAACAGACATTAAAGTGCCAAAAATTATTGTTGAACCTGGCAGATATATTATTGGAACTGCTGGAATAACTTTATATGAAGTTGGGACAATTAAAGAAATACCACACACTAGAAAATATGTAAGTATAGACGGTGGAATGACCGATAATCCTAGACCTGCTTTATATAACGCTCTTCATCATGCAGTTATTGCTAATAGAATGAACTTTAGTGAAGATGAAGAAGAGCTAGTAACAATAAGTGGAAAATGTTGTGAAACGGATACATTGATTACGGATGTTCTTTTGCCAAAAAGTAAAGCTGGCGATATTTTAGTAGTATTTAATACGGGGGCTTATAATTACTCTATGGCAAGTAATTATAATAGACTTCCTAAGCCTGCTGTAGTTTTATTAAAAGAAGATAATGATGAAATTATTATTGAAAGAGAGAATTATGAAGATATTATTTCTAATGATAGAGTACCTTCTTGGTACTAAGATTGGTAAAAAACAAATAAAGAGTAGAAACAATAATGCTTAACTTATTATATTTTAGGAGACATGTGATACTAACGATTAAAGGGGGACTATAGTTGACAGATATATTTAATACAGCATTACAAAATATTATGGAGATTGTTTATGTTTTACCTGCGTTATTAATATCCATTACATTTCATGAATTAGCTCATGGATATACAGCATATAAATTAGGTGATCCAACAGCAAAAGATATGGGACGATTAACTTTAAATCCCATTAAACATATTGACCCTATAGGTTTTATTGCTCTTCTAATACTCAGATTTGGTTGGGCAAAACCAGTACCATATAATCCCAATTACTTTGAAAAAAGAAAACAGGGAACATTTTTAGTAGCAATCGCTGGTCCGTTGACTAATATTTTATTAGCATTGATATCAATAATTTTGATAATGATTTTAAAACCTGATAATATTACTATTTATAGTTTTTTAGAGAATTTGTTTTATTTTAATGTTATTTTTGCTATATTTAATTTATTACCAGTACCACCTTTAGATGGATCAAAATTAATTGCTAGTATTTTACCAGAAAAAATGGAAACATATTTTTGGAAGTATGAAAAATACGGTTACGGTGTATTGTTATTGTTGATGGTAACCGACGTTATTGGATATATACTTAATCCTGCTATAAATATAACAATAAGTGCTCTTATAACTATAGGACGATTGTTCTACTAGAGGTGAAAAATAATGAATTATCAAATTGATCTACAAGAATTTCATGGTCCGTTTGACCTCTTATTACATTTGATAAATAAAGAGGAAATAGATATTTTTGATATTCCAATTTCAAAAATTACTGAGCAGTACATTCATTATATTAATCAATACAAAGAATACGATATGGAGTTATCTAGTGAATTTATTGTAATGGCCGCAAAACTTATTGAAATAAAGTCAAGAATGTTACTTCCTCCTGAAGAAAATGAGACGGGAGAAGAAATAGATCCCAGGGAAGAACTTGCAAATAGGATATTTGAGTATAAGGTATTTAAACAAATAAGCCAGTTTTTTAAAAAGAAAGAAGATGGACAGTTTAAGGTGTTCTATAAAGATCCTGAGTATTTAGTATCAAATTATAATAGCATTACAGAAATTGATATAGATGAACTGACAAGTGCATTTAAGAAAATATTAGCAATGAATAATATGGAAAGCAATGAAGAAGTAATAGTTCACAGGATTGAAAGAGAAGTAATAAGAATTGAAGATAAGATCGTAGAAATTATGAATATGATAAACACTCGAAATAAAATAAAATTTAGCAATTTATTTGTAAATTCTAAAACAAGAACAAATATAGTAGTAACATTTCTAGCACTTTTAGAATTGATTAAAAAGAATATTGTTAAATTTCATCAGTTGAAAACATGTGATGAAATAATAATTTCTAAGGTATAAAAGGTGATTAAATGACTGAGAAGGAATTAAAAGCAATTATTGAATCTCTGTTATTTTCTGTTGGTGAAGCTATATCATTACAGGAAATTTCAGAAACTTTAGAATTAAATCACTCAGAAACTAAAGAATTGATTTTATCTTTAAAGGATGAATATGATTATGAAAGTAGAGGAATACAGATTAATCAAATCAATTCTAAATTTCAAATGTGTACTCGACCAGAGTACTATAGTTATATAAATAAGATAATGACTGAAAGAAATACTAGCGGGTTATCTCAAGCAGCATTAGAGACTTTAGCAATTATAGCATATAAGCAACCCGTAACAAGAGTAGAGGTGGAATTATTACGAGGAGTTAAAACATCTAGTTCTGTACAAACTTTAATAGATAGAAATTTAATTAAGGAAGCAGGAAGACTTGATTCTCCCGGTAAGCCAATAGTTTATGAAACAACTTTTGAGTTTTTAAGATATTTAGGATTAACTTCTATTAAAGAATTACCTAGTTATGAAGAATTTTTAGAAGGAATACAAGAGCAAATTAATACAGTTGATAAGAGCTAATATATCATATTAAATTAATACATTTAAACTATATTTGTATTTTAATGATATCGCATATTAATAAATTAAATAATCGTTTATTTATAGTTCTTCTTTTCAGATATAATATAATAGAAATTTACTAATTAAAATGAGTATATAATACTCATTTTTTTTATGCTTTTTAATAATCATTATAGTAGATCAAAATATTATATATCATAAATAATTATATCATAAATGATATAAAGAAGGAGGACAATATGTATAGAAAGGTTTCGTTAATTTTATTTTTTTTCATTTTAATAAATTTTTACTCATCTATAACTATCGAGGCATTGGAGGTAAGTTCAAAATCTGCGATATTACTTGAAGCAAATTCAGGAAGAGTATTATATGAAAAGAATTGTAATGAAGTTTTACCCATGGCAAGTACAACAAAAATTATGACTGCAATTGTTGCTATAGAATATGGAAATCTAGATGATATTGTAGTTATTGATAATATTGCTCCTACCATTGAAGGATCCTCTATATATTTAAAAGAAAATGATAAAATAACATTAAAAGATTTAATTTATGGGTTAATGTTGCGTTCTGGAAATGATGCTGCTTATATGATTGCTAAACATATAGCTGCTAATGAAGAAAATTTTATTAATCTCATGAACGAAAAAGCAAAAATAATTGGAGCGAAAAATACTAACTTTACTAATCCTCATGGTTTACATGATAAAAACCATTATACAACAGCAGCGGATATGGCCTTAATTACAAGGTATGCCTTTAAGAATAATATGTTTAAAAATATTGTAAGTACAAAAAAAACAGATATTAAAATTAATGATGAAATAAGGACTATCTATAATAAGAATAAACTCTTATCAGAATATAGTGGAGGAAATGGTGTTAAAACTGGTTATACTATAGATGCAGGAAAATGTTTAGTATTTTCATGTGAAAGGGATGGTATGCAATTGATCGGCGTAGTCTTAGATTCTGCTGACATTTGGGTAGATTCAAAGTTCATTTTAGATTATGCTTTTAAGAACTATGAAATGAAAAAAGTTCTCCAAAAAGATGAATACATTAATTCCATTTATATTAAAAATGGCATTAATGATCAATTGAAAATTATTTCTAATGAGGATATATATATTCCTATAAAAGAATGGGAGTTGGCTATTAGACAGATAAAAATATTTGATTATTATGAAGCACCTATATTTTTAAAACAAAAAGTAGGAGTGTTGGATTTCTATATAGATGATGAATTAGTTTATACCAAAAACTTTTATTCGCCTCAAAAAATATACGAAAAAAATTATTTAAAATTTCTTTATGAAAATATTTTCAATTATATAAGATTTGACATATAATTATTACTTACAGGAGTGATGAAAATTTGAGGTTACAAAAGTACTTAGCAAATAACGGGGTTAGTTCTAGAAGAAAATGTGAAGAATATATTAAAAATGGTAGAGTGCAAGTTAATAATAAAGTCATAACCGATATGGGTTTTTTGATTAAACTAGAATGCGATGAGATAAAGTTTGATAATGAAATTATTTATAATAAAATAGAAAATACTTATATTTTATTAAATAAGCCGAGAGGTTATATTTCTTCTGCTAAAGATAACTTTGGAAGAAAAACAGTACTAGATCTTATAAATACTAATAAAAGAATATACCCGGTAGGAAGATTAGATTATGAAACAGAAGGAATGTTGATTTTAACTAATGATGGTAATTTAACTTATAAACTTACCCATCCAAAACACCATATAGATAAAACATATATAGCAAAATTAAAAGGGAAACCTACAAAAGAAGAAATTAATAGATTTGAAAATGGATTGATTATTGATAACTATAGAACATCAAAAGCTTTGCTTAAAATAAAAAAAGTATTTGAAAACAGTGTTATTACAGAAATTAGAATATGGGAAGGAAGAAATCGCCAAATAAGAAAGATGTGTGATAAAATAAACCATCCTGTCTTAAGTTTAAAAAGAATTGCTATTGGGGATTTAAAAATAGGGAGTCTAGAGATAGGTAATTGGAGACATCTTACCAATGAGGAAATTAAGATATTAAAGGAGGTATGAAATATTGATAGAAGTTAAAATTAAACCTATAGACGAATTAAACAATATATCAATACGCTGTACTGAATCGACTCATTGCGCCATAATATTAGAAAAAGATCAAATATTAGGATATGCAGAAATAATGTTTACAAGCAATCGTTTTGATTTATTATTTAGTAAAATGATTACTAATGATGTGAGTTTATTTGATGGCTTGATAAAAACAGTAATAAATTACTGTTATCTAAATGAAATAAAAAAAATTAAAATCATTGATGAGAAATCTCTAGATTATGTAAAAAAAAGAAAAATCAAAATAGTTGATCAAAACGTGTATATAAAAGATTTCGTATCATGTAGTACCTGTATGAGGAAAATAAATGAAAATGTTTAATATAACGGAGATTTGTCAGACTAATATGTCAAAGATACTTCGTTTAGGTGATGTGGTTATTGATGCTACTGCTGGTAATGGGCATGATACACTATTTCTTGCAAAATGTGTAGGACAAACAGGGAAGGTATATTCTTTTGATGTTCAAAAATCTGCAATTGATAATACAAAAGAGAGAATATTGGAAGAAGGATTTGAAAAAAATGTTGTTGTTATTAATGATGGTCATGAAAATTTAGATAAGTATGTTATGGGAAAAATAGGTGGTGTAATGTTTAATTTAGGTTATTTACCAAAAGGAGATAAAAATATTGTTACACAAGGTGAAACAACTACAATGGCCATAAAAAAATCATTAAAACTACTCAAAAAAAAAGGTCTTATAACAATATGCGTCTATACTGCTCATAGTGGAGGTAAGATAGAATCTTCAATATTGGAATCATATCTAAGTGAATTAGACAATAAAGATTATAAAGTATGGAAATATTTTTCCAAAAATGATGATATATCACCATATATATTATTAATATATAAAATCATATAAATATATTTTAGTATGTTGACTTTATACTTTATTTGATTGATAATAGAAAAGAAATAATTAGGATTAATTTAAAATAAAATAGGTGATGATCTCAATAATGGAAGATAAGAATAGTATAGATATAATACAAAAACTAAAGAATGATTATGTAAATTTAAGTAAAAGTCACAAATTAATAGCTGATTATTTATTATTGAATTATGAAAAAGCTGCATTTATGACTGCTTCAAGATTAGGTGAAATGACAGGCGTAAGTGAAGCAACAGTTGTACGTTTTGCTAATAATTTAGGATTTGATGGATACCCAAAATTTAAAAGAGCCTTGCAAAATATTATAAAAACAAAACTTACTACTATTCAAAGAATAGATATGTCTCAGAAAAAACTAAATAATAGGTGTCTAATTAAAAATATATTAAATTCTGATATTGATAATATAAGATATACACTTGAAGAGTTTAATGAAATAAACTTTGAAAGAGTAGTAGATTTAGTAGTAAATGCCAATAATATATATATTGTTGGTTTTAGAACTACAACCATATTAACTGAATATTTGGGATATTATCTAAACTTGATATTAGATAATGTTAAAGTTATTAATAATGGTGTAGGAGATATATACGAACAAACAATAAGGGCTAAAGAGGGTGATTTAGTAATAGGAGTAAGTTTTCCTAGGTATTCTGCTAAAACTTATGAAACAATAGAATATTTAAAAGAAAAGGGTCTAAACATTGTAGCTATCACAGATAATGAAATGTCCCCTATTACTAAGCTATGTGAATATTATTTAATTGCAAAAAGTAATATCATTTCTTTTGTTGATACTTTAGTAGCTCCTTTGAGCCTATTAAATGCTCTGATTATTGCTGTTGGACTTAGAAATGAAGATAAAACTAAGAAGATATTTAATGAGTTAGAAAAAGTATGGGCTGAACATTATATATATGCAAAAGAAGAATGATTATTGATTTAAGTGTTTAGTATAATGTGAGAGCGAATAAAAACAAATAATCTATTTATATTTTGTTATCATAAATTAATTTTATTAGCATTCTTTAGTTTTCATCTAAAATATATCGAGAAAATACAATATTAATAATTGAATTTCGTTTTCCAAACGTTAAAAAATATATAAATTGACATATATAACTATATATTAAATAATGAGTTGTTTTTATTTTTTGCATTGGATTCTAATTTTTTTTTTACTAAACTTACTACTCACTATTACTGCTAAATAAATAAATGAGATAATATATTATCTTTTGTATATGTCGTTATAATACATCAACTATATAATATTATTTAAACATTTAATATATCATAATAATAAGGATGAAGAATATGAAAAAAAATAATGTAATTGTAGTAGGTGGTGGACCAGCTGGAATGATTGCAGCAGGAACTGCTTCTATGAAGGAATATAATGAAGTTATACTTATAGAAAAAAATGAAAAATTGGGTAAAAAACTTTATATAACAGGTAAAGGAAGATGTAATTTTACTAATGCTTGCGAAATCGAAGAGCTTTTTGATAGTACTATAAGTAATAAATCTTTTTTATACAGTGCTTTTTATTCATTCAGTAATTATCAAACTATTCAATTTTTTAATGATTTAGGATTAGAAGAAAAAATTGAACGTGGAAATAGAGTTTTTCCTAAAAGTGATAAATCCAGTGATGTAATTAAAGCTTTAGAAAAATATTTAAAAATAAATGATGTAAATATAAAACTAAAAACTACTGTAAAAGATGTGATTGTTAGAAATAATAAAGTATACTCAATTATTTTAGATAACCAAACTGAAATAAAATGTGATAAATTAATTATTGCTACAGGTGGTTTGTCATATCCTCAAACTGGATCAACAGGTGATGGGTATAAATGGGCAAAAAAACTTGGACATAGTATAATAAATACTAATGCAGCATTGGTACCGCTAGTATCTAGTGATGATTTTGTAGTTGATCTACAAGGATTATCATTAAAAAATGTTGAAGTATCATTAATAAAAGATAAAAAAGTAGTTAATAGTTATTTTGGTGAGATGATATTTACGCACTTTGGAGTATCAGGACCAGCTATTTTGTCTTTAAGTTCTATGATTAAAGATAATAATAAATATCAGATAAAGATAAATTTAAAACCTTCTTTAGATTTTAATATGTTGGATAAAAGAATTTTAAGAGATTTTGAAAAATATTATAATAAAGATTATAAAAATGCATTAAATGATTTATTACCTAAAAAAATGATACCTATAATTATTAGTCTTAGCCGAATTGATGAAAGCAAAAAAGTTAATCAAATAACAAAAGAAGAAAGACATAGATTAATTAATATTATTCATAATTTAACTCTTAACATTAAATCTAAAAGACCTATATCAGAAGCTATTATTACATCTGGAGGAATTAATACAAAAGAAATCAATCCAGCTACTATGGAATCAAAATTAATAAATGGTCTTTTTTTTGCAGGCGAAATTATTGATGTTGATGCATTAACAGGAGGTTATAATTTGCAAATATCTTTCTCAACAGGGTACATGTCAGGAAATAATTGTTAATATATAAGAATTAAAATTACTAAAAATGCATAAAATAATAATACAATATATATAGGAGGGAAGAATTATTTGAAGGGTGCAGTTTCATATTTTGAAAAACTACTAGTATCGTTAATAATTTTTATTTTCTGCATAGTTGTGTTAGTGCAAATCTTTATTAATAACGATGTTCTTGATACTATAAAATCTAACGAAAGTGGTACTCCCGTCAGTCTTGAAGAAAGTTATAATTATCTATTGGAAGGGAAAATAACACTTTCTACTACAGATATAAATAATACAAAATTATTAATAAATGGTGAAGAAGCATTGTTGGATAATGCAATTAAGGAGGATTTAATTGAGATAAATGTGCGAGATGGCGATGTAATTGAGATAAAAAATAATATGCAAAAAAATATTAACATAAATATCGTTGAAATAAGTGAAGAAATCACATTGCCTAAAATTAATGACAATTATGAGTGCAAAAAAGGAATTACTTATTTGTTT
Organism: Eubacteriaceae bacterium; assembly: GCA_049366695.1. GTDB lineage: Bacteria > Bacillota > Clostridia > Eubacteriales > Alkalibacteraceae > JBMNCR01. Next base: position 107,489 of record JBMNCR010000056.1, read on the forward strand.
AAAGTCCAAACAAAAAAAAGTTGATAAATTTATATTTTATTGTATAATTAACATGCAAGCAGTGCTTGCTTTTTTTAATAGTAATATTGCTACTTTTATATTTTATAATTTACTAAGGAGGAATATATGAAACTACTTCATATTGCTATAGATGGCCCGGCAGGGGCAGGCAAAAGCACAATAGCACAAATTTTGGCTAACGAGTTACATATAGATTATTTAGATACAGGTGCCATGTATAGGGGACTTACATATCATATATTAAAAAATAATATATCCACTGATAATAATGAAGCTATTATTGAAGAAGCAAAAAAAATAAATATTGATTTTTATAATAAATCTATATATCTAAATAATGAAAATATTGATGTGCAAATCAGATCTACTATTGTCAGTAATAGTGTTTCAATAATATCAAAAATCCCTGAAGTAAGAATAATAATGGTAAAGAAACAACAAGAAATTGCATGTAATAAATCAGTTATAATGGACGGTAGGGATATTGGAACAGTAGTATTGCCAAAGGCTAGTTTCAAGTTTTATTTAGATGCTTCTATAGAAATTAGAGCAAAGAGAAGGTTTAAACAGTTACAAAATAAAGGTGTAAATGGAGATATTGAAAAAATAAAAGAGGATATTGCTAAACGAGATCATATGGATTTTAATCGTACTGTATCACCTTTGAAAAAAGCAGTTGATGCTATTAATATTGATACTAGTAAAAAAACTTTAAGAGAAGTTGTTGATATGATTGCAAATATAATTAATAAAAATACTGAAAATAATGGAGGAGAAGATGTTTTATAGTATTATTAGATTTATTGTAAATATATATATTAGTTTGTTCTATAAATTTGAAGTTAATGGAATAGAGAAAATACCTTCAAATGGCGCAATAATAATATGTTCGAACCATATTCATTGGGCAGATCCAATAATTCTAGCTTGTAAAGGAATAAAAAGACATGTTCACTTCTTAGGCAAAAATGAACTATTTAAAAATAAATTTTTTTCTACATTTCTTAAAGGGTTAAATGTAATCCCAATAAAAAGAGGAGAAAGTGATGTATCGGCAATAAAAAATTCTTTAAGAATACTAAAGAATAGTGAAGTGCTTGGAATTTTTCCAGAAGGTACAAGAGTAAAAGAGGGAGAAGATAGAAGACCTGAATTAGGACTAGCTTTATTAGCAATAAAATCAAAGGCGACAATAATACCAATTGGTATAATAGGGAATTACAAAATACGCACTCTTATTAAATTAAATATTGGAGAACCTATTATTTTAAATGAATATTTTGATAAAAAAGTTAAAAAAGATGGTTTGGAGAATATAAGTCAAGAAATAATGAAAGAAATAAAAAAATTGGTCAAATAATAAGTGAGAGGTGCGAAATGGAAATTATTCTTGCAAAATCTGCAGGTTATTGTTTTGGAGTTAATAATGCTATCGATTCTGTTGAGAAAGCTATTAAGAACTATGAAAATACAAATATATACACTTTAGGGCCAATAATTCATAATCCGCAAGTTATTAATAAATTAATTAGTAATGGTGTTAAGAGTATCAATAATTTTAGTGAGATAAATGAAGGAGTAGTTGTAATTAGATCTCATGGAGTTGGAGAAAAAATAATAAGAGAAGCAAAAGAATTAAGATTTAAGATAATAAATGCAACTTGTCCTTATGTAAAAAGTATACAACAAAAAGCAAAAGAACATTATAAAAATGGGTATCAAATAATAATTGTTGGAAATGAGAAGCATCCTGAAGTGATAGGTATAAATGGATGGTGTAAAAATGAAGCATTGATTATTGGTGAGAAAAATAAAGTGCCAAATCTTAAAAAATATGATAAAATATGCGTTGTAGCTCAAACTACTATTACAGAAGATCTTTTTAATGATGTTACAAAAGAAATAAAAAATCAAAATAATAATGTAATCGTGTTTAATACTATCTGCAATGCCACAAGAGAAAGACAAGAAGAAACAAAAAATATTGCAAGTAAAGTGGATTGCATGATAATAGTTGGAGGATATCATAGCTCTAATACACAAAAATTAGTAATTATTAGTAAAAAGTATTGTAAAAATACTTTTCATATAGAATCAAAGAAAGATATAGATATTGATAGAATAAATGAATTTAAAAAGATAGGTATATCTGCTGGGGCTTCTACGCCCGATTGGATAATAAAGGAGGTAATTCAATTAATGGAAAATCAATTAAATGACAATGAAGAAGAACAAAAAGAAGTACATGAAAGCTATGAAGAAACATTTAAAAGTTTTAGAAGGGGTAATATAGTTAAAGGAAAGGTAATATCAGTATCAGAAAATGAATTATTTATAAATATAGGTTATAAATCTGATGGAATTATTGAAAAGAAAGAGTATACAAAAGATATAAATGAGGATTTAACAAAAATTGTAAAAGTTGAAAATGAAGTAGAAGCCATAATATTAGATTTAAACGATGGCTCTGGATATGTAAAATTATCTAAGCTACGAGTTGATAATAAAAAGGCAATGCAAGAAATTGAGAATATATTTAATGAAAAAAGTACAGTAGAAGGTAAGATAATAAAATCTGTAAAAGGTGGATTAATAGTAGATATTGGATTTACAGAGGTATTTATGCCTGCTTCACAATATCATTTTAAATTTATAAAAGATTTAAATACTCTTGTAGGTGAAGAAGTTAAAGGAAAAATAATTGAATATGATAAGAAGAAAAATAAAATAATTTTTTCTCAAAAAATAATATTAGAACAAGAAGAAAAAAATAGAAGAGAGCAAGAACTTAAAACTAAAAAAGAATTTATAGATTCTTTAGATGTAAATCAAAATGTAACAGGAAAGATTAAAACAATCATGAAATATGGCGTGTTTATTGAGATAGGTCCATTAGATGGTTTTGTACATATTTCAGATCTATCATGGGGTAAAGTTAAACATCCTTCAGAAGTTGTTAAAGAAGATGAAACTGTAGAAGCAGTAATAACAAATATAGATAAAGATAATTTTAAAATTAAACTAAGCATTAAAAATTTAACTGAGGATCCTTGGACAAATTTTAGAAAGAATTTTAGCGTAAATGATGAAGTTGATGTAGAAATTACTAATATTTTGCCTTTTGGAGGTTTTGCACAAATTATCCCCCATGTGGAAGGTCTAATTCATATTTCAGAATTATCTCATGAAAAAGTTGATAAAGTAGAAGATGTAATTAAAGTTGGAGATAGTGTTAAGATAAAAATAATAGGTATTGATGAAGAAAATAAAAAAATATCATTAAGCATTAAAGAAACGTTGCCACCAGTAGTTAAAGAAATAGAAGAAAATATTACAGTATATAAAGAAGATGTTAACAATACTTTAGGGGATTTGTTTGGCGATTTGTTTAAAGATGATTAACAATTAAAATAAAAAAAGAGCAAATACTTTAATATCCGTCGAGATTGGTCAAGGTTGTTGGTAATACATCAACCTTAGACTTTTTATATATAGTTTAAAATTCAAATTCGATTTATTAGTCAGTTTGACTTTTGAAAAAATCCAAAAAAAAATATTAATAAATTAATTATTAATATTGGAGCTGGTGATGGGACTCGAACCCGCAACCTGCTGATTACAAGTCAGCTGCTCTTCCAATTGAGCTACACCAGCTTATAGATCTTAAATCTTATCTTTATTGTATGATGAATAAAATTTTTAACTTATTTGCATGAATAAATATGGTGCCCAGGGGCGGAATCGAACCACCGACACGAGGATTTTCAGTCCTCTGCTCTACCGACTGAGCTACCGGGGCAATATAATATTCAAAAAAAATGGTGGGCCTTCAGGGACTCGAACCCCGGACCTACCGGTTATGAGCCGGTTGCTCTAACCAACTGAGCTAAAGGCCCCCACGAAACTGAATGGTCGAGGTGAAAGGATTCGAACCTTCGGCCCCATGGTCCCAAACCATGTGCGCTACCAAACTGCGCTACACCTCGTAATCAGTGACAAATAATAATATACAACAAATAAAATATTTTGTCAACGATAAAATTAAAAAAAACAAATAAAATTTTAAAAGGGTGAATTAATATGGAAATTTCATTTTTCGGAGCAACGCAAATGGTAACAGGTTCTTGTTATCTGATTACTTTAAATAAAACTAAGATATTAGTAGACTGTGGTATGTTTCAAGGGAATAAAAAAGTAAGAAATCTTAATTATGTAGATTTCCCTTTTAATCCGAAAGAAATAGATTATTTGTTATTAACACATGCTCATATTGATCATTCAGGGAGGATACCAGGATTATTTAAAAATGGTTTTAAAGGTGTAATCATTTGTAATAATGCAACATATGATTTATGTGATATTATGTTACACGATAGTGCACATATACAAGAGGTGGAATTAGAATGGAAAAATAGGAAGCGTAAACGAAGGGGACAACTTTTGCTTGAACCTTTATATACTCATTCAGATGTAGAAGAATGTATGAAATTATTTAAAACTTTAAATTATGATGAAATGTTTAAAATGAATGACAATATAAAAATAATGTATAGAAATTCAGGTCATATGTTAGGTTCAGCAATTATTGAAATTTGGGTAAATGAAAATTCTAAAGAAAAAAAGTATGTATTTACAGGTGATTTAGGCAATTTTGATCAACCTTTACTTAAAGATCCACAAATCATTAAGAGTACAGATTATTTAATAATGGAATCCACATATGGTGATAGACTACACAGTATAAATGATGATATGGAAGATGAATTATTAAAAATAATTATAGATACCGCAAAAAAAGGAGGAAATATAATTATACCTTCTTTTGCTATTGGAAGAACTCAGGAGGTACTATATCAATTAAATAAATATAAAGAAAATGGATCATTGGGTAAATATGATAAAATTCCTGTTTATGTTGATAGTCCATTAGCCATTAAAGCAACTGAAGTATTTAAGAAAAATTATTGTTTATATGATAAAGAAGCAAAAGAATTATTAGATAATGGTGATGATCCGCTTGTTTTTCATAATCTTAATTTTACTATTACTGCAGATGAATCGAAAAGTATAAACTCAATAGTAGGAAGTAAAATAATAATTGCATCTAGTGGTATGTGTGATGCCGGTAGAATAAGACATCATTTAAAACATAATATATGGAAAAAAAATTCTGCATTAGTATTTGTAGGTTATCAAGCAAAAGATACATTGGGATATAATATTTTAAACGGCATAAAAAGTGTACGTTTGTTTGGTGAAGATATACAAGTTAATGCTTCTATTCATAAGCTTAATGATTATTCAAGCCATGCAGACTTAAATGGATTGTTAAATTGGATTGAAAATATGGATGAATTACCACGAAAAATAGTATTAATTCATGGAGATAAAGAAGCAATGAATAACTTGAAAAATAGAATAATCCAAAGATTTAATTCAAAAGTTATTATCCCTTCACTTGGAGATAAAATTAATTTAAGCAATGAAGAAGAGTTTATCGAATCAATTGATATTGATATAAATGATAATGGAGAAAAAAATATATTGAAAGAGTTAAAAAAATTATCTAATAGATTTGAAAACATAAGTTTAAATTCTGAGGAAATTGACAAAATTCAATATAATATTCAAATAATAAGTAATATAATAAAAGGTAAATGATAGTTCAATCACAAAAGAACTCTAATAGTTTATATGGGGGATATAATGTGGGTCAAAAAAAATATACAATTTCTGAAGCGTCTGAGATATTAAATTATGAAGCACATGTATTGAGGTATTATGAAGAAGAGTTTAATATTAAAGTTCCTAGAAATAATGTTAATCATAGAGAATATTCGATAAAGGAAATTGAAATATTCCAATATATTAAGCAATTGAAGGATCAAGGATATAATAATAATCAAATAAAAGAAATATTAAAATCGCCTACAGTTAGTGTTCCAAATACTTTCTCGACTAATAATGACAGTATGACTGATATACAACAGGTTAACAGTAATGATGTCGCAATAAATATAGAACAGGTAAGTAGCGTGATTATAAGTGGCTTTAGCGAGATTAATGAGTCTATAAGGCAATTAACTGATTCTTTAGAAGAAGTAAAATCACAGTTTGATAATGATGAGAAAGATGTACTCGTTGCTGAGAATGCAAAATTAAAAATGCGTTTAAAAGAGAAAGCATATGAATTAGTAGATATAAAAGAGAAATATTCTAAATTAGAAAAAAAGAAATTTATATTTAAAAAATTATTTAAATGAATCATAAATATGATTTAGAAGGTACTAATTATTATCAGTACCTTCTAAATATTATAATATTATATTGTATCTAATATATACTACTATTGTTGAGGTTTAACTTGATCTTCATAAGACTTGACCATTCTTTTAACCATTTCTCCACCAATTGATCCAGCTTGTTTAGAAGAAAGATCGCCATTATAACCTTGTTTTAAGTTAATATTAAGGTCTTGAGCACATTCCATCTTAAATTGATCTAAACCAGATTTTTGTTCTCTTCTACTCATAATTTGTTTTCACCTCCATCTTCATGTTGTAATAATAGTTTGTATCTGTTCAAAGAAAATAATCAGGTAATTTATAGTTAGCTTATTAATATTTACCTAGTTAAACAAATGTTTTATAGCGAATAATGTTATTTTCAATTATATAAACTAAAAATATGTTATAATTTTTGTATTTCCTCGTAAATAATAATTATTTTTGATATAATTATTTTTTGTAAAGAAGGTGAATATATGACTAATAAATTTTTTAAAATATTAACATATGGTTGTCAAATGAATGAAAATGATTCAGAAAAAATTAGTGGGATGTTAAAACAATTAGGATTTACATCTACTGAAGAGGATACTAAAGCTAATATTATTATTTTAAATACATGTAGTGTAAGAGAAAATGCAAACCAAAAAGTTTTTGGACATCTTGGAAATTATAAAAACTTAAAGAGAAAAAATCCAGATATGATTTTATGTGTATGTGGATGTATGATGCAACAAGAAAGTATTGTAAATGAGATTAAGAAGAAATTTAATCATGTTGATTTGATTTTCGGTACACATAATTTGCATGAATTTCCTGAACTATTATCAAATTATTTAGAAAAAAGAGAAATGATTATTGATATATGGCAAGAAGGAAAAGATATTGCTGAAAACATACCTATTGAGAGAAAATTTTCTTTTAAGGCATATGTTTCAATAATGAATGGGTGTAATAATTTTTGCAGTTATTGTATAGTTCCTTATACGAGAGGAAGAGAGAGAAGTAGAAATCCTCAAAATATAATAAATGAAGTTGAAAATCTTGCGAAATCGGGATGCAAAGAAATAACCGTACTAGGACAAAATGTTAATTCGTATGGTAAGACTTTTGATAATCCCATATCTTTTTCTAGTTTACTTAGAAGTTTATGTAAGATAAATGGTATTGATCGTATAAGATTTATGACATCTCATCCAAAAGATTTATCAGATGAATTAATAGAAACAATAAAAGATGAGGAAAAAGTGTGTAATCACATACATCTTCCTTTTCAAGCAGGAAGTAGTGAAATCTTAAAAAAAATGAATAGAAAATATACAAAAAAAGAATATATTGATTTGGTAAAAAAAATAAAAGGAACTATATCGGGGATAGCTATCACTACTGATATCATAGTAGGTTTTCCCGGGGAGACTGATGATGACTTTATAGAAACTCTTGAGGTAGTAAAGGAATGTAAATTTGACTCATCTTTTACATTTCTCTATTCAATAAGAGCTGGGACACCTGCAGAAAATATGGAAGAACAAATCAGTGAAAATGTTAAACATGAGCGATTAAATAAATTATTAGAAGTGCAAAATGAAATAAGTAAAGAAATAAACATGACATATAAAGATAAAGTAGTAAAAGTATTAGTTGAAGGTCCTAGTAAGAATAATGATGCTATATTATCTGGTAGAACAGAGAAAAATAAATTAATTAATTTTATTGGTGATGATAAATCTATTGGTAATATTGTTGAAGTTAAAATAACAGAAGTAAGAACATTTTCTTTAAAGGGAATTCAAGTTAATTGAGAAAGGATGATGTATCAATGGCACAACTTACTCCAATGATGCAACAGTATCTAGAACTACATGAAAAAGTTAAAGATGCTATTCTTTTTTTTAGACTTGGTGATTTTTATGAAATGTTTTTTGATGATGCATTAACCGCTTCTAGAGAACTGGAAATTACTTTAACAGGTAGAGATTGTGGATTAGAAGAAAGAGCTCCTATGTGCGGAGTTCCTTATCATGCAGCGGAAAATTATATTGTTAGATTAATAGAAAAAGGTTATAAAGTTGCCATATGTGAGCAAGTGGAAGATCCTAAAATTTCTAAAGGAATAGTAAAAAGAGAAATTATTAGAGTCATATCTCCTGGAACGATAAATGATGGTAAATTAATTCATGAAAAAACAAATAATTTTCTAATGTGTATCTATTATAATATGATGGATTTTGGGGTTGCATATGTAGACGTTTCAACAGGTGAATTTTATACGTCACAGATATCAGGAGCTGAAAATTCAAAGGGAAAACTTCTTGATGAAATAGCGAAAATAAGACCTTCAGAAATAATTATAAATTCTGTATTATATAAGGATAAATTGTTAATAGATAAAATAGAAAAAACATTTGATATATATATTAATGTAAACCAAAATAAATATTTCAATTTAGAGAAATCTGTAAAAGTTTTAAAAGAACATTATAATGTGTATTCTATGACTTCATTAGGAATAGAAGATTGTGAATTATGTATAAAATCAAGCGGTGCTTTATTAACTTATTTAAATGAAACTCAAATGAGAGTATTAACACATATTAATAAACTAAATAAATATATAATAGAAGAATATATGGCCATAGATTTATCCACAAGAAAAAATTTAGAACTTACAGAAAATATAAGAAATAGAGATAAAAAGGGAAGTCTACTTAATGTATTAGATAAGACTGAAACATCGATGGGTGGTAGAAGGTTAAAAAGTTGGATCAATCAACCACTAATAGATATTGAAAAAATTAATGGACGATTAAATGCAGTAGAGATATTAATTAATGATATTTCAATTCTTTTTGGAATTGGAGATATCCTTAAGAAAATATATGATCTAGAAAGATTAATAAGTAAATTATCTTTTGGTAATTGTAATGCAAGGGATATATTAGCATTAAAACAATCCCTTTGTGTAATTCCTTCTCTTAAAACAATATTGGATAAATGCGATAGTAAATACTTAAAATATCTTAATAGTAGAATAGATGCTTTAGTGGATGTTTATAGATTAATCGACGTTGGAATAAGTATTGATCCTCCTATATCCATAAAAGAAGGTAACATTATCAAAGATGGGTATAATGAACAGGTAGATGAATTTAGAAAAATTAATACATCTGGGAAAGACTATATTATAGAATTAGAATTAAAAGAAAAAGAAAGTACAGGAATAAAGTCATTAAAAATAAAATATAATAAAATTTTTGGATATTATATTGATGTAACTAAAAGCAATTTACATTTAGTTCCGGATCATTACATTAGGAAACAAACACTAGCTAATTCTGAGAGGTATTATACTGAAGAATTGAAAGAAATAGAAAATAGTATTCTAAATTCTGAAGAAAAAATTGTGAATTTAGAATATGAATTGTTTATAGATATAAAAAATAAAATATTAGAAGAAGTTAATAGAATAAAAGCAACGGCGGAATGTATAAGCATAATAGATGTACTGTATTCTTTTGCAAAGGTAAGTTATGAAAATAATTATGTAAAACCTGTAGTAAATGATAAAGATGAAATATTAATATATGAAGGTAGACATCCAGTGGTTGAAGCAATGTTGCCAGATAATGAATATGTCCCAAACTCATGTGAGTTGAATTGTGAAGATGATAGAATGATAATTATTACAGGACCTAATATGGCAGGAAAATCAACTTTTATTAGACAAGTTGCAATAATTACTTTAATGACACAAATTGGATGTTATGTACCGGCCCAACAAGCCAAAATAGGCGTAGTTGATAGGATATTTACTAGGGTAGGAGCTTCTGATGATTTAGCTTCTGGACATAGTACATTTATGGTTGAAATGAGTGAAGTTGCTAATATTTTAAAGAATGCTACATCGAAAAGTCTAATAATTTTAGATGAAATCGGAAGAGGAACTAGTACTTATGATGGTTTAGGCATAGCATGGTCGGTTATAGAGTATCTAACAGATAAGAAATTAATTGGTGGAAAATCACTATTTGCAACTCATTATCATGAATTAACACAATTAGAAACAAAAATGGAAGGTGTTAAGAATTATTGTATTAAAGTTCAAGAAAGTGAAGATGGAGTGATTTTCTTAAGAAAAATAATTGCTGGTAGTGCAGATCAAAGTTATGGAATTGAAGTTGCAAAATTAGCAGGATTGCCTGATTTGGTTATACATAGGTCAAGAGAAATACTTAAATATTTGGAAGATAACGAAAATAAAAATAATATAAATAGTATTAATGAAATTAGTATTTCTACTAAAAACGAAAATAATGATATGAATTTATTTAATTATAAAGAAAAATTAATAATTGACGAATTAAAAACATTACCTGTTGAGGACATGTCTCCTATTGAGTTGATGAATTATATTTATGATCTTAAAAAACGATTACAAAATTGATTTAAATTAGCTTTCTTTAACGTTGGTAGTTTTTATCTTATTTGTTTGCTGCATCATGAGTAATTAATTAAATTAGAAAGAAATTATGATATTAACTATATAAACATTATTTTTATAGTTGCTTTATAATTCTATTTGAGGTGATATAGGTTGAGTATTAGGATATTAAATAATAATATTGCAAATAAAATTGCAGCTGGTGAAGTTATAACGGATCCTAATGCTGTTATAAAAGAATTAGTTGAAAATTCAATTGATGCTAAAAGTCGAAATATTAATATTCATATTGAAAATGGAGGAAAGAAAAAAATTACTGTTTCAGATGATGGAGAAGGGATTTTATCCAATGAAGTTTGTCTTGCATTTAAAAGACATGCAACGAGCAAAATTTATACTTTAGAAGATTTAGATAGATTAGATAGTCTTGGTTTTAGGGGAGAAGCTTTACCTAGTATTGCAGCAATTTCAAAAGTAAGTATTAAAACACATTCGATACATGAAGAAATTGGATGTTATGCAGTAATTAAGGAAAATAACATAGATAGTATAAGAAAATCATTTAGTAAAGGTACTTCTATTAGTATAGAAGATTTATTCTATAATACACCAGCACGATTGAAACATATGAAAAAAGCAAGTGAAGAATCAAAACATATAATTCTATTGGTTGAAAGATTAGCACTATCACATCCTGATATTTCATTTTCATTAAATGTTGAAGATAGAAATGTAATAAAAACACCAGGAGATGGCAACATGTTGAATTGTATACATAGTATATTTGATTATCAACTTGGTGACAATTTAATAAGTATTCAGTATGAAAATAAACCTCTAATAATATCAGGATATCTAGGAAATCAAAATAATACAAATAGTACTAGAAGACACCAATATATATATATTAATAATCGATATATACAAGATGTTAAAATTAATAAAGCAATTGAAGAAGCTTATGAAAATACTATAATGATAAATCAACATCCTAAATTTATATTGAATATAGATCTGCCCCCTCATATGTTAGATGTAAATATACATCCTTCTAAAACAAAAATAAAAATTTTAAATGAAAGTTTAGTTTTATTATTAATAAAAGACGGAATAAAAAAGACTTTAAGGGAATTTAGTACTGTAAAAAGCTATAAAGACATTGAACTCAAAAAAAATAAAATAATATCTGAAGACTTTAAACAGGAGAGTATCATTAAGTATAAAAATGATTTTATAAATGAAAGTCCCATATCTTATATAAAAAATAAAGAAGTAATGCAAAAAAAAACTGCGCAAGAGTCAAATGATGGAAAAGATGAAAAGGTTGAAACAGCAGAAACAGTTGAAATAGTTGAAAAAGTTGGAGTAGAGAACAAAAGTAAAGAAAGTATGAATAAATTATTAAGCAATCAAAAGAGTCTTTTTTCTATGCTTATAAATTCAAAGTTGATAGGGCAGTTATTTAATACATATATATTATTTGAAATTGAGGATTCTATTCTTCTGTTAGATCAGCATGCTTCTCATGAAAGAATTTTATATGAAGATATATCTAAAAAAATTAAAGATGGTAATAATATAACTCAAAATATTTTTCCTGCAAATTTAAAATTGTCACCTAGTGATTATCAGTTAGTTTTAAACCAAAGAAAATTTTTATCAAACTTAGGATTTGAATTTGATGAATTTGGTCAAAATACAATTTGTTTGCGTAGTGTTCCTATATTTTTTAATAAACCTCAAGACAGCAAGTTATTGATTGAAATTATAGAAGAAATAAATAATAAGAATAGTATAACGAATATTTCTAAATTTCAGAATGATATAATTAAAAGTGCATGTAAAAAAGCAATTAAAGCAAATAATAAGTTGAGCGATGTTGAAATAAAAGAATTAATTAACTTATTAATTGCTTGTGAATATCCATATACGTGCCCCCATGGAAGACCAACAATTTTTAAGTTGACAAAATATGAATTGGAAAAATTGTTTAAAAGAGTATTGTAGGTGAAAAATGAAAGATAAAATAGTATTAATCGTAGGGCCAACTGCTTCAGGAAAAACTGAAATTTCAATAAAGCTAGCACATAAAATAAATGCAGAAATAATATCAGCTGATTCTATGCAGATATACAAAAAAATGAATATTGGTACTGCTAAACCTAATATCGAAGAGATGCAAGGAATTAAACACTATCTAATTGATGAAATTGAGCCTGAAGAGGAATTTTCTGTAGCACTTTTTAAAAAGCAAAGTGAATTCTATATAGCAAATATTATTAAAAATGATAAAATTCCTCTAATAGTTGGAGGTACAGGTTTATACGTAAATTCTTTTGTTCAAACATTGGATTTTACATCAGCAAAACCAAATGAAAAAATACGTATTGAATTAGAAAATATAGCTAAAGAAAAGGGTAATGAAGTTCTTCATAATATGTTAATAGATATAGACCCTTTATCAGCTGATAAGATACATCCTAATAATGTGAAAAGAATAATTAGGGCATTAGAGATATATAAAACATCAGGTATTGCAAAATCTCAATGGGATGAAAGATCGATGAAAAATGAACTAAAATATGAACCTATACTTATTGGATTAAATATGGATAGGAAATTATTATATAATAGAATTAATTTAAGAGTAGATATTATGATAAATAATGGTCTGGTGGATGAAGTAAAAAGATTATTAGAAGAAGGATACGCAGAAACATTAGTGAGTATGCAGGGACTAGGATATAAAGAAATAGTAAAATACTTAAATGGTTACTATTCTTTAGAAGAAGCTATTGAAATTATTAAAAGAGATACCCGTCGCTTTGCTAAAAGACAATTAACGTGGTTTAGAAGAGATAATAGGATAAATTGGTTTTTTACAGATGAGTACGAAAATAAAGATAAAATATTAGTTGATATTCTTAAAATATTGGAGGAGAAAGGAATTAATAGTATATGAAAAAAATTCAAAAGCTTATAAATGAAACATATGGTATTGATAGTTCCATATTAGAATATTGTAATATAAAAGAAGAAGAAACAGTAGACTATTTTAAAAACACTGATAATATAAGAGAATACAATCAAATAAAAGTAATTAAAGCTATGCAGGAAGTTAATATAAGCGAGAGACATTTTCAAGTTTCCACTGGTTATGGTTATAATGATGAAGGAAGAGAAGCGGTTGAAAAAGTATATTCATTAGTATTTAATACGGAAGACGCATTGGTAAGACCACAAATAATATCAGGTACCCACGCTTTATCTCTATGTTTATATGGTGTTCTTAGACCTGAGGATGAATTATTATCGATTACAGGGAAACCTTATGATACTATTAATACCATAATAGGACGTTCTGATGCATCAACCGTAAATGATAGTGGTACATTAAAAGATTATGGAATTGTATACAAACAAGTAGAATTATCCAATGGAGAATTGGATATTTGCAAGATAAATAAAAATATTACTTCAAAAACTAGGATGATATACATACAAAGATCAACTGGATATGATTGGAGAAAGGCAATAACGGTAAAAGAGATAAAAAAATTTATTACATATATTAAAAATAAAAAGCCGGATATTATTATAATGATTGATAACTGTTATGGAGAGTTTATGGATTATGAAGAACCTACTGATGTCGGAGCAGACTTAATAGCAGGTTCATTAATAAAGAATCCCGGTGGTGGATTAGCTCCAGTTGGAGGATATATTGCAGGAAAAAAAGAACTAGTATATAAAGCAGCTTGTAGATTGTCAGCTCCAGGTATTGCAAAAGAAACTGGAGCTACATTAGGTATAAATAGAACTTATTTACAAGGATTATTTTTAGCTCCTCATGTGGTATCAGAGGCAGTTAAAACAGCGATACTAGCTTCAAAAATATTTTTAGATTTAGGGATTGAAGTTTGTCCTATGCCTGAAGATTATAGAAGTGATATTATTCAGGGAATAAAACTAAAGGATCCAAATGCAGTAATAGATTTTTGTCGTGCATTCCAACAAGCTGCTCCTGTTGATTCATTTGTTGTTCCAGAACCGTGGGATATGCCCGGTTACGAAAATAAAGTCATTATGGCAGCTGGAGCCTTTATACAAGGATCTTCTATAGAATTAAGTGCTGATGCACCTATGAGAGAACCGTATATAGCGTATTTACAAGGCGGATTAACGCATGATCATGGTAAGCTTGGTATATACATAGCTTTGCAAAACTTAAAAAATTCAGGGTATATAAAAATTTAATCAAATTTTCTTATTACCCCTGAAACTTTTCCGAGTATAGTAACATGTTCTCGATAAATAGGATCCATAGTTGAATTTTCAGGTTGTAATCGAATGATATTTGATTCTTTATAAAATGTTTTTACTGTAGCTTCATCATCATCTACTAAAGCTACTACAATATCTCCATTTTTAGCAGTGTTTTGTTTTTCTACAATTACAAAATCCCCATCTAAAATACCTGCTTCTATCATACTAGTACCTTTTATAGAGAGAATATAACATTCCTTATTATTAATAAAATCAGTAGGTAAAGGAAAACTATCTTCTATATTTTCTACAGCTAATATAGGTTCTCCTGCAGTTACACGACCAACGATAGGTACGTCAATTATTTCTTTGTTGCTTTTAAAAAATTGATCCCTATCCATTAATTCAATAGCTCTAGGTTTAGTAGCATCTCTTTTTATATATCCTTTGTTTTCTAGCTTTTCTAAATGACCATGAACAGTAGAAGTTGATCTTAAATTTACAGCAACGCATATTTCTCTAACAGAAGGGGGATATCCTTTTGTTACTAATTCACTTCTAATAAAGTCTAAAATGTCGTTTTGTTTTTTACTTATATCTTCATACATATTATTAATACCTCCTAATTTAAAATAATTATAGCATAATAATTGGAATAAAACAAACAAATGTTCGAAAAAAACATTGACACGGAACAACTGTTCGTGTAAACTACTTATAAGAACACATGTTCTAAAGGGAGGAAATAAAATGATTTTAATGGGAAAGAGAATAAGAATTACAAATAAAATTAAATTTACGATTTCATTATTTATAATTATCTTTGCAATATATAGTATTTTAATGTTTACATTTAATGAAGCATCAGGAGAAGAGTTAGAAGAATATAAGAAATATGTTGTAAAAAAAGGAGATACTATTTGGAAAATAGCTTTAATAAATATAGATACTAATAAAGATGTGAGGGAGTTAGTATATGATATATACGATGTAAATAACATTGCAGGAAGTGAAAATATATATCCTGGACAATTATTATTACTACCAGTATATAAATCATTACCTTAATGTATAATGCATATCATAATCTGACTCCTGCTGCATCTATAAATAACAAAAATGTATCACCATGAGATCTGAGGAGTATAGATATATACCATTACCTTAGTAAGTATGAGGCAGTGTTTTCATCAGTAATCAAAATATGTATTAACCCACTTTTTATTGCTAATTTAGTTGATAATAGTTTATTTTTTCCACCAGAAGCAGCTATAACCAAGGGAATATTTTTAAATGATTCTGCACAAATACCTATGGTTCTTTCTAAAAGATTTAACTTGCGTTCTTTACCTTGTGAATCCAAATAAATACAAGATACAATATCGCATTGAATATTTGCTTCATTTAATTCTTTGATATCCTGATCATTAAAGTATCCAGATTGAAAAATTGTTGCATCTTTTGAAGAAGGACATCCTATACCGATTAGTGCTATATCTAATTGTTCATATTTTTTAAAAATGTTATTAATATGTTTGTCTGAGATTAAATCTTTTTTTAAATCTTTATTATCTACTATTGCTGGAGCGTGTAAGAGAGAAGATTTACCTTTAAATAAATTTGCTATATTCGAAGCAATATTATTTGCATGTATACTATAATCAGTGTTTCCATATCCACCTAGCAGTGGAATAAAAACAGAATTATCTAATTTCATATTAATTTTATCGCTACAATTACAAAGAGAACTTAAAGTTGAACCCCAACCTACTCCAATAGATATATTATCTTTAATTTTTTCTTGCAGTACACTAAGTATACCTTCACCTAAAAATTTATTTGCTATTTCTTTTTCATTATCATGAGGAACAATTACAACTTTAGTTAAATTGAATTTTTCTTCTATCATATTTTCTAAATTTTTATATGAGCCTTCATAATTAATATTTATTTCAACAATTCCTTCTAAATGACATCTGTTAATTGCTCGAGAAATTGCCATACGAGATAAGCCCAAATTATCTGCAATTTGTTGTTGTGTAAATCGTTTTTCATAATATAATCGTGCAATTTCAACTAATTTATATCGTTCCAAATTAATCACCTCATAAAATAATAGTATCACAAATTGATAATTGACAAAAATAAAAAAGAATCATATACTGTATTTGTTCATAATAACATATAATGTTCAAATGAACAAATATTTATTTTGGAGGCATTAGAATGAAGGGTAAAATGAAAGTAGGTATTTTGTACGGTATCAATGATATCAGATGTGAAGAATCAGAAATACCTGAAATCAGTAGCAAAGAAATTTTAGTTAAGGTAACATGTGCTGGAATTTGTGGAACTGACTTTGAAAGAGTATTAAAAACGGGTACTTGGAAGTTTCCTACTATTTTGGGTCATGAATTTGGGGGAGAGATAGTTGAAATAGGTAGTGAAGTAAAAGGATTTAATATTGCTGATAAAGTAGTAGTAAACCCGATGGTTCCTTGTGGGGAATGTAAATACTGTAAAGTAGGAAAATACAATTTATGTGAAAATTATGATTATTTAGGTTCAAGATCAAGTGGTGGTTTTGCTGAATATGCAAAAGTTATACATACTAATGCATATAAAGTTCCACAAGATATGACGCACGAACAAATAGCCGGAATAGATCCAGCTGCTATTGCTTTACATGGAATTGTTAGGGGAGGAGTTAAAGTAGGGGATATAGTAGTTGTTTTTGGCTCAGGTCCTATAGGTCATTATATGATACAATGGGCAAAACAAGTTGGAGCATCAAAAATAATAGCAGTTGATATAATTGAAGACAAACTGGATATTGCAAAAAAAATTGGCGCAGATTATACAATAAATGTAAAGAAAATTAATGATGTTGTAGAAGAAGTAAATCGTTTAACTGATGGAGAAGGTGCTGATGTTACTTATGAGACAGCAGGCTCACATATAACTGTTATCCAGTGTATCGAAGCTACTAAGAAACAAGGATGTGTTGTTTTATTGGGTACACCTCATAGTGATGTCATTTTGAAAGACAAAATATTTGAAAGTATTATTAGAAAGGAACTGAAAGTAGTAGGGTCTTGGTGTTATCATTTTTCTCCACCAATACATGAATGGAAAGTTGCAATAGAACATATTAAAAGAGGAAATATTAAAGTCCCTCCTTTAATAACACATAAATATAAAATAGAAGATATAGATAAAGCTTTTAAAATGATTAAAGAAAGAAAAGAATTTTTTAATAAAATACTAATTCAATTAGGAGGAGAATAAATGAGTATAACTAAAGAACAACTAGTACGATTTATTGATCATTCTTTATTAAAGCCAAATTTAACTTATGAAGATATTGAAAAAGGGTGTATATATGCTAAAGAGACTGATTGTATTTCTGTTTGTGTGAATGTAAATAGGGTGAAATTTGCTTCTGAAATACTTTTGGGAAGTAATACAGTAGTTGGTACAGTAGTTGGTTTTCCTTCAGGTGCACATACAAGTTTTATAAAAGCGAAAGAAACGGAAGAAGCATTTAATAATGGAGCTGTTGAAATAGATATGGTTATAGATATAGGTGCATTAAGGTCAGGTAACTATGATTTTGTAAGAGATGATATAAAACATGTGGTAAAAGCATCCCCTGCAATTGTAAAAGTAATTTTAGAAACAGCATATTTATGTGATGAAGAAATTATTATAGGTAGTAAATTATGTGAAGAAGCAGGAGCAAATTATGTAAAAACATCTACCGGTTTTGCTAGTGAAGGGGCAACACTAAGAAATATTAATCTTATGAAGAATGCTGTTAGTGATAATATGAAAATTAAAGCTGCTGGTGGAATAACTAATTTAGAATTTTCATTAGAATTGATCAAGGCAGGATGTAGTAGATTGGGAACCAGTCGTACTAAACAAATACTTTCAGAATACAAATAAATTATTTATAGAATGATTATTCATTACTTTTCTTAAAGCATAACGAATTTCATTAAGTCTAACATATAAAATAAAGATAGATATATAAGAATTTTATGTATCTATTTTTTATTTGCCAAATATAAAATCAAAATATATACAATAAATACGAATAGAATTGCACTACTAATAAAAGCAACTCAAAATAATTATATTTTTATACCATAATTATACAATTTTATCTCTATATATATTATAATTATCTTAAATGTTTTAATTATTAATTAAGGAGGAAAATGACTTCACTAATAATATTGAGAGGTGATATTTTTTATGATTAGTATTGCACTTTGTGATGATAATGAGTTGTTTTTACAGTATTTGAATAAGTTAATAATTAATTATGATGCAGATAATTTTAAAGTACATACATATAAAAATCCAAATAAATTAATATTTGATGTGTGTGAAAGTGACCAAAATTTTGATTTAGTATTTCTAGATATAGAAATGCCTAGCATTAATGGTATAGATTTAGCCATAGATATTAAAACAAAGTTAAAGGATTTATCTATTATCTTTATTTCAGCATATGATAGGGCATTAGATGCGTATAAAATAAATGCATTTGATTACATTTGTAAACCTATTAGAGAAAAATTATTGTATGAATCGTTGGATAGATTTTTAATTGAATATAGAAAGAATAAGCAATATAAAGAAAAATCATTATATTATACATTAAAAAACAATTGTGATTATTTTAAAATAAACTATAAAGATATCTTATATTTTGAAAAAGACAAAAACAAAGTGATACTATATTATGAACAAAACAATAAAATGCAAATTACACATTTCTATAAGAGTTTAAATCAAGTAGAGAAAGAATTGCTTATGGACAATTTTATTAGATGCCACAGTGGATTTATAGTAAATAAAAATGTTATCTATCATTTAAAAAACAGAAAAATATATCTAGAACGTTATAATACAGAGATTGAAGTTAGCAGAAAAAAAATAGATGAGGTAAGAGAGATCATCAAAAAAACTATTTTAGGGTGAGATATTTGATAGAAATTATTAGCAGTTATATATTTTGTTTATTAGATATAATAGTTATGACACTTACGTTACATAGAATAAATAAGGGAAAAATAAGAAGTGGTTATTTATTAATAGTAACTCCATTTGTATTATCCATAGTACTATTATTATCAGATTATTTTATACGTTTTAATATTCTAAATGTTATAGCAGATGGTGTAGCAGTGTTTTTGTTAGTATTTATTATCATGGAAGGTAAGTTTTTTCAACTGATTTATCAAGCTAGTGGTATTTTTATATCTTTAAGTATACTAGATATGATAACAGCTATTATAGTAATTAATATTTTTGATGTTACTATACAAGAATCTGTAAATATTTTATTAATCAAAACAATTGCATGGATTATTTCAAGAGGTGTTTATTTGTACTTATTTCCAAAGATAAATATTTATTATTTGAATTTGAATATATTAAAAGGAAAAAGTAAATATTCACTTATGGTATTTTTTTTATTTGACTTAATATTCATTTTATTTTGTTATTCACTTTTTTTATCTTATTCTACAATTGAAATCAGTTATTTTATTGTATTAGTACTATTAAGTATTATTATTTTTAATATATTATTAAATAATTTACTAAAAAAAATTGATGAATATATATATCAAGATATGGAATGGAAGCAAAGAGAAGATATTTATAAGATGCGTTTAAAAAATATTGAGCAGGAATTTCAGCATATAGATCAATTTCAAAAAGAAAAACATGATTTTAATCAACATTTGCAAATGATATTAGCGTATATTTCTACAGAAAAAATAAAGGATGCGAAAGACTATATATTTAAACTCACAGATAAGATTGAAAATCTTGACCAAATTAAAAGTTCAAAACATCCTGAAATAAATTCATTTATACTGTATAAAACAAATATTGCTAATAATAATGGAATTAAAATAGAAAAAAATATTAAACTGCCGGATAGATTGTTTATTGAGACCATTGATTTGACAATAATATTAGGTAATTTATTCGATAATGCAATTGAATCAAATGAGTTTAATAAGATAGAAAAAAGAAAAATAATTGTCAATATGCATGAAAAGAATAATTATTTGATTATACATACTGAGAATCCGTATACTAGAATTAATTTAAAAAATAATATTTTAGAAACAACAAAAATAGATAAGGAGAATCATGGCATAGGATTAAAAAACATAAATTTTATTGTAGAAAAATATAATGGATTTATGGAGATGGATACATCAGGTGGGATTTTCAGTATAAAAATTGCTCTTGAGAATCTAAAGGAAGCAGTGTATTATTCTCTCGGTGATACCATTTAATTACATATAATTTGTTAATTATCATTGATTTTGTGCAAAGAATCACATACCCCTTGTATCTTTAAAAAAAATTTGTTATTTTAAAGATACAAGGGGTAATCTTTATGTTAGAAATAATCAGCTCTAAAATAGTAGAAATATTTTTAAAAAATAGGATTATTTTTGTTGAGGAAGTAAATGATTTTCGATATGGAATAGAATTACTACTTCTTATTGTAACTGACTTTTTTATAATATCTATTATAGGTATAGTGACAGGATACTTTCTTGAATTACTCTTTTTCACTCTAGGTTTTACACCATTAAAAATATATGCAGGTGGATATCATGCAAAAACGCCTATTGGATGTATTTTGCTTTATTTATGTTTTGCATTTGTTTTAATATATTTGACAACGCTTATAATCAATTTTGCATTTCTTTGGGTAATATTAGTTGTTTTGCAAGTAATATCTATTGGAATTTTATATAAGTATGCACCTGTAGAAAGCAAAAATAAACCCCTTAGTGACTGGCAAGTAAAACATAGTCGACGATGTACTTTTCTTATATTATTCAGTCAAATATTATTAATTGCACTTTTAAATTTACTAGGAATTGAAAGTGCGTTTATCACAATGATGACATTTGGAATAGCAGTAGAAAGTAGTACGTTATTATTTGAAGAAAGGGGAAATTCAAATGAAAAAACAAATGATGTTAATCGCTTCAAAGTTAATTAAACGTGTAGTTAAATTAGACGGGACTAAAGCATCTTTTGGCTTGTATTATCAACCAAAACGCAAGAAATAAATAGACATAATTATATATTAAGAAAAGTACATATAAAATCATCAAGTACTATGCTTGATGATTTTATATGTGCAAAAATAATGTGTATATATAATAATAAATGAGTATATAATGTAATATATGTAAGACACATACATATTTATACAAAAATATCCTACATTATTATAAATGCTATATGATTATTTAAAGAAAAGGTGTGAAAAAATGGAGTCAATTTTTATTACTAGCTATACTATTATTATTGTATATTTTTTTGTGAATATTTTGTATTTAATTTCAATAAAGTTTGGTAATGTTGTAAATTATATAAAAGAGAATAGAAATGTATTTGTTGTATTTATTCTTTCTATATTATTAATTTATATATTTCTAACCTTGAGTATGTTTTCAATTTGGAAATTGTGGAATGTTTTAGTTGTGTTTTTTGTGGTGACAATGCTATTTTCATTAGAAAGATTAATGGATTAGTATAAAAAACAGATAATTGGAAATATCGAATAATTTAATTATACATCATAATTGGAAGTTTGAATTTTTATTAATTAATGATATTATGAAACATATATTATTATAATAAAACTACTACAGAGGTGAGTATTTTGATAAAGAAATGTCTATTAAATGAAAATAAAATATGTAATGATTGTGGACAGTGCTTGCTGTGTGATTTAGATAAAAACAAAGTATGTAATAATTGTGGTGCTTGTTTGGAAAATAATAATGAGTATAGTGTAATTAGAATTGATAATGTAGAAGACGGTATTGATAATGTATATAGTAGAGAAGATGAAAATATATATATGGATTGGTTACAAAAAAGTTAAATAGTATAGATAATTAGTCATAATTTTAGTAATACTAAACTCAACAACAACCTGCTTTTGCAGGTTGTTGTTGAGTTTGTTTTATTTTAGCGTTAAACAATGTTAACAAACCATAGATAAAATAATAAATTATTGAATAAATATAATTTTGATGATATAATATATTTTACAATAGTTATGTGTGCTTAAGAACTATATTTACTGAAATATAGTCAAGTAATAATACTTAAATACATATGTAACACTATAAAGGAGGTATTTAATATGTCAAAGATCCAAGAAGTAAAACAAAACGTAGAAAATGGCAAAACAAAACTTGTTCCTGGTTTAGTTCAGGCAGCATTGGATGAAGGTAACTCTGCACCAGACATCCTTCAATCAATGGTAGATGCAATGAGTATTGTAGGAGAAAAATTTTCAACGGGAGAAATATTCGTTCCAGAAATGCTAATAGCTGCAAAGGCTATGTCTAAGGGGGTAGAAGTGATTAAACCTCATTTGGCTACTGCAGGATCAGTTTCCCTAGGTACATGTATTATTGGTACAGTTGCAGGGGACTTACATGATATAGGTAAGAATCTTGTTTCTATGATGATCGAAAGTGCTGGGTTTGATATGGTGGATTTGGGAGTTGATGTGCCAGCGGCAAAATTTGTTGAAGCTATCAAAGAAAATGACAATGTAGTATTGGTTGCTGCCTCAGGACTTCTTACTACAACTATGCCTGCACTAAAAGAAACTGTACAAACTGTGAAATCCAGCGGACTAACAGGATTCAAAGTAATTGTAGGGGGTGCTCCTGTTACTCCTGAATATGCTGCAGAAATAGGTGCTGATGGATATGCTCCTGATGCAGGTAGTGCTGCTACTAAAGCTAAAGAAATGGTAACTTTATAACTATTTATAGGAGGTAACGATAATGTTAACAAAAAGACAAAACTTAATTGAAACAATCAGAGGTGGAAATCCAGATCGTTTTGTAAACCAGTATGAAGCTTTTGTATGTACTGATGCAATTTATGGGATGATAATGGGAGATCCTATTAGCGCCCAGGGAGGATTTCCGATGCCAGGAGGAGAACCTGTAAAAAACGCTTGGGGAATTACTTTTGCATGGCCAGAAGGCACACCAGGATCATTTCCTATGCATGACGAAGAACACAAAGTGCTAAAAGATATCACAGAATGGAGAGAAGTTGTAAAAGCTCCCAAGACAGATTTTCCACCAGAAGCATGGGAACCATTCCTACCTGCTATTCAAGCAATTGACCGAAATGAAGTTTTTGTAACAGTCTTTGTTGCTCCTGGTATATTTGAGCAATGTCATCATTTAATGGGCATGGATGATTGTCTTCTTAACTTCTATGAAGAACCTGAAGAAATGCATGCATTAATTGATTATCTTACAGATTATGAATTGAGATATGCAGCGGAACTTGTAAAATATTATAAGCCAGATTGTATCTTCCATCATGACGATTGGGGCAGTTCTAAAAATTCGTTCATGGCACCAGATATGTTTGAAGAATTTATTGTACCTGCTTTTAAAAAGATTTATGGATTCTATAAAGAAAACGGGGTAGAGCTTATTGTCCATCATAGTGATTCTTATGCTGCTAATTTAGTGCCCCAAATGATTGACATGGGAATCGATATTTTTCAAGGTTGCATTTCATCAAATAATGTTCCTGAGCTTATTAAAAAATACGGCGGAAAGATTTCTTTCATGGGAGATATCGATAATTCTTTAATTGATAGAGAAGATTGGACACAAGAAAGTGTTGGGGCAGAAGTACGTGCTGCTGTGGAACGATGCGGAAAGCACTATTTTATTCCTTGTATCACACAAGGAGGACCAGGAAGCGTATATCCTGGCGTATATGAAGCGATTACAGAAGAAATCAATAAAATAAATAAAGAAAAGTTTTGATTTTCTAGATGGAAATATTGATAATAGTATAGAAAAAAAATAAGATATATTGCTAAATATGATATAATAGCCGGAGCTACAGCTCCGGCTATACAAATTTGCATCAAAATTCAATGGAATGTAAAGAATTATTCTTATAAGAAAACGGCTTTTAGTTAATGATGATTTTAAGAAATAATAAAAAAAAAATACCAAAATGCGGAATGTTTATAGAATTTCACGTGAAGTAATTATTTTATATAATTTTTTGATTTATAATTATTTTTAATCCTCTCTTAATTTAACAGCTTTAGCAGCTTTTCTTCTTTGTTCATCACTTATTGCAGCGTAGTGTTTTTTTGTAGTATTAACATCCTTATGACCTAGAACATCAGCCACTAAGTAAATATCACCTGTTTCTCTATACAGATTTGTTCCGTAAGTACTTCTAAGCTTGTGGGGAGATATATTTTTAAGCGGTGTAATAATTTTAGAATATTTTTTTACAAGTTTTTGAATTGAACTTACACTAAGACGTTTTTTTTGCAATGAAAGAAAATAAGCATCTTCATGACCAGGGTGGGGAGTAATCTTATTTCTTACTTCTATATAATTTAATAGAGTATTTTTTACTTCTTCACTAAAATATAAAATAGATTGACTGCCACCTTTTCTTGTTACTACAAAACTATTGTTTTCAAAATTAAAATGATTTTTATTTAAACCGACGCATTCACTAATACGAATCCCAGTTCCTAAAAGAAGTGAAATTAATGCTAAGTCACGTTCTCTATTATAAGTATGATATTTTTTTTGTGATTTGGTTAGATTTTCACCTTCTTCTATGGTATCTAAAAGTTTTGCAATTTCATCAACTTCTAAACGTATTATTGCTTTTTCTTTAATTTTTGGCATATCAACTAATATGGAAGGATTATTATCAATCATTTCTTTTTTGAAGTAGTATTTATAAAAAGAACGTAAACTTGCTAATTTTCTAGATTTACCACTATTACTATTTGAGTATGAAACATATTCATCATTATTCTTGTAATGCGGTAGGGAATAGAAAGATAAAAATTCTAAAAATTTTTCTATTTCTACAGAAGAAATTCTATCAATTTCTTCAAGGGAAAGTTCTTTTATTTCTCTACCATAAAAATCATCGAGTTCTTGAGTTATAAAGTAGAAGAAGGTTCTTAGATCAAAAGCATATGCAATTCTAGTTTTTATAGATGTTATTGGCTCTATACCTCTGAAAAAGTTTTCGCAAAATACAGGTAATTGATTTATCAATTCTCTTAATTTCAAAGTAAGTTTTAAATTTTGTTCTTTAGAGAAGTTTTCATTTTTCATTTATTTCACTCCAATTATTGGGAAGTAGTATAAGTATAATTATTGTTCTATATTTAAATACTAACACAACTTTCCGTTAAAGACAAGTTTAATGTAAAGTAGAGTATTTTATATACTATTTTATAGATAATTCATATAAAAAAAGCTCACTATTAATATAGTTAAGCTTTTCAATATAATTATTTTAACTTTTCCTTGTATATATTTGATGATTTCATCATTAATCCGCCTAAAAGTCCTGTTACAATAACTAGATCATATTTGTCGGCTAAAAACATACTTATAATAAAAATTGACAGTCCTAGGGTAAAACTAACCTCAGACTTAATATGTTTCACTTTAATTTCCCCCTTTTTAAAAAAACTAAAGTTTAAAATAGCATTACATGTAAGTTAGTAATAGTATATTCCATTTCTGGCTTGTATTATGTCAAAATATCTGCATTTAATTTATTTTAGTTAATTATGTAGTGGAGACAAAAAATAAACGCTTATTTGGCAAATATGAGCTTAATTTTTACAAATGTAGTTATTCAAATAATAATTTAAAATACTATTATGTTAGCCTTTAATTTTCATTAATATATATTTCTGTGGATGCTAAACTGCTATGACCTAAAAACTTTTGTAGAGTTTTTACATCTACTTCTATATTATCATATTGTAATTTTGCAGCAGTATGTCTAAGTGTATTTGGAGAAATACCTTCATTCAAATTAGCATTATCCACGTGGCATTTTAAAAGATTTTGTACTGTGCGATTACTTATTTTAGTTTTTCTTTGACTTAAAAATAAAAACTCATTTTCACAGTCAGGTCTTTCAGAAGTTATATATTCTAATAGAATATCTCTACACACTTGATTGAGTTGTAATATTCTTTCTTTAGTTTTATTAATAATTTTTAAAGTACTATAGTCAGAATCTATGTCTATGAGTTTTATATTTGTTAATTCAGATAGTCTTAATCCACAATTTATAAATAATATAATAATTGCTTTGTCCCTTAATTTATGTCGACCATTTATTTGCTTTAATAGTTTTGATACTGTATCAAGATTTATAGATTTTGGTTCTTTTTTATATATCTTCGATGTTTGCAATCCAATAACAGGATTATTATCTAAAACTCTAATTATATGTACTGTAAAATTAAAAAATGAATTTAAGCTGGATATCTTTCTATTATTAGCATATTCATTATTATTTCTCTCCTTTGAAATAAAGTTTAAATAAGCATAAATATCTGCTAATTGAATTCTCTTCAAAAGAGCCACATCAATTTCGGAAATATCAATATTATCAAAATCTATATTCTCGCAGCGTAGAAATCTTTTTATAATATATTTGAAAAATAGCTTTAAATCGTAATAATAAGCTTTTATTGTTTTAGAAGACATGTTTTTAGTTTCTTGTAAGTAGTTAAGATATTTATCTAATATTTCTGATATATTCATCGATATAACCCCCAATGAAATAATTATAACATAAAATTGCGCGAAATAAATATTTCGCGCAATAATTTTCGTTAAAAGCAGATTAATTATTATTTTTGATTTATTTACCATTGAGATAATACATTAATAATAGATATGTAAATCAACAAAAGTAATATTATTATTGACTTCTGTCTTTAGAACATTTATAATAATATTTGTCTCATTTTGTAGGGGTATAGCTCAGTTGGTAGAGCAGTGGTCTCCAAAACCACGTGCCGAGGGTTCAAGTCCTTCTACCCCTGCCAATAATGATAGTTTAACTTGATATTTTTTATATCAAGTTTTTTTTGTTATAATAATATTATCAAGAAAGATGGTAAAATAATATGAAAAAAATTAAAGAGAGATTATTCGAAGAATTCTTAGAAATACTATTAACTACGCTATTATTTGCAATTGCTTTTGTTGTTAACAAAGTATTCAATCTAAATATGGAAAATTATTTAGAATTAATTGTTGAAGTATTTACAATCGTAATAATAGTATCTGTTGTTTTATTCATTTTATTAAAAGAAAAAACGTGGAAAAAGTTAAAATAATAGAAAGTAAAAAGCAATTTTATTTTATACACCTATACAGATGTACTCTTGTGTTACCTGTTATAGATTAGTATAAAATGTTGTAAAACATCCCCCACTTTTACCTTTTTCGTATTCTTAAGATTATCTCCTATCAACTTCATAATGAAAATAGTTACTATTGTAGAAACTTAGAAATCCGTTATAATTTTCATATAAGTTAGGTCAAAATTGTAGAATATTACAATGTATTAATATGAATAACTCAATCAGGAGGAAAACATGATTAGAGAGTTGAAAATTGAAGAAATAAACAAAATAATGAGAATATGGAAAGAGTCAACAATAAAGGCTCATAAGTTTATACCAGAGAGTTATTGGTTAAAGAATTATTCGTTAGTAAAAGAAACCTATATTCCAATGGCAAATACATTTGTTTATATAGAAAAGGAGAAAATCAAAGGGTTTATTAGCATTATCAATGATGAGTTTATAGGAGCAATATTTGTTGATATAAATTATCAAGGACAAGGTGTAGGCACATCATTAATAGACTTTGTGAAAAATAAATATAATAAATTAAATTTAGCAGTATATAAAGAAAATGAAGAATCAGTAGGATTTTATAAAAAAATGGGTTTTATAATTCAAAGACAACAAGTAAATAAAGATACTGATAAAGCGGAATTTATTATGAGTTGGTCGATATTAACGTAATAATAGAAGCATTGAAAATTTTATTATTAATAATATCGCTTTATCTGAACTCACACCTTTCTTTCATAATAAAATACAGCACCTTACTTAAATATAGTGAATAAGATAGTATAGAACTATGAAAGGAATGAGTAATTTGTATAATATTTTCAAACCATATCCATGTCCTTACTATTATAACAGACCTATGTATCAAGGACATAATATGCATAATTATTATAGAAAAAATCCATATCATCAGTGGTGTAAAAGACCAATGTATAATGCAGACTTATGGAGAAAATTTATTAATCTGAAGGATTATGGTCCAGAACCATTTGTAATCAATATTGATAAGGCGACGAAACAAAATACTAATTATCGTACTACTTTGTGGACAGGAAACCATTTACAACTTACCTTGATGAGCATTAATCCGGGGGAAGATATCGGTTTAGAAGTTCATCCTAACCTTGATCAATTTGTACGTATTGAAGAAGGCCAAGGGATTGTGAAAATGGGTGATACAAAAGATAGTTTAGATTTTCAACAACAAGTTTACGATGGTTATGCATTTATCATCCCTGCTGGTCAATGGCACAATCTAATCAATACAGGCTATACACCTCTTAAATTGTACTCTATTTATGCACCACCTGAGCATCCACATGGCACTATACATGAAACGAAAGCAGATGCAGAAGCTGCAGAAAAAAACCATAATCATTAAGATTACTACTAACTAAACATAAATATAGATTTCATTTATGGGATTACATTATTTAATCACTCTGCACGGCAGTGCAGGGTGATTATTTATTTTTATTTCCTATCTCTTCCCTTCATTTTACAATGAGACCTAGTAAGGTAGAAAGCGCAATGGCTTGCATATCATTAACTATTGCACCATTAATATCATTGATATTAATTCCAATCCCTTCAATATCACAACTAGTAAAGTCTATTCCTTTAAGATTTGTAAAGTTCATTTGCGCTTGAATAAGATTACAATCTTGAAATTCTACTTTTGAAAATGATGAATTCTTAAAATCCGAAGACGTTAATTGACATCCCAAGAATGCAACTTTCTTACAATTAGAATAACTAAAAAAGGCGTATTGCCCATTACAATTTTCGAAAGCAACATCTCTCAATGTAGCTTCACATAAATTAATACCGATAATTTTACAATTTATGAATTCGACTCTATGTAATGATGCTTCTCCAAAATCCACGTTCGATAAATCACAATTTACAAATCTCACATTCATCAGATCTATTTTTCTAAAAATTATTTCATTAAAAATAACTTTTTCAAATAATATTTGTTTTATAGTAATATTTTCTGCTTCATGATTATCTAAAGTGCAATCAGAAATTTTTCCATAAGAAAACATAGCTTCATCTTCTATATTTTCTCTAGTCAACTCTATGATATCTAAATTATCATCTAGTATGGGTTTTAAGATTTTTGTTTTTATCTTGTTATTTTTCATATATAATAAACTCCATTTTTTCGAATTTGTTTCCCCTTGAGAACGCAATAAAGATTGCCTTTTTACGTATTTTAACATACTCACACTTAAAATGAACAAAAAACTTTTCATATGCCCATTATTCATTGCTTTTACAACAGGAAAAAGCAAACTTGCTCTTAACTCCCCTGTTGGTTTTTCATCATCGTAAAATACTATAATTCTTTACAAATCTTCGATCAAAGTAAATACTATATAGAGTATTAGGTGTGGTTTTAATACAATAACAAATAGTTAGCTTCGCTTAATTAAAAAGAAGGAAAAGAGAACCGTCAAGAATTATCGGATGTTTGAACGTAGTGAGTTCCGATAATTTAGGTTCTCTTTGAGTTCTTTCCGTTGGTGTTGGCGAAAGCGTGTTTGAGATTGTATTAAAACCACATATCAACTTTGTTATGTAGTCAACTATCTCTTATCTATTAAAATTGTCGTAATTACTTTCCACTTTCTCATTACTATAAAACTATAATTAGTTGATTAGAAGATGATTCTAAAAATTCATTTAACACAAGTAAGCAATTTATTATTTTATAAACATTTTTTAATAAATTCTATAGGATGCTGTGTCAAGTCAGCAATTTCCTCAATTGAGAATCCTTTATCATTATAACGTTTAAAAACACTTTCCATACTCTCCCCAACTTCGATAATATGCATATCAGGATCATAAAACCTTATAACTCTTTGCCCCCAAGAATGTTCAATTAAGCCATGAATGAACAGAATTTCTTTATAATTATTCAATTTAGTAATAAATTCATCAATATTATCATCTTCGAAATATAATTCAAAATTATTAGATTTCATATTTATATCATTTTTATTAATTGTAATCATACTAGCATAATGAGATTTAAGCTGTATAGAAAAATCGCCCTCATATGTCACATTTTCACCAAAATCAAATTTAACTTTCTGGTTTAATAGATTTTCATAAAAGTTTCTTGAAATATTAATATCACTTACTACAATAAGTGCACACTTGTATTTCAAACAATCATCCCCTACCCTTTTGATTTATTTCTATTATATATTAATTATGAGAATGAGATAGTGATAAACTATATTAATTATTTTTGTTTTCTCATCATAGGATTCTTCTATTCTTTACAACTCTTCGATCAAAGTAAATACAATATATCTTAGAAGACGTGGTTTTAATACAATAACAAATGGTTAGCTTCGCTTAATTTAAAAGAAGGAAAAGAGAACCGTTAAGAATTTTTCACTGTTAAAGGTAATGATGCATATCCGAATCCACCTCCCGCTGCGCCTTTTCGCATTTTACTTTGTTATCGTCCTAGGCAGGTCGAATGACATGACGTCGTCCTGCTGCCGCGTAAAATACAAAAATGCATCACCATGAGGCCCAAGGAGTTTAGACTGCGAAATTTTGGTCGTAACAAGACCGAGGATTGAGGCATACCAGTAGTATGTTTAATGACGAGAACGCTGTTACGTACAAAATCTCACAGTCTAAACTGGGTTCGGATATACACCATTACCTTAAGCATCGCGAGTTCCGATAATTTAGGCTCTCTTTGAGTTCTTTCAATTAGTGTTGGCGAAAATGTGATTGTGATTGTATAAAAACCACATTCAAACCTTGTTATGTGATTTAGTATTCCTCTATATAATTTGATTTTATTTCTAATATTTCAACTTTTCCATTTTAATTACTATAAAATTCAAACTATTTAATTTGAAGATGATACTAAAAATGCATTTAACCTTGTTATGTAATCTATTATTTTAAAAGAATGTATGTTACCTTTAATACATAATACTATTATCGTATATACTCCTATTAATAATAGAACCATCTATAGCATTAATAGTCAAAAAACTTTTTCCAAAAGAAGGTAGATCAACATCATAAAAAGCCACTTTTTCTATATCATATTCATTATTCATAGAATTAAATTCACCATAAAAATCCCAAACTGGAATAACAAGATATTCATCAGGAATTTTGGGATTATCAATCCTCATCATTCCTAATTCTATCCTATTTATATATAAGTTAAGATTATTATTTATATAATTATTATTAAATATGTTTTCATTAAATATCTCCTGAATTTTGTTAAAATCTATTAATTCAGGATTAGTGTTTACTGTATCATTAACTTCCATAGGCGATTGATAATCTAACGAATACACACCATTTTCACATACTTTAATAAATAATAATTCTTGAGGATAATGGTTTTCAGTAGTATTATTGCCATAAGTAATACAACTATGTTCAGGGGCAACATAATTGGTATCAACACCATTAAATTGTCTACCAAAAACTAGCGTATATCCCACAGGATAACGTAAGTTTTCTTCGACTGTATGTTCATTTCCCCATATATCTAATAATACAAATGAATTATCTATACAATTTACATAGGGCATAGCCATTTTTTTTGCATCAGTTATACTTAAATTGAAATCCTTATTAGAATCAATAGATTTATTTCCAAATCTTTTTTGGGAATGATATCCTATAGTCTGTTCATATATATTATCTGTTGCGTTAATATACAATCTTTCACTATTATCCATATAGAATTCTCCAATTTCTACATCATATATCTGATTATTATAATTATCAGGTGTAAAATCAATTGGTCCTACCATATCATCTGTTATCTGTGAGTCTGCATCACATTCTTTATTAATTTTTTCTAAGTCTAAAACAATATCAGCATAGCTCTCAGGAGCAGTTTCCAAATCATTATATAATTGCTCGATTTCATTCTCACATAAAGACTTATATTCTACATTACCATTCTTATTACAATCTGATATTTCTTTATTATAAAATTCTATTTTTGACTGAATTTTATTTTTAGTCATTATTTTTTTGGCATAAGAAGAATGATAAATATTTTCATCCTTTGCAATTAAATCTATTAAAGAATTAAGTTGATTAAAGGTGATTTTTTTAGGTTTAACAGAAACAATAGATGGAATATACTTAGGCATTATTACAGAAGCATTTATATCAACACTTGTATTTACACCTTCCCTATCGGAGTTTAGAATATATTCTAGTTTTTGAGGTGCAATATATGTATTTAATAAAACATCAGATTCTTCATCCTTTATTTGATGTTTGTTTTCAAAGATTACCATTTCGTTTTCACGTATCAGAATAGATTTGCAACTTATTAAAAAACTACAAGCTAGAATTATAAAAACTAGTAGTAATATTTTTTTAAATAAATAATTCATAATACCTCCAAATTAAAAAGTTCATATACTAGTTTAGACGACAATTTATAAGTTTTGTTCCATATTTTTATTAAGATGACTAAATTTATTAAACAGATTTCAAGAGCCTTATAGAAGCATGTTATTTTAAACTATTGTATTAAGAATATTATTTTAGCGACTTACCTTAATTACCTCTAATAGCCTCAATAGGGCTCATGCGTGTAATACTTCTTGTTGGTAAAACTCCTGAAATAACACCTACTAATATTGCTATCCCAAGAGATGCAACATCAAGCCATATGGGTATAATTAATTTCATACCACCACTCATGCCTAAAAAATTTATGTTTTCTCCTCCAGTTGATAACATATATCCAATTAAATGAGATATTAATACACCAACAATTCCACCTATCATACCTATGAGAGCAGATTCTACTAAAAATAAACTGCGTATCTTATTTATAGACACTCCTATTACCTTCATTACTCCTATTTCTTTTTTACGCTCCAAGATACTTGTCATCATAGTATTAGCTATTCCAATTGCAGAAACTATTAAGGATACTAAGCCTATTGCTGCAAGCTGTCCTTGTTGTGATCGTTGTTGAGATTGCATATCTTCTATCCATTCAGTATTTGAGTTAGCTTGAAAACCGTAGGAACGTACAGTTTTTAATATTTCTTTTACATTATCCATTTCATCTGCGTAAATTAGTACAGTATCGTATGTATTCGTCTTTATATTAAGTTCCTTAGCTAATCTATAGTTTTCTTCTATGATTTTTTTGGCACTTTCAAGACTTATATATATATCACTATTTAAATATTCCTCTTCTCCAAACTCTTCCCCTTGTACTTCTTCACTTTGAATTATTCCTACTATATTTGCTCGATATTTCCTTGAAGCAGGCATATCAGGATTATCAAAAAAATCTTTTCCCCCTAGATATAAATCAATAGGAGTTTTTAGCCAGTCTAATTCAGGTCCTTTATAGTTTCTACTATAGTAATCATCTTCACTTAGTATAAAATTTCTTCCAACTCCTTCTCCCATAACTATTTGTATCATAGAACTTTCAGGATTTAACATATGTCCTTTTTCTATTTCTATAAGATCACTTAAACTATCTGCTGGTACTGCAATAATAGAAAGATAAGGTGCATAGTATTTATTTACCTTTGCATACATACTTATATTTTTTTGAGGTATTATAATATCCACATTATCAATATTTGAAAATGACTCTACTGCAGAAGCATCAAGTCTTATATTACTAGAGCTATCTTCTTCTATATTTTCCATATTACTTACCACTATTATTGTAAGGTCCGAATTTTCAATCATCACATCAAATTGTGCAAGGTTTGTTAAACCTATTGAAATCATAATAACAATACAAGCTGTACCAATTACAACACCTATTACT
The DNA here is from genome assembly GCA_049366695.1 of Eubacteriaceae bacterium. GTDB lineage: Bacteria > Bacillota > Clostridia > Eubacteriales > Alkalibacteraceae > JBMNCR01. The sequence goes on from JBMNCR010000056.1 coordinate 142,594, forward strand.
GTAAGAAAAGTTCGAGATAACCTACGGTAGAGATTCAATAATGCGAGATTTAATATATCAAATATCTTCATCGCCATACTCTCTTTTTAATTTATTTAATTTACGTTTGTATGATATTTTACTATAAATTATCATTCCTATACCTAATAACAATACAATTGAAATCCACCATTGGGACGCTTTTTCAGGTTCTTCTTCAGGTTCATTTTCTATATTTTCTACCGTATCATAAACTGGTTTCTCAATTATTGTAGAGATTTCTACCTCTTCGGTATAGGTATTTCCATATTGATCCTCATAAGAAACTATCATTTTCCCTTCACTTAATCCATACTTTTCTTCACTTTCTTCACTAATTTCACTATTTTCGCTATTTTCGTTTTGCATATCTAATGTACCAAAAAAAGTGTATATTTCTGCCATTGCTGAGCTTCCACTTTCCATATTACCAAGGAATGAAGAACCTTCTGGAATGGCTCCTTTCATTTCAAGTGTACATTGAACATTAAATAAAGTTGATTTCCCCATGTTAAATATCTGCATAGTTATAGGCAAGCTATCACCAGCATTTACTTTTTTTGAAATTTTAACTTCATCAAATTTAATGCGTATTGGTTGTTTTATTTCTACAGTTATTTCATCGCTTATAGAATATGTAGTCATATCACTGTCTTCATAATTAATAGTGATGGCAACTTTTTGAGGGGTTGGATTAGCATTTTGGATTGTTTTTAATTTTAAATTTAAATTGTGGGTCTTATTTCCTTTTATTTCATCAATATAAAAGGTGGTTTTATTGTCATTTGGCAAAACATCTCCAGTTGCAGAATAAGTTACCAATATGTTTTTAGCAGAATTATTTTTTTCTGTGTTCAATAATGTTAATTTAACACTAAATTCTTTTCCGGCTTCAACCACTGAAGGAGTAACTTTGTAATTATTTATTATTATTTTAGGTTGAGGTTCTTTAGTCTTTTCTTCATCTGTAGGAAGATTTGGATCTATCCCATCAGTTATAGATAAGTATACAGTAAAGGATTTTTCAATATTACTTTCAGTTGTTGTAGAAAAAGAAGTATTTATTATAACCGGATAGGTACCAATGTATTTTTGAGAATTTAAAGGTATATCAAATTTTACTAAATAACCTTCAACTGTATTTGTTCCATTACCTATAGAGTTACTATTAAGAGTTATATTCTTTTGATAGTTTGCATATTCAAAAGGTGACTTATCAGTTGATCCTAAATCTAGGCTAGCAGTTATTGAGTTATTTGTGATAGGCTCCACGCCATTATAAAGGAGAGGTAAAACTATGGTTGCTTTATCATTTGCGATTGTAGGTTTATATCCTCCTGAATAAGACTTACTCATACCATCATATATATTGGCATTATCTATTTGAAGTCCGCTGTTATCTGCTGAAATTGCTGTTGCTGATAATACTAAAATACAAAGAATTATTATTAATACTATTATTTTTTTCAAATCTCGCCCTCCAAATCTGTTATACTTCCATCCTCTATTCTTATTATTCTATCCGCATATTTTGCTTTTTCTATATCATGGGTTACCATTAGGATAGTTGTAATTTCTTTTTGTGATATATCTTTTAATATTTCCATAATGCTATTTGCTGTATAGCTGTCAAGATTTCCAGTAGGTTCATCTGCATAAATAATCTTTGGATTTGTTATTATTGCTCTTGCTATAGAGACCCTTTGTTGCTGTCCTCCTGATAATTCGCTTGGCTTGTGGTGTAAATGCTCACCTAAACCAAATTCATGTAATAGCTTCTTTGCCCTAGACATTCTCTCTAATTTCCCTACTCCTTGCGCCATTAATGAAAATGCCACATTTTCTTGAGCTGTTAATACTTCAAATAGGTTAAAAGATTGAAATACAAAACCAGTATTATGTAGTCTGAATTTAACAAGTTGATTTTCATCCATTCTATGTATACCTCTACCCTTAATAGCTATTCTTCCAGCACTTGGCGTTTCAAGTCCTGCAAGGAGGGATAATAGAGTAGATTTTCCACTTCCAGATGTGCCTACTATTGCCAAAAATTCACCTTCCATAACATCTATGTCTACACTTGAAAGGGCTTTTAACCTTGTTTTAGCCGTTTTATATATTTTAGTTAAGTTTCTTGCCACTATTAATGGTTCCTTCTGTTTTTCTATCATCATATTACCTTATCTCCGTCAAAATACCTGCATCCATTTCACATACAGTATCGCATAGTTCATCAATATCATTTTGATTATGGCTGGCAAGGAGTATTGTTTTCCCCTTTTCTTTTAGTTCCTTTATTAAATGCCTCATATCTGCTACTCCATGTTTATCCAACCCATTAAAAGGTTCATCAAGTATTAGCATTAGTGGGTCTTCCATAATGGCTTGGGCAATTCCTAATCTCTGTCTCATACCTAAGGAGTATTTCCTTACAGGTTTTTTCATATCTGGATCAAGACCTACTTTTTTTATATTTTCATATATGGTTTTATCATCTATTTTTTTACGTAAAGATGCTAATATTTGAAGATTTTTCATACCTGATTGATAAGGTAGAAATCCAGGTGTCTCGATTATAATTCCCATGTCTTCAGGAAAATCCATATCCTTGCCCACCTGTTGATAATCTACAAATATCTTCCCCTTAGTAGGATATAAAAAACCACATATGCACTTAAATAGTACCGTTTTACCACTACCGTTATTTCCTACTATTCCGTGAATTTTTCCTTCTTCAAAATCATGGGTTATTCCATGCAATACTTCTTCATCTTCAAAGGATTTATATACATTTTGAACACTTATGGCTATATCTTTTTTTTCTATCATTCCAATCCCCCTGTAAATTTAAAGTTATATTTTCTAACAGCAAAGTAGGATAATATAAAAAATAATAATATTAAAACTAAATATATTATATATGTTTGCCAAAGCCTAGGTAATAAATCATATCCAAAGTTATGCATATGATATGTTGCATGGTTTAGTGGAGATAACCAACCTGTAGCTACATTTGCAATATACATCTGTTCGTCAGTTAATTCTAAAGCATTTTTAAATATTTCAGGATTTAGTAAAATTCCGTATATACTAAATCCAAAGATACTACCAACCCCCCAAAATTTGCCTTTTATTAAGTTAAAGAAAAACATAATAAAAACGCACAATAAAGTATATAACAACATTAATAGAAATATTGTTAACATACAATCGTATGGTGTTGACATTTCCATTGTTTTTACTGAACTCGGTAGGGCTATGGACTCTCCAGCAGAGGAATAACCTAAGATAGCTCCAGTTTTTGACCACATGTTTCCAGAAAAAGAGTTTTTGGCACATATTACTATGCTAGAAATTAGAATAAAAAGCATATATATAAACGTTGCCAATACTATATACAATAATTGTCCTAACATCCATTTGAAACGGCTAGTTCGCATAAGGTAATAAGGTATTCCTGCCCCTAAAAATGGCATATCTGAAAAAAGTAATATTAATAATAGGGATGCTAAAAGTATGGAATTACTATCTCCAAATGTCCATACAAAAGGCTCTGCTATTTGCATTATTGTATCGAATTCATAACTAAATCTTACTGCTTTATCCGTAAGCAGAAAACATAATACAAAAGCAAGACCAAAGGTTATAACAATCCTAGGATTTTTTTTCCATCCTCTAAAGTTGTATAAACATATTTTCCATACTTGATTTATACTATTCATTGTTAATTCTCTTTTCTATGACATTATCATTAATCATACATATTATTACAGTTAATATCCCCATTAGTAATATTGCTCCCCATTCCTCCATTGGCCAATAGTTTTGTAATATTAGCCATTCTTTTGGATTAATAATATACAATTTTTGAAAGTATCTCTCTGCTAATATTACTAAAACATAAAAAAATACAAAGGGTGATGCATATGCCATATATTTTGATAACGAAATATTGGCAAATAATGCACCTATGCTCGCCCAAAGGCAACCACTTGTAAAGAAAAGCATGCTTGTTTTTAGTACTTCTATAAAAGGTGAAATAGCCGTTTCATCTACTAGCTCTAATGGAGCATAAACAAGATATCCTATGAAATAAGCTATTAATATTCCTAAAGCAAGGCATAATCCTCCAGATATTGCAGGTGCTATTACCTTCCCCCTTATGTAACTTTCTTTATTACATTTCATTATATATGTTTTAATATATCCACTGGTGTGTTCCTCTAAGAATGCCGTAGTATAGGGTAAAGTACACAGTATCGGCACAACCATTAAAACAATATCTGAACTTAATGCTTTAAAGAGAATTTCAGCATGATAATAAGGTGAAAGCCCCTCTGTAGCTCCTTCAGGAAAAAGCATTTTTGATCCTATTCCCAGTGCTATCACTAGTAGCGTTATTATTATAGATATCCAAAAGGAAGGATTATTTATACTACGACGAATATCTAGCTTAATTTCTTCCATGGTGTACCTTTGAATGATTTTTTCTTCATAATAAGTTTTCTCCTTTGTAATGTATTTTATAGATTGATTTATTGGTATAATAGTTGGTTAGTTGGAAAGTGGAATGTTGGAATGTATCCAAGTAGTTTTTTAGGTTTTTTTTAAAAGAGAAAAATCTACAATAGCTTAATCACCAACATTATGAAATAAAATTTGTTCTTGAATCATATGACAATTATTCCCCTATTGTTTTTAAGTGTTTCATGCTTTTATATTATGTTTTTGATCTTTTCCTAACCAACTGTCCAACTTTTCTATCCTAGTACCCCACCGTAGGATCAATAATACTGCCATCTATAGCATTTATTGTTAAGAAACTCCTTCCTACAGACTCTTCGGTATATTCATTATTTTCATCTAATATATATCCTCCTGGTTGTTGAGCAATAAACCTATCTACTTCATTTCCAAAAAAGCTCCATGTAGGTATTAACATGTATTCTCCTAGAGCATCTTTTTTCATTACTTGGGTTAAACCTAAGACAACTCTGTTAATATTTATAGTTCTATGTATTATCACATCATCTTGATAATCATTTACTAAATCACATTTTAATGGAATGTATTCTTTAAATATCTTTTGAATGTCTTCATATGGTAATAACTCAACATTTGAATTGATAATATTTGTTACTTTTGAAGGCGCACTCCACCAGAACTCAAGTATTCCAGTATCATCAACAATTACTCTTATCATTTCTTGTCCAAAAATAGGAGCAAATTGCTTTGAAAGTTCTTCAGCATTAAGCCTTGACTCTTGGTAAGTAATAGGGGTACCTTCAACATTTTTTGTAAAGTAAAAAACATAACTTTGTGGAGTATCATATACATTCTTCATTGTATCTCTATCATATAAACCTTCTTGATATGCAGAACATGTTAATGATATTTGCATATCTTTAATCTCTAAATCTTCTAAAAGGTTATAAGCTCTTTTTTTTGCTTCTTTTTGAGATATACTAACATTCTTTAAATTTATTAAATTAGAACTAAGCAAGGTATATGGGAAATTTTTAAAAAAAACAATATTTTGATGATAAAATGGTTTATTAATTGGTTTAGTCATTTTAATATAAGATGATTTCACATCAACTAATTGAGGATTCCCCTCTATTTGCATGAAATCTCCAATACCTTCTAAATTAATTTTTTCGAATTCCCTAGAAGCTTCTTCTGGAATAATTTCTTCAGGGGCATTAATTAGCTCTTTCTCAAATCTTTCTATTGATTCATTTATTTCTGTTAATTTTTCATTATATTCCTCTGATCCTTTTTCAAAAAAAATATTTAAATTAGAGTCAGGATCAGTAATACTCCCTTTTAATCTTAATATTTCTTCTTCAATTGCTTTTTTTGTGATAGGATATAAAAGATCATTTGCTGTTGGTTGTAATATTTTTGCATCTCCAATTAACACATTCATTATTTTATCTGCATCTTCCTGAGTAATTTCATTAGGCTCTATTTCAACTACAGGGTATGCATCTATATTTGGTATTTCAATATTTGCATCGATATTTATAGTTAGATCATCACTTAGACCACTTAAAGTTTCTTTCCATATATCAGGTGCAGGATATTTTCCATCAAACTTTTGAACTGGGGATTGGCTTATTATACTATATAAATTATCATCACCCTTACTAATTACTACTTTATCTGTTGGAGTTGATTGGCATGCGGTAATTAAACTACATAATAAAATAATAGTCACTATTATAGTTTTTCTTTTCATATGAATCATAATTTCCTCCAATTTATATTTAAATTATCTAATTGAAGGTAGGGAGTATTACCCCCACCTAAATAAGTATACTAATATTTAACTAGGTACCATCCAGACCCACTACGATAAGTCTCCCATTTATAATTATCATAAGGTAGCCTTCTAAAAACGTTTGTGGGATAATACCCTCCTCCACCATAAGCTACTTTAAAATAACCTACTTGAACTTGAGGAGAATCATAATAACCAGATAATTTACTATTCATTGATCTCCATGTATTTGGTCCTACTATACCATCAACGCCTAAACCCTGTCCATCTTGATAAGTCACCACTGCTGATTTAGTTATAGGACCAAAATAACCGTCTACATCTATAGAACTATCATTATAGTAACATTTGCAAATATTTTGTGCAGCACGCACATATCCGCCATGCGAACCTTGTCTAATTGTTGATAAATTACCATACCAACGATCAGG